>NZ_BCQV01000001.1 GCF_001552255.1 Alicyclobacillus shizuokensis NBRC 103103
GAAGACACCCGCCACGTGGGACGGGTGTAAACTGGATTGGACTCTCACCTGTGCAACTGTCTAACCTTATTATCTGTCAAATTACAAACCGCAGCTGTAGGAGAACGGAGAAAAGAACAGGATGACTGACCAACGGATGAAGAAGCAGTCAGAAGAATTCCCCTTGCTGACATCGATACTCGTTCCACCGGCCGCATGTTCTCCCCTCAGTTCTTCCCCGGGTGCCGCTGCAATGCTTGCTGCCCCATCACGGAGCACGGCAAGGCCGATTCCGTCTGGACGTGACCTCACTCTGAGCGGATCAGTACCCGCCGCCAAACGGAACAAGCAGAATGAACAGCACAAAGATGATCAAGAACACGACTGCCCACCGCGTGAAAGGTCCGAAGCATCCACCATCGTACATCCTGACTCACCTCCCCCCTGCGATGCAGCGTATGGAACAACGTGCTGTCGTGAGACGGCTTGTATCTCGTGATGAAAGACGCGCACCCTCATGAAAAGCATTTGGAGGCACTGTTCCGTTTCGACCTGAAGTGTTAGGTCAACCGGCACAACTTTGCGGTGCCGATAGGTGGCGATATATGAAAAGCACTGGTCGAAACCAGTGCTCTTACAAGATACAGGAATGACCAAACGATTCAAGGAGAGATGTCGTGATCCTGGTTACTTTACCTACTAGTAGACAGGAGTTGTTGTGCAGGTCGTCGTATAGCCGACGGGAATCAAAAGGATGAACAGCACAAAGATGATCAAAAACACCACGGCCCAACGTGTGAAGCCGCCAAATACGCCATCCACATGAATCCCCCCCTTTCCAGGGATAGAATATGACGTCGCTGCACAACCCGAGTGGACAAATAGACTGCACATTCGTCGAACTTCTGTCCAACATGGGCTGGAAATTCGTTCATTTTCTCGAGGTTCGTTCACCGTCCCTCCACCGACACTCGGCCTGCTCCATCAGCTGCACGACTGGCTGCGAGATGGTCACGCGGTCGCGGACGTCTTCCAGCCACCGCTCGACGTCGGTCGCGTACTCTGCATCCGTCTTTTGCCGGCCGGCTTCCCGGCTGTCGAAGTCATCCTCCCGCAGGACGTACCACCGTCCTCCATGCCCACCGATGAGCTGAAGCGTCGCCAGGTTCGCGGTCGCGCAGCCCCCACCGACAATCAGTCAATCGGATTCGTGTGGGTTCGGAACTTCACTGACCACGTGCCGACCCCTCGTCCCACATGTCGTAGACCGCGCCATCGGCTTGCACCCATAGGCCCTGGATAAATCGCTTATACCATCGGCCTGTATACTCGCGCTTGAGGTTCTCGACGTACTGCTCGAGGTTCAGATTATCCTCCAGCTCAAAGTGCCAGACTTTTAGATCCATCCCCGAGCGCTCGAGGTAGCCAACTTTGAGCCAATGGAACGGGTTGTCCGGGTTCGTCGTCCCGAAAAACTTGGCGCCTGGCACCGACAGACGGGACGTCAGCATGCGGAAGAAGCTCTCCGGCCACAGCGTGATCTCGTCGCCCTAGGCCCCAGCCAAGGCAAGCCACGGATTTTGTTCTCCGCCCGCTCGTCGGTGGCCCCGCCACAGACTCCCGCCGGCCACAGACGTACACCTCACCCTTACCGTGGTTGTAGCGATATAGGCGCGGCCCCAGGCCCTGCTCCATGACGTCCAGGGTGTTGCGCTTGAGCGTACGCTCGGTCTTGCCGACCATGAGCAGGTCGCCAGGCGACCCCGTTGCCGAAGCGGGTTCATAAATGTACTGCTGACGGCGCGAATCCACGATTAACACCCAACATCGACACATGTCAATAACACGTGTATAATGAAAACTGTAGGGAGGCACGGGAAGAAGAGTATTCGTTACGAGAGCTTATCAAGTGAATCGAAACTGATGGATGGTACCTGGTCCGAATGACCGGAGAGCATCATCAGTTTCGCCACCCAGAAAAGATCGGACTCGTGACCATACCGCGCCCTAAAAAAACCGCCCGATACGCAAGCAAAAGAGCATCCTAAAACAGGCTGGTCTCAATCCAGCTTGGGAGGATGATGAATCATGAAAGACCGTTATATCTATCCAGCCATCTTCTCGTTCGATGGAGGCGGCATTTCTGTTGAATTTCCCGACCTCCCAGGATGTTTGACATGCGGAGACACTCAGGAAGAAGCATTGCGAATGGCTAAAGACGCCCTAGCTTTACACCTATTCGGCATGGAAGAAGACGGCGATAGCATTCCAGAACCGTCCTCGATCTTCGAGCTACGTCCACAAGGTAACCAGGTTGTCGCCCTCATTGAGGTTTGGATGTCTCCGGTACGAGAAGAAATGGCTCATAAAGCGGTGAACACTACAGTGACGCTGCCTAGGTGGCTCAAGAACGCAGCCAAAGAAAGCGGCCTTAACTTGTTGGAGGTCTTGCAATACGCCGTGAAAGAACGTCTCGGCATCCACGAACGGCACGAAACCACTCGAAGGGAGATCTGATACATGCGCTCCATCATCGCCTTCGTCATGGTTATTCTTTTGATTGCAGGTGCGGGTGGATGGTACGCCAAAAGAGAAGTCGCCCAACAGGCAAGCAACAAGGTCGTCGCAGAATTGAATACCCCGAGTGGTCAAGCCCAGTTACGCAAGCTCCTGCAGAACCCGCAAGTCCAAGCCGAACTCTCCAAGCTGCGCCAGTCCAATTCCGGCGACCTTCACTTTGACAGCGAACAGCAGGCTGTCCAGTACGCCATAAACAAGCTGTCTCTCAAGGAAACCCTGCAACTGGCGCAGGATTACCTCCACCGCAACAGCCTGACCGAACAGCAGAAGATCCAGATTGAGGACCAAGTGCTTTCGAAGTTCACGCCTCAAGAACTGGCCGCGATTGCGAAAGCGATGCCTAGCAATTAAGGCGTTAAGGCAGCAGTAAAAACCCCGTGCATGTGAGCGGGGATATTTTCTTGCAAACCAAAAACCCGCCGAAGGGGCTCTCCATGATCTTCTTTGCGAACGTAAACAAGGTGCCATACCCAAATGGCTTCATCGCTGTCTCTCCTTGTATATTAAGAGCAGCGACCAATTTGGTTTACATAAAAGCAAGTTGTGTGTTGCTTTTTTGAATTTCTGTTCCTTGAAAATGAATGGTTTGAGTAGGTGAGGATGTAGCCCAAGTGAGGGCGCGTGCTCCATAGGGAATCATCCATCCACCAAAACCAGTAACTCAGATACAGTGTGTTTACGGCCTTGGGCTGTCTTTGAGAAAATAGCCGCAGGTGTCTACCAAGGGAATGTTCCGTTCTCTCCCGTTGCTCGTCGTCATGAGGGTGTCCTCCGAACTTGAGAGTGTATCCCTGGCCCCGTGGAATAGACCTACACGTTGACTGTATCCCGGTTGGTCATCCCTCCTGCAAGCAGAGGGAGGCACGTGCACCGATGGCCCCCGGTGTATTCCAATAGCTCGCAAGGCTGTCGTTCACGGGTTTCCCAGGGACATCCCAGGGCCGTAGGCATCTTCATTCCAATCGAAGGAGGTGATTTCATGCCATCTCCCCTGTTTGTCGGAATTGATGTAAGCAGCGAAGCCAATACGGTTTGCTGTTTGACTCGGGACGATGAGAAGCCGGGAGAGCAACTTTCTCATGACCAACTTGTTTCTCAAGTTCAGTGATTACACCATCACTGGACCGTTTCGTAGAAACAAGTTATCCGCCACCTCGCTGGCGGTCATGGAAGAGTTCGAATCCACCGAAGAACTTGCCGAGATGTCCGTTGAACGTCTTATCGACTTCCTCGTGCAGCACGGCAAGAACCGATTCGACGATCCTGAGGCGGTCGCCCGCGCCTTACAAAAAGCTGCTCGGTCCTCGTACCGATTGCCGCAAGCCATGGCGGACTCCGTCAATCTCGCGATGGCTTCAAGCATCCGCGTGATTCGCACGGTACAGAGCAGTTAAAGACGCTTCGCAAAGGCATTGAAGACCATCTGGCGACTGTCCCGCAAACGCTGGATTCCATTCCCGGTATCGGTCCCATCTTTGCTTCCGGAATACTGGCCGAACTGGATGTTCGCCAGTTCAAAAGCCACAAGGAAGCGGCGAAATACGCAGGGCTGGCTTGGACCGTTCACCAGTCCGGGAAGTTTACAGCAAATCGAACCCGGCTGATTCATTCTGGCAACCGCTATCTCAAGTACTACATGATTGAGGCGGCGAACAGCGTCCGGGTGCACGACCCTGTTTTTGCCGAGTACTACGCCAAGAAGAAAGCGGAGCCGAAAGAATTTGCCGAGGGACGAGCCCTTGCGCTTACAGCCCGTAAACTGATGCGAGTGGTCTTTTATCTGCTGAAGACCAATCGACTTTACGTCCCCGAAGGAGGGAGCCGACAAACCGTCTAACCGAACCGGACCGACTCCATCCCACCGATTCATGGATTTACAGGGAATATTTTAAATCCCGATATGGTGGGCTTAGTTTGGTATTGCCTTCTATTCGATCCACCTCCCAAAAGGCATGAGCACGATGCACGTTATGTTGACTTAGCTGCTTGACATCGTACCGCTGCTCTCATAGCCAGGGAAGGCGCTGCAAAATCGCCAGGCGCGCCAGGAGATGTTCGGTCTACACAAACCGCCTTGCAGGATAAATGTAATATGTAATAACAAAAGCACCAGCTGTAGCCGGTGCCCTCACAAGACGCAAAAGATACCTGCCATTGAATGAGAGATTTCTTAGTGATCCCGTTTTCGTTTAGTACACAGGAGTTGTTGTACAGGTCGTCTGATATCCGACGTGATGCGGAATAAGCAGGATGAACAGTACAAAGATAATCAAAAACACTACCGCCCAACGTGTGAAACCACCGAATACGCCATCCACATGAATCCCCCCTTTCCAGGGGTAGAGTATGACATCACTGAAGAATTCGAGTGGACAGTCGACTAGACATTCATCAAACTTATGCCCAACATGGGTTGGAATTTTTATACCCTGCTCGGACTCAGCAGACATACCATCGACGCGCTTGATCTCCTCCACGACAACGTCCCGCGCTCGGTCGACCTGGCTCTCCTGCAGTCGAACAAAGTCCCCCAGCACTGATTAGGGTGGGTGTATCTTTAGGGCCAGATACTAACGACCAGGTGAAGTCTGATACGCTGTTGTTCCCAAATTCGCGAAGGTCGTGGCGGGATTCAGGTGCAGGACCAATGCGTTCGGATGTACATGTTCTGACGCAGTGGTGGCGGCCACTGCTCCTCCACTGGCTCGTCACCAGCGTCCGTTCCTCACTGATACACTTCGGCGTCCCGGCCGCAGAGGCCCGGAGTTAAAGCATCTCGAGACACTGACACCAACAACGAAAAACCGATGAATAGGGCGACACATAGTCACCTATCCGCAGGTAAACAAGAAACCTGCTGGAGCGGGTGTCGTATGTAATTGCGCCGCGCGGCCCACCAGCTCCAGCCTTATCGCCAGGTGGCGCTCGACGGCACGAAAGGAGGGCGCAGCTGCGTACCGGTTTGCCCGCCGGTACGTCGTACACAGTGCTGCTGCTTCCGGGAGGCTGAAGATTTTTCGCGCGATCTGTCATGAGGTCTATGGACAGCGCACTAGCCGCAAGTCCGCGAAAGAGAGTCGATGGCCAATCAGCCACCCCAATGTGTCTAATCCACCCTCTACGAAGGAGAAGGGTACGAAGGAGAAGGGTGCCAAGTCGGCACGTAGACGCGGTTTCCCGCAGCCATCCACCGCCATGTAAGAAATTTGGGTGCCCACCGTCAGAGGGGTGAGGAGTACGATTCTCGCGGGCATAGTCCCTCTGACGCTGCCTGGGCCTCTTCTCGCGTCGCCTAGCACGTTCCGCAATCGCCTCAGGTCTCTGACTAGTCTCCGCGAGTATCCGAACGCGCTGACTGTGTGGGGCGGCGCTCGCTTGGTCACTTGGCTTCCTCATCCTAAACGAAAAGACCCCGCCATATCGGCAGGGCCTGATGGACATAGCTTCGCCTGGCCCCAGTATAGCACCGCTCCCCACGGCATTTTCGCCAGGAAAACGCGCGAAAAGTGCACCAAAAACGCACGAAATTTTGCTCACCAGTAAACGGATACCGTGGTACAAATAGCTTTCTCTCCACCATCCCTTTTCAATAATATCCAGGTCGGTGACAACGTGCTCCTGGACATCCGGGATCAACAACTACATTCCTCGTGACAGGTTGATAAAAGTGCTGCGGCACGTTCACAATGACATGTCTGTTGATGTTTACAATCGGATGGACATAAGGAACCATCCGGGGAATGTAGCAATCTCGAACGCAGTAACGAGGCGGACATATGATTGGTGGGCAATTCACTCCACAGTCACCCCCAATAAACAGATGCAGGATGTCTGATCAATATCCTGCTCCCCCAGTTATTGGAATGATCAAGACGAATAGCACAAAGATGATGAGAAATACAATTGCCCAGCGCGTAAAGCCACCAAAACATCCGTCCATGCGTCAATCCCCCTTTCGAACTGACGACTGACTTATATTACAATCCATGTCCCCACCCGAAGCGGCCATTGTCCTACAAGTAATTCGAGCACCGGCCGTAGCCGATGCCCTGACAGACACACAAGGTACCCACCGCACCAAGTGCGGTGTTTCTACCCTTGTTGCCTTACTCAGTATGCTCCAACTCCAACACCACCTGGCCCGTAAGCACCAGCACCCGGTCCATAAGCACCAGCACCTGGGCCGTAAGCGCCGCCCCCTGCGTAACCTCCGTAACCTGGAACTAGAAGGAAGAACAACACGAAGATAATCAGGAATACAATGGCCCAACGTGTAAACAAGCTGCCGTCCACTGTTTCACACCTCCTTGGACTGACATGGCTCAGTGTACGGAGACAGACATGAGATTGACGCGGCATTTTTCCCATCACAAGCGGTCATCCGCGTACTGCGTGACCCCCCACGTCTCGGCCAACTGAAAGATGGCCTGCGCCTTCTGCTCGTCGTGGTACCTTTCCGATACGAACCACCCGGCCTCATACAGCTCGCGCCAACCTGCAGATCTTATCCAGGTTGTAGTACAGGCTGACTTGCCCGGTCGGGCCGTTTCGCTGCTTCGCCAGGTCCACCTCCAGGACGTTTGGCGCCTCCTCCTTGTCCCGGTGCAACAGGATGATGACGTCAGCTGCACTTTCGATGCCGGAACTGCCGTACAGATGCCGCAACTGCGGCTTCCCTCCCTCGGCATCACGAAGCAGTTGGCTCAAGGCGATGACCGCGCAATCGCATTGTTGCGCAGCCTTACGCAGTTTCCGGGCCACCCGGCCGTACGCCGATCCGGCGTTGTCATTGGGCTCCGGCGGCTCCTTGATTTCCTGCAGGTAACCCACAATTGCCACGTCCAGCCCGTGCGTCTGTTTCCAGCGCTTCATTTCCGCCGCGATGTAGTCCGCCGTCACAGTGCGGGCGTCGTCGATGGGAACATCCGCGGTCACGTGGATGGCCGACGACACTTTCACCACTTGGTCCTCAGTGAGGTCGCCTCGGTGGAACCCAAGCGTTATTTCATCGAGATCTGTCCACCCGGTCAGAAACCCGTACGCGGCCCGCTTGTCCTGTTTGAAGGGTTTGAAGGTCCTGCCGAAGCCGTGATGGATGCCGAAATGAGTCAACTCATCGGTGCTGAGCGCTTCGAACGAAGGACTGGGCACAAGAATCACCGCAATGGATACCGCCGCAGGGACTGAGATACGAGGGTTGGAACCATTGAATTGCGAATTCCCAAGCTCCGAAAAGGGCGAGCTTATTAGAACCACGGCGAAGAGCAGAAAAAGCATTACTCAATGTCGTTCAAGAAGCCGATGTACATGGTGTGAGCACCCGTAAAGTAGACGAACTTGTGGAATCGCTGGGTATCGGCGGAATCAGCCAAGTGCCATAATCACTGTAATCCATTGTCACAGTATGTCAGCCAACATATCCTCTGGAATCCACCTGAATCCTGACATTTCCTACTCAGAACCCTGGTTGCTGTTTCAGCATATACAAAATACACTGTTATGCACAAACGAATAACGCTTTCGCTGAATCCTGTAAGGGAACGGGGGAACCAATTTTCTGGGGTGAATTCAGTTCGGTGAACTGGAAGGGCAATCTCTTAGTCCTAACCCGACAGCTAACTTCGTAAGCGTATAAGAGAGGAAAGTGGATGTATGTCCACTTACACCAATTTACATTTCGACCCCCGTAGATCGTCTACGGGGGTTTTTGGGGCCCAAAGATAATGTATATTCGCAAACACAGGTTCGAGAGACTTGTTGACACAGTTAGTATTCTAAATTAATACATTAGGAGGATTTTATTGACTGTGAAAAAACGATTGCGAAGAGACGACATTACGGTTGTGGATCTGCGTGTGGCAAAACAAGCCGTTGTCGGAACCGCAGTCGGCAATGCCATGGAGTGGTTCGACTTCGGAATCTACTCCTACTTGGCCTCAACCATTGGCAAGGTCTTCTTTCCAGAATTCAATGGTCCGGAACAACTGATTTATAGTCTTGCCACCTTTGCTATTTCCTTTCTGGTACGCCCAATCGGCGGCGTATTTTTTGGAACCCTGGGAGATCGCATCGGACGTAAGAAAGTCCTTACGTTCACCTTGCTGCTGATGGCCTTGGCAACTCTTGGCATCGGGTTGATCCCTGGATACGCAACGATTGGGGTGGCAGCACCCATTTTGCTCCTGCTCGCCCGTTTGATTCAAGGATTTTCGACGGGGGGCGAGTACGCCGGAGCAATGACGTTTATCGCGGAATCGACACCGGATAAGCAACGTGGCAGAATGGCGAGCGGACTCGAAGTCGGGACACTCGTCGGATACATCTTTGGTTCCGGTATCGTCACCTTGCTGACATTTTCGCTGGGAAAAACAGCAATGCTGCATTGGGGTTGGCGGATCCCTTTTCTTATCGCTGCACCGTTGGGGCTAATTGGTCTTTATCTGCGGACGCGCCTGGAAGAAACCCCTGCGTTCAAGAAGATGGAGAAATCCCGTGAGGAAAGAAAACATGTGGAATGGAAAGAGATCCTGGTGTACCACCGGCGCCCGCTGCTGGTTGGCTTGATCCTGGTATTCTTTTATAACGTAGTTGACTATACCGTTCTATCGTATATGCCGTCGCACTTGACCGCCGTGCTCGGCTATGGCGCCACAAAAGGGTTGTTGATGATCTTGATTGTCATGTTTATCATGATCCCGCTTGTCATCGCGATGGGTTACATTGGTGACCGCATCAGTGGCAAACGGTTGGTTCAGCTGGGATTGAGCGGACTGATTGTACTGTCGATCCCTTCGTTCTGGCTGATCGACAGCGGTGGTAATATCGCCGTATTTTGGGGCCTATTGATTCTTGCGGTCTTTCTCGCCTCGTTCCAGGGCACTATGCCTGCATTGCTGCCCTCGCTTTTCTTTACACATGTCCGTTACGGCGGCCTTGCCATCACGTACAATATGTCAACGTCTCTATTTGGGGGAACAGCTCCCTTGGTTGTTGCGTGGCTGATTGATCTCACTGCCAACCGCATGGTTCCCGCGTATTACCTGATTTTCTCCTGTGTGATTGGCCTGATCGTCCTCACCATTTATGTGAAGGATACTTCCGGAAAACCGCTTCGTGGGTCTCCGCCGGCTGTTGCTAGTGAAGATGAAATCGTCGAAGCCTTGAAGGAGAATGAGGGCTCGCTGTGGTGGCGGGAAGAGCGCAAAGCGATTGAGGAACGAATCAAGGAAGCCGTAAATGTCAAACGGAGTACACCTTGAAAACATTCACTCTTTTGCCGACCACGGGCATGAGGAAAGCCCCACTGCACGTGTAGGGTTTTATCTCCGCCGTCGCCCGGCCTCGTGCAACACCTGTACAGGGGTCTCGTCGGCAGCAGATAGCGCCGCCAAACGAGCTCTTCGTGCAAGCGGGACCGGTATTCCATCATTCTGACCGAGGCCAATAGAACGGCCCGCACACAATACGCACACAAACCATGACAAAGGCCGCTCAGCAACGAGCGGCCAAGGTCTCAAAATCCGCGCCATATCAACGATTTTATGGTGGGCGGTAACGGGCTCGAACCGCTGACCCCCTGCTTGTAAGGCAGGTGCTCTCCCAACTGAGCTAACCGCCCGCATCCGGTCAAGAGTAGGCCGCGCACTGCACTTGTGCGCGGCCTTCCGCCGTGGAGCTCCCAACCAGGCTCGAACTGGTGACCTCATCCTTACCATGGATGCGCTCTGCCAACTGAGCTATGGGAGCATGGCTCCCCGAGTAGGATTCGAACCTACGACCCTCCGGTTAACAGCCGGATGCTCTACCGCTGAGCTATCGGGGAAAGATGGCACACCGCCTCTTCGTCTGTAGCAATGAAATTTGAGGCACATGGTGGAGGTAGTCGGATTCGAACCGACGGCCCCCTGCGTGCAAAGCAGGTGCTCTCCCCCTGAGCTATACCCCCGTCAAGTTCCGTCAAGTTCCATTGCTGGTCGGAGCAGCGGGATTTGAACCCACGACCTCCTGCTCCCAAGGCAGGCGCGCTACCAAGCTGCGCTATGCTCCGATGGCGTGCCCGGAGAGATTCGAACTCCCGACCTCTTGATTCGTAGTCAAGCACTCTATCCAGCTGAGCTACGGGCACACACCTAAACGATGGAACTGTCAATTTCAAGTAAATTCAATTACCCACAATCCCGGGGCGAAGAAACACTGAGACGACAGACAGTGTCTACGACCGTTCCCAGGACTCCATGAACCACACGAAATGGCTGGGGAGGAAGGACTCGAACCTTCGAGTGACGGAACCAAAATCCGTTGCCTTACCACTTGGCTACTCCCCATCAAGAAAGATAGTTGTGGGGTGAGTAGTGGGAATCGAACCCACGAATGCCGGAACCACAATCCGGTGCGTTAACCACTTCGCCATACTCACCATGGCAGGGGCGGCAGGATTCGAACCCACGACATGCGGTTTTGGAGACCGCCGTTCTACCAACTGAACTACGCCCCTAGAGTGCATCTGAGCTGGTCAGTGGAATGTCACCGTGGTGGAGGGGGAAGGATTCGAACCTTCGAAGCTTACGCAACGGATTTACAGTCCGCCCCAGTTGGCCACTTTGGTACCCCTCCGCAATGGAGCCAGCGACAGGAATCGAACCTGCGACCTACTGATTACAAGTCAGTTGCTCTACCTACTGAGCTACGCTGGCGCCGCGTCGGCGACACGACTTAAAGTAGCACATCGAATCGCCGATTGTCAATACCTATCTGATCCCACCGTCTTGCACAAATTATTCTGTGCGCGAACTACTCTGTATTGGAATTTCCAGCGTCAAAGGTTAGATTGACACTGCGTAAGGGCGTGAACGTCGAAATGGCGTGTTTATAGATCATCTGCTGTTTTCCGTCACTGTCCAGGATGATGGTGAAATTGTCAAATGCGCGCAACGTTCCGCGAATTTGAAACCCATTCACAAGATACACTGTGATGGGTATCCGCTCCTTACGGATTTGATTGAGAAACGTATCTTGAATGTTGATGGGCTGTTTGCTCATGATGGCCTCCTCCACTCCCGCAGGTAGCTGCTGCCCCTGTTTTATTCGCGATCCCCACCACGAATTCCTGCCGCGAGTTTTCGAGCCACATCCACAACCCGCTGGTAGTCCCCATCCGACAGGGAACCGTCCGTTGCCACCTGCAGCCAGATCACGCGCGGATCGCGCCGAAACCAAGAAAGTTGCCGCTTCACAAAGCGCCGCGTGTTGCGCTTAATCTGTGCAACCGCTTCCGCATAGGAAAGGTCTCCATGAAGGAAGGCCGCTAATTCTTTATAGCCGATGGCTTGCAACGAAGTCAAGTCAGGGAGAAGCCCGGATTGCAAGAGGCCTTGCACCTCCGCTACCAGGCCATCGGCCAGCATCTTGTCCACCCGCTCTTCAACCCGACGGTATAACGCCTGTCTATCCATCATCAAGCCGAACTGAACCGTGGCAAAACGGCCTTCGCGGTACCTAAAATCGTAGGTCGCCGACCACGGCTGCTGCCGGGTCTCGGCGACCTCCAAGGCGCGAATAACCCGCCGTGTGTCGTTGGGGTGCAGGCGCGCCGCTGTCTTCTCGTCGATGTCGCAAAGCGCGGCGTACAACGCCTCGTGACCGTGCTGGTCCAGATACGCCCGCCACTTGCGACGAACCTCGCCGCCAGCGTCGCGCGCCATAAAATCGAGATCGTCCGTGATAGCACGCACATACAGGCCCGTTCCCCCGACTACCAGGGGGAGGCGACGGCGGGCCACAATCTCGCTGATTGCCCGTTCGGCCATTTTCTTCCATTGTGCCACCGTAAATCGATCCTCTGGATTCACCACGTCGATCAAGTGATGAGGCACGCCCTCCATGTCATCTCGGGTGAGCTTCGCCGTGCCGATATCCATGCGCCGGTATACCTGCATCGAGTCGGCCGAGACGACCTCTCCGCCCACCTCGCGCGCCACCCGCACCGCGAGCTGACTTTTCCCGCTTGCGGTGGGGCCGACGATGCACAGTACGGGCCACCGCTTTGACCAATCATCCACCTGTGGCTCTGCCCCCTGTCTCCTCAACGCTTTCGCCACACTCCGTAGGCAAAACGAGCCGATGGCTTGTCAGGACGGATACCGAATCGCTCAAACTCGCCGCTGTGCGGCCGCTCCTTCAGCACGACAGCCTTGCGCGCCACGCGACAGGCTTCTCTCCATGCCCGGTCCGACAACGGCTGTGGACTGGCAAACGGGCGTATGGCATCCAGCGGCGTCGTCCTGTCGGGCGCCCGGCGAAACATCGGATCAAAATAGACCACATCCACCGAATCGTCGGGGAGTCCCGACAGCCACTCTGCGTGTTCTCGTTCCTGAACCTCAATCCTTGCCAGCACCTCGGCCAAGCGCGGTTCATATTTTTGCCGTTCGCGGATAGCCCACGTGAACGTGCGGGCCAGCACAGATGACGACTCGCAGGCGATGACCCGGCCGGTGTCCGAAACCCCTGCCGCCAGAACAAGGGCATCCATCCCCATGCCCAGCGTCGCATCCAGCACCGTGTCGCCGGGAGCGATGTCGGCAGCCGTCAACAACCGATCCGACTGCCCCTGCTCCATCGCCTGCAGCCGCAGCCAGGCCATCCCTGGGTGGAAACGGAACGGGTGCTGCAAATCCTGTGCGTGATACCAGGTGGGCTCGGCATCCGCCACCAGCACCGCCGCCACCCCTTCGTCACGCAGGATGCGGGCCAAGCTGCGATGCTTGCGCCGCACCGCACGCACACCAAACCAAGCCCCCATGCGGCGCGCCCGCTCCCACGTCTGCGCGGTTTCCTGCCAAGGCGGCACGCAGACGGCATCCCGAGTCTCCACCCCCATCCAAACCGCGTCAGACAATCCGTTTGAACCCCTTTTCCAAGTCCCGATTCGTCCACTTGAGCAAAACCGGCCGCCCGTGTGGACAGTGGAACGGATCCTCCACCTCCGACAGAGACGCGCATAAGGCCTCCATCTCCGCCATCGACAGGCGCTGGTGGGCCTTCACAGCGGCCTTGCACGCGCGCGTGATGACGCGGTCTTGGATGACCTCGCGGACGTCTTGACCGGCTCGAAGGTCCCTGAGCGACTCCAGCACTTCCTCTGCCAGAGCTCCCGCATCCAGCCCTTCCCAAATCTCCGGCACGGTCCGCAGCACCACGTCGCGGCCCCCGAACTCCTCCAACTCCAGCCCCATTGCAGAGAGAACCCGGCGCTGTTCAGACACAAGGGCGCGCGCCGGCTCGCTCAGGGTCAGCGGAATCGGCGTCAGCAGCGGCTGAACGCGGATATCGTCCGCTTCCATCTGAGCTTTGAAGCGCTCGTACAACACCCGTTCATGGGCTGCATGCTGGTCAATCAAATAGAGACTCTCTCCATCCTCGGCGACGATATACATATTCAAAGCCTGCCCTATCGGGCGCAGTCGGGACAGTACCCGGCCACTGTCCTGGGTAGCGGGTGCGGCCGCTTCAAGGGGCTCCATATCCGGATTGCGATCCGGTCGTCTACCCGCCGCCTCCCGCTCGGCCAATGGCGCGCCAGGCTGCGGCAGACCCTCGGGCTCGGGAGCCTGACGTGTAACGTGTGGATCCGCCTGCGCTGCGCTCATCCTCCCCGTCTCGACAGCTCCGTAGACCCGCTCTATCAGCCGCCCTTCCACTTGCCGATCTTGGCGGGAGGACGATTGATGACCGCCGGAATTCCGAAACTCAGCCGGACGCTCCAAAGCCAACTGCGACTGCCAACGAAATTCCCGCCGCCCCTTGTCCGCCTGCCTTTGCTCGGACGGACGGTGCGAGGGCGGATACTTCAGTTCCGGAATCAACAAGGCGCTGTCCAAAGCCGTGCGCACGCTGTCCTCCACTAGACGCGTCACATCCCGCTCCTCGCTCAACCGCACCTCCGCCTTGTGAGGATGAATGTTCACGTCCACCAGGGTTGGATCCATGTGCAGTCGAATGACGTACATCGGGTGGCGGTTGATCATCAGCCGGCCCCGATAGCCGGATACCACCGCCTGGTGCAGCAGATGGTTGCGAATCGGTCGGTCGTTGATGAACAGATGGCCGTGGGCGCGATTGGAGCGGCCCTGTTCCGGCCGCCCAATGAACCCGGTCAATCGATAGTCCGGCGTTTCGCCGACGAGCGGAAGAAACTGCTTGGCCTCCGCCGGGCCGTACAGCGCCGCCAACACTTCCTCCAATCGGCCGCTGCCCGGGGTCTGAAAGATTGTCCGGCCAGCCGCCTCGAAACGAAAGGCCACATCGGGACGGCCGAGGGCGGCCCGGTGCACCACCTCCAGGCACCGAGCCTGTTCTGTAGCCACCGCGCGCAGGTACTTGAGACGCGCCGGAGTATTGAAAAACAGATCCCGCACCTCGATGCGGGTGCCAGATGCCATACCGACCGGCTCCGCTTCGCCAATCCATTGGCTCCCATGCATGCGCAGTCTCACACCGGCATCGGCACCACGCAGTCGAGTGCAAAGCTCGACGCGGGCCACCGCCCCAATCGAAGCCAGAGCCTCGCCGCGAAAGCCGAGTGTGGTGATGTGAAACAGGTCCCGTGGACTGCGCACCTTGCTCGTCGCATGACGCGCAAACGCCAAGCGTGCGTCCTCCGCATCCATTCCTGAACCATCGTCCTGGACGACGATGCGTTCAATGCCGCCCTCATCCACCTGCACGACGATGTGGGATGCCCCCGCATCCAGACTGTTTTCCACCAGCTCCTTGACCACCGAGGCGGGGCGCTCCACCACCTCCCCGGCCGCAATCTGATTGGCCAGGGATGGGGGCATCACCTGAATGGATCCCATTCCAATACCTCCCTCGCCTCTTTGCACAGGGCATACAACTGGTTGAGTGCCTCCAGCGGGGTCATCTCCAACGGATTGAGCCGGGACATCTGTTCCAGCAACGACAGGGCTGCCGCCTGCAATAACGGCACAGTCTGACTTGACGCGCCTTGTCCGGCTGGCGATGTCGCAGAGGTGACCAGCTCAGCTGGTTCCACCGCTGCCGCCGCCTCATGCACGCTGTCGCTTGGGGTAACCGGGGCGCCTGCGCGCTCTTCTCGTACGGTCAGGAGTTCACGCGCACGGGCAATCACGTCGTCCGGAATCCCGGCCAATTGGGCGACCTGGATCCCGTAGCTTTTATCGGCCGGTCGATCCACCACCGTGTGCAGAAACTCTATCGTATCGCCCTTCTCATGCACCGCCACGGAGGCATTGACGACCTTCGGCAATCGCTCTGCCGCGTCGGTCAGTTCGTGGTAATGGGTCGCGAACAGCACCAACGGTGACAGGCTTGGCCGCAGCAGACTTTCCATCACCGCCTCCGCAATGCACAGGCCGTCGTACGTGCTCGTGCCGCGTCCGATTTCGTCCAACAGAACTAGACTTCTCGGGGTAGCCTGGTGGAGAATTTGCGCCAGCTCCACCATCTCCACCATGAAGGTGCTCTGTCCCTGGGACAAGTCGTCCGATGCCCCGATGCGGGTGAAAATACGGTCCACCAAGCCAATCTCGGCGGCTTCGGCGGGCACAAAGCAGCCCATCTGCGCCATCACCACGATCAATGCGACCTGTCGCATGTATGTACTCTTGCCCGCCATATTGGGGCCAGTCAACAGAACCAATTGGCGGTTTTCATCCAGGTGGACGTCGTTGGGCACAAACGATTCGTTCGGCAACATCGCCTCGACTGTAGCGTGCCGACCCTGACGAATGTGGATGCCGCGGCCTTCGTGAATCTGCGGACGCACATACCGGTTGTCCGCAGAGACACTGGCCAGAGCCACCAGGACATCGACCTGCGCCAGGACCGACGCCGTGGCCTGCACATCGTCCAGGCGCCGGAGGACACGCTCACGCAGCTGCACAAACAGTTCGTATTCCCGCTCTTTCGCTCGCTCCTCAGCGCCCAGAATGCGGGATTCCTGCTCCTTGAGCGCCGGCACCACGTACCTTTCCGCCGCGGCCAGGGTTTGGCGTCGCTCGTATTCGTCCGGAACCAGGTGCGCGTTGGCCTTGGAGACTTCGATGTAATAACCGAAGACGCGGTTATACCCGACTTTGAGCGACTTGACGCCCGTGCGTTCCCGCTCTTGCTGTTCAAAGGCGGTCAACCAGGCTTTGCCCCCCTTTGCCAGCGCTCGCAACTCGTCCAACTCGGCGTCCACACCCTCGCGGATGATGCCCCCTTCGCGCAGGTGGACGGGCGGATCGTCCACGAGGGAGGACAGAATATCCTCCGCCAAATCCGAGACGTCGGGCAATCCTTGCAGCAACCGCTGCACCAGCCCGGTTTCCACTGCCGCCAGCTTGGTGCGCACCTCCGGCACCACCCGCAGAGACTTGGCCAGAGCCAACAGATCCCGGGCCTGGGCGGTCTGAAACGACACCTTGGCCGCCAGTCTCTCCAGGTCGTAGACTTGACCCAGCAGCATCTGCAACTCACTGCGCAGGATCATCTCCTGGACCAAGGCCTCCACCGCATCCAACCGTTCTTCGATGGCTCTGACGTCGCACAGCGGCCGCTCAATCCAATGTCCCAACAGACGGGTTCCCATAGCCGTGCGAGTCTTGGCCAGCAATCCAAACAGGGAACCCTGCCGCTTGTGGGTACGCGCTGTCTCCAACAGTTCCAAGTGATGACGGGCAGTCGCGTCGAGGACCAGACACTTCTCCTCCCGTAGCCGGCGCGGCGCTTTCAGGTGGAGCAGATTCTGCTTCTGAGTCTCTTCCAAGTAAGCGAGCAGGAAACCAAGCGCGCTTACGGCCGCGCCATTTTCGAGCGGTCGTAAGCTTGTCTGATGATCCGCCGCAAACTGCTGCAAGACCCGCTGTTGCAAGCGTGTCTCGGATTCGCGAAAGTCCCGCACGGTCATCCGCACGCCGGTGCGCTTCTGCCAATCTGCCAACCAGTCCCAACCGTCCGCAGCCTGTGTAACAAGCACCTCCGCGGGCGACCACTGCAGCAAGGTCTGCAGGACTTCATCCACCGCGGTGGGCTCATCTACCAGTACATCGCCCGTGCCAACGTCCACGAGCGCCATCCCATAGCGACCTTCCCGCTGTACGATGGCGGTCAAAAAGCGATGGCCGACTTCTTCGTCGCGGACGCTGGTCCCAGGTGTAATGACCCGGACAACTTCACGGCGGACCAGTCCCTTGGCCTGCTTGGGGTCTTCCGTCTGTTCACAGATGGCAACCGAGTAGCCGCGGTCCACCAAGCGAGCAATGTATTGATCCGCACTGTGAAACGGAACCCCGCACATGGGAACACGGCCAGCGCTCCCTGCGTCACGCCCCGTCAGCGTGATATCCAGGATGCGGCTGGCCGTCTCCGCGTCGTCGAAAAACAGTTCGTAAAAGTCCCCCAGGCGAAACATCAACAAGGCGTCTTGATGCTGCCGCTTCATCTCTTGGTACTGCTTCATCATCGGCGTTAAGGACATAAAGCTGCCTCCATGGGTGCCCGTGATTTTTGCGGCCTATCGCCAAGCACCTAGCGCCTGCCGCAGTCACATCCCTGGCCGCCATGCCCGCGCCCACAACCTTGGCGCGGTCCCTGCTCCACCGGAAGCACCTGGCCCAAACGGGCCAGCAGGACGGAAATCACGCCCTGCAAACACTCGTTCAGCTCCGCTTGCGCTTCCTTGTACTGCATAGCCACAGGAATTTTCCACAGCTCGTCCTCGATCTCCTGCACCTCGAGGTCGGCCAGCATCACCTTCGGGTGGTCGGAAGCCAGGCGCTGTTTAAGAATCAAGCTTTGGTTGGTCTTGAGCTTGAGTTCCTCAAACAGCTGCTGGGCCCGCCGGTGGTGTTCCATCTTCTGTTTTGCCTGCCAAAAACGTGTGTATGCATCCATGCTGGCGATCTGTTTCGCGATGGCATCCGCCTTGGCCAGAATGGACTCATGGGAAAACTCAATGGCTGGGGCCACACCCATCACGCGAGTCCCTCCTCATCGGCATCCGCTCCGGATTCCACGCTGACCAGTCGGCCCGCCAACGTCCAGGTTTTAGCTTCTGTGATTTCTACTTGCGCCAAGCGGCCGGTCCAGATGGGACTGCCCGGGAACAACACCAACTTATTGCCTCGCGTGCGACCCGACAGGACCGCCGCATTGGTTTTGCTCTGCCCCTCCACCAAAACCTCGACCGTCCGTCCGACCATCTGTTCGTTCAATTCCCGGCTGATTCGGTACTGAAGCTCATTCAGTCGGAACAGACGTTGCTTTTTCTCCTCCGGGGAAACATCATCGACAAACCGCGTCGCCGGTGTGTTCTCACGCGGCGAATAGATGAATGTGAAGGCATTGTCAAAGCGCACCTGCTCCACCAAGCTCAGTGTGTCCGCAAACTGCTCGTCGGTTTCTCCCGGAAACCCGACGATGATGTCCGTAGTCAGCTGCACCCCTGGTACCGCTGCGCGGATTTTCTCCACCAGGGCCAGGTAATACTCACGGGTGTAGGTACGGTTCATGCGCTTGAGCACCTGATTGTTGCCGGATTGAACCGGCAGGTGAATGTGCTCCACCACGTGCTCCGATTCGGCGATGGCAGCCATCAACTCGTCGGTGAAATTCCATGGGTTGGACGTGGTGAAACGAATGCGCTCAATGCCCGGAATGTCGTTGACGCGGCGAAGCAGCCCGGCAAAAGTCACATCCCCCAGGTCCACACCGTAGTCGTTGACATTTTGTCCGAGCAGGGTCACTTCCCGGAACCCTTCGGAGACCAGCTGCTCTACCTCGGAGACGATATCCTCGGGTCGCCGGCTGCGCTGTGCGCCGCGGGTGTAAGGCACGATGCAGTACGTGCAAAACTTGTTGCACCCGTATTGAATGTTCACCCACGCACGCGTCCGGTCCTTCCGCAGCTTGGGCAGCTGCTCCACGGCGGCTGCCGCCTGATCCCAGACCTCCATGACCGTTTCCTGGCTTTCCCGCGCCCTTGTCAACAGTTCCGGAAGGCGATGGATATTGTGCGTACCAAAGACCAAGTCTACCCACGGAAACTTGTCCAACACCATCGCCTGCACGCTCTCTTCCTGGGCCATGCAGCCGCACAGGCCCAAAATGAGCTCCGGATTTGTCGCTTTCAGGGGCCGCAGCCGACCGATTTCGCCAAACACCTTGTCCTCGGCGTTCGCACGCACCGCGCAGGTGTTGAACAAGATGAAGTCAGCCGACTCTACATCGTCCGCCGGCTCGTATCCCATAGTCCGCAGGAGACCAGCCATCATCTCCGTGTCATGCTCGTTCATCTGACAGCCATAGGTCCTGATCAGAAACCGGTACGGCTGTCCCCCCGGCTTCGTGCCCACCGCGTACTTGCGCGCGACGGCATCGACGTCAAATTGAATATAATCCACGGGACGCGGCCGATGGGTGTTGAAGGCGATGCCCTTGCCGGGCACCAGTCGGCCTTCCCGAAGTTGTTGAATGCGGTTCTCCATGCGCTCCCCCTCCTGTGGCGGATGACCTCCGGCGAATCTTCCGCCGGCCCGCTCATGGGTTTCGCAATACGCCGCAGCTCTGCGGCAATATCTTATTATACCATGAGCCGAGCGCACGTCGGAGAAAATCCAACAACCCCGGCTGTCTGCACTTACCTGCGGGCATGAGCTGGGGCTGCAGCCGCCCGTTCAGCCAGGTGCATGAGGGTGCCGCGCAAGCCTTGACGCCAAATTTCCGGTTCATCGAACTTCATCGGCTTGGAATTGGCCTCAAAGAACCACAGGTTGCCCTCTCGGTCGACACCGATATCCATCGACATTTCGCCCAACTGTTCCCGATAGTATTGATCAATCCGTCTCGCACACGCGCAGGCCATCCGTTCCAGCGCGTGGGCAATCTGTCCCCGACGGGGACCAAAGTGATGGTGAAGCACCGAGTCTGCGTCGACGATGAACCCGCCATTGGGAACGTGGGTCGTGATGACACCGTCACCAGCGGCCCGGACACCGACGCCGACAACGCGCCAGACGCCGTTTTGTTTCTGCAGCAAAACGCGAAAATCGCACGGGTGGCCGCGCCAGTCGAGCAACGGTTTGGCGGCCTGCATCACATAGGCGCCCCCGATACGCTCACGCTTCACGACCTGCCGCACCTCCGCCAGGTTGGCAGCATGTAAGCTTTTGGTGCGCCCTTTTTTCAGAACCTGCACGCGATACCCCGAGTGCATTCGCTCAACACGCATTATGCCGTGTCCCATACTGCCACCCACCGGTTTTAGATACACTCCCCCATGCTGCGCCAGCATGCGCCCCAGTGCCGCCGAGGTGATGGAGAACGTAGATTGAGGAAGGTAATGAGACAGTTCCGACGTAGCGAGCACACGGTAAAGCACCGCTTTATTGAAATACTCCGGGTTAAACATCGGAATCCCCCGCTCGCGCAGGGTCTGCCGAGCGCGCACCGCCACCGGAGAGCGCTCCAGATGGCGCTGAGGGATGCGGTTGTAGACAGCCTGGGGCTGTGGACATGGAAGTTGCCGCCAGACACCGGATCGGACACGGACAAACCCCAACCACGTGTCTCCCCCGTCGACACGGTCGTCAGGCAATACGTAAACAAACTGGTCCTGGCCCCTGGCGATCCGTATCAGGTCGCGAAAGTGCGCGCGGTTGCCGACAAATTTGCCATCCCTCCCGCCGGCCAGAATCGCAAACACCGGGCCCGCCTCGGCCACACCGTCGCCTAGTCGCTGCCACGTCAAGGGAGCGCTGAACACCACGCGCCCGGGAACGGATTCATAGCACGGTAGAAGCAGATTGGACACGCGCACCCGCTGAAGGACGGGCACCGCCCGTTGGCGCCGCGAGCCCCGCGAACGCCGCCACAGCACCGCCATCTCCAGTCGACCGCCGCGGTCCAACCAAACCAGTCGCGGCCCCACTCCGCGCACCATGGGCTTCACCTCCCGTCCACCCTTTCAGCCTGAAACCGCCGCGCGCACCCGTACCCGACGGCGTCCCGTGGCCACCTTGGCCAACGGAATATCCCAGACCACCCGCACGTCCACAGACTCATCCCAGACTTCATCCCGTTCAATCATCTCAATCAATGGCTGAATGTAATCCCGATAACGTTCAAACACCGGCAGGCCGGACAGATTTGCCAGGTTGCGCAGCGCAATCGCCCGCAACTCTGTTGGATCCGCACGGTAAAAGGCGGTCTGCAGATGCGCGTCGTACACGTCGACGACCGGAAGCTCCCGGTGATGCGCGGCCAATACGCACGCGAGACAGAAGGCCGCCGTGGTCACGTCTCTATCCACAAGAAAGCTCGCGGGCGTGCGATACTCAAATCCCCAGCTTTTGTAACGCACGTCCCCCAAGAACCCGTATCGCGGCCTCCGCAGCACCGATGTCTCCGGATTTTCGACCAACACCAGGGGCAGGCCCAGGTAGTTGTCGAGCACGCGCACGAAATGGCTGGACAGAGGAACATGGGAAAAATGAATGTGGCCGCCGGTGCAATACGGCCGAAAGGGCATGCTGCCCGCCCGCCACTCCACACCTTTGCGATTGATGGTCAGTGCCGCTTCCGTCATCAGGTCGCGCAGACGCTTGACCACCACGAGCGGGTTGCTGTCCGGATCTGGACGCAATTCCAAAAGCGGCAATCGTCTCCCGTCCATGCGAACGCTTCGGTCGTCACAACCAATGGGCCCTCTGCGGCCAAAGTATTTGCTGGCCAGCACCATTTTTCCCGCGGGATTACGCAACATCAGTTCCATGTCGGTGCCAAGTTGGACGCCATTGTACGTATCCGGCGCCTGCTCCTCGCTGCGCACGAAGGCGTCCACCGCGTCCGCAAACAGTTCCAACAACCGTCCCGTGAGGACCGGGCTCGGCGTCACGTCCAGCACAGAGAGCATTCCCTTGCCGGACACACCGATGCTGACCAGTCCAAAGTCCAGTCCCAGCGCGTGCACCGTACGCATCGCCAAGCGGACCGCCCGTCGGGTCAAGCGCTCTTCCTCCAGCGGCACTTCAGTAAATGACTCCTGAACACGTTGAATGCGTTGATTAATCCACGCGGAACCACCGTCGCTGCGGAAGCAGGCCAGCGGCGCCATATTGAACACCGGAATGCGAAACTGGCCGTGAAACCGCTCTTCTCCGTCATCGCGAGTGTGTTCGCGGGCCGCGCGAATCCCGACTCGGCGCAGGAAGCGTGCCATGGCCACTCGGGAACGCGTACGGGCAACCGCTTGGGCAGGGTTGAGGACGCGGCCGAGGACCGGATCCGCTTCCCGCGCCGCCCCCCAGCGCAGGATGACATCCTTGGCTCCCACCGCGCTGGCGGAGACGTATGCCTGCAAGGCGCTGACCCGCCGTAACAGCCTTTTGGCGGAGGGCTGCCCCGCATGCAACAGATAGCAGGCCATGCGCGATTTCCCCTTTCCCAAACGGAAGTTTAAATCTGCTTGGCCACGTGCATCGCGTATTGCATCGGCCTGATGAAAGCCAGCTCGGTCAATTCCTGGCGCCCTCTGGAGGTCTGAGGTGTCTTCCAAGGCTTGGAGTTGACCTCAATTACCCAGACCCGTCCTTCCTGATCAATCCCCAAATCAATGCCCAGCTCCGCAAACGACTTGTCAGCCCCCCTTTCCACCACATCGACCACATGCCAGGCGGTACGACGGATTTGGCGCAAGAGACGCCCCGTCTTGGCTCCCCGTCCGGCAATCTGGGAAAGCACGGCTGGTACCGGATACGCCTCCCCGCCGCTGCTCAGATTGGAGGTGACTTCTCCCGACCTTGCCACGCGGGCAAACATTTTGGTGCGACGCCACTGACCGCTTCCGTCCCGCTGCATCAAGATGCGAATGTCAAACGGCCGCCGGTGCACGGTCGCTAGAACCAGACCCTGCTGCAACAGGTAGGGCCGAGATTGGAGCCGTGGCTTCAAGCGCTCAACCAATTCTTCGGCGCTGGCAGCAAAGGCGCCTTGGGCAGGAGCGTGTTTGCGTCGCATGGTCCACTGATACCCATCTCCGCTGCGCTCTACCCGGATGACCCCAAGCCCCAAGCTTCCATGCACCGGTTTCAAGTACGTCAACGGAAAACGAGCGATGAACCCCGCGGCGGCCGCCGACGTCGTGTAACGAGCGGTCAACGGAACCCAGGCGCGGGTGCGTCGATTGGCCGTCAACCATTCGTGTACCTGCCACTTGTCGAAGAATCCATCATTGAAGATGCGCTCCCCGTACATTTTCGACAACTCCCGCCGCACCTTGGCCGCGCCCGAGCGGCGTTCAGCTTTGCGCGAGATGACCTGGTCATAAATCACGTCCGGCATCGGCAACTCACTGGGTTCCCACCGGTCGGTCCGCAGCACATAACCGCGGATCCTTCCTTTCTTCACATCCACGTCGTCCGCGCGGAAAAGGCAGCATACCGCCCCGTCAGCGGCGGCGGCGGCTGCCAGTTTGTCGAGCAAAGGCTGCTGTTGGCTGGGCTTGAGGCGCGCTTTACGCGCGTCCCAGCGGGGATTGCACAGGATGCCGATGATAGGACCCAGGCGCAGTTTCCCATTGACAAAGAAAGCAGTCAACTCATCCCGCAACTCCGTGATGGCGAGTTCCTGGGCAAGTTTACTGCTGACCTGGACGGTGCCCTCTGGCACCGCATCATCCACAGAAAGCGGCACGCTGAAGGTCTTACCGGCGCACACAAGGTCGCAGGATGCCGCCGCCCTCCCCAGCAGGGTCTGCGCCGTACGGGGATGGAGACGCAGCAAGGAATACGGACTCGGAAACCACTCCAGCGTCAGGCGCCCGTCCGCGTCCATCCGCTCCGCCCCTTTCCCATCAGGTCTACTCCCGAAACCCGGCTGCGTTGATAGCATATTCGAGCCAGTTTCGTAATGACATTTCCCGCACATCGGTCCCCAGCAATCTAAGCATCCGCCTACCCGGAGTCGGATTGACCTCGAGCAGATAGACCTGGCCCTGGGGCGAAATGGCCAGGTCAATGCCCAACTCGACAAACGGATGGTGCAAGCGAGAGAGGTGACAAGCCACCTCCTTCACCACGTCGTCGCAATTCTGCAGCAGGCTTGGTGCATCCAACCCTAATTGACATAACACCGATTCCGCCGTCGCTGGCCGGCCGCCTGTATGCAGGTTTGTCGTCACCGCCCGGGTCCGACCAACGCGGGCGATGCGCGCCGTCACCACAGGGTCAGGAATAAACTGCACCAGCCAGCGAAAGTCCACAGGTTGTCCGTTCGGCAACCGGCAAACGGGTATGGTCTGCTGCACGATGCATGGGGTCAAGCGGCGTGTGTTCCAAAACCGCCGCACCGCCCGCTCGCCGTCCAGACGCCGCCGCACCACTTCCATCTTCCTCCCCAACTTGGTCCGGCGTGTCCTGTTAAACGTGACCTCCCAGCTTTGATGGCGCCGCAGCACACGAACGATGGAAGCGCCGCGGGCGCGGCGTGTCGGCTTGACATAAGCATCGCCAAGTTCGGCCGTTGTGCGGACAATCTCATCCACGGACCGAGCTGGACGGGTCAGCGGCAAATAGGAAGACAAACTGGGGGCCTGGGAAAGTTCCTGGTGTACCCGCCATTTGTCTCCGTATTCGGGCGCCAATGTATGCAACCGACCGGCCGCAGCCAGGTGCCGCAGCTCACGCTGAGCTGTGGCTGGCGCCGAGGGGAAGCTGGCGGCCCGGCGGAGGACGATGTCCGGGAGAGGCACCGGCTGCGCTTGCCAGCGACGGCTGTTCAGGTGATACCGCCAGCCCACGCCCGTGTCCAAGAAGCCCGGGGTCAACACCACCACATCCACTCCGAGCTCTGCCCCCAGTTCCACCAGGTCCTCCAACATCCGGGTTTGGGAGGCAAACGGCCGCCCCTCCGACGCTCGAGTATACACTCCTAAACATGGCCCCAATCGCCACCCGTCCGCTTCGAGTTTGCGGTGCAAACACAGATTGGCCGGCAGCCGCAGCTGCCGGCTTAGACTTTCGCTCACTCGACAAGTCATCGGCTGGGCGGGGTCATGCGTAAGCGACGCAGTCTGGACGGGGGGCGGATCGGCAGGATACGCGATAGCGACCGTTCTGTCGCCGTAACGCACCGTGCGCGGCAAGGGTTCACTTCCCGCATCCATTTGTGCACCGGACAAATCTGTATCGACCATGACCTTCAGCAGCATACGCACTCCCCCTTCCCGTTCCGACAAAAAGAGGGCGCTCCCACGCCCCGAGGGTGCACGACCGATTTTCAGTCTTCAATCTCGACCTCTTCCAATACCTCGTCTTCTTCCGCAAAGTCGTCGTCCTTCTTCTCGGGCAGTTCCGCCGTGACCACGCACAGTTTGGTCTGGCCAATCAGTTCGACCCCAATCTCCTTCTCCACGCGCACAAGAATCTCCGATCCGTTTCCGGTAATGGTGGCGTCAAGGCAGTTGGGGCTCTGGAGAACCCGCACCTCGACCTGCCGACTGTCCCGCTCGCATGCGGAATCCAGGTCGCGCAGGGCGATTTGCTCTACATACGATACAGTATCCTTGGCAACCGCCGTTTCGGAGTTGCCATTGTACGAGTACCATACATTGATGTCGAAACGCCCGTGCACCTCGACATAGTCTCCAACCAACTCGGCGTCATAGTGGTGGTTCATCACCCAGCACCCGCCAATGGTGCTGGGCCGGTTGGTCGGACGAACTGTGTACGTGGTTTGTGAATACTTGCTGCCACGCCCGCATACCGCGTTGGCGACGATCTCACGGTAATTCAAGTCTTTCGCTGAGAGTACCATGCGGTAACCTCCTTCTTTTCCCGGACTGTCAGCCGATTCACGCGCCGCCCCGCCCAGGCCGGGTTAGTTCATCAGTATGCAAACTGCCCATGGGAGGTGCAAAAAAGGGCAGCGTCCGGAGGTAACCGGCACACTGCCCAGAGAACGCGAAAATGAGGAGAAGGGCACCGTCTGACGTCACGACGCGGCCGCGAACCACCGCGTCACCCATAGACTCATGAATAAGACTCATGGAGACGAACAGACGGCTCTTATTTATCTCTGTGGATTAGGTGCGCGACTGCGCACGCAAAACCTGCATCAAAAACCGCTCCAGATTCTCAAACAGCAGCTTTTCCGCCAGACGTCGTCCGTAGCGCTCGCGCAGCCGTTCCGAAAGTGCATTGTAATCCTCCATGTCAGCCAATCCCGGAACGGGATGAGAGGTCCCGTCAAAATCAGACCCAAACCCCACATGGTCCTCGGCGCCCAATTGCAACAGGTGATCGATGTGCCGCAAGACCGCCTCCACACCCAGGTGCTCGGGCTCGGCCACAAACGACCCTTCAAACGTCACCCCAATCCAACCGTCGCGCTCCAGGATCTCATGAATTACCTCATCGGTCAGGTTTCTGGGATGAGCGTACACGCTTCGAGCATTGGCATGGGAAGCCATCACCGGTCCATCCGAGACGCGCAGGGCGTCCGCCGTACTCTGGTCTCCTAGGTGGGCCAGATCCAGCCACATGCCGAGCCGCGCCATCTCTCGCACCAGCTCTCGTCCCCGTTGCGTGAGCCCGGCGTTGCGGGTCTCCAAACATCCGTCGGCAAATTCGTTACCATCATTCCAGGTCAACCCCACACCCCGCACACCCAGACGGTGGAGCACACGCAGCAAAGAGACCTGACCGCGCAAACACCCGGCCCCCTCCAACGACAACAAAGCCGCCACTTGACCCGTACCGTGGGCCTCGGCCAGACTGCGCGCATCCGTGGCTATGTGGACACTCCCAGGCCGCACGACCTCTCGGTAGAACACATCCAATGAGCGCATCACCTGTTCCAATTGAGCACCGGGGGACTGCCGCGGGGAACTGAACAGGGCGAAGACCTGGGTGCGCACATGACTCGCGCGCATGCGCGCATAACTGGCCATCAAGGGGGAGTCTCCGTAAAAAGGATGACCCTGTTCATCCATTCGCCACAGCACGTCCACGTGCGCGTCCGCCACCGGTATAACCGACAACGCAGGTTCTCCTTTCTTTATCTGGGCTCCACAATCAGTTTGATGGCGGTGCGTTCCTCCCCATCAATGACGATGTCCGTAAACGCAGGTATACAGATTAAGTCCACCCCGCTAGGCGCTACAAACCCACGGGCAATGGCTACAGCTTTGACCGCCTGGTTGAGTGCACCTGCCCCGATGGCCTGAATCTCGGCGGATCCACGTTCTCGCAAAACTCCTGCCAAGGCCCCTGCTACAGAGTTGGGATTGGACTTGGCGGACACCTTTAATACATCCACGCTCGGATGACCTCCTTCGGGAAAACCTCGGGACTAGGACATTATATCGATATTCACAGATTCCCGAATGATTCCTTGCAGCGTGGAAAATCCTCGCCGTTCGTAGACCCTCACGAGTCTTCATAGATGCAAACCCGTTCAATGGCAACCGCCTTGCCCGTTTGCTCATGCAGATCGATGAGGACCGCACAGAACTGGCACGGACCCTCGGCCACGGCGAAACGCTCCGGCATCTGCGTCAACATCTTGCGGAGTATGCGCGACCTGTCCATACCGAGAATGCCGTTGCGTGGTCCGACCATTCCCACATCGGTGATCATGGCCGTCCCTCGCGGCAAAATCCGTTCGTCCGCTGTCTGCACATGCGTGTGCGTGCCGATAACGGCCGACACACGACCGTCCAGATGCCAGCCCATGGCCAGTTTTTCCGATGTGGTTTCAGCATGCATATCCACAATCACGTGCTGCACGTCCCGGTGCCCATCCAGGATCTCGTCCACAGCTCGAAACGGGCAGTCCAATTGACTCAAGAAGGTTCGGCCCATCACATTGATAATGAGAACAGATTTGCCGTTGACCGGGCACACGGTATAGCCGCGACCGGGCGTGCCCGGCGGAAAGTTGGCCGGGCGGACGATACGGGCGTCTGTATCGATATACTCCACCAGTTCCCGCTGGTCCCACGCATGGTTGCCGAGCGTCAACAGCTCCACGCCCGCTTCGTACAGTTGCTCCGCCACACGCGGAGATAACCCGCGGCCGCTGGCACTGGCGTTTTCTCCATTGGCCACAACCAAGTCGGGTTGCCAGTCTGGCAGCCGCCTTGCCAGCACCTTTTCCGTAAACTCCAAACCAGGCCGGCCGACGACATCGCCGATAAACAACACGCGCACACCTACGCCCTCCTCCAGGCAGGCCCCCCGTTCAGCCCGATAAAGCGGGAAAAAATAGAGTAGCCGAAAGGCTACTCTATTTTGCGTATTCCACGGCTCTAGTTTCTCGAATCACAGTGACTTTGATTTGTCCAGGATAATCCAATTCATTCTCGATCTTTTTCGAGATCTGCTTCGCGATGCGAATCGATTCCGCGTCATCCACCACTTCCGGCTTTACGATGATGCGGATTTCACGTCCCGCCTGAATCGCATAACTCTTCTCCACGCCTTCAAACGATTCGGCAATCGACTCCAACTGCTCCAAACGTTTCATATAGATGTCGAGTGTCTCCCGACGCGCACCGGGTCTGGCCGCGGAGACGGCATCGGCAGCTGCGACAATCACAGCAACCGGGGACGTAAACGGCACATCTCCATGGTGCGCAGCAATCGCGTTGATTACGACCGGGTGTTCTCGGTACCTCTTGGCTAGATCGACCCCAATCTCCACGTGTGAGCCTTCCACTTCGTGGGTGACCGCCTTGCCGATGTCGTGCAGCAACCCGCCTCGCTTGGCCAACTGCACATCGAGACCGAGTTCTGCCGCCATCAAGCCTGCCAAGTGTGCGACTTCGATGGAGTGTTTGAGCACGTTTTGACCGTAACTGGTGCGGAATTTCAGACGCCCCAGTAACTTTACCAGGTCTGGGTGCAATCCATGAACGCCTGTCTCAAAGGTCGCCTGCTCTCCGTCTTCACGGATCAATTCGTCGATGTCACGCCGTGCCTTCTCCACCATCTCCTCAATTCGCGCCGGATGGATACGGCCATCCGCGACCAACCGCTCCAGCGCCACGCGTGCCACCTCACGACGAACCGGGTCGAACCCTGAAAGGATGACAGCTTCCGGGGTATCGTCGATGATCAGATCAATCCCCGTGAGTGTCTCCAACGTCCGGATATTACGCCCTTCGCGACCAATGATGCGCCCTTTCATCTCATCGTTGGGCAAGTTCACCACCGACACGGTGATCTCCGCCGCGTGATCCGCAGCACACCGCTGCACCGCGGTCGCGATGATATCCCTTGCCTTTTTTTCCGCTTCCAGCCGCGCCGCCTGCTCAATCTCCTTCATCAGAACGGCAGCATCATGACGACTTTCTCGCTCCACAGCGGACAGAATCATCTCGCGAGCGCTCTCCTGAGTCAGTCCCGAGATGCGCTCCAATTCAGCGACGCGCTGTGTATGGAGCTGCTCGATTTCAGCTTCGAGAGCTTGGATGCGCCGCTCCCTGTCTTTCAGTTCCTCCGCCTTTTGCTCCTGAACTTCCAGTTTGCGGTCCAAAGCCTCTTCTTTCTGCAACAGACGACGTTCCAGCTTCTGAATCTCATTCCGGCGCTCCCGGATGTCCCGCTCTGCTTCGTGGCGCATCCGATGCGCTTCTTCCTTGGCTTCCAACAAGGCTTCCTTTTTCTTGGCTTCCATGTCGCGCCGCGCCGACTCCAAGATCTCAAGCGCCTTGGACTCCGCGTTGCCGATCTTCGCCTCCGCGAACGCACGCCGGACGACGTAACCAACTCCAAAGCCGACCAACAATGCCACGACAGCAACTGCTGCCGCGACGACAATCACAGCAGTACTGGACATGGATTTGCCTCCTTGCTCACCGCCGCGAACCGCCACGCAAGCAGGTACGCCATGGCGACACCACAGTTCGAGCTAGAGGCCGTAAATGATACGCATTTTCATTCTATATTTTGATGAGAAGGGATGTCAAGGTGAGGAAAACGGCCGTCTCCGACCGTGGAAACGGCCGCCGAAACCGCCCTCTAGAGAGGCAGCGACTCGAGATGGCGAGGGACGAACGCGCATCTCAGCTTTGGGCAGCCAACGGTGCCGGCGTAGGCCGCCCCGTCTCCGGTGCCCCGCCTCCCTCGCTCGCAGGGTGCGACGCCTCGTCCCCAAGGATGCGGGAGAGAATGGCCTCTTCAAACCCGTCGAACGCTGCCGTCCGCCGCCGCGGCCGCTCCAAGTCGATGCGCACATCCATAGCCACCCTTCCCGCTTCCAGCAAAAGCACCCGATCCGCCAGCATCACTGCTTCTGAGATGTCGTGCGTGACCAAGATGGCCGTAAATCCCCGTTCCAGCCAGGTGCGTTCAATCAACCGCTGCATCTCAAGGCGGGTCAGTGCATCCAGCGCCCCGAGCGGTTCATCCATGAGCAGCAGACGCGGCCTCCACACCAAAGCTCTGGCGAGGGCCACGCGCTGTTTCTGTCCTCCCGACAGTCGGGCCGGCCACTCCCGCGCCTTGTCCGCCAGCCCCACCCACTCCAAGGCCTGCTCAGCCTCCTGCCGGAGCTCGGCGGGGAGACCTAAGGCCACGTTCTCGACCACGCGTTGCCACGGCAGCAATCGCGCATCTTGAAACACTACGCGCGTGCCTGGCGTAAGCCCCTCGATCCTTTGCCCGTCCACCCGCAACGTGCCGTTGTTGGGTTTATCCAGGCCGGACAGGATGCGCAGCAGCGTACTCTTGCCACACCCCGATTTTCCGACCACCGCGATGAATTCGCCCGCTTTCACCGTAAATTCCAGGTTGTTGAGCACCCGATTCGCATCAAACTGGCGGACAACATCGTCAACCTCAACCCGGGCGCCTGTCGTATCCCGGTCGTCACCGTCATTCAAGAAGCGGCGTTCAGGAACTGTGGATGCCATATCAGCCACCTCCGTTCCAGCATGCGTGCCACCATGTCAGACAGTGCTCCCAGCAGTGCATAGAGCACGATGCTCAGCACCACCACGTCCATCTGCATAAACTCACGCGCGTTCATCGCCATGTAGCCGATGCCGCTGTTGGCCGCAATCGTTTCCGCGACAATCAACGTGGTCCACATGATGCCCAGGGCATAGCGAAGCCCAACCAGGATAGACGGCAGCGCGCCCGGAAAAATGATACGGCGATACAGCGCAAAGGTTCCTAATCCGTAAATCTTTCCCATCTCAATCAATCCCGGGTCCACCGAACGAATGCCATGGTAGGTGTTCAGGTACATAGGAAACAAGACCCCTAAAGCCACAAGAAAGACCTTCGCTACTTCCCCCACGCCAAACCACAGAATCACAAGTGGCAAAAGCGCCAGGTGTGGGATGGTCCGAATCATCTGCAAAAGCGAGTCCAACAGGGTTTCGGCAATCCGGAACACACCGCAGATAAGTCCCAACACCAATCCCAAACTGCCACCTATGGCCAGCCCAAGAAACGCCCGACCCGCGCTGACCGCCAAGTCACTGGCGAGCACACCGCTTTTCGCCAACTGCACCGCAGCCTTCAGGACGAGCCAGGGAGTCGGCAGCACACTCCCCGGTAACCATCCACAGGTCCCCGCCACCTGCCAGGCCAGTATCACGAAGGCCACTACGGCCAATCCGGCTGGCCGCTGCGTCGCGAGGACCCGCATGCGCAGCCGTCTGTTCATGAGTTCACCTCCGAAATGGGAGCAGGTATCTGCTCATTGGCCACAATCTCCCCGCAAGGCCCCTGCAACCGAGGCTTCCCCAAACCCGATTTGATGCCCAACTTGGGGAACAGCAGTTCCGCTACGCGGTACGCTTCCTCCAAATGCGGATAAGCAGAGAGGATAAACGTGTCAATTCCCAATTCACGATATTCATCCAAGCGGGCGGCCACCGTGTCGGGGTCGCCAACCAGCGCGGTACCAGCACCGCCTCGGACCAATCCCACACCGGCCCACAGGTTGGGGCTGATCTCCAGCTGCGCTCGGTTGCCCCGGTGCAGTTGCACCATCCGACGCTGTCCCTCCGAGTCGTAACGGGCAAACACCCGTTGCGCCTGGGCTATCGTTTCCTCGTCCAAGTATTGTATCCACTCCTCCGCAGCGCGCCAGGCTTCTTTTTGGGTCTCGCGAACGATGACATGCACCCGCAGACCAAATTGCAATCGCCGGCCGCGGGCCTCCGCCAAATGACGGACGCGGGAAATTTTCTCCTCCACCTGGCGTGGGGGTTCACCCCAGGACAGGTACACATCCACGTGTTCGGCCGCCACTTCCTGCGCGATCGCGGACGATCCGCCAAAATACAGCGGCGGATGCGGGGACACGAGTGAGGGAAAGAGCAGCCTGGCGCCTTCGACGCGCAGGTGACGGCCCTGATAATCCACCGTTTCCCCGGACATCACCCGCCGCCAAATGGCCAGAAACTCCGCCGTCAGCCGGTACCGCTCATCGTGTTCCAAGAACAATCCGTCCCCCGCGAGCTCGGCCGGATCGCCTCCGGTGACCACATTGAGCAGCAAGCGACCTTGCGACAAGCGATCAAAAGTAGCAGCCATACGGGCTGCTACGACCGGAGACATGAGCCCTGGCCGCAGGGCCACGAGGAACTTCAGGCGTACCGTCGCCGGCATCAACGCCGCAGCCATAATCCATGCGTCCTCACAGGAGCGGCCGGTCGGCAAAAGCACACCGCTGTAGCCCAGGGCATCGACAGCCTGGGCGATTTGTCGCGCATACGCCAGATCCACGCTGCGTCCACCATATTGGGTTCCCAAGTAACGCCCGTCGCCGTGGGTGGGGATAAACCAAAACACGTCCATACTATCACCCTCCATTTTGGGGAAGCACATCTTGCGCGACATGGATGGACTTCGGAATCAGACCGAGGCGATAAAACGTGTCGGCGATGTCCTGCTGCTGAACCGTCTTTTTGTCCATCGGTTGCACGCCGTATGTCCGGCGATTGGCGGCCACCAGCAGCGTCTTCTCGTCGATGCCGAGCTGCGGAGCCAGCAGGCGCGCCACCGCAGCTCGATGAGTCTTGGCCCAAGCGTCCGTCTCCGACAGGTCTCTCAAGAAAACCTTCACCACGGCCTGGTGCTGAAGCGCCCAGGTGCGGGAAGCCAAATAGAATTCGTGGTTTTGTACCACCCCTTCGCCGTCCGCCAGTACCCGCGCGTGCAGCTGCGATTCAGCCACGGCAAAGTACGGATCCCAGATGACCCATGCGTCCACGCTGCCCCGTTGAAAGGCTGCCCGTGCCTCGTCCGGCGCCAGGTAGACCGGCTGAATGTCGCTGTATTTCAAGCCGGCCCTTTGCAACAGCTTCACCAGCAGGTAGTGCACGTTGGACCCTTTGTTCAAGGCAATCTTCTTGCCCTTCAACTGTGCCAAGGTGTGAATCGGAGAACCTTTCGGTACAAGAATCGCCTCGTTGTGCGGGCTGGCGGGCTCATGGGCCAGATAGACCAAGGAGACATCACCCGCCTGCGCAAATACGGGCGGCGCCTCCCCGGCGTGTCCAATGTCGATACTGCCCGAGCGCATCGCCTCCAGGAGCTGCGGGCCACCTGGGAACTCGGTCCAGTCGACTCGGTATCCGATTTTCTTCAAATCCTTGTCCAGGGTGCCTCGGGCCTTCAGGATGTTCAACGTTCCGTATTTCTGGTAGCCAATGTGGACAACGCCACCTGTACCCGCACCGCTGTTCGACGTGGTGCCTCCCGCTTGCTCGTTGCCGCCCGCGGTGCCGCAGGCGGAGACCACCGCGCACAGGCCCAGCACGGATAGCGCGGCTGCGAAACGCTTGACTGCTCCACGGGCACCAATACCGAGTCGCCATCCGTGATGCGGGATTCCGAACCTAGCTTTGCGTCGTATCAAGATCCTTCCCTCCTTTTAACGCCATCCCGGTCGGCTGCCGGTCGATGAATCTTCACCATTTGCTCACCGTCCCAACAACCCGCTCTGTCCAGCGCATTCCGCTCGCAGCCACACGTGTGCGGGCCCCACTTCTCCACGAACACAAAAAATAGCCCTGAATTCTACGCTATCCGCTAGCGCAGCCAGAGCCTTCGGTGGTCCGATCGGCCTATGGAGATGGGTACAATTCACGCACAGCAACCGGATCGAAACATCTCTACGATGGTGGGGCATTCCCGCGAGAGGGTCTGGTTCCTGCTGTCGCCCGTGTGGTTGCGGCGGGGGTACGGGTTGTGCCCGAGGCGTCAAACCGCACGCGCTCTCGCCGCTCAATCTGAACGATGCGACCCTCGTGCACCGTAATTTCGACCGTGCCGAATCGCATCCCGTCAAGACTCGCGGCAATTCGGTCTTTCCACTCGTCATCAAGATGAAAAGAGGCCGCCATCCTTTCCACGTCACCACCTGTCTGGGGGAAATCCTCCCGCGCCGCTAAATCAAACTAATTATATACGGATTATGGGTTTTCCGCACCTTGAATATAGCGACCCCAACGGGCGATGTCAACTGCGATTTTCGCTGCGAACACGACGGCAAAGCATAATCCACCGATAACAAAACAAAAAACCCGGCCCAAAGGCCGAGTCTGAGATCAGATCACCGGTCAGATCCAATCCGTGTCCTCATATACGGAATCAGCATCTGCGCGCGAGAGCATTTCATGGATAGCTGCGCGGCATTCATCCGCCGGAAATCCCCGGCGGCCCAAATACGCGGCCAGTTTGCGCGCCCGCACCGACGGGTCGTGATCTTTCAAGCGATTCCAATACTTTTGGGCATGCTGTCGGCAGGTATCCCGCTCCGCCTGCCGGGTCCGCTCGTCATCCATGTGGGCAGACAGAACCCGCCCCTCCACGCCCTTCTGCCGCAGTCTCCAAGACAATTCTCTGCGACTCATGCGGCCTGCCTTCACCTCGATAAAGCGGGCTACATAAGCCTCATCGTCGATAGCGCCCATCCTCTTGAGACGGGCGATAGCCCCCTCCCTAGCATCCTTCGGGTACCCCTTCCGCCGCAAATGACTTCGCACTTCAGCTTCCGTGTGCGCCCGTCTCAAATAGCGGAGAGCCGCTTCGAAAGCGGCCAATTCCTGAGCACTCCGCTCCAATTGGGCTAGCATCTCGGTGTCTACAGTCTGCCCCACCTTGAATCGTCCATCAACCCAGTCCCTGAGCGCCACGACAATTTCCGGACGATCCGCAAACTGCACGCGGAGCCAGTCGGGTTGTCCTGTCACTTCAGAGACAGACGCGATTTTCCACTCGCGGCGCTCACATGAACCGTCGGCGGGCAGCGCAGCTTCCGCAGAGTCAGGCTCCCACTTTCCGGGAATCTGCGGCTCAGGCCGCTGTGAATCCTGTTCATTCTTCAAATGCGAATCCCTCATCATCGTCGTCGGCGGCCGCAGTCACAGCAATCGGTGCCGGGTTTAAATCGAAATGGGCACGGATCTGCTGTTCGATGCTGTCCGCGATATCAGCATGATCCTTCAGAAATTGCTTTGCATTTTCCCGTCCCTGGCCCAGGCGTTCATCCTGGAATGAATACCACGCGCCGCTCTTCTGAATGATGTCCAACTCTGTGCCGATGTCGATGAGACTGCCCTCTCGCGAAATGCCTTCACCGAACATCAGGTCCACATCCACCTGCTTGAACGGCGGCGCGACTTTATTCTTGACCACTTTGATACGCATGCGGCTGCCGACGATGTCATTCCCGATTTTCAACGCTTCCGCACGGCGCACTTCCAAGCGGATGGTGGAGTAGAACTTCAGCGCACGGCCGCCGGTAGTCGTTTCCGGATTCCCGAACATCACGCCAACCTTTTCACGGATCTGGTTGATGAAGATGGCTATGGTCTTTGATTTAGAGATGGCGCCAGCCAATTTTCGCAGTGCCTGGGACATCAATCGAGCTTGCAAACCCACATGCGAGTCGCCCATGTCCCCTTCCAATTCATTCTTGGGCACCAAAGCTGCCACCGAATCCACGATGATGATGTCCACGGCGCCGCTGCGCACGAGTGCCTCGGCAATTTCCAGCGCCTGCTCACCTGTATCCGGCTGCGAAATCAACAGCTCGTCCACGTTCACGCCCAGCTTTTGCGCGTACACAGGATCCAACGCGTGTTCCGCATCAATGAAAGCCGCTTGCCCACCCCGCTTTTGGACCTCCGCCACGGCATGCAGCGCCACAGTCGTCTTACCGGAGGATTCGGCTCCGTAGATCTCGATGATTCGCCCACGCGGGAACCCACCGACACCCAGTGCTATGTCCAGGGCGATAGAGCCTGTCGGAATGGACTCCACATTCATGGAAGCCGAGGCCTCGCCCAACCACATGACAGACCCTTTGCCGAAGTCCTTCTCAATCCTTTTCAAGGCCATCTCCAGGGCCGCCCGTTTATCGTTCATCCTTGCCACCATCCTGTCTGGTCCGCCATCCCGCTGCACGGATTCAGCGTTCCCATCATTACGTACACCGGTTTTCGACATCCACTGATGATTCTCCTGTTGCCTATTGTATCAATTCCTGATGCTTATGCAAACACCTGTTCCCCTCCAACATCGAAAAAGACGCATCCGCACCCCTGCCGGGTGCGCAGATGCGTCCTGCCGGGACGTCCGGCCTCGCGATCCCCAGATTCAACGCATGCGGCTGCGCGGTTTGGCCGGCTCCAGGTTGACCCGCGAACCGTTGATGCGACTGTGACGCAACGCCTCGTACACGAAAGGAGCCGATTCTTGTTCCACTTCCACGAAAGTAAAGCGGTCAAAGATATCGATCTTCCCGATAGCCTGTCCGGGGACTCCCGCTTCTTCCGAGATGGTCCGCACCAAATCGGAAGGTCCAATCCGAGCGGCACGGCCGATGTTGACGAAGAACCGCACCATCCCTGGCTTGGCGCCCGTATCCCCAAAATCGTAGTCATCCTCTTCGCGCCCCTGCATCTCGCCAGCAGAAGCCAGTTTCAAGGCCGCGCAGGCGACATCGACCGGATCGAAATCATCGACCACCTTGCCGAGAATGGCACGATAGTGGGCGAGACCGCCCTCTTGAATCGCCTCCACCAACCGCTCGCGCCACATTTCCGCCTGCCTCTCCGCCACATCCGCCAGGGTGGGGACATCACGGCCCTCCATGTTGGCCCCTGTCTCCCGCTGAATCTGCTTCAACAGCTTAAACTCCCGCGGGGTGACCAAGGATATCGCCAAGCCCCGCTTGCCCGCGCGGCCGGTCCGGCCGATGCGATGCACGTAGGACTCTGGGTCTTGGGGCAGGTCGTAGTTGATGACGTGTGTCACGTTCTCGACATCGATGCCGCGCGCGGCGACATCGGTGGCGATAAGAAGCTCAATGTCACCGGTGCGAAATTTGCGCATAACCCTGTCCCGCTGTGTTTGGCTCAGGTCTCCATGCAGCCCGTCCGCCAGGTATCCACGCGCCAGGAGCGCTTCGGTCAACTCATCCACGCCGCGCTTGGTGCGGCAAAAAATGATGCCCAAAGAGACCTCTTCGCTGTCAATGATGCGGCACAGACTCTCCAGCTTGTTGCGCTCCAGAACTTTGTAGTACACCTGATCGATCATCGGCACCGTGACCTCGCCGCGATTGACGGTCACGTGCTCGGGATTGTGCATGTACCGACCGGCCAGTCGCTTGACCGCGGCTGGAAACGTGGCCGAAAACAAAAGCGTCTGGCGTTCCTCCGGCGTCTCGGAGAGGATGGCCTCAATGTCCTCGATGAAACCCATATCGAGCATTTCGTCCGCCTCGTCCAACACCACCATTCGGACATGGTTCAGATTGAGCGTCCCGCGACGCAGGTGATCCAGCACGCGCCCAGGTGTGCCAATCACAATCTGCACACCTTGCTGCAAGGCCCGGATTTGATGGACAATCGACTGTCCACCGTAGATGGGCAAGGTGCGAATCCGCTTGTACTTGGCGATTTTCCGAAACTCACCAGCCACCTGGATGGCCAGCTCACGTGTCGGCGTGAGCACCAGCCCCTGCACGGCTCTGTCGGTTGTCGCCATCTCCACCATGGGAATGCCAAAAGCGGCTGTCTTCCCTGTACCCGTCTGTGCCTGTCCAATCACTTCCCGCCCTTCCAGGACGAGCGGAATACACGCAGCTTGAATCGGCGACGGCTCTTCAAAACCCATGTCGTTAATCGCGTCCTGGACGCGTTTGCTCAGCGGTAAATCCGTAAATGACGTCATGTTCTCACCTTTCTCTGCTGTTCCCATCCGGAAGTCGGCTTCATTTCTCCGACGGACCATTCCCTATCCGGCGGTACACCTCCCACAGAACCCGCTTCGCGGCCCGGATGCGAATCTGCTCGCGGGAACCCCGCAGGTTCATGGTCCAGGTCCATACACCGCCCGGCCAAGCCACAGCGGCGCAAACCGTGCCGACCGGTTTTTCGCGAGTCCCACCCCCGGGTCCCGCAACCCCGCTGACAGCGGCCCCGACCGACGCTTGCAGCCGCGCTTTGACGCCCACCGCCATCTCGGCCGCCGTCTGCTCTGAGACGGCCCCGTGCGCGCCGAGCGTGGTCTCCTCAACCCCGAGCGCGGCCCGTTTGACCTCATTCTGATACGCGACTACAGCGCCTTGAAAGTACACCGAACTTCCTGGCACCGCCGTTATCATAGAGGATATCAGTCCGCCCGTGCAACTTTCTGCTAAGGCCAATGTCCACCCCGCCTCGCGCAGGCGACGGCCCACCGCCATCGGCAGCGTCTCCTCGTCTACACCGTAAATGTACGCCCCAAAGCGCCGGCGAATCTCCTCCTCCACCGGTTGAATCAACGCCCAAGCGGCGTCTTCATTGTCTGCGGCAGCGGAGATGCGTAGTAGCATTTCCCCCTCCCCCGCCAACGGAGCCAAGGTGGGATTCGCTTGTGCCAGCAGATCCGAAATCTGCGCATCCACATCTGACTCTCCGATGCCACAGAAATGGAGGACGCGGGAGCGAATCAGCTGTCGGTTGGGAAACACCTGTGTCAGTTTCGGAAGCACGGATGTCAGCAACATCGGCTTCATTTCCAACGGCGGACCGGGTAACAAGAAGTAGTGTACGCCATGCGCACAAATGTATTGCCCCGGTGCTGTCCCATTGGGGTTGGGAATCAACTCGCCGCCCTCAATGCACAACGCCTGTTTGCGGTTTTGCTCTGGCATCGGTCGTTTGCGGCCGCGGAAATAGGACTCAAGATGTTCCAGGGCAGACTGGGACAGAATCAACCGCCGGCCCAAGTACTCGGCCAGCGCTTCCTTCGTCAAGTCGTCTTCGGTGGGCCCCAATCCGCCTGTGACAATCACCGTGTTGGAACGCCGCGCCGCCTGCCGAAACACCTCGATGAGGCGTTTCCGGTTGTCACCGACTGCGGTGTGATAAAACAGAAAAAACCCTTGTTCCGCAAGGGCCAGAGAGATCGTTTGCGCGTGTCCATTAGCGATTTGGCCAAGCAGAATTTCACTGCCAACCGCAATATGTTCAGCTCGACATACCTCGCTACCCTGCACACAATCAACCCCTGACGTCGATGACGTGCTTGTTCTTAACGAAGTAATCCATTCCTGAGACCACCGTCATCACCACCATGACGTAAACCATCAAGGTATCAAACGGAAACCGGATCAGAGAGAACGGGAAGTTGTTGACAATCAAAGCGACCATCGCGATCACCTGGGACAGGGTCTTTAACTTCCCTAGTTTGGACGCGGCCAGGACGATGCCGTCCGCCGCCGCGACCAATCGCAACCCGGTCACTGCGAACTCGCGGCTGATAATGATGATGGCCACCCAGGCGGACAGACGCTGCATCTCGACGAGACTGATGAGCACCGCCGAAATGAGCAGCTTGTCAGCCAACGGATCCAAAAACTTGCCGAAATTAGTGATAATTTGTTGTTTCCTTGCAATATATCCGTCGATCCCATCTGTACTAGCTGCCAGCATGAATACGAGCGCAGCCAGGATCTCGCTGCCCGTGGTTGTCCGATGATTGATGGTGAAGGACCAAAAGTCAAACCGCACCAGAAGTAGAAACGCGATGACCGGCACAAAGAAAATTCTGGCTATCGTGATCCGGTTAGCCAGATTCAATCGCACCCACGCCCCATTCTTTGCTGCGCACTTTCCGCGCCGTGCTCACCGCACTCAGTATAGCCTACTTACAAAAAAGCAGTCAAAGTAGACCGGGCAGACGCGTACGCAGTCATGAACGAAAGTTGACAAACTGCAATGGGACAGAAAGGTCCTCTTCGCGGAGGCGCTGAATGACAGCCTGCAGGTCATCGCGACTCTTCCCGGAGACGCGCACCTGTTCCCCCTGTATGGACGCCTGCACCTTGAGTTTGCTGTCTTTGACAAGCTTTGTGATCTGCTTGGCGACATCTTGCGAGATCCCTTGCTGTATGGTCACGGTCTGCCGAACGGCGCCACCGCTCGCTGGCTCCACTTTGCCCCGCTGGAGAGCTTTCAGCGGCACTCCACGTTTGACGCACTTGCTCTGCAAGATATCGAACACGGCCGCGAGTTTATACTCATCATCCGCGAGGATGGTGATCTCCTTGCCCTCAAAATCAATGCGGCTGCGACTGCCCTTGAAGTCAAAGCGCGTCGACAGTTCCTTGTTCGCTTGGTTGACAGCATTGTCCACTTCTTGCATATCGACCTTGGAGACCACATCAAACGATGCTTCCTTCGCCATATAAACCCCTCCCGTCCAACTCCCGTACAGTAAGAATGGTGATACACCCGGGCGTCACTTTGCTGACCCAGACTTGACGATTTGCACCTCTACCCGGCCGTTGACATCCGGCAGTTTAACCGATTTGCCGTTGATTTGCAGCTGTACCGCAGACGCCGCCCCCAAAACCATGTTCAGGGAAGACTCGGCGTGCCACGTGCGGTTCTGCCCCGTCTCCAACATATCACTGCTGGTCACCACTTTGCCATCGGCGGTGACCTGCGTCCAGCAGCGAGATCTCACCGCACTGACACGAATGGTCAACGGATCGCTGGCTTGCACTACATACTTTTGCACGCCGTCCTGATAGGGCTCCGTCGTGATGGTCACACTCGGTTTGGGAGACGGCGTCGGCTTCGCTCCGCCCTTGTGAGCGGAAGAATGGTGGCTCGTTTTCGGCTGATGGCCGCCCGAGGAGGCGGTGTTGGTGGCATGTGTACCGCCTGCGGCCGTGTTCTGCGCAGCCCGCTGCGATGCCCCGTGACCATGCACATGGCTGAGGTACCACCACCCGGCTCCGAGCGCAACCAAGATGGCCGCAACGATGGCCGCCTGTCCAGAACCACTGGGGATTGAAATGCCCGGTTTGCGCGAGTGGGAATCGCGAACGGGTGCCGAACGCCTGGGTCCCGCGTCAACCGGATTCGCCCGGGCAAGGGGCATATCGTCCCGCTCCTTTTGAACGGAAAATGAGCTTGTCTGTGAAACGGTCCGGTCATCGTCGCCCCTTGTCGCCGTATCGTCAGTTGGAACTGCCGCACGGGCGCGGCGCTCATCCATTTCACGCAGCAAGGCCAAGCCGTCAAGCCCGAGAGCTTCTGCATAGCTGCGCACAAACCCGCGCCCGTATACGTCCCCGGGGAGAGATCTCCAATCCCCCTGCTCGATGGCAGACAAGTAGCGTTTACGTATCTTCGTCATCCGTTCAACCTGGTCCAGGTCCATTCCCAGCTCCTCGCGCCGCCGACGCAACGTCTCGCCCAACTCGCGCATGCCAAACCCTCCAGACGTCATGAGCCTCTATTCCTGCCAATTCGCCGCCTCTCGTTCATACTCTTCGTACAGAATCTGCTCATCCGGCTGGTGACGAAGTTCAATCAACAAATCAAACACGTTCCAGCCGAAGCGAGAATGCCGTACGAAGATGTCCGGGTGCTCAATCACAATGGGAGCCGGCATCGCCATCACCTGCTCCACCAAACGCATATGCTGCTCCCCCCCACGGAGCGTAGATACAGCCCCGTCGATGATGTACACAAACCGCTCACCACGCCAATATTCGTTCGGCAGGTCCTTGAGTATCGTTTGCCGGAGCAAAGTGGATGAGATGAAGGTCCACCGCTTGTTGGCGTACACGCTGGAGGCGACTATGGATTCCGTCTTGCCCACACGCGGCTGTCCGCGAAACCCTATCACTTGGTGCCCCGGTCGCTTCAAGATCTCGCCCAGGAAATCTACCAAGACGCCCAATTCATCACGCACAAACCGGTACGTTCGGGCTTCCGTGTCGCTCCGTTCAATAAACCGCCCGTGCCGCAGCGACATCCGATCCCGCAACGACGGCGGACGTAGTCCCGCCAACTCCACATCCTCCAGACAACTGAGGATATGGCGCAACACCTCGACATTCTCCGGATGGGTGGTTTGCAACAGGAAACCTCGGCTTTCCTCCGACAAATCGTTCAACTGCACAATATTAAACCCCAACATCCCCAACAGGGACGCCAAGTCGCCGAGAAGCCCGGGACGGTTGTTGCGGATGTGATACTGCAGATAGAATTCGTGCACGACCGATGCGCTATCCTTATTCCCATTCGACACGCGGATTCAGACTCCTTCCCAGTAGATTGCCAAAAGCCATACGGGATCATGCGGAAGGGATATCCAGATCGGACTGCCATTTCTGCTTCACTTCCGCGCTGATTGCCTGCCACTGTTTCTCCGGTACGGTCGGCTGGGCTGCAAGCGTCGTCTGAACCTGCTGCAGATCCGTAACCATATCCGCTGGCACGACACTAGGGTCAACGTCAATCTGAGGAGCTGTGTCCGCTTGTTGAACACCGGGACGCCACTTGTTCTCCTTATACGCTCGCAAATCGGCAGTCAGTGCCGATACGGGGGGCAACGTCAAAACCACCGAGTCCGCCGATGGAGTTTGCCCTAGCGGGGTCACCAGCAGACTGCCCGACAGAAGAGCCTGCTGCCGAAGCTTGGCCGGAACCTCCCCCCACACAACCACTACTCCCGGAAGCTCCGTCGAACTGTCCGCGGGCAGAGCAACCACCCTCGCCGTCGTGTTCCCGTTGTACAAGCCGGCGAGGAACGTGTGGCCGAGCGGCGCCGACGGCTCGCTCCCCGTCACGTACCAACCGACGGTGGCTAGGGAGTGGGAGGATCTCTGCATAGCAATCGATCCGGCCAGCCAGCCGGCTGCATACGCGGCCAGCCGCTGGTTGTCCACCACCTGTCGCAGGTTGTCCAGCTGCACCGATGCCGCCTTGCGGCAGATCCATTCCACCTTGAGGTCTTGGTGTCGGCGCAGGAACGACACAAAATCTGCGCTCGGTGGCTGCTCCGCAACCACCACCAACAGGGGCGGCCTATCGGCTGTACGGCGGACCAATTCGCGCGCGCGCGACAGTACCTGGCCGCGATCCGTCAACGATGTGGCCGCGATGACCAAACCGGTGGAAGACTGCAGGGCCAGCACCTGACTTTCCGACCAATGCGGCAGTCGATGGCCGACCAGGTACACAATCGCCGCCTGCTTCGTCACACTCGGGCGCATCGTCGTGAGATCGGGAGCCCCGCATCCGCCCGCGCCCAGCAGGCACAGGCAGGCTCCCAGCAGGATTGTTGTCTGAACTCTGAACCCGCGTTGCAATCGGCATACCCCTTATCGAACGGTTCTCCAACACGCTGTCCTCAGCCATCGCTGCATATTGTACCATGTTCCAGGTACCGTGTATTTCGGAAATGTCCTTGCCATTCTGTCGGCAAACCGGGATAATGAAGGCAAGAGGTGGCCAAACATGACACATTCAGGAGAACACCTGTCGGTGGCTAAGGCGCTGTACCAACTCAATTTTTATCTTGAGGTGCTCAACCTCCCGGTCACCGTGAAGGACCTGTACCAGCGTGCGTATCGACAGCGGCGGGGAGAACAGTTCGACGACCGATGGCTGGAACACCTGGAAGAAAACCCAGAGGTTGTAGAATCCTTGGATGAACCCTTCACCACTCAAACCATTATTGAGGTTTTGATGAAAACTGGGCATCAGCCTTTAGTGCGGGCATTAATGCGGGAAGTGCGCCGGCGCGACATCGGCGTCTCCCACGCCTACATGTTCGGTCATACGAAGCGGCGCTGACCGCTTTGTATGGCCGTGTCAACCTGGTCCTATTGCAGGCGGCTGACATCGACCTGAAACCAAGATGCGTTCACGCCCTGGCTATCGTCCTCAGAGCGGTTCATCTGCTCCGTAAACCAAATCCCATTCTTCCCCATTGCAGACACGCTCATCGCTTGGTAGGCATGACGTCCCAGTCCCGCACTGGCCACGATATCCCCGTCGGCAGACAGAAACGACAGTTCGCCCTGCTGGACCTTCTTGTCACTGGCGAATATCCCGGCGAAAAAGGTCTGCACGTCGGCCGCTATTTTGAACCGCTCGGCCCCTGGATCCCCAGATGCCACATTGACCGTGGCCGACACCAAGTATTCGTTTCCGTGCGGGAGCACCACCAGTTCGTCCAACCCCTGAATGCCGCCTACGTGCTGCGCCACCGCGGCTACCACCGAATCTGGAACATCCCGCACAGCGGAGGCTTGCTCACCTCCTGCTGAGTGGTCCGCTCGAACGGACCGCGCTGGCGCATCCAGCGCCAAAAGTTTATGCATCGTCGACCGCAGTTCATCACCCGCGATACCCAGCACGGTCGCAACCATCAGCAACAAACCCAGACCGCCAAGCCACAATCCACGGCCTTTTTGGGACAGCAAAGGCATGGAACGCCCCCCTCACCGCTTGTCCATGGCACGGGCGGGACGGAGGAGTCACCCCCATCCGCCTGCCGTACCGTGCCGTACATTGTATGAACCTGGTGGGACATCCATGCCTCATCGGCGACGAAACGACTCTCGGACCGCCATCCATTGTTCCTTACTGACGAGCACCTCCCGCGGCTTGCTGCCTTCAAACGGGCCGACGAGCCCATGTTGTTCCATTTGGTCGATGATTCGGGCCGCCCGCGAGTATCCGACCCGAAACCTCCGCTGGACCATGGATACCGACGCCTGTCCGCTGTCCACAACCAGATCCATCGCATCCACGAACAGGTCGTCCACATCGTTGCCGGTCTCCTCCGCCTCGCCGGCGGTATCATCCGGCTGATTCAAATCGACGGTGTATACCGCCTCCTGCTGTCGCTTGACATGCGCCACCAAGCGCTCAATCTCTTCCTCGGAGAGAAACGCCCCCTGTACCCGCACCGGCTTCGAAGCGCCCACCGGCAGGTACAGCATGTCGCCGCGTCCGAGCAGCTTTTCCGCTCCACCCATGTCAAGAATGGTGCGCGAATCGGCCATCGAGGAGACGGCGAAGGCAATGCGGCTCGGAATATTCGCCTTGATCAAGCCGGTGATGACGTCGACCGAGGGTCTCTGAGTCGCTACAATCAAGTGAATGCCTGCGGCGCGCGCCATCTGTGCGATGCGGCAAATCGCATCCTCCACGTCTCCCGGCGCCACCATCATCAGGTCAGCCAATTCGTCGATGATCACGACGATATACGGCAGCGGATCCGCCCCTTCTCCCTCCACCATCTGGTTGTACCGTTCAATATCCCGCGCTCCGCGTTCTGCGAACGCGCGATATCGATTCTCCATCTCCAGCACAACCTTCTTCAGGGCATACGCAGCTTTACGCGGATCCGTCACCACCGGCGCCAGCAGGTGCGGGATCCCGTTATACACAGTCAACTCCACCATTTTCGGGTCAATCATCATCAACTTGACTTCGTGCGGCTTCGCCTTCATCAAGATGGAGGCAATCATCCCGTTGATGCATACGCTCTTGCCCGATCCGGTAGCTCCCGCGACCAACAGGTGCGGCATTTTCTGCAGATCTCCGACGATGGCGGCGCCGCCAATGTCACGCCCCAGCGCCAGGGCTAGTTTGCTGTCGCCCTCCTGAAACTCAGGCGCCTCCAGCACCTCGCGCAAGGTGACGATGGCTACCTCCGCGTTGGGCACCTCAATCCCAATCACCGACTTTCCCGGCACGGGCGCTTCGATACGGACGTCGCGCGCCGCCAGCGCCAGCGCGATATCGTCCACCAGCCCGACAATGCGCGACACCTTGACACCAATGGCCGGCTGCAGTTCATAGCGGGTGACCGTGGGCCCACGGCTGATTTCCAAAACCTTTGCATGCACGCCGAAACTCTCCAGAGTCATCTCCAGCTTGCGCGCGTTGTCCTGCGCGTCTTTATGGCTGAACCCGCTCTTGCCACCCTTGGGCAGTTTAAAAAGCCGCAGCGGCGGCAATTGATAGTTCTCATCCCGAACCGGTGCCCCGACCGGATAGCCCACTTCGCTCTCCGCGTGGCCAGCGGCTGGCGGCGGTGACACCCCGGCCGTCTTTTTCGGTGGCGGTTGCAGGGAGGGAACGGGCGGATCGGGATAGCGCATGATGATCTGGCTCCCCACCTGCTCCATCGTGGGACCCTCCCGCGCCGCTTCGACGTCCTGTTGAGCCCGTCGTCTGGCCGCGAAATCGTGGATCACCGGCCGCCTGTCCGTGTCGGATGGGTCTCCAGAGGACGCCGCTGCATCAGGTGTGAAGGGGATCTCCGAAAACTCTCCCTCCACCACCGCCGCCGGTTGGCGCCGTCGCTTCCTGCCGCCTTCACGGCCGATGGAATTTCCTTCCCGATCCTCTGTTCGCTCCTTGCGCTGTCTTCTCTGCCCGCGGGGATGTTGCGGATCCGGACCAAACAACAAACCGAGATAGCCCTTCGTGCCCCGCCAAACCCCTTCCAAACGCTGCTCCATGAAGTCGGTGCCGCGCTGCACCACCGTGACCAAGGAGACGCCGGTGGCCAACGCCCCGCCGATGATCACGCCAACGCCCAACACCAACAAGGTGCCCGTGCCCGAGAACAAGTAATAAGCGACCGAGAAGAACGCATAGCCGACCAGCCCACCGCCGGCTCCGCTGACCTGCGACGAGTCGACTGCGGCCGGATCCATAACCAGCCGGCACATTTGTTTGATGGCCGTGATGGTGGCCGAAAACAGGGGGACATTTCCGGACGGATAGAACTTGGAGACGTTTTGATAAAACGAGTACTCCATCCCGGTCAGCCAGGTGATGAATAAGACCAGAAGCCCCATATGGCGATGATGCCACGGAAAGGTCGTCCGGCGCACCATAGTGTACACCGCCGCGTACCCTACAAACACCGGCAGCAAAAAACTCCACGAACCGGCAATCCAGACGCAGGCAATATCCAGATATTGACCCACTTTTCCCAGTCGACCCAGGGCCAGGGCACTGAGGGAAAGCAGCGCCATGCCGGTCAATTCATAGCGTAGAATTTCTTGCTTGTGCTGTTTCTTACCCACTTGTGCGCCCTCCTGTGTGCCATCCGGCACTCATTCGGACACTATTTCGCGATGTGGGGGTGCATTTCCTGCCAATCGGCCGCCAACGCTTGCCCGTCAGTCCCCAGGGTACGGAATCTCCGTTCCCGGTTGCAGGTACGGCCGCAGGTAATCCTGAGGATACGGACTCAGAACGCGCTCAATCCGCGCCTTGCCCGAGCCTGTGGGGGTCACTAACAGGTGCACCCCTTGAAAGTCGCACTCCCGGTACGGACTGACCTCGTTCAACTCGGACATCACGGCACCAAAGGGAACGATACTCCAAAACAGGCTCATTGCTTCATCCCCGATGCAGGCGCCGCCAGCCCCGCCACCGGTTGACGGGCTTTGTGCTCCGCTATCAACTGCTGCAGCTTGGCCATCGCCTTGCCGATGCCGCCGACCTCATCCACCAGGCCGTAGCGTACAGCGTCCGGTCCGACCACGGTTGTCCCGATGTCGCGCGCGAGTTCGCCCGTGTTCAGCATCAGATCGCGAAACACAGGTTCGCTGACGTGGGAGTGCTGTACGACAAAGCGGATCACGCGCTCTTGCATGCGCTCCATGTATTCAAACGACTGAGGGGCGCCGATAACCATGCCGGTCAAACGGATGGGATGAATGGTCATCGAAGCCGTCTCTGCAATAAAGGAATAATTTGTACTTACAGCAATCGGCACACCAATGGAGTGGCCGCCGCCCAATACCAACGACACACTCGGCTTGCTGAGACTGGCTACCATTTCCGAGATCGCTAACCCCGCCTCCACGTCGCCCCCTACTGTGTTGAGAATGAGCAACAAACCTTCGATTTTTTCATTTTGTTCCACGGCCACCAGCTGCGGGATGATGTGTTCGTACTTGGTGGTCTTGTTTTGCGCGGGCAGGACCAGATGGCCCTCAATCTGTCCGATGACCGTCAGACAATAGATGTTCGATTCGGCCTGCACGGGAGCGGGCTGCCCCAACGAGGCGATGGCGTTGGCGACCCCTTCCGGATTGGGGCTCTGCGCATCAGGCGCAACCGGGGCAGGCTGCGCTTCGCCGTCCATTCTCAGTGCCTGCTGGCTGTTTCCCCCTCCCGCCGCATCGGCAAGCTGACTCCCCACGTCCCCATACGTCATGTCAATCCACCCCTTCACTTGTCACCCCTGCGACAAGAGGCTCTACTCAAGACCTAGTATGGGGTGGAAGCTGCCACCGCATGCAAAAGCCGACCCGTTTAGGCCGCCTCATACCAAGTGGAACTCTCTCACGCCTCCATGATGATGGGCAGAATCATGGGCCGCCTGCGCGTCTGTTCATACAGGAAACGCCCCAAGGCGTCGCGCACCGCCGTCTTCAAGGAAGACCACTCGCTGATATTGTCCGCCACCATCTTCGTTAACGTCGACGCCACAATTTTGTTGGCCTCCTCGAGCAAGGCTTCCGACTCCCGCACGTACACAAACCCCCGCGAGATGATATCCGGACCGGAGAGAATAGTGCCGGCGGTCTTCGACAGCGTCACAACCACGACCAGGATGCCGTCCTGCGACAACAGTTTGCGATCCCGCAGCACAATGTTCCCGACATCCCCGACTCCGAGACCATCAATCAACACCATGCCGGCTGTGACCTTACCGCTCAAACGGGCGCGACCGTTGTCAAACTCCACCACATCGCCCAAATCGACGATAAAGATGTTCTCTGGCTGAACCCCGGTCGCCTCCGCCAGCTCCGCGTGGCGCAGCTGCATACGATACTCCCCGTGTACGGGGAGGAAATACTGCGGGCGCACCAGGTTCAGCATCAACTTCAGCTCTTCCTGACTGCCGTGGCCGGACACGTGCACCCCTTGATAGATGACATGAGCGCCAATCTTCAACAGTTGGTCAATCGTCCGCGCAATCGCCCGCTCGTTGCCGGGAATCGGAGAACTGGCCAGGACCACTGTGTCTCCCGGGTAGATCTCGATCTTGCGGTGAGCGGAGCGGGCCATCCGCGTCAGAGCCGACATCGGCTCACCCTGCGACCCGGTGGACAGAATCAGGACATTTTCGGGTGCAAGCTTGCTCACATCGTCGGCGTCAATTAACGTGCTGGGCTTCACATCCAGGTACCCCAACTGCATAGCGACCTGGATGTTGTTGACCATACTGCGGCCAACAGGAGCCACTTTGCGCCCCATCCGTTCAGCAATCGTCATCACCTGCTGAATGCGGTGGATGTTCGACGCGAAGGTGGCCAGAATCACGCGTCCCTCCGCCTGCGCCAGGATGTTCTCAATGGCCTTGCCCACCACTCGTTCCGAGGGAGTGAATCCTGGACGTTCGGCATTGGTGCTGTCCGCCACGAGTGCCAGCACCCCGCGCGCTCCGTATGCGGCCAACTTCTGCACATCCGCCAGCCGGCCGTCGACCGGCGTATGGTCAAACTTGAAGTCTCCGGTGTGAATCACAAGACCCTCAGGCGTATCAATGGCAAATCCCCCTGAGTCGGGAATACTGTGGTTCACATAAAAGAAAGAAACCTTGAATGCGCCGGCATCAATCACGCTGTCCCCATCGATGTTGATCAGCTTGGCTGTATCCAGCAAGCCATGTTCACGCAGCTTGCCCTCCACCAATCCCAGCGTCAACCGAGTTCCGTAAATCGGCACATTCAAACTCCTCAGGACGTAAGGCAAGCCGCCGATGTGGTCTTCGTGACCGTGGGTCAGAAAAATACCGCGAACGCGGTCTTTGTTTTCCAACAGGTATGAGATGTCCGGAATAATGGCATCAATCCCCAGTAACTCTTCTTCCGGAAACTTCAATCCGGCATCGACAACAATCATGTCATTCCCATAAGCATACACAGTCATATTTTTCCCAATCTCGCCGACTCCTCCCAGCGAGACGATAGTCAATTTTTGCTTGCGCGCCAACGTAGCACCTCCGTACTTGCGAGCCGTCCAGCTCGTACATCTGATCCACAAAAAAACACAAAAATATCCTCTCTGCGAATTGTGCCCCTGGTGTCGAAACTGGGCATCCAGATCCGCCGTGTCCAAAAACGACTCGCCGCACACCGATTCCGTACAATACGCACAAATACCCAAGCGTCTGCCGGAACGCGCAGACGCGTATTTATTTGCGATTGTCAGGCCGCCGCACCAGTCACGTTGAGAATATTATACCCGGACGCATCGGCAATCACAACCAATAAAAAAAGGCGAGGGTTCCCCCTCGCCTGCAGCGTGGTGACGAATCAAGACTCTGGCAGTTTGCGCAAGCGGATGAGTTCCCGTTTCAACTCCTCCACCACAGATTCGCCAGCCGGGACCAGCGGCAACCTCACCCCGCCGACCGGAACGTCCAACAGCTGCAACGCCGCCTTGAGCGGTGAAGGGCTGGTTGTGCGGAACAGGGCCTCAAATATCGGCAGTAACCGCCCTGACCAGGTGGCTGCCCTGCGGTGGTCCCCGCCCAGGAACGCGTCTATCATCTCCCGGATCTCCAAGCCCACCACGTGCGAAGCCACGCTGACCACACCGTAGCCTCCTACAGCCATCATCGGAAGCGTAAACTTGTCGTCCCCGCTGTAGAGGAGAAAATCGTCCGGCTTGCGGGCCGCAATCTCCAGGATTTGACTGAAATTGCCACTCGCTTCTTTGAGCGCCACGATGTTCGGGATTTCCGACAGACGCAGCACCGTTTCCACATCCATATTGACCGCGGTGCGGCCGGGAACGTTGTACAACATGATGGGGATGTCCACTGCTTCCGCCACAGCGGCGAAATGACGGTAGAGACCTTCCTGGGAGGGCTTGTTGTAATACGGGGTCACCAAGAGGAGGCCGTGAACGCCCATCTGTTGGGCCTCGCGAGACAGCTCGATGGACGTTCGGGTGTCATTCGTGCCCGTTCCTGCCATCACTGGCACCCGCCCGTCGGCCAGGCGCAGCGTGTGTTCAAACAGGCGCAGCTTCTCCTCGTGAGTCAACGTGGGGGACTCTCCCGTCGTGCCGGCCGCCAGCAGACAGGTGGTACCCGTGTCCAGCAGATGATGGATCAGTCGTTCCAAACCGACAACGTCCAAATCCCCCGCACTCGTGAACGGCGTCGCCATGGCGGTCACAATGCGGCCAAAATCCACGCTACTTCACCTCCGTACCGTAGTCGAATCCGGCGCTTGGCGATTCCGGTTCTTGGCCCAGGCCAAAAGCGCGATGCAGGGCCTTCACGGCCGTCTCCATATCCTCGCCGCGCACCAAACACCAGATGGTGGTGTGCGAGTCAGCGGATTGCAGCACCTCGATTCCTTCCGCTGCCAAAGCCTCGACAATGCGCGCCATCACCCCCGGAACGCCGGCCATGCCGGCCCCCACCGCCGACACCTTTGCGCACCCGGGCGTCGTCTTCGCCTCCATTCCCAGGTCCCTCAGCACCGCCAGCGCGCCCGGCGCCTCCGCGTCCGGCACCGTGAACGAGATACGCCCTGGCTCGACAGAGATAAAATCGACGCTGATGCCGTGTCGGGCCAGCGCGTCAAACACATGGTGCCGAGCGCCGGGGCCTTCCAAGCGAATCTGCGTCAGGTGGGGTACGTGTGCCACCCCCGTCAGCAGCCGATCCGTCACCGCCCGCGTCTCCAGCACGTCTGCGGCCGAGACGACCAAGGTCCCCGCATCGTCCGACCGCGTGCTGCGGACGCGGATGGGAATGTTTTTCTGCATCGCGATTTCCACCGCTCGCGGATGGATGACTTTGGCTCCCTGATAAGCCAGATTGCAAATCTCCGTATACGTCACCTGCGGCAACAGACGAGCGTTTTCCACAATTCGCGGGTCCGCGGTCATGATGCCGTCGACGTCCGTGAAGATATCCACGTAGCTGGCGTCCAGCGCCACACCCAGCGCGGTCGCCGTGGTATCGCTGCCGCCGCGCCCCAGCGTCGTGACCTCGCCGGTCTCCGTAGCCCCTTGAAAGCCCGCCACCACGACAACCTTTCCGTCGCGCAGCTCTTCGCGAATCCGATCCGCCCGAATCTCGAGAATGCGCGCCCGACCGTACTCCGATGTCGTCCGAATGCCCGCCTGCGGCCCGGTCAACACAGCCACTTCATGCCCTCGCCCCCGCAGCAGCGCGGCAAACACCACCGCCGAGATGACCTCCCCGCAGGACATCAACAGATCCAGGTCGCGTGGCGGCGTCCCCCGCCGGTCGGGAATCAGGCCGAGCAAGGTATCAGTGGCGTACGGATCGCCCTGGCGGCCCATGGCGGAGACCACCACCACCACTTGATAACCGTCAGCCAGAGCCGACTCCACATGGCGCAGGGCTGCGAGCCGGCCATCCTCGGCGGCCACCGACGTGCCGCCGAACTTTTGCACAATCACGCTCATGACAGGGGCGCCTCCGCCACTGGTTCGCAGTCACTGCGATTCGGATCCATCCCGACCAACAACTCGGCTATCTGCACCGCGTTCCAGGCGGCTCCTTTGAGCAGGTTGTCCGCCACCACGAACATCAGAATTGAACGGTCGTCGGCCAAGCTCCGGCGGATGCGACCCACATACGTCTCGCCCGTCCCCGCGGCCATGCGTGGATGCGGATACACCGCTTCATTCGGGTTGTCGACGACCACCACGCCCTTGGCGTGCGCCAGTCGATCCCGAACCTGCTCAGGGGTAACCGGTGTCCGAAAGCGCAATTCCACCGCCTCGGCGTGACCGTACAGAACGGGCACACGAACCGCTGTCGGACTGACTTCAAGGCCCGGCATACTTAAAATCTTGCGCGACTCGTTGACCAGTTTCATCTCTTCTCGGGTGTACCCGTCCTCGACAAACACATCGCACTGGGGCAGGACGTTGAACGCCATCGGGTAGGTCGCGAACTGGCCATGCACCGGAAACAGCGTCTTTTTGACATCGCTCGGTCCGGCTGCGATCTCCTGGCTGAGCGCGTCGATGGCCTTCTGTCCCATGCCGCTGACCGCCTGGTACGTGGTCACGGTGATGCGTTCCAACCCGAAGTCGACCAACGGCTTGACAGCCACGACCAGTTGGATGGTGGAACAGTTTGGATTGGCGATAATCCCCTTGTGCTGTTCGGCCGCCTGCGGATTGACCTCCGGGACCACCAGGGGCACGTCCGGCTCGAGACGAAAGGCGCTGCTGTTGTCGATAACCACCGCGCCCCGTTCCACCGCCAGCGGGGCGTAGGTCCGGCTGGCGCTGGCACCGGCGCTGAACAGCGCGATGTCGACCCCGTCAAAGGCGGACGCCGAGGCGGCCTCGACGGGCACGGACTGACCCCGAAAAGAGAGCGTGGTACCCGCCGACCGCGGGGAAGCCAAGAGCCTCAGCTCCCCGACCGGAAACTCTCTCCGTGCCAATGTATCAATCATCCTGCGGCCGACTGCGCCTGTCGCCCCCAGCACGGCCACGCAATATTTCTCCTTGCGCTGCACTCGTCTCCGACTCCTTCTCCCGCAGCCCTCCCCGTCAGGGAGATATCGACGGCCGCTCCTCGCGCCACCGTTCAATCAATAACGGCTGCAGTTGTTTTTTCTCGAGAGCGGCTTCCAACGTCTCTGGAATCAACCGCATCTGCGCCACCAATGAGTTTATTTTAACATGCGGCGCGTCTTGGCCGAACGGAACGAAGAAAATATTTTTCGTATTGAGGAGCTTGGCGAGATTGAATAGATTGAGCCCCAATCCGTCATTGGTCGATATGGCCAACACCACCGGCCGGTCGTTGCGCAGTGTGGCCTTGGCTGCCATGAGAACGGGAGAGTCGGTGTTGGCGTTGGCCAAACGACTGAGCGTGCTGCCTGTGCACGGGGCGATGACCAGGCTGTCCAGACGCTGGCTCGGCCCCAGCGGCTCCGCCTGGGGAATGGTCCGTATGCCCTGTTGACCGGTTACGGCTTCGATTCGTTCCGCCCACTCTCCCGCTTCCCCAAACCGTGTGCCGACGCCGAGTACGGTGTTGGAGAAAACCGGTACGACCGTGGCGCCCATGGCCACCAGCCGTTCCACCGCCGGAAACACTTCGGCGTACGTGCAATGCGATCCGGTCACGGCAAACCCGATGGTCTTACCCTTCAGCTCCACCTGTAATCCCTCCTCCATCGGCGGCCAGAAGCCTACACACAGTGGCTGCGATAATCCGCCCCGCCGTCTTGGGCGCCACCAACCCCGGCAGACTCGGCGTCAAAATCGCCTTCATTCCACGTCGTTCCGCATAGCGAAAGTCCGTCCCGCCCGGCTTGGAGGCGATATCGATGATTACGGTCTCACGCGGCATCACCTTCAGCACCTCGGCGGTCAGAATGGGTGCAGGCACCGTGTTGAATACCACATCGATGTCGCGCACCGCCGCCTCCAGTCCATCCATGGCCACCGGTTCCAAGCCCATCTCGATGATTCGCGCCAAATCCGCCGTGTCGCGGGCAGCCACACGAACCTTCGCCCCTAAAGCGGCCGCGGTCCTGGCCAGCGTCTGGCCGCAGCGGCCAAAACCGACCACCAGGACGCGGGCCCCGTGCAAGGTGATGTCCGTATGCTGCATCGCCAAGGCGATGGCCCCTTCAGCCGTCGGAATGGAGTTCAGAATAGCCACCTCGTCCAACTCCATCAGCTTCACCAGCCGCAAGCCGGCCGACTGACACCACTGCTCCAGGACGGGCCGAGCGATGCCGGAAAAGACGAAGGTCCCCGGTTTGGCGGCTCGAAACAGGTCCTCGCGCAGGTAGATGGGGGCCTCCGCAAAGTGACTGTCGACGCGGCCGTCGTCCTCCATGCCTGCCACGGGCAGGACAATCCCGTCCACCTGACTGAATACCGGTTCCGACAGCGGTACGTGACGGGTGTCCGGGAAAGATTTGGACAACTGGTCAAAACCAATCAGCGCTACGCTCCCGTCCGATTCAATCACCTGCGCGATCACCTCGACCATGCGCGCGTCTCCCCCGATGAACAGCACCTGGCGGCCTGTCAGCATCCGCCATCGCCCCCCTTTGCCACTGGGTCGATGCAGTGTATGAGCGAATGCCCATCCGGGTGCAACTGCCTGCACGAAGAAAGCCCGACTGACGGGGTGAACGTCGCGGCCCTCACCCTCAGTCGGGCTTGTCTGCAATCTGATAGTCATCGGATCGTGGAGTACGGCGCGGCCCGCCTACGGACGGATCCCGGTGGAACCAAATCCACCCTCCCCCCGATCCGTCCGCACAAACGCATCCGTGGCCTCGAGTACGGCCCGGTGCACGGGGGCAAACACCATCTGCGCAACGCGATCCCCTGGCTCAATCGTGACCGCTTCGGCGCCAAAATTCATCAATAACACCATCACCTCGCCCGTGTAGTCACTGTCGATGACACCGACGCCATTGGGCAGGGCCAAGCCGTGGCGGAACGCCAGGCCACTGCGGGCGTACACCAAGGCCACAGTATACGGGTTGAGAATCTGAATGGCGATGCCTGTCGGGACCTTGACCCGTTCACCGGGTGCCACCGTGATGGCGGTGGGCAGGCAGGCGTGCAGGTCCATCCCGGCTGCCCCCGCCGTGGCGTACTCGGGGAGATACTCGGGTCGGAAGTGCGGGGACACGACGCGATACTTGACGTGAATATCGGCCATCCGCGTCACCTCACCCAGCGTTCAAACCGGCTCTCCGTCACCGGCCCGACCGCGGCCAAGGCAAAGTCCTGTTGAAGCAGCCACTCAGCCATCGCCTTCACATCCGCCACAGTTACGCTGTTGATGCCGGCCAAGGTCTCATCCAGCGGCACTTCGCGCCCCAACACCAATTCATTTTTGCCCAATCGACTCATGCGAGTGCTCGTGCTTTCCAGGCTGAGCATGATGGAGCTTTTCACCTGCTGTTTGCACTTCTGCAGTTCGCTGTCTGTCAAGCCCTTCTTGGCCAAATCTTCACAAATGGCGTAAATCCTGTCCAAGACCGTGTCCACGTGTTCAGGCGAGGTGCCTGTGTACACCCCGAACATGCCGCAATCCTGATAGGCCGAATGGAACGAGAACACGGAATATGCGAGACCGCGTTCCTCCCGAATCTCCTGGAACAGTTTGGAACTCGGTGCACTGCCGAGGGCGTTGTTGAGCAGAATCAGGGGGTACAGGCGTTCGTCTCCCGCAGCCAGCCCTGGGGCGGCCAAACAGATGTGAACCTGCTCGATGTCCTTCTCCCGAACGGTCACGCGGGCGTCGAAGCTGGGCGGTGAGACTTCCGCCGTTGTGCGGGCTGGAGCCACGAAGGCTCGCCCAAACAGCCGCCGGACCGTATCCACCGCCCGACGCTCGGGGATGTTGCCGGCAATGGCCACCACCACCCGCTCGGGACGGTAGTGATTCGCCACGTATTCCAGTAAATCCGCTCGAGTGAACGCCACCAGATTGTCTTCCAAGCCGAGAATCGTATATCCCAAAGGATGATCGCGATACGCCCCCTCGGCGATGACATCCATCACCAACTCGTCAGGGGTATCCTCGTACATGCGGATCTCTTCAAGAATAACCTTCTTTTCCCTGTCCATCTCTTCCGGTGAAAATTGGGAATCAAAAAACATGTCGGCCAGGGTCTCAATCGCCGTGTCGAAGTGTTCATCCAAAACCTTTGCATAAAAGCAGGTGTATTCTTTCGAGGTGAACGCGTTGACATGCCCGCCAATTTCGTCAAACAACATGGCCAATTCCCTGGCCGACAGACGATGGGTCCCCTTGAACAACATGTGTTCAAGAAAGTGGCTGATGCCATTGTTCTTCTTGGTCTCAAAACGTGAACCCGTGCCAATCCAAATCCCCATGCTCACCGAACGCATGCTGGGGATCTCCTCGCCCACGACACGCACTCCGTTATCCAACACGACTCGGTACGTCACTCCGCAGCCTCCCTGGGGTCAAGGCGACCGATGGAACGGACGCCTGCATCTGCCAGACTAACTATAGCAGACCGCCAATCCTTATCTCAACAAATCGGGAGGGGCCGTTGCCGGCTGTTCGTGCACCACCTGATTGACCGTTTTGAGGCTATAGCCCTGCTCGCGCAGGCCGATGATAATATGTGGGAGTGCCTCCACGGTGGGCTTGGTAGGGTGCATGAGCACGAGCATGCCGGGCTCGGCATGCGCCAACGCCCGCTCGGCAATGGCAGAGGCCGGGGGCCGACGCCAGTCTATGGTGTCCACCGTCCACAGAATCGTGTAGCACCCGTATTGGCGAGCCAATTTGACCAGCCGTTGGTCGTAACTGCCAGCCGGCGGAGCCACCAGGTCCACGCGCACCCCTGTCGTCTGCTCAATCCGCTCTCGAGAGCCTGCAATCTGCGCAGTCAACTGCCTGTTCGACAGCTTGCGAAAATCGGGGTGCCCACTGCCGTGGCTGCCGATGTCCATGCCCGCCCTCGCAATCTGCGACGACAACTGTGGGTGTTTTTCCACCCACGCGCCGTCCAAGAAAAACGTCGCCTTCACACCTTCCGCCGCCAACGTCTGCAAGATCGCGGGGATATATTCCTCGCCCCACGACACGTTGAACATCAAACAGGCCGATTTTTCCTCGCGTGGACCGCGGTAAATCGGCTTCGCCGGCAGATCCGCCAGGCGCACGCGAGGAGCAACGGTCCTCCATACCATATGAAGGTGGCCATCCTGCTGTAACCGGGTCTCGCGGACACTGTCCGCCACGTCCAGCCGCCAACCGGATAGCCCGGGTATCGCTTGCCACACCCTGTCTACGCGAGCGTTCACAGCGGGCCGAGCCCACTTCTCCCCCAGGCTTTGCAATTCCACCTCGATGTCTCTGTCCTTGGCGCTCGCCTGTGGAACGGCTCCCGTGCAAACAACCCAACATGCGGCCAGGCACGCGAACATGCGCAGCCCATGACGTCCCATAGAGATTCCCCCTCGCACGTCTTGTATCGTGGGTTAGCTTGTCCCGAATCGAAAAAATCCCTCCGAACGGGCGGAAGGATTCTTGCGGTCCACAAGACATGCATATGGGAGAAACGAAAGAACACGGGCGGGCCAAGCTTATCCGTGGCTTGCCAGGTTTCCAGACCGCTGGCGCTGGCGCAAGACCTCCTTGCGGGACAGGTTGATGCGTCCTTGGTTGTCGATGTCCGTCACTTTGACGGTGATTTCATCCCCCACCTTGCAAATATCCTCCACCTTGGCCACACGTCCCACGTCCAGCTGGGAAATGTGAACCAAGCCCTCTTTGCCAGGGAGGATCTCCACGAACGCACCATACTTCTCCACCCGGGTCACGCGTCCCACGTAGGTGGTCCCCACCTCAACCTCACGCACAATATCCAGTATCTGCTGTCTTGCGCGTTCGGCCCCTTGGGCATCCACACCCGAAATGAAGATGCGGCCGTCCTGTTCAATGTCAATTTTCACGCCCGTATCCTCGATGATCTTGTTGATGACGCGCCCACCGGGACCTATCACGTCGCGAATCTTATCCGGATTAATGCGCACCGTGACCACCCTCGGAGCATAGCGGGACAGCTCGCCACGCGGCTTCCCGATAGCGGCCAGCATCTTCTCCAGGATGAACATCCGCCCCTGGCGCGCCTGTTCAAGTGCCTGTTCTAGAATCCCGCGCGTGATCCCGGAGATCTTGATATCCATCTGCAACGCCGTGACACCCTGGGCCGTGCCGGCCACCTTAAAGTCCATGTCACCCAAGTGATCTTCCAATCCCTGGATGTCCGTCAAAATGGCCACCTGGCCGTTTTCTTCCACCAGACCCATGGCGATACCGGCCACCGGCGCCTTGATAGGCACCCCCGCGTCCATCAAAGCCATCGTGCTGCCGCAGATGCTGGCTTGGGACGTGGAGCCGTTGGACTCCAAGACTTCCGACACCACACGAATGGCGTACGGGAATTCGTCCGGGGATGGAATCACCGGATCCAGCGCCCGTTCGCCCAGGGCCCCGTGGCCAATGTCCCGCCGACTGGGAGCTCGCAGCGGCCGCGCTTCCCCGACGCTGAACGGCGGGAAGTTGTAATGATGCATGTAGCGATTGGATTCCTCCAAATCCAATCCGTCGAGGATCTGTTCATCTCCGAGCGCCCCCAAGGTGCACACCGACAGTGCCTGCGTCTGCCCCCGCGTGAACAGACCGGACCCGTGTGCCCGCGGCAGCAGTCCCACCTCACAGGAGATGGGGCGAATCTCATCCAGCTTTCGTCCGTCCGGACGAATGCCTTCATAGATGATGGCCCGCCGCACTTCCTCTTTGAGGATGTCGTGCAGCACTTCGTCGATGTCCTTCGCATGCTCTGGGTAATCTTCCACCAACTGGGCCTGCACCTGCTCTCCAACCTCGGCGACCGCCGCTTCGCGGGCCTGCTTGTCCGGGTTCCTGATTGCCTCTTTGATGGCCTCTGTCGCCAGATCTCGGACCCGCTGCTCCAGCTCGGGGTCCACAACGTGCAGCTCCACTTCCCGTTTGGGCTTGGCCACGTCCTGCGCAAACGTTTCGATTTCTGCGATGACCTGCTTCACTGTCTCATGCCCGAACAAGATGGCTTCCAGCATCTCCCGTTCTGGAACCTGATTGGCTCCCGCTTCCACCATGACAATCGCGTCCTTGGTGCCGGCCACCGTCAGGTGCATGTCGCTTTGTTCCGCTTCCTGGACCGTCGGATTGATAACCAACCGTCCGTCCACCCGTCCGACGATCACGCCCCCAATCGGCCCATCAAACGGTATGTCGGAAATCGTCAGAGCGGCCGAGGTCCCAATCATCGCAGCGATCTCGGGAGCGCAGTCCTGATCCACGGACAGAACCATGGTCACCACCTGAACCTCGTTGCGAAACCCTTTCGGAAACAGCGGTCGGATGGGCCGGTCAATCAAGCGTGCAGCCAGAATCGCCTTCTCGCTCGGACGTCCCTCACGCTTGATAAACCCGCCGGGAATCTTCCCAACCGCGTAGAAACGCTCCTCGTAGTTGACCGTCAGTGGAAAAAAATCAAGTTCCTTGGGCTCCTGTGAGGCGGTCACCGTGGCGAGCACAACCGTGTCGCCATAGCGTACCGTCACAGCAGCCGTCGCTTGTTTTGCCAGCTTGCCGGTCTCAAGAATACACTTGCGACCGGCAAGCTCAAATTCGTGCTGCTTCACCATACCGTTCAAAAGTCCCCTTTCACACCTGCATCAAGCGGTCCACCGGATGAATTCGGCCTTGTCATAGCATTTCCTTCCGCTGTGCAGATCAAGCCGGCTCCTGTCGCCGCCCGGCTGCTTCCGGAAACATCCGTGACCGATATAAACAAGGCGGGCCGAAGCCCGCCTCAATACCCGCTTACCGCCGCAGGCCCAACGCCTGAATCAGTTCACGGTAACGATTGATATCCTTCTTCCGGAGGTAGTTCAACAGATTCCGGCGATGGCCAATCATCTTGTACAACCCTCGCCGGGAATGATGGTCCTTCTTGTGCACTCGGAAATGCTCGGTCAAGTCATTGATGCGCTCCGTCAAAAGGGCAATCTGTACCTCCGGGGAACCCGTATCGGACTCGTGGGTGCGGAACCGTTCAACAATTTCACGTTTGCGTTCTTGGGTCAACAACCTCTATCCCTCCAAAAATCTGCCGCAAGAATCCCTGTTACCGAAGAGAGCGTCTGGAGGCAACGACAATCCGCGGCACAGTTTATACGGGCAGCTTACATTAGTCATACTGTGATAGAATACCACGAGTCCATACCGTGTGTAAAGATCAATTTCCACGCACGCCCAACATATCCTTGACCTTCGCAACGTCCCGCGCAATCTGCTCGCGCAGTTCCTCTAACCCGGCAAACTTTCGCTCCTCCCGCACACGCCTCAGGAAAGATACGGTCAGAATCCGGTCGTACAAATCTTGCTCTACCCCAAACAAGTGCGTCTCCAAACGGAACTCCCGGCCATCAACCGTGGGCCGGTAGCCCGCGTTGAGCACGCCAAACCAGTTTCTCCTGCGCGTGTGCTCCCGTCGCTCCTGCTCCAACTCATCCCATTCGACCGAGACCGCATAGACGCCGGGCGCGGGCAACACGTATTCATCCAGCAACTCCAAGTTTGCAGTGGGAAAACCGATAGTCCGCCCGCGCGCATCCCCGTGCACCACCCGACCTTCAATTCGGTAGGGGCGCCCCAACAAGGCCTCCGCCGCCTCCACCCGACCATACGCCAGGTGCTCGCGAATGTGGGAACTGCTCACTTTAAGACCGTTCTCCTCCACGTGGTCCACCACGCTCACGGGTACGCCCAGTTCTGCACAGAGCCGGCGTAGATCCTCCACATCCGCGCGCCCGCCTTGACCAAAATGAAAGTCCGATCCCACCACCACGCGGCAGGGACGAAGTGGACCCAGGTGGTCTCGTACAAAAGTTTCAGCCGAGGTCTTGGCGTAGGTGCGGGAAAACTCCACCATGTACAGAACGTCGACTCCGAGCGCCCTCATTTGCCGCACCTTTTCTGCATACGGCGTCAGCGAAGCCCGGTACTCTTCCCGCCCACCGAGCACCCAGGCGGGGTGAGGCCAGAGGCTGTACACCGCCAGTTCCGCCTGCGGCTCGGCTTGTCGGGCGGCCTGCAGAATCGCTTGGTGACCGATGTGCACGCCGTCAAACTTGCCAATCGCCATCACACACGCCCGGTCGCGTGCCGGGGGCCTGTCCTTGACGTCGATTACTTGCATGGCACGCCCTTCTTCCAGAAAACTTTGCGCGGCCGGACCCAACCACGCCCGGCCTCACGGTGAACCCGACCCACTGCCAACAAACTCCCATCCGAGGCCATGACCGCGACATCCCCGGCTGTTTCTGCCGTCCCCAGATCCACGTCCGGCGGCAATGGTACAGCTTGCCCATGCACCAAGCGCTGACCCTGCCCGCCTTCGAGACACAGACGCGGCAGCGCAGCAACCGCCTCTTCCATCGGCCGCAGCGCCCGCGCCGGATCGGCGGCGTTCTCCCACTCCGACAGCCGGACGGCCTGGGTCAGATCAAACCGCCCCGACCGGGTCCGCCGCAGCGATCCCATGTGGGCCGGCAGACCGAGGGCCTGTCCCCAGTCCCTGCACAACGAACGGACATACGTGCCCGTCGAACACACCACACGAAACCACGCGCGCGCCTCATCCCCGGGTGTGAAGGAAACAACCTCCAGCTTGCTGATCTGCACACGCCGCAGCGGCAGCTGCAGGGCCTCGCCCCGCCGCGCCCGCTCATACGCGCGCTGGCCGTCAATATGTACTGCCGAGTAGGCGGGTACCCGTTGGTCGTAGCCCCCGACAAATCGCCGCGCCGCCGCCTCGACCGCCTCCACCCGCAGTTGGCGCGCCGAGGCGGACGCCACCACCAGGCCGCTGGCATCGTCCGTATCCGTGGCCCGGCCGAACACGACCTCACCCTCGTACGCCTTGTCCGCGGCCGAAACATACTCCAACAAACGTGTGGCATCGCCCACGCACAGCACCAATACCCCAGTGGCGTCCGGATCGAGCGTACCCGCGTGGCCAACTTTGCGGGTTCCGAGGCGCTGTCTTACTCTGGCCACCACGTCATGGGAGGTCATCCCCGGAGGTTTGTCCACCACAAGAATTCCGTGCACCATCCGCCAACCATCCCCGTCAAACGCGGCCCAACTCGGTGGCAACCGCCATTGTGAACCTATCCATCGCCTCGGCCAACGGCAGCCCCAGCGTGCAGCCGGCAGCCCGGACATGGCCTCCACCGCCAAACTGCTGAGCAATCTTAGCCACATCCACCCGCCGCTTCGAACGTAGAGACACCTTCACCTTGCCGTCCGGCGTCTCCCGGAATAACAGCCCGACCTCCACCGTATCGACGCTACGCGCGAAACCCACCAGACCCTCCGCGTCATCGTCATCGGCGCCCGCCTCCGCCAACATGGCGCGGGTCACGTAAATGGTGGCCAGGCGCCCGTTCTCCTGCAAACGCAGGTTGGCCAGAGCCGCCTGCAGCAACCGCATCTGCGGCCAGGTACGCGATTCCAGCGCCGGCTCCGCCACATCGTAGGGCTGCACCCCACTGGCCAACAGTTCGGCCGCAATCTCATGCACCTCGCGCGTGGTGTTGGGCAGCGAGAAGCCGCCCGTATCGGTCAACAGGCCGGTATAGAGACAAGTCGCCAGCGCCTCCGACAGGGGCACCCCCAGCTGGCGGGCCACGTGATACAGCAGTTCACAGGTTGCCGCCGCCTGCGGGTCCACGTAGTTGGCGTCGCCGTAACGAGGATTCGTCTGGTGGTGGTCGATATTGACCACGAGCGCCTCATCGGCAATGTAGGAAGACACCCCCTCGTACCGTCCCTTGTCGGCACAATCGAGCGCAATCACCTGCTGAAATTGTCGATCCGTCGGTTCCCCGGCTACCTGGGCCTTGGCAAACCCGGGCAAGTAGGAGAAGCGGCGCGGCATCGGCTCCGCAACCAGCAGCCGCCACGACTTGCCCAGACTGGACAGCATCTCGGCCATCGCAAAGGCGCTGCCCAGAGCGTCCCCGTCGGGCCGCTCGTGGGTGACAATCAGCCAGTCGTCCCGCTTGGCAATCACCTCCGCGACCTGCTGCAAATCGGCCGCTTGACGCGGGGCCGGATTCCACATGCGTTCACGCCTCCCCCTGCGAGTCCTTCTTGAGCTCCCGCAGCACGCTCTCAATCCGCGCGCTGTAAGCTCCGGATTCATCAAGCCGGAACACCAATTCCGGCGTGAGACGGAGATGCAGACGACGGGCCAACTCCCCGCGCAGGTAGCCGGCCAACTTGCTGAGAGCGGACAAGGTGTGCTGTTTTGCCTCCTCGTCTCCCAACACGCTGACGTATGCCTTCACATGCTGTAGATCATCGGCCACCTCCACCCGCGTCAGGGTTGCGAACCCCACGCGCGGGTCCTTCACCTCCGAACGCATCAAGGCGGCCAGTTCCTTTTTCATCTGTTCAGCCACACGCTGGGCGCGCAGACGAGCCAATGCCTTCAGCCTCCTTCGTCCAGGCGGCGGACACGGTCAGCCGCCAAGGGGTCCAACATCGACTAGGCTTTCTTGACCGCCTCCATCTTAAAGGCCTCCACCACGTCACCGACCTTGATGTCGTGGAACCGCTCCAAGGTCAAACCGCACTCAAAGCCCTGTGCGACCTCGCGCACGTCATCCTTGAAACGTTTGAGCGAGTCGAGCGCCCCTTCGTATACGACCACCCCGTCGCGGATGACGCGTGCCTCCGCGTCACGGGTCATCCTGCCGTCCGTCACATAGCAGCCGGCCACGGTGCCCACCCGTGAAATTTTGAACACCTCGCGGACCTCCGCGTGCCCGAGCACGACCTCCTGAAATTCCGGATCCAGCATGCCTTTCATGGCGGCCTCCAGCTCTTCGGTGACGTTGTAAATCACCCGGTACAGGCGGATGTCCACCTTCTCCGCCTCAGCCACCCGGCGGGCGTTCGCGTCCGGGCGAACGTGGAAGCCGATGATGACCGCGTTCGAGGCCCTGGCCAGCAACACGTCGTTTTCGTTGATAGCGCCGGCTCCTTTGTGAATCACCTTGACCCGCACGCCCTCGACATCAATCTTCTCAATCGCGCCGACAACCGCCTCCACCGAACCCTGAACATCGGCCTTGACGACGACATTGAGTTCTTTGATGCCGCCCTCCTGAATCTGCCGATACAGGTCGTTCAAGGTGACACGAGCGGATTGCTCCATCTGAGCCGCTCGCTCGCGGTTCAGACGCTTTTGCACTAAGGCCCTGGCGGCCCGCTCATCGTCGTAAACGACAAACCGGTCGCCGGCGCTCGGGACATCGCCCAAGCCCTGAATCTCCACCGGTGTGGAGGGACCTGCCTCCTTAATCCGCTTGCCACGGTCATTCATCATCGCCCGCACGCGGCCATAGGTAGTCCCGGCCACGACGATTTGGCCCACTTTCAGTGTACCGTTTTGCACCAGCACGGTGGCGACCGGACCCCGGCCCTTATCCAGCTTGGCCTCGATGACCGTCCCGCGCGGTCTCGCCTCCGGGTTGGCCTTCAACTCCTGGATGTCGGCCACCAGCAGGACCATCTCCAGCAGGGTATCCAGGCCTTCCTGTTTGAGCGCGGAGATCTCAACGAAGATGGTGTCGCCGCCCCACTCCTCCGGGACCAACTCGTACTGGGTCAACTCCTGCTTGACCCGATCCGGATTCGCCCCTGGCTTATCGATCTTATTCACAGCCACAAGAATCGGCACGTTGGCCGCCTTCGCATGGTTGATGGCTTCCACCGTCTGCGGCATGACTCCGTCGTCCGCCGCCACCACCAGGATGGTGACGTCGGTCACCTGGGCGCCGCGCGCGCGCATGGTGGTAAACGCCTCGTGCCCCGGTGTATCCAGGAACGTGATACGGCGGCCGTCGATTTCCACCTGATAGGCCCCGATGTGCTGCGTAATGCCGCCCGACTCCGAAGCGGCAACCCGGCTGTGACGAATCGCGTCCAAGAGCGTGGTCTTGCCGTGGTCCACGTGCCCCATAATCGTGACCACCGGCGGCCGCGGACGCAGATCCTCCGGATTGTCCTCGGTGACCAACATGTCGATGGCCTCTTCGTCAGCCGGTTCGACAATCTCCAGTTCTACACCAAATTCTCCGGCTATCAGCTCCATCGCATCGGTGTCGATCTCCTGGTTGATCGTCGCCATGATGCCCAGGAACAACAGTTTCTTGATGATCTCGGAAGCTTCCCGGTGTAACAGCTTCGCAAAATCGCCGACCGACATCGGCCCTTCAACCGTGACCTTGGTCGGCAGCGGCTGACGGTTCCCGCTACCGTGTGCGCGTCGGCGAGACCCGCTCTGACGCTGCAGAAGCTTCTCTTCGTTGAACTTCTCCTTGCGGTCGAACTGGTCTTTCTCGGGGCGCTCCTTGTCCTTTCGTCCCGTCACCGGCTTGTTTTGATTCCCCGTGACCGGCGCAGGCGGGATGGGAGCAGGCCGACCAAAACCACCGCCAGGCCGACCGCCGGGTCGACCTCCCGGACGGCCGCCCCGGCCACCCCCGGCACCGCCGCCAGGACGCGGCCCCGCGCCGCGGCGCTCACCGGGCCTATCGGATAGACGCCGATCCGACCGCCCTCCGCCGGCTCCGTCCGGCCGGCGGTCGCTGGTACGCTCGTCCCGGCGTCCGTCGCCGCCGGGCCGGCTGCCGTAATCCCCGGAAGACCGACCGCTGCGGGGGTAGCCGCCCGATCGCGCGGGAGCTTGCGCAGCCGAACCGTCCGCCCCTCCGACCTGCGTCCGAACCGTTCCCGCCGCACCCTCGGCGCGCCCGGGCTGCCGGGTCCGGTCGTCAAAGGAGCGCCCCCGGTCCCGCTGCGGCATCCCCGCCCCCACGGGATTCCGGCCGTCCCGGCGACCCGCCTGCCCGTGGCCATTGTACCGATTGCGTGGCGAAGCCCCGCCTTGCCGGTCAGCGTCGACCTGCGCCTGTTGACGGACCGCCCGCTCCCGGTTCCGCTGTTTCTCCCGCAATTCACGTTCCACTTCGCTGGCGTGCCGCTCAGCCGCCCGCCGCTTGACGTCCCGGAAGAACTGTTCCACCTTCTCCACCATGTCGTTGTCCATCACGCTCATGTGATTGGCCACAGGCACATCCAACCGATTCAGTATGGTGATAATTTCTTTGCTCGACATGTTCAACTGCTTCGCGTATTCATAGACCCTCAGTTTCGTCAAAAGCTTCACCTCCGTAAATTGCCAGCAGGGGGCGCCGCAGCCGCTCGGCAAAGGCTGCATCCAGCACGGCCGCCACGACTACGGCCCTGCGCCCCAGTGCCCGTCCGAACACATCCTTGTTGGGTCCCGTCAGCAACGGCACCTGGTAGTACGTACACTTGTCGCGGAATTTCTTTGCGACGTTCGTCCCCGCGTCCCCCGCCAGCACGACCAACTGCGCCTGCCGCGCCCGAACTGCGGCCAGCGCGGCCTCGGACCCAATCCGCATGCGGCCGGCCCGCATGGCGAGTCCGAGCCAATTGTTAAGTGTCCGAAGTTCGTTCGCAGCAAGGGCCGGCCTTGGCTCGGTCGGGTCATCCATCGCCGTTCCCTCCCTGCAAGCGAACTTCCAGGTCATCGTAGATGCCGGCCGGCACCGGATTCTTCAACGCGCGCTCCAACGCTTTGCGCTTGCGCGCTTGCCGCAGGCACTCGGGCCGTCCGCACAGGTACGCCCCCCGACCGTTGCGCTTGCCGGTTGCGTCGAGCACAATCTCCCCTTCTGGAGTCAGCACAACGCGGATGAGCTCGCGCTTGGGGAACATCTCCTGACATCCGACACACTTGCGCAGGGGCACCTTCCGCTGCCGTTGCACACGCATCCCTCCCTTGACACTCCACAGCCGCCCATGCGGCAAGAACCACAAACGGATTACGGCTCGTTCAACCAATCCTCGGACAGGGTGCCGATGTCGTCATCTTCCTCGTCCGCGAAGCTGCCAATCGTCCCAAACATCCCCAATTCGGCCGCTTGCGTCTCGCTCTTAATGTCAATTTTCCATCCAGTCAGTTTGGCCGCCAAGCGAGCGTTCTGCCCCTCCTTGCCAATCGCCAGAGACAACTGGTGATCCGGAACGACGGCGCGGGCGATGTGCTCGCCCTCCATCACCTGCACATCGGAAACCTTGGCCGGTGAGAGAGCATTGGCGACGAAGGTCGCGACATCTTCATCCCACTTTACAATATCGACCTTCTCACCGTGCAGTTCACTGACCACGGCCTGCACCCGCATGCCTCGCGCGCCGACACAGGCGCCAATCGGATCCACCTCCGGATTGCGCGAATACACCGCAATCTTGGAACGGTACCCGGCCTCGCGCGCCACGGCCCGGATCTCGACCACACCATCGTAAATTTCCGGAACCTCCAGCTCAAACAGGCGTTTTAAGAATCCGGGATGAGTGCGCGACAGCAACACCTGCGGTCCCTTGGACGTTCTCTCGACCCGGGAGATGAACGCCTTGACGAAGTCGCCAGGGCGCAGGATATCGCCCGGCATCTGTTCGGAGGCCGGCAGCACGGCTTCCGCCTGCCCCACATCCACGTAAGCCGCTCGCCCATCGGATCGCTGGACGACGCCGGTCACAATTTCCTCCTCGCGGTCGGAGAATTTGCTGTAGATGATAGACCGTTCGGCCTCGCGAATCCGCTGGGTGACCACTTGCTTCGCCGTTTGCGCGGCAATGCGGCCAAAGTCTCGTGGTGTGACCTCAATTTCCACCACGTCGCCGACCTGGTATTTCGGATCCAAATCCAGTGCCGCGTCCAGCGAGATCTCGAGCCGCGTGTCGGTCACGTCCTCGACCACCGTCTTCCTCGCGTAGACATGCACCTCGCCTGTCTCCCGCTCAATTTCGACGCGCACGTTGGCGGCCGAATTAAAATTGCGCTTGTAACCGGAAATCAACGCGGCTTCGATGGCTTCCAGGAGCGTATCCTTGTCAATCCCCTTTTCCCTTTGCAGTTGCTCCAACGCGTCGATAAAATCCACATTCATGGGACGTCGATTCCCCCTTTGGCTGTCGCGACTCGATTACCACTCAAGCGACAGGCGAGCCGCCGCCACCTTGGAGAACGGCACCAGCACGCGGCGTTCAGCTCCCCCGACCTGGCGCGTGATGGTCAGCGTTTGCCCATCGAAATCGTCCAGCACCCCTTCAATCACCTTCTCACCAGCGAGCGGCTCATACAACTTCACTCGCACGGATCGACCCACGGCTCGCTCGTAATCTTCCGGTCTCTTAAGAGGACGCTCCGCACCCGGAGAGGACACCTCCAGGATGTAAGCGTTCGGGATGGGATCGACCTCATCCAGGCGCTCCGACAACGCCTCGCTGACGCGGCTGCAATCATCAATGTCCACGCCGCCCGGTTTGTCGATGAACACACGCAGGTACCAGGTAGCTCCTTCCTTTGTGTATTCCACCTCGACCAGATCCACACCGGACGCATGGACTATCGGTTCCGCCAACGCTTGCACGATGTCGGTCACGGATTGCTTGGGCACGAACGTTCCTCCCTCAAAACCCGCTCTGGGTCGTTTGCGGCTTGGCGCCCCTGGGGCGTAAGGGGCGTTGACAGCCTCATAAATCGAAGAGTGGGTGAACCCCACTCTTCGCCGCATAACCTATACGGAGTCTAACAGAGCCATTATAGCACCGGTACGCCGTAGCCGCAATGCCTGAACGGAGCCCGAGAACGGGCTGGCGTTGCAGGCGTCGGGCCCGGATGGTATTGTGGGATGCAGACCGCGCAAGAAGGTGGGGGATCTTCATGGAAACGATGAGTGGTCTACGCAACGTCGCCATCGTCGCCCACGTCGATCACGGTAAAACGACGTTGGTGGACCAGCTTCTGCGCCAATCGGGACTGTTTCACAGCCATCAACAGATCGAAGAACGGGCCTTGGATTCTGGCGAATTGGAACGGGAACGAGGCATCACGATATTAGCGAAAACCACAGCTATTCCCTATCACGGCGTCAAGATCAACATCGTAGACACCCCTGGCCACGCGGACTTCAGTGGCGAAGTCGAACGGATTGTGAAAATGGTAGACGCTGTGCTGCTTGTGGTCGATGCCTTTGAAGGGGTCATGCCACAGACACGGTTTGTATTGGAGCGCGCACTGGCGGAGGGACTACCCGCCATTGTCGTGGTCAACAAAATGGACCGTGACAACGCACGCCCCCAGGAAGTGGTCGACGAGGTACTGGACCTGTTCATTGATTTGGGAGCTTCGATGGAACAGTGCGAGTTCCCGGTGGTATACGCGTCTGCACTGCGTGGTACAGCGAGCCGGCAACCGGATGATCCTGGCACCGACATGCGTCCGCTGTTTGACGCCATCCTGGAACACGTCCCGGCCCCGACTGTGGATGTGACAGCCCCGTTGCAGTGGCAGGTGACCATGCTCGACTACAACGAATACCTGGGACGCATCGGCATTGGTCGCATCGCCCGTGGCACGGTGCGAGTCGGCGATGCGGTGGCTATTCTGAAGCGCGACGGCAGCATGGACAAATCTCGCGTCGTCAAGTTGTACGCTTTCGAAGGCTTGCGCCGTCAGGAAGTGGACAGCGCCAGCGCGGGGGATATCATTGCGATGGCAGGCCTCGGGGACATCACGGTGGGAGAGACTGTCGCGGCCATCGAGGCACCGGAACCGCTGCCCTTGTTGACCATCGATGAGCCAACGCTGGAAATGACGTTCATGGTCAACGACAGCCCCCTGGCGGGGCGCGAAGGTGTACACGTGACCTCGCGCAAGTTGCGCGAACGGCTGTTCGCGGAGTTAGAGTCGGACGTCAGCCTGCGGGTGGAAGAAACGGAGGAAGCGGACCAGTTCCGCGTCGCCAGCCGCGGCGAACTGCATCTGTCCATCCTGATTGAAACTATGCGCCGCGAGGGATACGAGTTGCAGGTGTCGAAACCGCGCGTCATCGTGCGCCGCGTGGAGGGACAGGTTTTGGAACCGCTCGAACGCCTGGTGGTGGATGTCCCAGACGAGTTTGTGGGAGCCGTGGTTGAAGCTCTGGGCACACGTAAGGGCGAGATGCAGTCGATGGCGGCGGCGCCGTCCGGAAACACCACACGCATGGAGTTTCTTGTCCCGGCGCGAGGTCTGATTGGCTTTCGTGGCGAATTTCTAACCCTGACCAAGGGTTACGGGACCATGCACCACACCTTCGCCGAATACGGCCCCTGGCGCGGCGATGTGGTCACCCGCCGGCAGGGGGTGTTGATTGCCAGTGAAGGCGGGACGGCCACCGCCTACAGCCTGCAGGCTCTGGAAGACCGCGGGGTCATGTTCATCACGCCGGGCACCGTCGTGTATGAAGGCATGATTGTTGGCGAGCACACCCGGGAAAACGACCTGACCGTAAATGTCACCAAGCAAAAGCACATGAGCAACGTGCGCTCCTCAACCAAAGAGGAGACCACGCGTCTCAAGGCTCCGCGCATCCTCAGCCTGGAGGAGGCCATCACTTACATCACGGACGACGAGCTGTGTGAAGTCACGCCCCAGAGCATCCGCCTGCGCAAGCGGTATTTGAACAAAGGAGAACGGGAGCGCAAGGCGAAGCAAAAGCGTCAGGCCTCGGCCGTGGAAGCCTGACGCCAGTGTGGCTCATCCGCCACGGGAATGGCTCACCTCGTCCCGGGTCACACTTCCGGATACAGTCCGAGGTGGGCCACACGGATGCCCATCTCGGATAACTCAGCCCGCGCTCGGCGCCACTCCGGCGCCGCCTCGGGGTCCCAATCCACATCGACAAAGAAAACGTAGGTACCCAACCCTGTGCCGCTGGGCCTGGATTCGATGCGGCTGAGGTTGAATCCCTTGCCGCAAAACACGCGCAGAGTGTCAACTAGTCCTCCGGGCCGATTCGGCACCCCCTCCAGGACCAGCGACCGCTTGCGCCGGCCGTTGTGCCGGCGCACAGCCCGCGGCGTCAGCATGGGCAGTCCGACCAAGCCAAACCGGGTTTGATTCCCCTCGCTCGCGGCCAGGCACGTATAGGAAGCGGCCAAGCCCTGGACAGCCGCCGCCTGGGAGGATCCAATGGCCGCCCATTGACGCCGTCCTGCCTTGCGCACGTGGCGAGCCGCCTCGGCCGTACTGGCCACCGCCGTCAAGCGGGCCTGGGGCAGATGCTCGGACAGCCACGATTGACACTGGGCCAGCGCCTCGGCCTTGGAAAAGACCTCTTCGATCTCGTTCAGCTCAACGTCCGCGCTCACGGTCAACAAGAAGTGTTCAATAGCCAAGGTATGGGTGGCGACAATCTGCAGGTCCGCCCAATGTGAGGAAGCTTGGTCCATGGTCCGAAAAGCGATTTGGCCAAGCAGGTCCCAACTGGTGGTGACACCGCCGTGAATGGTGTTTTCCAACGGGATGGAGGCAAACGGAGCCTCTCCTTCCCGGCCCGCCTCCACCGCTTCCCGACATTCCTTTTGCGTCTGCTCAATGACAGCCGCAATCGACGGCAGCGGACAAACCTCAACCCCACGGCCCGGCCACAGCCTGGTGAAGTAGGCGGCGGCCTCCTGGGAAAAGGTTCCCTCCGGTCCTAAGTAATACAGACGCACGCTATCCCTCCCGCGCGACTCAAAATAAGGACAGTTGATTGGTCTCCGGCAACGACTTCAGGCATCCCAGGGCATCGAGGATATCGATGACCGCACGGGAGACTTTGCTCCGCGCCTGCAAGTCCTCGACGGACAAGAACGGTCCCTGCTGACAGGCTTCGTAAAGACTGGTGGCGGCGCTCTCCCCGACTCCCGGAATGGCGGCAAACGGCGGCAGCAAGGCTTTCTCAGACTCCACCACCTGAAACCGGGTGGCATGAGACTGATACAAATCAATCGGCAGGAAGCGGTACCCGCGCGCCGTCATCTCCAGCGCGACCTCGAGCACTGTCAGCAGGTTCTTTTCCTTTGCCGACGCGGCGTTTCCCTTGGCCTCCAGTTCCTCGATGCGATTGCGGATGGCTTCCTTGCCGCGAACCATCAATTCGACGTCGAAGTCGTCCGCCCGCACCGTAAAGTACGTGGCATAAAACGCCAGCGGATGATGCACCTTGAACCAAGCGATGCGGACGGCCATCAGGACGTAGGCGGCAGCGTGCGCCTTCGGAAACATGTACTTGATCTTGCGCCCAGACTCGATGTACCAGTCCGGGACGCCGTGTTCACGCATGTACGCGGCGTCTTCTTCCTTGACCCCTTTGCCTTTTCGAATCGACTCCATGATCTTGAACGCCCGCGCCGGTTCCAAGCCCTTGTAGATCAGATACACCATGATATCGTCGCGCGCACAGATGACCTCGGACAAGGTCGCGATCCCGTTGCGAATCAGGTCCTGCGCGTTGTTCAGCCACACATCCGTCCCGTGCGACAGGCCGGAAATTCGCACCAGCTCGGAAAACGTCGTCGGCCTCGTGTCCTCGAGCATCTGCCGGACAAACTTGGTGCCGAATTCGGGAATCGCAAAGGTGCCCGTGGCGGACCGGATCTCTTCGGGAGTCACGCCGAGGCTTTCAGTCCCGCGGAACAGCTCCAGGACCTTGGGGTCGTCCAATGGTATGGACTTTGGGTCCACACCCGTGAGGTCCTGCAGCATGCGGATCACCGTCGGATCGTCGTGTCCGAGAATGTCCAGCTTGAGCAGACACCGCTCGAGCCCGGAATGATAGTCGAAGTGAGTGGTCAAGGTGCCGGTCGTCTTGTCGTCAGCCGGGTACTGCACGGGCGTAAAATGATAGATGGTCTCGTGCCGGGGCACCACCACCTGTCCACCCGGATGCTGGCCGGTCGTGCGCTTGACACCGGTACATCCCTCTACCAACCGGTCCATTTCCGCGCTGCGCAGGTTCAACCCCCTTTCCTCGGCGAACTTGCGAACATACCCGTAGGCGGTTTTCTCCGCCACCGCGGAGATGGTTCCGGCCCGGAACACGTGGTCCTTGCCGAACAGTTCCTCCGTGTACCGGTGCGCCCGGGGCTGGTACTCCCCGGAGAAGTTGAGGTCGATATCCGGGACCTTGTCGCCGTTGAAGCCCATGAACGTCTCAAACGGAATGTCCTGACCATCCTTCAGCATCGACGCGCCGCAGCGAGGGCAATCCTTGGCCGGCAGGTCGAAGCCAGAGCCGACGCTGCCGTCCGTGATGAACTCGCTGTGCCGGCAGGACGGACAGCGGTAATGGGGCGGCAGTGGATTGACTTCCGTAATGTCGGTCATCGTGGCCACCAAGGAGCTCCCGACAGAACCACGACTGCCGACCAGGTACCCGTCCTCCAACGACTTGGTGACCAGCTTGTGAGCAATCAAGTAGATCACGGCGAAGCCGTTGTTGATGATAGAGTTCAGCTCTTTTTGCAGCCGTTGCTCGACCAGATCCGGCAGCGGATCGCCGTACCAGCTTTTGGCTTTGTCATAGGCCAGCTGGCGAATTTCGTCTTCCGCGCCGTCGATGACCGGCGTGTACAGATCATCGGGTATCGGCTTGACCACCTCGCAGGCGTCGGCGATGGCGCGCGGGTTGTCGATGACCACCGCCCTGCGGTCCTGCTCCTCCAGGTGCTCAAAGTCGGCCAGCATCTCGTCGGTGGTGCGGAAAAACAGCGACGCGGAGCGTGCGTCCTGAGTACCCGGCTGAGCCTGCAGGAACACCTCGCGAAAGACCCCGTCCTTGGGATTGAGGAAGTGCACGTCCCCAGTCGCCACCACCGGCTTGTTCAGCCGCTTGCCCAGTTCGACAATCTGTTTGTGCATGTCGCAGATGCTCTGCAGGCTTTGCACGGTTTCGTCGCGGACCAAGTTTTCATAGTGGCTGGGCGGCTGAATCTCCAGGAAATCGTAGAATTCGCAGATCTCCTCGATCTCCTCCAGGGACTTGCCGCGCAGAAAGGCTTCCACCAATTCGCCGCGCTGACAGGCGGACCCAATCAACAAGCCCTCCCGCAGACGCACCAGCTCGCTGCGCGGCAATCTCGGCACACGGTGCAAATAGCGAGTATGGCCGAGCGATACCAGTTCGTAGAGATTGCGAAGTCCCGTCTGATTGGTGACCAATATGGTGGCGTGAAACGGCCGCACGCGCGACATATCGATGTCACCGGACAGTTGATTCAGCGCCTGGAGATCACGTATCCCGCGTTCGCCTAAATCCCTGAGCATGCGCAAAAACAGTTTGGCGGTGGCCTCGGAGTCGGCCAGGGCCCGGTGATGGTTGACCAGTTCGATGTGGAACTTGTTGGTCAACGTCTTCAGCCGGTAATTTTTCTCGCCAGGATACAACAGGCGAGCCAGGGCCAGGGTATCAATGACCGGCTGCGTCCAGTCCTCCATACCAATCCGTTTGGCACACTGATGGAGAAATCCTACGTCAAACTCCGCATTGTGCGCAACCAGCACAGCATCGCCCACAAACTCGCGAAAGCGCGCCATGGCTTCGGGCAGCTTGGGCTGACCCGCCAACATATCCGGCGAAATGCCGGTCAGCTCGGTGATTTTCGCAGACAGCCGGCGTTCGGGATCCACCAATGTGGTGAAGCTATCCACCAACTCGCCATTTTTCACCTTGACGCCCGAGATCTCAATCAACGTGTCTTCGCGCGCATTCAGTCCCGTCGTCTCCGTGTCGAAGACCACGTACTCCAGCGTAGGATCGAGCGCAATCGGCGCCGGACGGTAGACGATAGGGGTGCCGTCGTCGACCACGTACGCTTCCACTCCCAGGAGCACCTTGATGCCGTACTTCTGACCAAGTTCGTAGGCCTCGGGAAACGCCTGCACCCCACCGTGGTCGGTGACCGCAATGGCGGGATGTCCCCACTCGGCCGCCTGCGCCATCAAGCGCTGCAGAGGGGTTACCGCGTCCAGCGCCGACATCGGGGTGTGCAGGTGCAGTTCCACGCGCTTATCTACCGCGGTATCGGTCCGCCGCGGCGGCTCGGCCGGGCGCATGGCGTGAATCATGAGCACCAGCTCTTTTTGATAGGGATCAAATTGAACCGCGCCCATGACGCGCACGTAAGAGCCAGACTGGAGAGGATCCAGCGCCTCCATTTGCCGGGGCGAATTGGTAAAGTATTTTGCGGTGATGGAATCCTCTTCGTCGGTCAGATTGAATTGATAGAGTTTGCGCCCACTGGGCAGCACCCGGGTCTCCAACTTGAAGACACGCCCTTCCACGACCACGCTCCGCATCTCGTCCGCGATGTCTTTCATCGGGGTCACGGGACCATGGATTTCACCCTTCCCAATCGTCAACTCGGGAATCGGCTCGTCGTCGCGCTCACGCCGCCCGCGCCAGGAAGAGGAGGCGTCCGGACGGGCAGTGTCGGCAGCAGGCGGCTTGGCCTCCGCCGCCTGCCGTTCTCGCCGGGCAATCTCGACTACCTCCTGCCGCTGTTGGGCCAGCAGTTCCTGGCGAAGCTGCTCCGCACGCTCTTGCGCGTCCGCATCCACATCCAACTGGACGATCAGATGCAGGCCCAACGCCTGTTTCGCCAGACGGGCCAACCATTCACCCGCCCGCTTGCGTTGCACCTGTTCGTGCACGGATGGGCTCTCCAACCAAAACCGGGCGTTCACCGTTACATCGGATGAGACGGATGAATCCTCGACCACCACTTCGCGTCGAGCCCGGCGAAACCAATTGCCGACCATCGGTTCCACGCCCGCATACGCGTCCAGGAGTGCCTGCACCATGGCCGAAACCTCCGCCGGCGTGGGCCGCCGCTCCCAGACGGGCGACAACAGTTGCAACTCCACGCTGGGCGGAAAAACCTGTTGGCACACTCGGCCCACCAGGCGATGATTTTGCAGGGCTTCCCACGCCTGCCGGTACAACTCCTCCGCCACTTCGGCAGGATTAGCCGTTTCCGATGGCTCCTGTTGGGGGAACGGCGGCAAGGGTCGAACGACTAGACGCTTGGCCTGAAGGTGCAGCTGCACCTGTTCAATCCCACACAGGGGAAGCTGGAAACTGTCGCTCGGTTCGACCGCATCCACTGCCAGCGCATGCTGCATCTCGCTCATTCGTCTGCCTCCAACTATTCATCCCTTTAGAACAGCCTCGTGACATCTCGGTAGGTGATGACCACCGCGAACAACATCAGCAGTGCAAACCCAACCAAATGCACGAGCCCCTCTTTATTGGGGTCGATGGCACGCCCGCGCACCGCTTCCACCAGCATGAACAACAGTCGGCCGCCATCCAGTGCCGGAATCGGCAGCAAGTTGAACAGGCCCAGGTTCAAGCTGAGCAGACCCGCTATCATGACCACCTGCCAGAAGCCGGTTTGCGCCTGCTGGCTGATGACGTCCGCTATTCCCACAGGTCCCGCCAGGTCTTGAAACTGGTGGTGGACGAACACGTCGCCCAGAGCCGCCAGCATGTTCACGGAACCGAAATAGACAGCGGAGAAGCCGCTCGCCACCGTTTGCACAGGGTTATGGGTGACTGGGTTATTCACGCCAATCTGAGGAATCCCCGCGCTGGACAGCCGCGGGTGGACCACCACGGTATACTCCGCCCCTTTGCGCTCAATGTCCATGCGAATGGGTTGCGGAGGGTTCCCCTTGTCGGATCGGATCTCTTCGACCATATCCACCCAGGTGTTCACTCTTTTGCCGTCGATGGATATGACCGTGTCCCCTTCGCGAAGGCCCGCACTCCAAGCCGGCGATCCGGCGACCACGGCGCCCAAGGTCGGTTGATTCACCGGAAGCCCGGTGTGCGTGTAATACGCTGCGAACAGAACACCCGCCAACACAAAGTTCATCACCGGTCCCGCCAAGATGATGGCGGCTCGTTGCCACAAGGGTTTGCCAAGGACCTGCTCGTGTTTCTCCACCAACGGGATGGCGTTGCGAGGGCTCGTCTGAAGTTGCGCATAGGGACGCACCTGGTAGGTACGCACCGCCCCGTCTGCCTCAATCGTCATCTGCAGCCGATCGACAAGGTCGAGCGCCCGCAGCACCCCGACTTGGCCGCCGCGCATGTCGCGCGGACTACCCAGCTGCGCAATCCGTCCTTTCTCATCTAGGCGAAAGGCAATCTCTTCTCCCTTCCGAAAGAGAGCATCCTGCGGCACCTCACCCGCCAGCTGCACCAGGCCTCCAAGCGGCCACAGACGAATCGAGAACTCCGTGTCGCCCCAATTCCACTTGAACAGCTTCGTGCCAAACCCCACAGCGAATTGGGGTACCGCCACCCCGCACCGCTTCGCGACGATGAAATGGCCAAATTCATGCAGCACGATGCACACCAGGAATACAACCACAATCGCGATGGCCGACTTGAGAACCGTCATCAGCATCGCAGCGCTCAACAGGGTCACCCACTCCTCTCGACCAGCGCGCTCGCCTTGGCCCGCGCACGGGCATCCGCCTCCAACACCTCCTCGAGACAGGATGCCGCACCTGGCTGCTCGCTTTCCAACACCCGCTCCACCAACTCCGGGATCGCCACAAACGGGATGCGCCCGGACAGGAAAGCGGCCACCGCAATCTCATTCGCTGCGTTCAGGATACACGGGGCCAAACCACCCGCGCGACCGGCCTGGTAGGCCAAACGCAGACTCGGGAACCGATGCCAATCCGGCTCTTCAAACGATAACGGCCCGCACCCGGCCAGGTTCAACCGCGGCCATGCAGACGGGATTCGCTGCGGGTAGGTCACCGCATATTGAATGGGCATGCGCATGTCCGGCGGGCCCATCTGGGCCACGATGGAGCCGTCACGAAATTCAACCAGGGAATGCACGATGCTTTGAGGGTGTACAACCACCTTAATCTTATCATACGACACCGCGAATAAATGATGCGCCTCAATCACTTCGAGCCCCTTGTTCATCAGTGTCGCGGAGTCAATCGTAATTTTCTGCCCCATCGACCAATTGGGGTGGGCCAGAGCCTGCTCCACCCGCACTGTCTGGAGCTGCTCCACGGTCCAGGTTCGGAAGGGTCCACCAGAAGCTGTCAGCCAAATGGCGCTCAATTCGGCTCCTCGCCCGGCGCGCAGGCATTGATGAACTGCCGCGTGCTCGCTGTCCACCGGCACCACAACAGCTCCGTTTGCGGCCGCGTACGGCATGACCAAATCGCCCGCAGCGACCAGGGTCTCCTTATTGGCCAACGCCACGCGAGCCCCACGTCCCAGTGCACTCCACGTGGGCACAAGCCCCTTGGCGCCCACGATGGCCGACACGGCGATGTCAGTCTCCACCTCGGCCGCTTCACGGAGTCCTGCATCCCCCACCACCACACTCGGTTGCGGCGCCCACCCCGCCAGCCGGCCGAGCAGTTCCCGACCGACGTCATCGTCGGCCACAGCCACCACTTCAGGCCGCCATTGGCGCACCTGCTCAGCCAACAATTCCGCGTTGCGCCCGGCCGCGAGGGCTCGCACCTGATACTCTTCGCCGAGAGCAGCCAGGACCTCCAACGTCAAGCGGCCAATAACCCCGGTAGATCCCAAGACGGTTACCGTCGTGCCCACTGGGCAAGCCCCCTCTCGTGTTCACCGTCCGTTTCGTAGCCAGAGTGGGTTCCGCGGACGGATCCCCTGTCCAATCAGTGAAACCAATGCGGCAGCCGGGAGACCAACAGCAGTGCAAACGGAGCCGCGAAGATCAGGCTGTCCACCCTGTCCAACAGCCCACCGTGCCCAGGCAGCAGCCGTCCCGAGTCCTTGACACCAGCCGTCCGCTTGTACGCGGACTCGATGAGATCCCCTAATTGGCCGGCGACAGAGATCGCCGCGCCCAAGATAACATACGCCCACATATGCTGAGTCGGATGTACCAGCCAAGCAAAGACGAGGACACCGACGATAGCCCCTATCACGCCTGCGACGGCGCCGCTCACCGTTTTGGCCGGACTGATGGCAGGCCACAACTTGGGGCCGCCTACGCGCCGGCCAATCACGTAGGCACAAGTATCTGTCATCCAAATTCCAATCAACAACAGCCAGAGCCATAACCACCCATCCGCCAAACCACGAAGGGCCGCCAGACTCTGGCCACCGTAACCTATGTACAGGGCGCCGACCCACGAACTGGCCGCCTGGGCAAGCGTGACTCGATTGCGCGTCAGGACCGGCAACAGCAGGGTGACGGCCACCATGATTTGCAGCACCCACAGCGTGTGCCAACCGGACCACCATTCAATCAGGCTGACCACCGCGTAGTTGAAAACAGCCAGCGGACGGTACCAGCGCTCCCCCAGCATCATGGTAAACTCTGCCGCGCAGAGCAGTGTAGCCAGCCAGACCGTGACCCGCCAAGGTATGTATCCCCAGGCGATAAGCGCGATCACGATGATGATTCCGACCGCTGCCGTCACGACCCGTTGCTTCAACATTTGGTCACCTACTTCAGCCCGCCGAAGCGGCGTTTGCGTCGGCCATAATCGGTCAGGGCAGCAAACAGCTCTCGGCGTCCAAAGTCCGGCCACAGCACATCCGTAAACCAAAACTCTGCGTACGCCGCCTGCCAGATGAGAAAATTGCTCAACCGTTGCTCACCGCTGGTACGGATGATGAGATCGGGATCGGGCAGGCCAGCGGTATCCAGGCGCTGACCGAACGACTGTTCAGTCAACTCGTCCATTCGCATGCGTCCCTGCACGATTTCTTCCGCCACCCTCCGTACTGCCCCCAGAACATCCGCGCGGCCTCCGTAGTTCAGAGCAAAGGTCACAATCATACCCGCTCCCTGCTGGGTGCGCGAGAGCGTGCGGTCCACCGTGTCCCGGGTATAGGGAGGAAGCTTCTCCACGTCGCCGATGAACCGCACGCGCACTCCGCGCTCCACCAGCTCATCGATCTCCGTGCGAAAAAATTCCTCCGGCAGGCGCATCAGGTACTCAACTTCGCTCTCGGGCCGCTTCCAATTTTCCGTTGAGAACGCGTACAAAGTCAAACATTGAATTCCCGCATCGTCACAGGCGCGAATGACCTCCCGCATCGCCAACATCCCAGCGTGATGGCCAGCTGCTCGCGGCAGCCCGCGCCGCCGTGCCCACCGGCCATTGCCGTCCATGATGATGGCGACGTGCCGCGGCAGATTTTGCGTCGGGACGGGCAAATCCTCCTGCCCCCGCCTCGCCCCGCGGAACCATCGTCCAATCACGCCGAACCCCGCGTCCCCTTTCATCCTCCAGCCGTTCTCCCGAGTACCTGCCAAGCCTCAGATTTCCTTCAACTCGCGTTCCTTGACCTCCAGCATCTTGTCAACCTCGACGACAAATCTGTCGGTCAGCTGCTGAATCCGGTCCATTCCGCGTCGCACCTGGTCCTCCGAGACCTCTCCCGCTTTTTCGGTGCGCTTGAGATCATCGTTGGCATCTCGGCGTACATTCCGGATGGCGACACGAGCCTCTTCCGCCATCCTGCGCACGACCTTGATCAACTCCTGACGGCGCTCATCGGTCAAAGGCGGGATCACAAGACGAATGACAGATCCGTCATTCATAGGATTGAGCCCGAGGTCCGATTTCTGAATCGCTTTTTCAATTTCCGACAGCATACCCTTCTCCCACGGCGTGATCAACAGTTGCCGCGGCTCTGGAACCGAAACGGTAGATACCTGATTCACGGGCATTTGTGCACCGTAATACTCCACCATCACCTTGTCCAGCATGGCGGGCGTAGCGCGTCCGGCACGCACCGTGGCCAAGTCCCGTTTCAACGCTTCAATCGCCTTCTGCATCCGGTCTTGGGCCGACTTGACAATGTCTTCAAGCACGCGTCTTCCCCCTTATGATGGTACCTATGGACTCTCCGAGCACAGCCCGGCGGATGTTGCCCGATTCCCCGAGCGCAAACACCAACAGGGGAATGTCATTATCCATGCACAGCGACGTGGCAGTCGAGTCCATGACACCCAGCCCTTGGCGCAACACCTCGAAGAACTCGAGCTCATCGTATTTAATTGCGTCAGGGTTCAAGCGCGGATCGGCACTGTACACGCCATCCACACCGTTTTTCGCCATCAAGATGACTTCCGCCTCGATTTCAGCAGCTCTGAGGGCGGCTGCGGTGTCGGTCGAGAAGTACGGATTGCCTGTACCCCCGGCCAAAATCACGACACGTCCTTTCTCCAGGTGGCGGATGGCCCGTCGACGGATGTAGGGCTCCGCGACCTGGCGCATTTCCACGGATGTCTGTACCCGTGTGTCCACACCCAATTTCTCAAGCGCATCCTGAAGCGCCAACGCGTTTAAGACAGTGGCCAGCATGCCCATGTAATCGGCGGTCGCCCGGTCCATCCCCTGTTGACTGCCGGAGACGCCTCTCCAGATATTCCCACCTCCGACCACCACCGCGACCTGTACACCCAGTTGCACCACTTCGCGGATTTGGTCAGCGATCCGCTGAATCACATTGGGATCAATCCCCATCCCCAGATCGCCAGCCAGTGCCTCACCACTCAACTTTAACACGATGCGCCTGTATTTCGGCGTCGCCATCTGTCTACCCCCGTTCCATCCCACACCGCCAACGCCGTCCCGACTACCCATATGCAAAGGGAACACTCGCGGTGTTCCCTGTTCCGCTCATCTGCGGACCTGTTCCATGACTTCCTGAACGAAGTCTTTTTCTTCTTTCTGAATGCCTTCCCCGACTACGTACCGGGCAAAGCGACGAATCGAGATGTTCTCACCGATCTGGGCGATCTTCTCCTTCACCAACTGCTCGACGGTTTTCTCCGGGTCCCTGACAAACGGCTGCTCCAGCAAGCAAATCTCCTTGAGATACTTATCGATTCGGCCTTCCACAATCCGGTCCACGATGTGTTCCGGCTTGCCTTCGTTCAAGGTCTGGGCACGAACAATCTCGCGCTCCTTGTCCAACACCTGCTGGGGCACCTCTTCCCGCCGGACATACTGTGGATTGCTGGCCGCAATGTGCATGGCGATGTCGCGTACCAGGGCGCGGAAATCGTCGTTCTTGGCCACGAAATCGGTCTCGCAGTTGACCTCGACCAAGACACCGATGCGCCCGCCGCCGTGTATGTAGGATTCCACGAGCCCTTCCGCGGCGACGCGCCCCGCCTTTTTGGCCGCCGAGGCGAGCCCCTTCTCACGCAGAATCTCAATCGCGCGCTCCATATTCCCGTCCGCTTCGGTCAGCGCCCGTTTACAGTCCATCATCCCGGCGCCGGTCCGTTCCCGCAGTTCTTTCACCATCTGGCTGGTTACAGTCGCCATGACAGCCCCTCCTTGACTTCTCATGCGAACATACCACTGGGCGAAAAGGGTTGACACACCGATGGGGTGACGAGGCAGAAGCTCCCGTCACCCCATCGCCTCCAAATCCTGTCGTTTATGATTAAGCAGTCGTGATTTCTTCCTCTTCGGGCTCCTGGGGCGCCCCCTCTAACACAGCGTCCGCCATCTTCGAAGTCAACAGGCGAACCGCCCGGATGGCATCGTCGTTGCCCGGAATCACATAGTCAATCTCATCCGGGTCGCAATTGGTATCCACGATGGCCACAATCGGAATCCCGAGCTTACGACCTTCCGACACCGCGATGCGCTCCTTGCGCGGGTCAATCACGAACATGGCCGCCGGGAGCTCCGTCATCCCCTTGATGCCGCCCAGAAACTTCTCCAATCGCTCCTGCTCCTTGCGCAGCAGGATGACTTCCTTTTTCGGCAGAAGTTCGAAAGTCCCCTCCGCCTCCATCCGTTCAATCTCCAAGAGGCGCGCAATCCGCTTCTGAATCGTCTTGAAATTGGTCAGCGTACCCCCCAGCCACCGGTGGTTAACGTAATACATCCCGCAGCGCTCCGCCTCTTCGCGAACCGCCTCTTGGGCCTGTTTCTTGGTCCCCACAAACAAGATCTTGTGGCCCTGCGCCGAGAGATCGCGCACGAAGTGGTACGCTTCCTCCACCTTACGAACCGTCTTCTGCAGGTCGATGATGTAAATCCCATTGCGTTCGGTGAAGATGTATTTCGCCATTTTCGGGTTCCACCGACGCGTCTGGTGACCGAAGTGGACACCAGCCTCCAGCAGCTGCTTCATCGAAATGATAGCCACGCTCGACAAACCTCCTATTTGGTTGATCCTCCGTCCGCTTCCACCCCAGAACCAACCGCAATTTGCGCGGCACCGGCTCTAGGTCCACAGACGTGTGTACTCCACCCGCAGGCGGGCCGTCACACTGTACAGGAATATATCACAAATTCCCGTCCGCTGGCAATCCGGGCGCCTGGCCTCGCCGGCTCGCCTGCCCGTCGCTTCCGGCTCCTGCCGGCGCGAGCAAAAGTCGCCGCACGCTGGCGATGACGGACGTCCCAACTCCCAGGCGGCGAGCCGCCTCTTCGTCGGAGCAACCCGCGTACAGCAATTCGAGGGCACGGTAGGCCGTGGGTTCGTCGCACATGATCGCCCCCGGCGCAGCCCCCTCATCGGACGTTTGGGCATCGGTCGCGTCCGTTGTCCTGGCTCCGGCTTCTGCCATCATGCTGGCTGTCGTCGCGGCCAAGGCGTCGCCAGCAGCCGACGGCCCCGCGACCAGGCGACTCTGCTGCACAGCTTTCACTTCGGCGCGCAGCTGTTCAATCTGCGCCTCCAGGTGTTCACGCAGTCGGGCCAGTTCGGCCGCCACATCCTCATAGATACCGCTCAGAATTTTCTCGATTGCCTCCTGATCCCAGCGCGTGATGGGGTTTGTAGCGGACGAATGACGGTCTGGCGACGCACCCGCGCCAGCCGCCCCGGCGCCGTCCGGCTGCGTGGCCTGAGCTACGTGCTGGCGCCGGGAGCCGGGCCACATCCCCGCCCCCAACAACGCTTGCGGAACGGACAAGGATGAGCCCTTCTTTAGCCGTTTCTGCAGACGCATGTAGTACCACCCCAAGCCAGCCAATAATACGAGCAAGACCACGTCCCAGAGCAAGGATTCCACCATGCCTTCCACACCCCCGCTCGTCTCATATCGCGTAGGTCTGACGGGCCGTGCGAACCCACAACTGATGGGTCGCAGTGTCGAACTCAATCGTTCTCCCCACCCGGCCCCCGACGTCCTTGGCCACCACCGGCACGCGGACGCGGGCGAGCGCGGCCACAACCGACTCCAGATTTCGCTCCCCGATGCGCAGCGCCGGCGAGGCCAGGCGGCCTGTGAACATGTGCGCTCCTCCGGCTAACTTGGCCTGCAGCTGCGCCGGTCGGCCGCCCGCGGCGATGACGGCATCAACCAGCCACAACGTGCCCAGATCCGCGTACTTTTGCGGCGGTGCGGCCACCTCCGCGTCCCGCGCCGCCGGCAGCATCACGTGCACCATGCCGGCGACGTCGGCGTACGGATCGTAAATCACGACCCCGATGCAGGACCCCAGCCCGACCGTCAACAGCCGACCCGGCCTCTGGATGACTGCGCCTTCCCCGATGCCGATGCGTCGGACTGAACTGTCCTCACTCGCCACTGTCCCAACACCCCACCGCTCGCAGCAGGACCGCCATCGCGCCCGGGTCGGGCAAAAGCACCAGATGAGCGTCCAGATCCTCTGTCCCGCGCTGAATTTCGGTTTGCAATAGCAACGCCTCCGTGGCCTCAGCCGCACTGTCGAGCAAGGCGATATCCAACATGGCCCCCATCATGTCCACCGCGATGGCCGGGACAGAGGTATGCACGTTCAGGTGCGTCAAATTCGTCACCGCCGTCATGTACGACGCACAGAGGATGTTCGCCACCTCGCCGAAGGTGGACAGTTCCAACTCATCCCACTCATCCTTGTCGGCCGTAGACACGGCAACCAACGTGTCGAGCAGGCGGCCCGCGCTCTCCAGGTCCATGAAGAAGAGAAAGTTGCCTGCAAAATCTCCGTCAATGCGAATGTAGGCGCCCGCCATCAATTTGTCCGGGCAGCCCATGGCCTCGGCGATCTCCGCCAGCGGCAGCACCGCGGCCGAGGGCATCTTCATGTTGATGGTGCTGGAGAGCAGTTTCGACAACGCGGTTGCCGCATGACTCGCCCCGATGTTGCCCATCTCGCGCAGTACATCAATCTGTGCCGCTGACAACTGAAGGGGCCTCACCCACGCACACGCTCCTGAACCTGCTTCAATTGAGCTACCTGAACATCACTCAATACTCGCTCCAGATTCATAAGAACCACCGGTTTCTCTGGCCCGCCGACAACCCCCAACAAATAGCGCGCCTCAACGCCGCCAACCAAATCCGGCGGAGCCACCATTCGCCCGTCATCCAGTTGCACGATGTCGATCACGTCGTCGACCGCGAGCGCCACTTTGTATCCGTCCGTGTTCACAACCACCAGTTTCGTCTCCGACTGCGCCAATTGGTCCCCATCCCGGCCAGATGCGTAGCCGAATTGCTCGGCCAGGTCAAACACGGGCAGGATCTCGTCACCACGACTCACCACGCCCTTGATGGAAGGCAACGTCCCTGGCACCGGCTGTACAGCCTCGCACCGTTCAATCGAGACCACCTGCCGGGCATCGGCCGCGAATTGATACTCGCCGAGTCGAAACACAACCGCTTGGAAATCGCTCATCCTGTCATCCTCCTCACCTTGTAGCTATCCGTGCGCCACCCTCCGGATATAATTGAAGGCCGCTTGCTGGACGGCCGCCCGATAGAGGGACGTGTCGGCCTCCCCCACAAGGTACCCCAACACCTCCACCGGCCGGCCGACGTGTTGTTCCAGCAGCACCCGTTGCCCCACCGCCGCCTGGCGAGCCGGCCACAGACCTCCGGGCGCTTCCACGACCATCCACAACCGCTTGGCGTCGGGGTGTCGAGACAGATGGGACAACCAGTCCAAAATTTGCTTGGGCCCCATGGCGCTGTCCATATGCACAATGATGTCGTCCGCAGGCTGCTCGGGCCAGGATCCCACCGAGACCATCGGCTCTGGGACGCGCACGGCGGCCTGTCCCTGGGACCCGTCCCCCATCCGGTGCCGCACCGCCGTCACGAATTGCTGGGCAAACTCGGGACTGGCGCCGGGGGAGCGCAGGAACATCAGGGTGCGCATGGACCCGGGCATCGCCGGCGCTTGGCTCTGCCGGGCTTTCATCAATGAGCGCAGGGGAGACGCCTGGTCCTCCATCATCCAGGACCCTCCCTTTGCATCCGTTGCAGCCACTGGGCCAGCGACACGGTAGCAATGTCATCCGGGACGTTTTGCCCCATGGTCGCGTAAGAAGGCGGCCGCCGCCACTCCCAAACCAGGTTGATGACCGATCCGTACGTCCTTGTCTCATCCAGCTTCGTGAACAGAAATTTGTCAAAGACGACATCGCGAAAGCATGCCACGACCTCGAACAGGTCTTCGTCTTTGGCGGTGAGCCCCAGTACTAGGTAGGTCTCGTCCGGACGTGCCAGCTCAATCACTCGTCGCGTCTGCTCCGCATGGCGCGGAGCGAGCAGGTTGTGGCCCGCCGTGTCAATGAGCACGTGGTCGTACCCGGCGAGCGCAGAGAGCGCTTGCGGCAACTCGGCCACATCCTCCACCACCGTCATCGGAGTGTTCATGATCTGCGCGTACGTGCGCAGCTGCTCCACGGCGGCGATGCGGAACAGGTCGGTCGTCACCAGCGCCACCCTCTGCCCGGCCAGGACATGCAGCGCTGCCAGCTTGGCGATGGTGGTGGTTTTGCCGACGCCCGTAGGGCCCACAAACACCGCCACCCTCGAGGAGTTGCCAAGGGGAGTTGCGTCCAATCCACCCAGCCGCTGGCGCAGTAACAGTTCAATCTGTGCCCAGTCGAGTCCGGGCTTCAGCAAAGCGGGCACACGCACGCCGTGGCGCTTGAGACACGCAGCAGGCCCCTGAACCGGTGCAGGCGCTGGCCGTGACAACGGCACGTCGGCTCCGGCAGCAGCCAGCACCTCGATGCGCGAACTCCGAACCAGCCCCAGCCAGCGTCGTTCATGAATGCGGCGACTGCTCAGAATCACGGCATCCTGTCCGAGATCTCGGCGAATTTGCGGGAGTGCCTCCGGCATGTCCTTGACAACGTAGCGCTTGACGACCATCAGAGATTCACCACCCCGCCACTTTCAATCTCCACGGCCGGATCGAGTTCACTGTAAGAGAGCACCGTCAGATCCGGCAGAAACCGGGCGAGCCAGCGCCGCACCGGCAACCGCAGCTGCGGGTGCGTCAGCAGTATCGGCGTCTTGCCCAGCGCCGTCAGTCGATTCGACTCCTCCTGCAAACGCCGATAGATTTGCTGCGCGAGGTTCGGATCGACAGCAATCTGCGCACTGCCCTCCTGCATCAACAGCGACTGCTGCAGGCGTTCCTCGACGGTCGGGGAAAACGTAATCACCGTCAGCGGCTGCCCGGGTACACGGAACTGGTGACAGATTTGCCGAGACAGGGCCTGGCGCACACGCTCGGTGAGATAATCGGGGTCTTTGCTCACACTGGCCGCGTCGGCCAAGGTCTCCAAAATCGACACCAGGTCTCGAATCGATACCTTTTCCTGCAACAGGTTCACCAGGACCTTTTGCACCTGGCCGAGCGACAGGACGCCCGGCACCAGGTCGTCCACCAGGGCCGGTGCCGTTTCCCGCACATGATCCAACAGGGCCTTGGTCTCCTGCCGGCCCAACAGTTCGTGGGCGTGGCGGCGCAGCACCTCGGTCAGATGTGTCGCGACGACGGTGGGCAGGTCCACCACCGTATAGCCGGCGGCCTCCGCCCGAGCTTTCATGTCCTTGTCGACCCACAGCGCGGGCATCCCGAACGCGGGATCCGTCGTCGCAATGCCCTGAACGTTGGGGTCTTCGGGCCCCGGGCTCATGGCTAGCCAATGACCCATTTGCAACTGTGCGCCCGCCACCTGGAGGCCACGTATCTTCAACACATACTCGGAAGGCTTGAGCTGTACATTGTCACGCAGCCGAATCGTGGGAATCACAATCCCCAGCTCCAACGCCAACTGGCGGCGGATGGCAGCCACACGCTCCAGTAGGTCGCCCCCCTGCTTGGCGTCTACCAGCGGGATCAACCCATAGCCGAATTCAAACTCCACCGGCTCCACGGTCAGGAGCGACAACACGCTCTCCGGTTTCTTGGTCTGCTCATGCTGACTGCGGACGCGCTCTTCCGCCTGCTTGGCTTGTTGGCGTGACAGCTGCTGCTGCCGCTGCCAGGCGAGAAAAGCGGCCAGCAGGGCCACGGGCAACGCCCGCATGAGTCCGATGGGGGTCACCAAGCCCAACAGAAACACGGCACCGGCGGCAATGTACAAGGTGCGCGGGGTGGAAAACACCTGGCCGAGCACGTCCGTGCCCAGATTGGCCTCCGAGGCCGCCCGCGTCACCATCAAACCGGTGGCGGTCGAGAGCAACAGGGCAGGGATTTGACTGACCAGCCCGTCGCCGACCGAAAGCAGTGTGTACGTCTGGGCGGCCTGCTGCCAATCCATGTGGTTCATCATCATGCCGATGATGAAGCCGCCCACCACATTGACGGCCACAATCAACAGGGATGCGATGGCATCGCCTCTGACGAATTTGGACGCGCCGTCCATGGCACCGTAAAAGTCGGCCTCCCGTTCAATCGCCTGACGCCGCTTGCGCGCCTCCTCTTCGCTGATGAGACCAGCGTTCAAATCAGCATCGATGGCAATCTGCTTCCCCGGCATAGCGTCCAGCGTGAAGCGGGCGGCAACCTCCGCCACCCGTTCAGCCCCGCGAGTGATGACGATAAACTGGATGATGGCCAGGATGAGGAAGATAATGAAGCCGACCACCAGATTACCCCGGACCACGAAGCTGCCGAAGGTCTGGATGACTTCGCCCGCGTCGTGCTGGGTCAGAATCAGCCGGGTGGAAGAGACGTTCAGCGCTAACCGGTACAAGGTGGTAACCAAGAGCAGGGACGGGAACACGGAAAACTCCAGCGGTTCCCGCGTGTTCATGGCCACCAGCAGCACCGTCACGGAGACGAACAGGTTGACGATGAGGAGCACGTCGAGCAGGGTCTTGTTGATGGGCAGCACCATCATGGCAACGATGCCAATCACGGCGACCATGACGATGACATCGGACCGCTTTTTCACGACCGCACCCCCATCCTTTCATCCCGCATGCGGTACACGTGGGCCAAAACCTGTGCAACCGCCTGATACAACTCCTCCGGAATCGGCTCACCGACATCGACGTTCCGGTACAGCGCCTGGGCCAACGGCTTCTGCTCCACCACCGGCACACCGTGCTCGCGCGCCAACTGGCGGATGCGCCTGGCCACATCTTCCGCCCCTTTGGCTGTCACACAGGGTGCCTTCATCACGTTCGCGTCGTAGCGGAGGGCTACCGCCAGGTGAGTTGGGTTGGTAACAACCACGTCCGCTTTCGGCACCTCCTGCATCATGCGCCGCATCGCGAGCGCCCGCCCGCGCTTGCGAATCGTCGATTTGACGAGCGGATCGCCCTCTTCACGCTTCATTTCATCCTTGATTTCCTGCAGTGACATGCGAATACTCCGCTCAAAATCAAACCGTTGGTACAGGTAATCCAGCCCGCCCAGGACGACCATCAAACCGGCGATGATGACCGCAATCTGGAACACCATGTGGCCCACCAGGGCGGGTAGGGCGGCTGGATTGACCCCGCTGAGGCCGGCGAGTCCGGCGAGCACTCTGCGGACGCCGACATACGCGCCCACGGCGACCACCAGGAGCTTGAGCAGGGATTTCACTCCCTCCAGCGCGGTGCGCAGGCTGACCAGTCGCTGGAAGCCGGCCAAGGGGTTGATCCGCTGCAGGTCCGGGACGAGCCGCTTGGGCCAAAATCCTGGGCCCACCTGGGCGAAGGCGGCTGCCCCAGCCACAGCCAGGACCACACCGAGCCAGGGTAGCAGCATGCGCATAAACACCCATACGCCTTCACGAAACAGCCGGTTAGGATCCAGTGCGGCCACATTGAACTCCGCGGCGTGCGTAAAATCGGAGCGCATCAAGCCTTCCCACTGGTTCCAGATGTCTGGGCCGAACACCCGCAAGGCAGCGAGAGAGACCAGCAGCACCAGAGATGACGTCAACTCCGGGGAACGCACGACGCGCCCTTCCCGCCGCAGTCTGCGCCGCTTGGCGGGCGTGGCTCGTTCCGTCTTCTCGCCGGCGAACCGCTGCAGGTTGAGACGCTGCACCGCCGCTATCCCCCCAGCCACTGCAATGTCGTGTCAAGTTCCGAGAACAACCAGGAAAACACGCGTCCAAACAGGTACACCAGCCCGGGCATGGCCGCGGCCATCACCGCCAATCCCACCAGCAGTTTCACGGGCAGCCCGACCACGAATACGTTCATCTGCGGCACAGCGCGGGACAGCAAGGCAAATGTGATGTCGGTCAACAGCAGCGCAGCAAACAGGGGGGCTGCCACTTCCAGCGCGACGGCCATCGCCATCGACAAGGCCTCGGTAAGAACGGACCACGGATGGGCCGGAGCGGACAAGGCACCGACGCCCACGTAGCGGTAGCTCTGCAAGATGCACAGCGTCATCCCGTCCAACCCGTCCGCCGCAATAAAATACAGGCTGAACAGGACCTGCAGGAACATGCCGCCGATGGCCGTCTGCGCGCCCGTGGCCAGTCCCTGATCCAGCAGGGTGGCCAGGTTGAAGCCCACCTGCACGTCGAACATCTGTCCCGCCATGGAGATGACGGAAAACACCAAGGTGGCGAGAAACCCCAGCAGCAGACCGACCACCGCCTCTTTCAGCGCCAACAGGAGGTAACCGCCCGGATTGGCAAACGGATCGACAGCGCTTGCCGGCTGGAGCGGCGCCACCCACAACGCCACAAGCCCTGCCAACCCCACCTTGGCGATGACCGGCCACGCGCGCACCGACAGCAGCGGCGAAGCTGCGAAAAAGGCGATCACACGCACCATGACTAGGAAGACCAGCGGATAGTGGCTGATGGCGTAGGTCCACATGTCAGTTCACAAACGACATCAGATTGCCCAGGATGCCCCGCGTGAACTCCAACATGCTCGTCAACATGAACGGGCCAAACAGCACCAGAGCCACAATGACCGCTGCAATCTTTGGAATAAAGGCCAGGGTCTGCTCCTGGATCTGCGTTGTCGCCTGAAAAATACTGACAATCAAGCCGATGCCGAGACCAAACAGGAGAATCGGGGCGGTGACTTTGACCACCAGCCAAATCACCTGTTGACCAAGGCCGAGGATAAAATTGGCGTCCATCACGCACTCCCTCCAGTGGCCGCATCACGTATAGCCGTGCAGCAGCGACCCCACAACGAGATTCCAGCCATCGACCATGACAAACAACAGGATCTTGAACGGCAGGGAGATGACCACCGGCGGCAGCATCATCATCCCCATCGACATCAGGACGGTGGAGACCACCAAATCAATGACAAGAAACGGGAGATAAATCATAAACCCAATTTCAAACGCCGTCTTGAGTTCACTGATAGTGTAGGCCGGCACCAGCGCCGACAAGGGAATCTTCGCGACGGATTTGGGGCGGGTCATGTGCCGATACTGCAAAAACAGGTCCAGGTCGGCGTTGCGCGTGTGCTTGGCCATGAACTCCTTGAACGGGACCTCCGCCCGCGTCAGCGCCGTTGACTGCGAAATCTGTCCATGCAAATACGGTTGCAGCGCGTGTTGATTGACGGCGGACAGTGTCGGCTGCATGACGAACAGCGTGATGAACAGCGCGAGACCAATCAACACCTGGTTGGGCGGCGTCTGCTGCAAGGCCAAGGCGTTGCGCGTGAACGACAACACCACGATGATGCGGGTGAAGCAGGTCATTAGAATCAAGATCGCCGGCGCCAGGGATAGGACTGTCAACAGCACAACGATCTGCAGGGTCGTCTCCACCGAATTGCGGGAGCTGCCGCTGCCCACCGACAGGTGAAGGCCCGGCAGCACCGTCGAGTCCGCCGCCTCCGCCGGCGTCGCCCACAGGAACGCCCCGATGAGCAGCACCACCACGGTGCCCAGCAAGGTCGCGAGGATACGGCGTCTGCGCGTCATGTGAAATCCTCCTCGCCAAGTTGCGCCCACTCTTTGGTCAAAATGTGCGAAAACGAAGGGTGTATCGCCGCGTCCTTGTGGCCGTTCGTTCCGTGTTCTTGGATAGCCCTATCGGGTGCGGAATTCTCGTTCGCCTCTGGCCGCTCCGTGGGCACCTGGGTGCGCGCGATGTCCAGCAGACGTTTGTCGCGCACCGCTTGCACCGCAGCCGCCAACACGGCAGCGGGAGAATCTGTCGGCGCAGCATCTGACCGCTCCCATGTCCCCTCGGGGACTGGATAGTCTTCCGTCACATCCGCCAGGAGACTGACCTGTTCCCCGACACCAATCAGATAACGCCTGTTCTCCACCTGAATCACCTGGACAAACCGGCCCGGTGCGATCTGCCGCGCCGCCAGTACCTCAATGGCGCCTCTGGCGGGGACTCCGCCCTTGTGCCCGAGCCAACGCAGCGTGAGCAGGACCAAAGTGAGAATCACCCCGAGGGCCAGCAACAGCCGCAGTCCCATCAGCCACGTGTTGCCGACGGCGGAATCCACCGTCGAGGTCTTGGCCCAGGCCACGGACAGCCAGCCACCCGCCGCCCACCCCAAGGTGGCCGCTCCGAACAGGTTTCGGAGCCGTTGTCTCCAACTCACCGTTTTTCCTCCAACCTTTACGCCAACGCCTTTTGCACGGCTTCCAGGACGCGATCCGCCTGAAACGGCTTGACCACAAAGTCGCGGGCGCCGGCCTGGATGGCATCGATCACCATGGCCTGCTGCCCCATAGCCGAACACATGATGACGCGCGCCCCCGGGTCCAGCGCGCGGATCTTCTTCAACGCGCCAATCCCGTCCAATTCCGGCATGGTGATATCGAGAGTCACCAAATCCGGCCGCAGTTCCTGGTACTTGTCCACAGCCTCATTGCCGTCCGCAGCCTCGCCGATCACCTGATAGCCGTTTTTGGTCAGGATGTCTTTGATCATCATCCGCATGAACGCCGCATCGTCTACCACCAAAATCCGCTTGGACACTATTCATCCACCTCTCATTGCAACTTTCTAACCCGATCCGACGGGCTGATGATCTCGGTGACGCGCACGCCGAAGTTCTCGTCGATGACAACCACTTCCCCGGTTGCGACGCGCTTATTGTTGACGAGGATATCCACCGGTTCCCCGGCCAGCTTGTCCAGCTCCACAACGGTACCCTGCGTCCAATTCAGGATATCACCAATTTTCTTCTTCGTGCGCCCCAATTCGACCGTCACATGCAGGGGCACATCAAGCAACAATGCCAGGTTGCGCGGTTCTCCTTCACGCACAGCCGTCTCCGCGCTCAGGTCGACAAATTCCGGGCGCACCACCCGAGCCGGCCGGGCATTCACTTGCGTGGGTCGCGGACCCGCGTAGGCCGCCGCTGTCTCCGCCTCGGCGCCGCGGTCTGACGCTGCCGCAGCGGCCGCTTGCGCTGCACCCTGTGCGCTGGCACCGCCAGCACCCACGGATTCCGGGGAACTTGGCCCACCGTCTCCCTCCGTCGGCGCCGCCGCACCTTCGTCTGCATCGGAGGAACCATCCGGCGACCTTACCAAATTGACCATTTCCTTTGCGAAGGACAAGGGCAGCCACTGCATAATGGTCGAATCAATCAAAGTGCCCACCCGCATGCGAAACGACACGTTGACAATCGGACCGGAGACCCCGAAATGCCACTCTTCGCTGGAAAGGTCGACAAACTGCACCTCAGGCGGAGAGATGTTGATGGGCCTGCCGAAAATCTGGGACATCGCCGTCGCCGCACCGCCCATCATCTGATTCATCGCTTCCGCGACGGCGGACAGGTGCAGTTCATTGAGTTCATCCGGGACGTTCTCCCCGTTGCCGCCCAGCATGAGATCGGCAATCGTCTTCGCATCATCCAATTGCACCAACAAAACGTTGGTCCCGGTCAAGCCTTCTGTGTATTGCACCCCAACCACGACAAACGGCTTAGGAAACTCCCCGCGCAGGTTTTCCGCCTGGTACAGACTGACCGTCGGGGTGGTGATCTCCACCCGCTGCTGCAACAACGTTGACAGCGACGTGGCGGCAGCACCGAAGCTGATGTTCCCGATTTCCCCAAGCACGTCCATGTCTTCCCCAGTGATGGAGAAGGAGTCGCTCTCGGGCGCGCCGTCGCCAGTGGAGGCGGTCGACGCCTGTTGCAACAAGGCGTCAATCTCCTCCTGCGACAGCTTCTGGTGGTCCGTCATCGTCATACACCTCTTTCCACAAGCTGAGAACCTGCACCGCCATCTTATCCCGGGAGCGGCCCAACCTGGCCGTGAACATCGGCACGCCGTCCACAAACACCCGGATCGGATCGTGAATGCCGGTGTTCAACGGGATCATGTCGTCGACATTGATGTCGAGCAGTTCCTCCAGGGTCAAGTCGGCGGAACCCAGTTCAGCGGTGACCTCCACGTCCACAGCTTGCATGTGGCCCGCCAAGGCGTGGCCTGACGAGCCATCCTGTTTCGCCACTGCGGCGTCAAACAGGTACTGGGTGGTCAGCTTGGGTACCAAGGGTTCCACCGTGACGTATGGAATGCAAATGTTCCACAGACCCGACACCCCGCCTATGCGCGCACTCAGCGTGATCACCAGCACCGTCTCGTTGGGCGTGGCCAACTGCAGGAACTGGGGATTGCTCTCAAACGTCAGCAGATGCGGATTCAGGTCCGCCACACTCCGCCAAGCCTCGGCAAAGAAATTGCCCATGCCGGATAGCCCGCGCTCCAAGAGCCCTTGTTCGATTTCCGTCAGCTCCCGTTCCCGATACGGTCCCTGCGGCGTCCCCCCCAGCATCCGGTCCAGGAGCGCGAACACCACTTGCGGGTTCATCTCCACAACCACCTTGCCGGTGAGCGGAGTGAACTCCATCACTTCCATTACCGTCAGTGCGGGAACCGACCGGATGAACTCCTCGTAGGGAACCTGATCCACCGATTCGACCTGAATCTGGACAATAATCCGCAGCTGCGCCGCCAGCTGCGTGGTCAACAGGCGCGCGAAGTGTTCATGGATGCGCGCGATGATGCGCATCTGGTCCTTGGAAAACCGCATCGCCCGGCGGAAATCATAAACGCGAACCGATTTCTCCTCGGCCGCCTCGCGGATTTCCTCCGCCTTCAATTGACCGCTGGTAAGGGCCGACAACAAGGCGTCAATTTCGCTTTGCGACAGAACTTCCGACACAGAGCCCGCCCCTTTCTACTGCGTCACAAGGTTAAGAATGAGTACCTTTTCCACGCGCCCATCGGGGAGCAACTGATTGACCCTATCCAATACGGTCTGTTTCAACTGATTGACCCCCGTGTCCGTGGCCAGTTGGGCGGCTGTGAACCGACGCATCGTCGCATTCAGAAGGTCCAAAAGCGCCGGCTTCATATCGGACAACTCTTGCTTTGTCGTATCGTCCTGCGGTAGCAATGCGATGGTGAACTGAACTAATCCGTCCCCTTTCAAATTCGTCGTGGTTTGCGGCAGTTGAACCAGCAATGCGTGTTGCTGGGCCGGTGACAACGTTTTGTTGTCCGGCTTTGCCGTGGCCGTCGGCCGCCAATATTTATACCAGCCGACCGCCACGGCAAGGCACACGGCAATCGCTGCAATGGCGGCAGACATTACCAACAGCATCCTCTTCAAAACTCTCCACTCCCTCGTTGCATTCCACTCATCCAACCGGCGGCCGCCAGAAATTCCACCACCGCCTGCCGAATCTGCTCCGGCGTCTCCCTGACCACATACTTGTGGGAGTTCGACAACGTCACCACCGAGTCCGGCGTGCTTTCAATCGATTCAATGAGCAGAGGGTTCAACCACACGGCGCTGCCGTTGAGGCGTGTCAATTCAATCACCCAACGTTCCCCCTCTTCCGGGCGGCCGGGAGTCCCCTGGCCGCCCGCCGGACCAGCGGTCGTCCGGATCAGCTGTTCTTGAGGTTGACGATGTCGTTCAGAATCGCATTGTCGGTGCCGATGACCTTCGAATTGGCGTCAAACCCGCGCTGGGCGATGATCATGTTGCTGAACTCCTGGGTGAGGTCCACATTGGACATCTCCAGCGCGCCCGATTGAATCAGACCGGCGCCGTTGCTCTCCGGCTGTGTAATAGTAGGAGTACCAGAGTTAGGAGCCACTTGATACATCGTGTCTCCCACCTTCTCCAGCCCGGCCGGGTTAGGGAACATGGCCAATGCCACCTGCCCAATTGTGGTCAGCGTGTTGGTGGTCTTGTCCGTTGCGGTCACTGTGCCGTCCAGGCCGATGCTGATGTCGGTGTACTGGTCCGGATCCACCCGGAGATCCACCAAATTGCCTGTCGCTGCGTCATAGCCTATCAACCTGGCCCCATTGGGCAAAACGAGATACCCATTTTCATCAACCGTAAAATTGCCCGCGCGCGTGTAATACCGATTGCCGTTCATGTCGACGACGAACAACCCGTTCCCCTGAATGGCCAGGTCGGTCGGATTGTTGGTCGTCTCCGGAGCGCCCTGAGTGAACAGCGTGTCGATGGCGCCCACTTTCACGCCGAGGCCGACCTGTTGGGGATTCGTCCCGCCCAGACCGCCCACTGGCGCGCTGCCGGTGTTGATGGTTTGGCTGAGAATATCGCTGAAATCGGCACGGCCGGCTTTGAAGCCAGGGGTGTCGACATTGGCGATGTTGTTGCTGATGACGTCCAGGTCGGTTTGAAACGCGTGCATGCCGGAAATGGCCGAATACATGGAACGCAGCATTGTTTCTCACTCCCTGCTTGGAATGCCCGTATCGTTTCTCGCTCGGTGACCAGAGTCCCTCTTCAAGCCGAATCGCTCACCTGCTGAAGGGAGCTGAGCGCGTAATTGGTTCCATTGACCACCAACTGTGGACTTCCGTTGACGTAGCGAATGGCTGTCACCACGCCGGAGACGGTGCTACCGTCATCCGCCGTAACGACCACATTGGAACCAAGCAACTGGTGCGCATAAGATGCTTGATAGATACCGGCCAGGGATTGCAAAGTACTGAGCACCGACTGATCCGTCTGGGCCACGTTGGTCATTTGCTCGAGCGCGGTGAACTGTGCCAACTGCGAGAGAAACTGTGTATCGTCCATCGGTTCCAGCGGATCCTGGTACTGCATCTCGGTCACCATCATCTGCAAGAACGCGTTCTCGTCCAGGTTGCCTCCCGGCGCCGTTACCTGACTCGACATGTGTCCTCGCCTCCTCCGTGAAGATGATTACCGGTTAGGCGCGCGCGACAAAGCCGATGGATTGACCGCTCATCCAGGCCCCGAGTCCGCTGGCGTCGGGGCCGGATAGCGTCTGCCCCTGCGCGGCGGTAACTTCTGGGGCGGTGCGCCACTTGGCCGAACGCTCGCGCTCCCGGTCCGATCCCCCACCGGCGCCACCTGCGCCCGAGCTGGAACTGTTGCTGCCGAATCCCACCTGCAGGCCGGACAACTGGACACCCGCGTCCTGCAGGGCGTGCGTCAGCGCGGCCGATTGCTGGTGCAACCAGCTGACGGTGGCTGGATGGGCAGCCGTAATCTGCACGGCGACGCCGCCACCCGTCTCGGACACGGTCACCGACAACGGACCCAATCCCTCGGGGTGAACCGATACCTCCAGGGTGGCTGCACCCTGGGCAACCTGTCTGTGCACCACCTCGGCCAGCTGTCGCGATGCGAGCGGGTGATCAAGCTGAACCACAGTCTGGCTCACCATCTGTGGTGGAATAGCATCGGACCGCTCGGATGCGGTTGGAGGCGCATCCAGCTGCCCGCTCAGAGCCGCTGCGAAGCCTGCCGCTGACGGACGTCCCTCCGTGGCCGCGGATTGGTTGGACGGGCCGACTGCGCCCTTCGAGCGCGGCGCCAACTGGTTCCCGGCAGTCATGTCGGTATGCAGACGCTGGGTCGGTTTCCCCGTCGTATCCTTGCCGGAGCCCCCGGGGGCTGACGTCACGTTCCCCTGAGAGGCATCAACGTGGGAACGTACCCCTTCAGTCCCGCCCTGTTGGGCCGGATGCCGCTGACCCACGAACTGTGCAGATTGTTGCCCAATCACCTGCGTGCGACCCATAGGCGACTCAGACCGAGCATCCTCCCGCTTGGAAGACGTGTCCGACGGCACACCCGGCGCGGGTGTTTCCCTCTGAGGTCCAGCGGCACGAAAGAGCAAAGGTCCGGCTTCAGGCGCCGCCCCGCCAGGCCGCGCCACCGTCTTCGCACCCGAGGAATGTGGGTCGGTAGCGCCAGCCATCCGTCCGTGCCCAGGGCCGACGTCTAACAAGCGCTCCGCGGCTGCGGTCTGAATGTGGACTCCCACCGTCCTGCCGGCGCTCTCCGGACTTGCGCGGGCCTGCGTCCGCCCGATGCTCGTCCCCTCCGGGGACTTGTGCACGAGGCCATCCTCAACCCGGCTCGGGTTGCCTGCCCCCGTCTGTGTCAGCAGGAACAGCCAGGCGGAAAAATCCTGCGGGGACGGGTCGGTCTGCTGCCGACTTGTCGGTCCCAACTCGACCTGATGGAAGCCTGCCCGGCGTCGCCCCGAGGCCCCCCGGAGGGAGGGCTGCCCATTTGGTGCCAACGCTGACCGCAGCTTCCCGGTGTCCAGGGTTGTCACCGAGGGCGGCGTACCCGGCGCTCGCGGGGCCTGCCCCGAGAATGGGAAGCTGTGCATCACACCTGTCACCTCCCTTCAGACTGTGTCAGCCGACCTGATTTCCGTTTGTTACACTCTGCCCGCCAGTCGCATTCGCCGGCATGGCGGCCGCGCCCGTCGCCGTCCCCGCGCCGCTGGCCGATCCGTTCGCGGCGCCTTCCGCGGCGGACTTGGCGAGGATCTTGCTTGCCCGGGCGGCATCCATCTCGGCCAGGATGGCCCCCGAGTCGGCCGCTGACATCTCCGCCACCACCTGAGCAGCTTCATCGATGGACATCTGATCCAGGACTTTGGCCGCGGCTTGGGGCTCCATGTCTTTTAGCACCTTGGCCTCGGCTTGTGCCTTGGCCTGGGACGCGGTGGCTTGCGTCAATTTCCGCTGCGCCGCCTGCAGCTGGGAGTCGAGCCGTCGATTGGCCTGCTGTTCGGACTGCAGCTCGGCCTTAAGCTGGGCATTTTCCTGCCGCAACTGTCTCAACCGGCTTTGTTGTTGGGTCAGCTTGTACGAAAGCTGATCCTGCTTGGATGCGGATGTCCCAGATGTCTGAGAACCCAGGTGTAGGTCCTGGCGCACGGTCTGCCAGACGGGAAAACCGAGGTACTGCAGCGCCGCCGCGACCATGATGGCGGCGGCCAACAACGGCACCACGATGACCAGGAGGAACCATGCCACTTTCCGACCGGCAGAATCGTTGGCCTCCAACTCCATCTTCTGGCGCGCTGGCGCAGCCGCTGCCCGTCCTTGACTCCTTGGCTTTCCTGCCTGCACCTCATTCACCCGCCCCGGCCCGCATCCGCATTTGCAGCCCGATTTCATCCAGTTGCCGCTGCTCGACCTTTTGTCGCTCGACGGCGATTTGGGCCCTGCGTTGCCGCAGCAGCGTGTCCCATCGCAATTGCTCCTGGTGAGCCGCTCGTACTTCCTGGCGCCCCTGTTCCACCGCCGCCTCCAGTCCCTCCACGCGTTCGCCGACCCGTTTTCCGGCGACTTGCAGCGCTTCGGCATACAACTGCCACAGCCACCAATCCCGCCCCAATGGCGCCCGCAGCCGCGCCGCCAGCGCCCGTTGACGCTCGTCGCGCACCTGGTCCCACTCTTGCCGAGCGGCCGCCGCCTGCCGCTCCGCCTGAGCCAGGCGGAGCAGCCTCATCTCTTCCAGGCGCATATTGACTTGACGCATCCGCTCTGGGACCTGCAGCTTGCGATTCATTCCCTCACCCCCGCCAACTCGCACAATCTCGCCACCGTCTCCTCGACCGATGCGGACTCCTCCTCGCCTTGTTCAAGGAATCGGCGCAATTCAGGCATCCGCGAGATGGCCACATCGGTCTCCTTATCCAGTCCGGACTGATAAGCTCCTATCCGCAGCAAGTCCTCGACCTCTTTGTAGCGCTGCAGCCAAGCCCGCACCTGAACGGCGGCTTGGCGGTGACCCGGGCCTGCCAGGCGGGAAAACAGCCGGCTTACGCTCGCCAGCACGTCCACCGCCGGGAATCTCCCTGCATTCGCCAGATCCCGCGATAGGACAATGTGCCCATCCAGGATGCCGCGGACCGCGTCGGCAATCGGATCAGTCAAGTCGTCCCCGTCCACCAACACGGTGTAAAAGGCCGTGATGCTGCCGGTCTCCCCTGCCCCCGCTCGTTCCATCAAGCGCGGCAGGAGCGCGAAAACCGACGGCGTATAGCCGCGGCTGGTGGGCGGTTCACCGACAGCCAGGCCAATTTCCCGCTGAGCCATGGCAAAACGCGTCACAGAGTCCATCATCAGGTTGACGGCCAACCCTTGATCCCGGAAGTACTCCGCAATCGCGGTCGCCGCAAATGCCGCCTTGAGCCGAATCAGGGCCGGCTGGTCCGATGTGGCGACCACGACGGTACTGCGCTGCTTGCCTTGTTCGCCCAAATCGCGCTCGAGGAATTCGCGCACCTCCCTACCGCGTTCCCCAATCAGGGCGATGACGTTCACATCCGCCGAGGTGTTGCGGGCTATCATCCCCAGCAGCGTGCTCTTGCCCACGCCGCTGCCGGCGAAAATCCCCATCCGCTGGCCGAGGCCGACGGGCAGCAGCGCGTCGATGACGCGAACGCCGGTTTGTACCTGGTTCAAGATGGGTTGCCGCACCAACGGATTGGGCGGCGCCGTGTCCAGCGGCTGCGGCCGGGCATCCAGGATGGGACCCAGACCGTCCATCGGATAGCCCAGGCCGTCCAACACACGCCCAAGCAGTCCCGGGCCGCACGGAACCGTCAACCGCTCACCAAGAGCCAACACTTCCGCACCGGGCGCTATCGATGACAGCTCCCCCAACGGCATCAGCAGCAGCCGTTCGTCGCGGAATCCGACCACTTCCGCCAAACACTGCCTCCCATCCTGAGACAGGATGGAGCAGATGTCTCCGATGCTGGCGTAGGGTCCCTTGGATTCCACAGTCATGCCGGCGACTTTGGCCACCCGACCATACAGCCGGAACCAACGCATGCTCTGCAATATGGGAGCGTAGGAGGCGGTCTCAACCATCCTCTGACCCCCTCTCCAGAAGTTGCGGGAGGACCTGTTCCAACAGCTCCAGCTTCGTCTCGATCCGCGCGTCCAAGCGCCCAGCTTCGGATCGCACCTCACAGCCGCCGGGGCTGATGTCCGGATCAGGAACCACGGCAATGTCCCAATCCCCAGGCTTGCCCAGACGCCAGCGAGGCTGAGCCTCGTTCGCCTGCCGAAAGTCGTCCGGGTGGACGCGCACCTCAACGTGGCTCCCTTCCAGCACGTAATCGAGCAACTCCTGCACTATCTCCTCAATCTGAGCCGGGGCAAGGGTCAATTCACGGCGCAGGAGGACACGCACTGCCTCCATGGCGATGCCAACCAGCAGCGGGCGGGCTGCCTGCAGGAGCCGCACGCGCTGCGTTTCCGCCTGGGCCACTATGGCCTGGGCCTGCGCAATTCGCTCCAGCCAAGCTTCGCGCGCCTTTGCTTCTCCCTGTTCCAAGCCCTGCTGAAACCCGGCGGCAAAGCCCGCTTCTCGGGCCTGCGCGTGAATTTGCTCCTCTGTCCGCCGCGCGTCCTCCAACACTCGCTGCGCGTGACGCTGAGCCTCGGAGACGATCTCATCCGCCTGCTGACGCGCCCGGGCCAGAGACTCCTCCAGACCCATCCGTTCAGCCACCTCGCTGGCGGCCGCCCCGGAAACCTCGATGTCGACCGCCTCCTGGGCCACCGCGACCGCAGGGCCTTCAATGGTGACCGATTCGACGGGGGGCCAGATCTGCGTGGTGTGCTTTAACACCTTAGACAATGATGTCATCTCCCCCAGCGCGAGCGACAATAATCTCGCCAGCCTCCTCCAGTCTCCGGATCAGAGCGACGATCCGCTGTTGAGCATCCTCGACATCGCGCAGGCGGACGGGGCCCATGTACTCCATCTCCTCTTGAAACGATTCGGCCATCCGCTTGGACATGTTGTTGAAGATGACCTCCCGTACCTGGTCGCCGGCGACTTTAAGCGCCAGTTGCAGGTCTCGCGGGTCCACATCGCGAATGACCCGCTGAATGGAACGGGCATCCAGATACACGATATCGTCGAAAGTGAACATCCTCTGCTTGATGTTGTCGACAAGCTCGGGATCCTGCATCGCCAGGGTCTCCAGGATGGATTTCTCCGTCCCCCGGTCCACATTGTTCAAAATCTTCACCACCGAGTCCACGCCGCCCGTCATCTGGGCATCCACATTCGTCATCATGGCCAGCTTGTTCTCCAACACCTGTTCAACCTCAGCCACGACATCGGGAGATGTGCTGTTCATCAAGGCGATTCGCCTCGCCACATCCGCCTGTTGGTCATGCGGCAGGGAGGAGATCACCAAAGCGGCCTGATCCGGATCGAGATAAGACAACACCAACGCCATGGTCTGCGGATGCTCATCCTGCAAAAAAGTGGCCAACTGCTGCGGATCGGCCCTGCGAACCTGGTGGAACGGGCGAACTTGCAAGGCGGACGTCAGTTTGTGAAACACCCGCTCGGCCTCATCCCGGCCGAGGGCCCGCTCCAAAACTTCGCGAGCATACTCGATGCCGCCGGTCAATATGTAATCTTTGGCCACCGCAATGTCGTGAAACTCCTGCAGCACCCGCTCCTCCAGGTCCGTGTCCACCTGTTGCAAATTGGAGATCTCATAGGTCAACTGTTCAATCTCGTCTTCCGACAACTGTTGATAGACTCGGGCTGCCACTTCAGGGCCAAGGCTGATGAGCAGGATGGCGGCCTTTTGTTTACCTGTCAATTCTCGTCTGCGCCGCTGCACCGCACCCGCCCCCTTGTACGACTAATCACTGACAAGCCACGTCCGGATCAGATTCGCAAACTCCTCAGGCCGCTGCTGGGCCAGCCGCGCCAATTGGCGCTTGATTTGTTCCTCATCCGTTAAGGACTCAGGCAAAGACTCCTCGACGGCCGGGAGGTCGACGGACTCTGGCTCCGCCCCTTCCTCGTTCTGGCGGCGTCTCCACCACAGCAACACGCCTCCCGCCAGCAACACAGCGGCGGCAACAGCGGCCACCCACCAACGCCACGCTGCAGCCGGGGCCGCCGTAGCGGGCTGCGTCTGGAATGGAACCTTCATCACCGACACCGAATTCTGCGCATTGGTCCCCGTGGAAGCACCGACCGCATTGCGGACGAATTGCTTCACCTGGTTCAGGACGGCCGGTGGGAGCTTGGCACTGGACGAGTTCAGCATGACCCCCACGTCATAGCCGTTGATCTGTACTGGGTCATGCACTGTGGTGGTATCGGTATAGCTGTTATCGTACGTGGTGTTGGTTTCGTCATCTGTGGATTGGGACGTGGAGCTGCCTGTCCCGTTTCCAGCATAGGTGGGCAGTCCGGGATTCGTCGATGATTGTCCAGCAGCGCCGCCCGCGCCCGTCCCTTGTGAATTGTCCGACTTGCGCACCACCTGTTGACTGGAGGGCAGCCCGGTATCCTGGCCTGGCACTGGTTGAACCACGTGCGATTTGCTCTGCACGCGATCAAACGTTACATTCGCGTGCACCATCACCACCACGTTCCCTGGGCCGACGATTTGCTCCAGCCCGGAAGTTAACTTTTGCTGTAGATCCTGCTCCAGCTGTTGCCGTTGCGCCAATTCCGTGCTCGCCGTGACGGATCCCGTGGTCGATTCCGAGTCGGAGGATAAATTCACACCGTTCTGATCAACGACCGTGACGTTGCTTGCCGACAGACCCTTGACGGAATGGGCAACCAACTGCTGGATTCCGGCCACCTGGGCGGAGGACAACTGCACCCCTGTGCCCAACTGCACAAACACGGAGGCTTTGGCCGTGTCCTGGGGCTGCGACACAAACACCTGTTCCTGCGGCATGACAATATGTACTTGCGCACTTTCCACGCCATCGATGCTTTCAATTGTGTGGTTCAAGCTTTGCTGGAGGGCATCCAAAACTTGTATGTTAAACTGGTCTTCCGTCATCCCAAAGGAATTCGAAACCGAACTGTAGCCGATGTATCCAGAGTCTGGGAGACCAGCAGTCGCTAACTGGATGCGGGCTTCATCGGCCTGACGCTGAGGCACCAGCACCGACGAGCCATTGATTTCGAAAGGAATTTTGAGGTCTTCAAGCTTTGACTGGACTTCTCCGAGCGATTTATCGTCCAGCCCGCTCATGATTGTGACATAGTGAGGTCTCGACACGAGCCATGCAGACACAGCGATGCAGGCAGTCAACGCAGCAGCGGCAATCACCAGATTTCGTTTTTGCCGACCGGACAAGCGTCCCCAGCGCGAACTCAAGCGCGAACTCAGTTGTTGCCACCAACCGCCGAACGATGCGTTCAAACCAGTTCACCCTTACTCACAGACTACTTACACACTTGAAAAACCCCTTTTCCCAACACAAAAGTGGTAGACAGGCAGCCGCATCGTGTACGGGCACGGGTGCGTCCGGCGCGTCTGACTTGACCATCCGCAGGCGCCGAGCCAGTCCCCATGTGGATTCTCTTTCATGCCTTGTATCTCTTGTCTACGTTGTGTTCCCTCACGGACACCTATCTGCTCTGACGCCACAGGTTGTCAGAGTCACATCTGCATGTTCATCAACGATTGGTAAGCGCTGATCACCCGGTCCCGAGTCTGCACAACCAAATCCAGAGCAAGCGAAGCCTGTTGTTCCGCCACCATCAATTGGTCAATCGTCGTCGACCCACCGGCAGCATACGACACCGCCGCCTGATCTGCCTGCTGCAAGACACCATTGACGTCATCCAAGGCTTTGCCCAACACATCGCTGAACGACATTGTGCTCTTCGCGGGCGCACTCGCTGACGATGTCAGAGTCGATGCGGACGAAGCCACACCGTTCACGCCTGTGATAGCCATAGACTTTCCTCCTCCATGACAATCCGCTGCTCGCCGCTTACTTGCCCAAGGAGATAGCAGCCGTCTCCATCTGTTTGGCGGCGTCAAATGCCGTCACGTTCGCCTGATACGCGCGAGCCGCGGAAACCATGTCGACCATCTCGGTGGAAACGTCCACATTGGGCATCTGTACGTATCCATTGACCGCGTCCGGATTGCCTGGGTCGTAAACAACTCGAAAGGGGCTCGGGTCCTGTACAATCCCGACCACCTGGACGCCGGCATCCGACTCCGTTCCCGATTGCGCCGCCGACAGCGCATCCTGAAAGCTATTGGTCCGCGGCGCTAGCACGACCATCTCTCGACGGTAGGGACCGCCCGTCGGGGTGCGCGTCGTATTCGCGTTGGCGATGTTGTTGGCGATCACATCCATGCGCAAACGTTCAGCAGTCAACCCGGACGCGCTGATGGCTAAATCGCCTAGCCACGACACCGGGTATCACCCCCCTTGAATCGCTTCGCGCAGGCGGAGTATCCGAAGATCCACATCCTGCACGAGCGCGTTGTAACGGATCTGATTCGCCGCCAATTCGCTCATCTCGGCATCCACATCGACATTGTTGCCGTTGTTTTGTACCTCTGTCGATGTGTCAGTGACCAACTGCGGCTGCACGGACACCAACTGATTCAACTCGTCCGTGGTCAGACCGGAGCCATCCGTCGACGCCAGCTGCTGCTGCAGCATCGATTCAAAAGACACATCCTGGCGCTTGTAACCAGGTGTATCCACATTGGCGATGTTGTTGGCATATACGCTCTGACGCAAATCGGACGCCGCTAACGCATTTTGCAGAAGTTGAAACGTCCCTGTGTCCAGTGTCATGTTTTCACCCCGTCATCCTCTGCCACAACATGGGCACGATTCCTGTGGGCATAACAACTTTCCTAGGGTTACTAATTCGACACCCTGCGGTAGATTCCTGCATACTTCGACACGATTCCCCATGAATGAAAAAAAGCCACCAAACTTTCGGTGGCCCAACCTGATTTAGCCCACAGGACTACAGAATGAATTGGCTGAGATCGCGGTTCACGACAATGGCCTCCAACTTCTCCTGGACATATTCAGGCGTAATGACTACCTCTTCCAGGTGTACGTCTGGAGCCTCGAAGGACAAGTCCTCCAGCAGTTTCTCGACCAGGGTGTGCAGACGGCGCGCCCCGATGTTCTCGGTCTCCTTGTTCACCTGCACGGCCAGTTCAGCGATGCGACGGATCGCCTCGTCGGTGAAGCGGACCTTCACCCCTTCCGTTTCCAGCAGAGCGGTATATTGCTTAAGCAAGGCGTGTTGCGGTTCTTTCAGGATTCTTTCAAAATCATCCGCGGTCAGGCTCGTAAGCTCCACGCGAATCGGGAACCGCCCCTGCAGTTCCGGAATCAGGTCGGAGGGCTTGGAGATGTGAAACGCACCAGCCGCAATGAACAGAATGTGATCCGTCGATACCGGCCCGTATTTGGTCACCACCGTGGAGCCTTCGACAATCGGCAGAATGTCACGCTGCACACCTTCGCGCGAAACATCGCGCGTGTTTTGCTCCCGGCCCGCAATCTTATCCATCTCGTCGATGAAAATGATCCCGTGGTTTTCGACGCGCCGGACCGCTTCGGCCGTCACCGCATCCATGTCAATGAGTTTCTGCGCCTCTTCCTGCTCCAGCACGCGCCTCGCCTCGCGCACGGTCAGGCGCCGCTTGCGCAGCCGCTTGGGCAACAAGTTCCCCAACATCTCCTGCAGATTGCCCATTCCCTCCGCGCCCATGCCGGGCAGAAAACCCATCATCGGCGCCGCCTGTTCCTCCACCTCGATTTCAATCTCCTGGTCCTCCAGCTGACCGTCGCGCAGTTGCTGACGAACCCGCCGTCGCTCGCTGCGGACGCTCTCCGAAAGTGTCTCCTGCTCACCGGATGCGCCGGGGTTGGCGCCAAACAACATTTCGAACGGATTGCGCATACTTCGCTTCGCGCTCGGGTCTGGTACCAATGCCTGAACGATCCGTTCGTCAGCGTGTTCTCGAGCCTGGTCTTTGACCCGTTCCATGTGTTCCGATTTCACCATGCGAATGGCCGTCTCCACCAAATCGCGCACCATGGATTCGACATCACGACCGACGTAGCCCACCTCGGTGAACTTGGTCGCTTCCACCTTGATAAAAGGAGCCCCAACCAAGCGACTCAAGCGGCGGGCAATCTCCGTCTTGCCAACGCCTGTCGGACCAATCATGAGAATGTTTTTCGGCGTGACCTCCGCCTGCAGCTCGGGCGCCAGCTTCGCGCGTCGCATCCGGTTGCGCAGCGCCACGGCCACCGCGCGTTTGGCCGCCTGCTGCCCGACAATGTATCGGTCCAGTTCTTCGACAATCTGACGCGGGGTTAGTTCCCGATAGGCCATCTTACCGCCTCCAAAATTTAAGCAGGTCCTGTGCCTAGTTCCTCGACCACAATATGATCATTCGTGTAGACGCAGATCTCCGACGCCATCTTCAAGGCCTCGCGGGCAATGTCCGCCACATCCATGGAGGTGTGACGCACCAACGCACGCCCGGCCGCCAGGGCATAGGCCCCGCCCGAACCGATGGCGCACAGGCCATCATCCGGTTCAATCACCTCGCCGCTGCCTGAGAGAATGAACAGGTGCTGCTCATTCATGACGATGAGCATGGCCTCCAGCTTATGCAGCACCTTGTCGGAACGCCATTCGCGCGCCAGCTCGACGGCGGCCCGCTGCAGATTTCCGTCAAACTCTTCCAGCCGCGACTCGAACTTCTCAAACAGCGTGAACGCATCGGCCACGGAGCCAGCGAATCCGGCAATGACGCGTCCCTGATACAGCCGCCGCACCTTGCGGGCGTTTTGCTTCATGATCATGGTGTTGCCTAGCGTCACCTGACCATCGCCCGCCATCGCCCCGCGGCCGTCGCGCAAGACGGCAAATATAGTCGTCGCGTGCAAGTCCGACATGTGTTACTCCTCCTTTGTTCCCCCATCCGTGAGCCGTGCCCGCGGATGCGCCCGGTCATAGACGCGCGCCAACCGGTCCCGTGTCGTATGGGTGTAGATTTGCGTGGAGGACAGACTGGCGTGCCCCAGCAACTCTTGGACGGCGCGCAGGTCAGCCCCGCCGTCCAACATATGGGTGGCGAAGCTGTGCCGCAGCGCGTGCGGGCTGATATGGTGCAAACGGCCGACACGTTCGATGCACTTACCGAGAATTCGGCGCACGCTGCGGTCAGTCAAGCGAGCCCCGCGCCGGTTGATGAACAGGGGTGAGTTGGACGAAAGTTCGGGCCCGCGCAACGATAGGTAGACACGCACCGCTTGGATGGCATAGGAACCCATCAATACGTACCGCTCTTTGCGCCCTTTGCCCAACACGCGGACTATCCCCTGCGCAAGGTCTACATCCCCCACATCCAGTCCGACGCATTCACTCACGCGGACACCGGTGGCGTACAACAACTCTAAAAGCGCTCGGTCGCGTGCCGACCAGATGTCTTGCTGTCCTATCGAATCCAACAAAACCTTGACCTCTTCCTGATAATAGAAGTCCGGAATCGGCTTCGGGAACTTGGGCAATCGCACCGCTCGAGCCGGATTTCCGGTCACCACACCTTCGCGTTCCAGGAAGTCAAAAAAACGCCGATAACAGGACAACCGCCTGGCCAACGTGCGTTTGGCCAGGCCTCGCTGCACCTCCTGCGCCAACAGGGCGCGCAGGTCGGTCAGGGTCACCTGGCCGGGCGCGTCCTTGTGGCGCTCCCGCAGAAAGTCCTGGAGGATCTGCAAGTCTTGACGATACGCGACCACGGTGTGTACAGAGGCACCCCTTTCATCCTGCAGGCGGGTCAAGAACTCCGTCACATACGAAGTCAAACAGGACACCCAAGTCACACCTCGATTCCGGCCAGCATGCGCTGCCAGTCCGCCAGCGCTCGATCCGCCAGTTTTTGATGGCGCTCGCATTTGTCACGAACTGTCTCTTTCAGTGGTGGAAACAGGCCGAACGTGGCATTCATCGGTTGAAAATTGTCCGGTGAAGCTTCCGTAATATAGTGAGCCAAACTGCCGATGGCGGTGGTTCGTGGCGGCGTGAGAACGCTTTGGCCGACGGCCAGTCGTCCGGCGTTGAGACCAGCTATCAGGCCGGCAGCCGCCGATTCCACATACCCTTCGACGCCCGTCATCTGTCCAGCGAAAAACAGAGTGGGGCGTACCCGTGTCTGATACGTCGGCAGGAGGACAGTGGGACTGTTCATGTAGGTGTTGCGGTGCATCACCCCGTATCGCACGAATTCCGCCTGCTCCAGTCCGGGAATCATCCGGAACACCCGCTTTTGCTCACCCCACTTCAGGTGGGTCTGAAACCCGACGATGTTGTACAGATTACCGGCCGCGTTGTCCTGGCGCAGCTGCACAACCGCATAGGGCCGCCGCCCAGTGCGCGGATCCTCAAGACCCACGGGCTTCATCGGTCCAAACAGCAAAGTTTTCGGGCCCCGCTTGGCCATCACCTCTATCGGCATACAACCCTCGAAGTATCTTTCTTCCTCAAAGTCGTGTAGAGGGGCTGTCTCGGCAGTGACCAGCGCCTCGTAAAAAGCCTCAAACTGCTTCTCGTCCAACGGGCAATTCAGGTATGCCGCCTCCCCCTTGCCGTACCTGGAAGCGGCGAACACCTTCTCCCTGTCAATCGAGTCGCTGGTCACAATCGGCGACGCCGCATCGTAGAAGTACAGGTGCCGGCCACCGACCAATCTCTCGATGGCGGTTGAGAGCCCCGGCGAAGTCAGAGGGCCAGTTGCCACCACGACAATTCCGTCGGTCGGGATGTCGCGGACCTCTTCCCGACGCACGGTGACGCGTGGGTGCTGCTCCAGCGCCCGTGTCACCGCCTGGGCAAACCCCTCCCTGTCGACGGCCAAAGCGCTGCCCGCGGGCACGGCATTCGCGTCGGCGGCCCGCATGATCAGAGAGTCCAGCCTCCGCATCTCCTCTTTCAGCAATCCGACCGCGTTGGTCAGAGCGTTGGACCGCAAAGAATTGGTGCACACCAACTCGGCAAACCAGGACGTGTGATGGGCCGGCGTCTGAACCAGCGGCCTCATTTCGTACAGGGTCACGGAGGCTCCTTGCCGGGCAGCCTGCCAGGCCGCCTCCGAGCCCGCTAATCCGGCGCCAATCACGGTGACATGCATCCGCATCTACCCCCTAGCATATGCCCCAGACGTTGCCGGACGTTCCTTCCGGACACCCGCCGCGCTCCCCTCGGCGTCCGGGTGAGCGGCCTCATTGCTGCAAACGACCACGGTTTCCCCCTTGATCCGCTTCTCGACCATGGGATGAGCGCACACCGGGCACAAAGCTCCGGTCGGCCGGTTCCACAACACATAGTCGCAATCCGGATAGCCGCTGCAGCCGTAGAAAACCCGCCGCTTACCGCGGCGCTCGACCAAAGGCTTGCCGCATTGAGGGCAATTGACCCCGGCCTCCTTGACGATGGGCTTGGTGTTGCGGCACTCCGGAAAGCCCGGACAAGCGAGAAACTTGCCGTAGCGTCCGTGCTTATAAACCATCCTGCGGCCGCACTTTTCACAGATCACGTCCGATTCCTCGTCGGCAATTTCCACCTGGTCGAGCAGGTCCTCGGCCCGCTGCAGGTGCTGCTCGAAGGAGTCGTAGAATTCGCCCAGCAGCCTGACCCAATCAATTTTCCCTTCCTCGACCAAGTCCAGTTCCTGCTCCAGATTTGCCGTGAAGTCGACATCAATCAACTCATGGAAGTACTGCAGCAAGAGGTCGACCACAATCTCGCCCAACTCGGTCGGATGGAACCGTTTCTGCTCAAGCACCACATAGCCTCGCTTCAGGATGGTATCGATGGTCGGCGCATAGGTGCTGGGCCGCCCAATGCCCAACTCCTCCATGGCCTTCACCAAACTGGATTCTGAATAGCGCGGCGGCGGTTGCGTGAAGTGCTGCTCCGGCTGGAGATCGGGTCGCGCCAAGGCTTGATGCGGTTCCAGGGGCGGCAGCAGGCGGGTCTGCTCATCATCTGCCCCCGCATCGTCGCGGCCTTCCGTATACACGGCCATGAAACCGGGGAAACGCACAACCGAGCCGCTGGCCCGGAACCGCGCCCGCCCCGCCCGAATATCCACCGTGGTGGTGTCGAGCAGGGCGGAAGCCATCTGACTGGCCATAAACCGTTCCCAAATCAACTTGTACAAACGGTATTGGTCACGCGAGAGAAAGGGCTTGACTGACTCCGGATCGCGTGCCGCGGAGGTCGGCCGAATGGCTTCGTGCGCATCCTGGGCCCCGCCCTTGCTGGTATATTGGCGTGGGGCGTCGGGTACATACTCCTCGCCGAACCGCTCCCGCAGGTACGAGCGAGCCTCTGCCTGGGCCGATTCGGCAATACGTGTAGAATCGGTGCGCATATACGTGATAAGGCCCACGGCGCCGCCGGCACCGACGTCCAGGCCCTCGTACAGTTGCTGGGCGACCGCCATCGTCTTGTAAGCGCGAAAGCCCAGTTTGCGCGCAGCCTCCTGCTGCAAACTGCTGGTGATAAACGGAGGACTCGGATTGCGACGCCGCTCCGCCTTTTTCACCGACTCCACCACAAACGACTCATCGGCAACGGCCTGGAGCAGCTCGTCGACCGCCGCTCGGTTGGCCAGCGTGGTCTTCTCCTCTCCGTATCCGTGAAAACGGGCTGTAAAGGCCCCCTTGTCAGTCTTAAAACGAGCGTCAACGGTCCAATACTCCTCCGGTTGAAAGGCGCGAATCTCGCGCTCCCTGTCGACGATCAGCCGCACCGCCACAGACTGGACACGACCGGCTGACAGACCCTTTTTTACCTTTTTCCACAAGAGCGGACTCAATTGATAACCGACCAACCGGTCCAAGATGCGGCGCGCCTGCTGCGCCTTGACCAGGTCCAAATCCAGCGGCCGCGGGTGCTGAAAGGCCGCCTTGACCGCGTCCTTGGTGATCTCGTGAAACACCACACGACATGAATCGGACGGATCGACATTCAGCAGGTGGGCCAGGTGCCAGGCTATCGCCTCACCCTCGCGGTCTGGGTCAGCCGCCAGGAAGATGCGTTTCGCCTTTTTCCCGGCCTCGCGCAGTCCTTTGATGACGTCGCCCTTGCCGCGGATGGTGATGTATTTGGGCTCAAAGTCATGCTCGATATCCACGCCCAGTTGACTCTTGGGCAAGTCTCGCACGTGTCCCATCGAAGCCTTGACCGTGTAGCGTTTTCCCAGATATTTGCCAATGGTCTTCGCCTTTGCCGGCGATTCCACGATGACCAAATAATCCGCCAATCTGTTTCCCCCTCAATCCCGGCCAGCGTTCATGGCTATCCCGCGCCTCCGCTCTGCATCGGCCATGCCTGATGCGTCCGGGTCCGGTGGAGGCTCCACGCTCCACAATGAATAGGTATTCCTACCCATTCATTCTCAGAAACCTGTGTCAACCCATGATAGCATCACCGCTTTTTTGATTGCAAACCCGCTCCTGCCCGGTACCCGCCCCCTGGCGCGCGCTCCAGCCAGCCGCCTATTTCCAGCTCCAACAGGCCTGCGTACACTCTGGCCAACGGCCAACCCAGACCGGCCGCCAATTGATCGGGGGAAGCGTGCATCAGCGCCGCTTCGTACAACGCCTGCCACCGCTGCGGAGGGCGATGGGCCTCGCGGTGGACCGAGTCCAAGGCACCGCCCAGGTCGGCGACAAGGTCATGCGGATCGATCAGCAGGCGCGCCCCGTCCTGAAGCAGCCGATTGGAGCCGCGGCAGTGGATGGAGGTGATAGGCCCTGGAGCGGCGTATACGTCCCTGCCCAACTCCAGCGCCATGTCGGCCGTCCCCAAGGCGCCGCTGCGTTCTCCGGCCTGAATGACCACAACCACGTGGGACAAGGCCGCCAAGGTGCGATTGCGTTCCGGAAACCGATGACGGGCCACAGGCGTTCCCGGGGAATATTCACTGACAAGCAGGCCGTGCCGCTTGATGTGTTCGTACAAAGTCCGATGGGAAGGAGGATAACAGATGTCGATGCCGGAAGCCAACACGGCCACCGTACACCCGCCAGCCGAGAGGGCAGCCTCCTGGGCCGCGGCATCGATGCCCAGAGCCATGCCGGACACAACACAAAACCCAGCTTGCGCCAGCACTTGCCCGGTCCAGCGGGCCGCCTCCAATCCGTACGGCGACGCCCGGCGCGTACCCACCACGCCCACACTGAGCCTTTTCAACGCCGAAAGCTGGCCGCTGACAAACAGACACAGCGGCGGATAGGTCAGATGCAACAGGGACTTGGGGTAGTCCGGCAGGCCGCGGACGAGGCAATGGACCCCTCGCTCCGCCAGTTGGGTCTCGAGGTGAAACGGTCGCGCTCGGCGGCGCCAATCCTCCAACGTCCGCACGGTGGCCGGTTGAAGGCGCACGGCTTCCGTCCAGTCCCTCGGGTCTGCCTCCCAAACCCTGGTCGCACTCCCGAGCGCCTCGACCAAGCGCAGCAGGCTCGTCCTCTCCAATCCTCTGCACATGGCGAGGGCGATGGAACAGGCCTTTTCATCCTCCACCACGGTATTCCCCCATCTCGCAGGTTTTGGCCCTATTGTGATGGATGTCTCTCCAGACGTCGATGACGGATAGGAACAGACGTCTACCGTAGGTAGTCAGCGCCCAGGCAGGCGGCCTGTTGCTTGGGAACCGGAGGAATGCCACATACAATGGAAAGCGGCCCTGGCATGGACCAGGGCCGCCTGCTCAGCGACTTTCCTCTGATGTTGTGGTGATGTCCACTCACCCAGTGAGTGCTGGCTTCAGCGGGCGGTGCGGCAGGCCTCGAGCAGCCCGCGATCCTTTAGGTACTGCTCCATGGTCGCCCCCATGTCGGAAGGCGTGGGCGCCACGCGGATCCCGCATTCCTCAAGCTTCTTGATCTTGGAAGCGGCCGTGCCGCTGCCGCCGGAAATGATGGCGCCAGCGTGCCCCATGCGGCGTCCCGGAGGCGCCGTGGCGCCGGCGATGAAGCCGACCACCGGCTTGGTCATGTGATCGCGAATCCACTCGGCCGCCTGTTCTTCCGCGGTCCCGCCGATTTCGCCGATCATGATGACCGCTTCCGTGTCCGGATCATCATTGAACATCTTCAGCACGTCTATGAATTCCGTTCCCTTGACCGGGTCGCCACCGATGCCGACCGCGGTCGACTGGCCGATGCCGCGCACGGTCAACTGGTAGACGGCCTCGTAGGTGAGGGTGCCGCTGCGGGAGACGACGCCGACTTTGCCCGGGACGTGAATGTAGCCAGGCATAATGCCGATCTTACAGGCGCCGGGAGTGATCACGCCCGGGCAGTTGGGGCCGATGAGCCGGGTGTGCCGGCCCTCCATGAACCGCTTGACCTTGACCATATCCAGAACCGGAATGCCTTCGGTGATGCAGATGACCAAGTCCAATTCGGCGTCGACCGCCTCCATGATGGCATCCGCCGCGAAGGCGGGCGGGACGTAGATGACCGACGCGTTCGCCCCCGTCTGCTCGACCGCCTCGCGCACCGTGTTGAACACCGGCACACCCTCCACGGTCGTTCCGCCTTTGCCCGGCGTGGTGCCGCCCACGACCTTCGTTCCGTATTCAATCGCTTGTTTTGTATGAAACAGGCCCTGTTTGCCGGTGATTCCCTGCGTGATGACGCGCGTCTCCTTGCCGACCAAAATACTCATCGCAGAATCCCCCTATACCAAGGCGACGATACGCTGAGCGGCGTCCGCCAGCGAGTCTGCCGCAACAATATTGAGTCCGGACTGGTTCAGGATTTCCTTCCCTTTCTCGACGTTGGTGCCCTCCAAGCGCACGACGAGCGGCTTGTCCAGTCCAATCTGCCGCGCCGCCGCGACGACCCCGGTGGCCACCACGTCGCACTGCTGAATTCCGCCGAAAATGTTGACCAGAATGCCTTTGACGTTCGGATCGGACAGGATGAGCTTGAACGCCGCGGTAACCTTCTCCTCGTTGGCGCCGCCGCCGATATCCAAGAAGTTGGCCGGCTCCCCGCCGTAGTATTTGATGGTGTCCATGGTCGCCATCGCCAGGCCGGCGCCGTTGACCATGCACCCGATGTTTCCGTCGAGCGCGATATAATTGAGGCCAAACTTCGAGGCTTCAATCTCCTTCGGGTCTTCTTCATCCAGATCGCGCAATTCGAGAATGTCGGGGTGGCGGTACAACGCGTTATCATCGAAGTTCAACTTGGCATCCAGGGCCATCACGTTGCCTTCCGCGGTGACGACGAGCGGGTTGATTTCGGCGACAGAGCAGTCTTTGTCTACAAAACACGCGTACAAACCGGTCATGAATTTGACCGCCTTGTTGACCAGGGCGTCCGGAATCTGAATCGCAAACGCGAGGTTGCGCGCCTGGTAGGGCAACAGGCCCACGGCCGGATCTATCGTTTCCTTGAAAATCTTTTCCGGCGTCTTGGCGGCCACCTCCTCGATCTCCATGCCGCCCTCAGCCGATGCCATCATGACAACCCTGCCGCTGGCGCGGTCCACAACCAAGCCTATGTAGTATTCCTTTTGGATATTGGAGAGCTGTTCAATCAACAAACGCTTGACGACCTTGCCCTGCGGGCCAGTTTGATGTGTCACCAGCGTCTTGCCGAGCAGTTCACGGGCGTTCGCCTCGACCTCCGCAAGCGACTTGGAAACCTTCACTCCGCCGGCTTTCCCGCGGCCGCCCGCATGGATCTGCGCCTTAACGACAGCCTTTCCGCCCAGCTGTTTGGCATGCTCCACAGCTTCCTCGACCGTGAAAGCGACATGGCCTTGCGGCACCGCGACGCCGTACTGCGCGAGCACAGACTTCGCCTGGTATTCGTGAATGTTCATGCGCCGACTCCTTTCTCGCCACGCCCATACGGCGCGGGCATCCCATGATCCCCGGGGCCATCGGGGACAATCCTTATATAGGATAAATCAGTCGAAGGGCATTTACAAATCAAAAGTCCAGGGACGCATCCCTGGACGCGACAGGAAAGTTTGGCATGAATGAGTCCTTCCCGGCGGTCGAAGCCCGTTTCACATCTAGGAGCGGACCAGAAAAACGGCCGAGGCCAGCGAGACGGCCATGCAGACCACGAACCCGAGCAACAGCCGCTGCGCCTGCCGATCCCGCAGCACATGCAACGCCAACCCGCAGCCGGCGCCCACAATGGCCAACAGCCAGGTGCAGGCAATCATCTGGGGACGCTGGGCCCAGGGTAGGCACGAAGCCATCGCGAGCGCCACGGCGGCTGCCAACAAGACCTTAACCAGGCCGGAGAGGAAGTAGCGCCGCCACGTCAAAGGACCGCACAGGCTGCGCAATCGTTTCTTCCTGCGGAAGGTACGCAAATCCACAACGCGGCCTCGGTGTGACGGCCGACTCTTCTGGTTCACCCGCTGCGTGTGTTCCTTGAAGTTCTGCACGTTGTCTCCCCCGCTCCCCGCGTTCGCTCTTGTTTTGATCCTACACGGAAGCCAGCAATTCTGCAATATTAAGACAACGTCTCCCGGACACCATCGCCAAAGCGTGGCATCCGCGGTATATACAAACTATACGCAAGGCGGACGGGGCGGCGCCCCAACGACACGAACCGACTCTGGGAGGAATGGAACATGCTGGGAGTCGCAATGGGCGCGGTCTTGGACGGGGTCGAGGCGCATGTGGTGCGCGTCGAAGTCGACGTCAGCCGCGGGCTTCCCCAATTTTCCATCGTGGGCCTGCCTGATTCCGCGGTCAGTGAATCCAAGCTGCGCATCCGTTCGGCGGTGCGTAACGCTGGGTTCGAGATGCCGAATCAGCGCATCACCGTCAATCTGTCGCCGGCCAGTGTGAAAAAGCGCGGTGCCGGTCTCGATCTGGCCATCGCAATAGGTATCCTGCGTGCCAGTGGGCAGCTTCCGCCGGCCACTGCGCCCATCGGATTTTGCGCGGAGGTAGGACTGTCCGGCGCTCTGCTCACAGTTCCAGGCATGATCAACCTGGCATTGGCGTTGCGGCGGGCCGGCATCCACAGGGTGGTCGTCGCCTCCGAATCGCGAGAGCACTGTATTCCCGTGCCGGGCGTGGATTGGTTCGCGTACGCATCGCTCCAGGAGCTGGCCACTGACCTGCTCGCAGACGGTCTGGGCAGTCCGCTGGCCTTTGCCGGGTCCCCGTTTCGCGACGGCGAGCGGACGGCCTCCCTCGACGACGTCCATGGTCTGACAGCCGCCAAGCGCGCCCTCACCATCGCCGCCATCGGCCGCCACCATACTCTTTTGGTGGGCCCGCCGGGCAGTGGGAAGACCATGCTCGCGGAGCGCCTGGTGACACTCTTGCCAAGACTGTCGGACAGCGCGGCGTTGGAGGTGTTTGCGATTCACCAGGCGGCGGGTCTGCCCACCCGACCGTCCCACGTGCCGCCCGTGCGCATGCCCCATCACACGGTCACCGCGGCCGGATTGGTCGGAGGCGGTACGCCGCTGGCGCCAGGCGAAGTCACGCTGGCCCATCACGGGTTGCTCATTCTCGACGAGCTCCTGGAATTTCGCCGCCACGCGCTGGAAACGCTGCGAGAACCGCTGGTGCACGGCCGTGTGCGGCTTGTCCGATCCGGTCACAGCCGCGACCTGCCGGCGGCCTTTCAGCTGCTGGCGACGCTGAATCCGTGCCCTTGCGGACAACGCGGATTCGCCGACTGCCGCTGCACGGATACGGAAGTAAAACGCTACTGGTCGCGCGTGAGCGGCCCGCTGCTGGACCGGGTGGACCTGGTCGTCTCGGTCGCCCCGGTCGATGCCCGCACCCCTGCAGACACCTTCGTGGCCCCGACCCCCGAGCAGGTGGCGGAGATGCGGGAGGAGCTCACACGTCGTCAACCTGCGCGGAGCCGCACACGTTCCGGAGCCACCGATTTTCAAGCCGACGCCAAGGCGTACCTGGAGCAGCTTGGGCAGCGCTTGCATTTATCCCTGCGGGCTCAGGATTCAGTATCCCGAGTGGCCCAGAGTGTGAGCGTACTGGAGGGCGAAAGCACCGTCAGGTCCGCTCACGTCGAGGAGGCACTGATGCTTCACGGCAACCTCGGGCGCTGGTTGTGACCGTTGTGCCGCGCCGCCGCAGCGGTCGGCTGCGTCGGATCCTTCACGGCGCTTCCACCGCCCACCGGATGTGTTTGACGTCCGTAACCCGGACGCCGTCGAACAACAGCCCCAGCACGTCGATCCGGACGTCATCGACAAACTGACTGTACGCGGAACTGGTCAGCAGCCAACCGGCAAGGCGCCGCAATCGCCTTTGCTTGTGTACATTGACCGACTCGATGGCCTCCCCGAACGTCAATCCGCGCCGCGTCCGCACCTCAACCAACACCAGTTCCTGACGCGCCCGGGCTACGATGTCAATCTCCCCCAACGGGCAGCGCCAATTCTGCTCCAGTACAGCCCAACCCAGGGAACGCGTCAGGTAGTCGACGGCGAATCGCTCACCGATCCGCCCTGTCCACCGCCTGGTGTCGATGTCGGTAGACAAAGGCCAGCACCTCCGCCACGGCTTCGTAGAGTTCCTCGGGGATCACCGCCTCGACCTCCAGGGACAGCAGGGCGTCGACCACCTGCGGATGCTGCACCACCGCGACATCCGCTTGCTCGGCGGCCCGCACAATCGCCTCCGCCACCTCGCCGCTGCCTTTGGCCACGACTCTCGGCGCCCGTTCCCGGGCTTGGTCATAACGCAGAGCCACCGCCTTCTTCCGCACCGGCACACCCCCTTGCCAGAGTCCGTCCGCCACACCTCAATCGCCGTCTGTGCGTGCAGCCGCCGTAACGCGATCCACCTGCCAACCCAGGCGCGATAAGCCGCGCTTCAGATGGTCGGCCTGTGTCGCCAAACGTTCGCTCACCTGTGCATCGTTGCACTGGATGTGCACCGACAGACGTGGCCGCTGGGCCAACAGCACGACTTCGTATTCCTCCCCGTCCATGGAAAAAGCGAGCTGGAGACGGTGCACGGGCTGCCCAGCGGAGTCGGTCTGCGTCCGCCGCTCTGCCTGCCAGCGGATGGACAGCGGGGAACCGTCCGGGCGCATCGCCTGATACACACCGCCACCCGTCACCGGAGCCAGCGGAGAGGCGACGCTCGCCTCCAGCCGGTCGAGCAAGACGGCCCCCTTCAGGTCCGGCGGCAAGTCGGCCCACTTTCCGGCATCACGGACGTCCTGAAACGGTACCAGGCGATCCGCACGCGCTGCGCCGGCGTCCCCGGAAACAGATGGCCCATCGCCCGTCCCTTGCAGGAGCGAGCCCAGCCGAGCTGAAGTGGCCTGTTTCGCCAGAGTCTCAAGCAGCCGCCACCAGGTCTGGACCACAGCTTGCAGGTCCGCGCGCGCGGGCGGAATCTGGGAAGCCTGCTCCCCCAGTGCGGCTGCTCGCACCTCCTGCGCCCCCGACAGCGCTGCTCGCATCTCCTGCTCCCTCGACGGCGCTGCTCGCACCTGCTGCGCTGATGGCGGATCGCCCGCGTCTGCGGTCGCCCAATGTTCCACAAGCAGCATCCGCCATGCCCATTCGGCAGCCAACAGGCGGGGGCGCTGCAAGACGGCCAACGGCAGCAAACGCTCCCTGCCAGTCGCCAGGTGCTGCCCGAGGACGAGGGCATCGCCTGCCGCGGGGGCTGAACGAGCGGGCGTCGACGCCCTTCCAGGGGAGGCCGGCGCCTCAGCCGTACGCCCGTCCCCTCGCTGCACCGGGGCCGCAGGGTTGGTAGGCGGTGTCTGGGTAACACGGAGGTCATCCATCCAAACTCAACCTCACCTGCAGGCACTGGGCCACCGGAGCGAACGATTGGCGATGCACAGGCGTCGGACCCAACCGCGCCAGCGCAGCCCTGTGCTCTCGGGTGCCGTAACCCGCGTTGCGATCAAACCCAAAGTCGGGATATGTATGGGCCAGTTCGGCCATGCGCCGGTCCCTCGCGACCTTGGCGACGATGGAGGCCGCCGCGATAGACAGACACCTGGCATCTCCGTCCACGACCGGAAGACAGGACCAGTCCGCCGGCGCATCCAAGGGCGGGTGCAGACCATCGACCAACACCGCATGCGGGGTCACAGCCAGGTTGCGAATGGCCCGGGCCATGGCTAAACGCGAGGCCTGCAGGATATTCAACTCGTCGATCTCGGCGACACTCGCCCATCCGATGCCCACGGCGAGCGCGCGCTCGACAATCCAGTCGTACAACTCTTCCCGCCTGCGCCGGCTGAGACACTTCGAATCGTTGATACCCGTCCACAGTTCGGCGCTGCCGTCCAACACCACGGCGGCAGCCGTCACAGGCCCCGCGAGACAGCCTCTCCCAGCCTCATCTACACCCGCCACAATCAGTCCTTCCCGCCAAGCATCACCAATCACCTGCCGCTCCTCCCGCCACAACCGATACGAGCGGTCCCGTTCTTCTGGCTCCGCTCCTCGGGAACGACTGGACATGCAGCCACCCCCAACCTGTTTTGAACCCGTTGCTTGCACCTCTAGTGTAGCGAGAATCCAGTGTGGTGACGAGACACAATTTGGAGAAAGGGTGATCCGATAGAACTTCCGTCCTGAAGTGCATGTCAGACCTCGCTCGGCCACTCAAGACTGATGCGCCCCAGCTTGCCTGTCTGCAACTCCCGCACTACCAGTTCGCTCACCCGCTCCGTGTCCGGCACCCCCCCGCGCCCCAGAAGTCCGCGCCGGACCGCGATTTGCTCCATCAGCGGCTGCGCCAGGGTGTAGGACTCGAGCGGATTGGCCGTGCGCAGGTCACCCGGCAAGCTATCCAGCCCGTACCGCTCGCGGAGGCAGTTGGGATAGTGGGCGGCCGCCCAGGTCAAGAAATACGCGCAGAGCTCCTGAATGTCCAGAACCGACGACTTCAGGGCCCCGCTCAAAGCCAGGCGAGCCGCGGCGTGCGGATCTTCCAACTTCGGCCACAGCACGCCCGGGGTGTCCAGCAGCTCCAATCCTGCTACACGAATCCACTGCTGCACCTTCGTGATGCCAGGACGGTCCCCGATGGAGGTTGCGGCTTTTCCCACCAATCGGTTGATCAGCGACGATTTGCCCACATTGGGGATGCCGACCACCATGGCTTTCACCGCCCGCGGTCGAATGCCTTTACGCAAGTCGCGTTCCCGCTTGGCCGCGGTTGCCCGCTGCAACGCCTTGGGTATCTCATCCACACCGCGCCCGCTGCGGGCATCGACGCCAAGCGTCTCCCGGCCCAACGCCCGGAAGTGATGGTGCCACTGTTCGGTCACCGAATCATCCGCCAAATCGATGCGCGTCATCACGGTCACGCGGGGTTTGCTCCCCACCATTTGCTCCAACATCGGATTGGCGCTGGCCATCGGCAGGCGCGCGTCCACCAACTCGATGACCGCGTCGACCCTCCGCAGGCTGTCCGCCATCTCCCGGCGCGCCTTTGCCATATGACCTGGAAACCAGTTTATCGAACGCATGTTCTCCCCCTGTTCGGTCCGTCAATCCAGGCGTACCAACAACGAAAGCGGGAGACACACCGGTCCCCCGCTTTCCTAGGTTGCCCCAGACTCCACCTGCAGCTCGGCCAACGGTTACGCGTTGTTGCGAATCTCCTTGATTCGCGCAGCCTTGCCGGAACGGCCCCGCAGGTAGTACAGCTTCGCCCGGCGCACGCGGCCGCGGCGCACAACCTCAATCTTTTCGATGTTCGGCGAATGCAGAGGAAACGTCCGCTCCACGCCGACACCGTACGAAACCTTGCGGACCGTGTACGTCTCGCTGATACCGCCGCCCCGACGCCGGATGACCACGCCTTCGAACACCTGCACGCGCTCACGCTGACCTTCACGCACCCGCACGTGCACGCGCAAGGTATCTCCCGGGCGAAACTCCGGAATATCGGAACGCAGTTGCTCCTGCGTAATCTCACGCACCAAATCCATAGACACGGCCTCCTTCCCGTTCGTGTTCGTACCAGAATGCTGGCAGAGGACCACGTAGTCACGCGCAACAGTGTACCATAAGTCCACAAGCCACGGCAATCACCGATTGTCCGCCCGTCTGAACGCGCAAACGGCGCCGCAAGCGGCGCCGTTCGAGTTCCTATGGGATCATGCGCTGCATCAGGATAAGGGAACCGGTCCCTCCTGGTCCAACGAATTACCCGATTCTGTCTCCATCTCCGCAGCGTCCTTGGCAAAGGGCAGGCGATTGAGCGATCGGATAATCTCAATGTCACGAATCAAATCTGGAAGCTCCGGCTGCTTCATCATGTTCAGGTCCCTCCCGATTTCACAGAATGAAATCGCGAGTTCCGCACATATGGAAGTTTTGCCCATCCGGCTGAGCCGGGATGGCCATTCCTACACGCTTACGGAGTTAGCTGACGGGTTAGGGCGTAGGATTCCCTTCGCGTATGCGATTCACCCCAAAAGACCGGGTCCTCCGCTTCCGATATGGAACTCAGCGATTTGAAGTTGACGTAATACTATTATACGCGACATGGCCCGCACAAGCAAATGCTCGGTTCGCTTTGGCCGCACAGGTCATCTCTTTTTCGGCCGCCGTCGCATGACCCCGCCCCGCATGCCGGACAGGTTCCTCTTTACTTTGCGGCGGGCAGGCCGCTGGGTACCGCCACCTGGGACACATCGTTGTAATTGAAAAAGATGACATCCGTGGTCATTGTGGTCGCCCCGCTAGCCGATGCTATCGATTGTGTCGTGGTCACCTGGTGAAGACGGTCATCTGAGATGCCGACAGCGAACGTGAACAAGGTATCGCCCTGGGCACGGAGTGCAGTTCCGGCACCGTCCCACAAGCTGTCCATGCGCCGCCACACCGTCGCCGGCAGCGACACCTCGTACACCCGGCAAAATTCGCCGCCGACAAACTTTCGTGGACGCTCTGACAACGGCTGGTCATGGTCCTGAGCCCAATTCAGCAAGTTCCGATACTCTCCGAACCAATTAAGGTCCAACGGGTGGTCCAGTTTATGCCACACATCCTGGTAGGCGTAATAATTGCCAGTCCCATCACGGTATACCTCGTACGACTCGCGCCCTGCCCGGACCTGAAAATCGGCCGCTCCATTGGCCCCCACGCTGCCATGAACACTTAGATCCCCGGATGTAGCGCCGTGCCGAGCATGCACGTACACCTTCACCTGGTATGAGGACGCCTCAGCAGCCCGGGCCGTGGCGGTATCCAGAGCCGTCCATACCGACGACGACGAGGAGACGGGCGAAGACTGAAGTGGTTGGATAGCGTTCGGATCGACCGCCGGCGTACAACCGGCCAAGGCCAGGCTGGTCGTCACAACCAGCCCTGCCCTACCGAGTCTGGACCTGTCCGTCCCTGTTGTCACCACCGCAAACGCCTCCTCTGCCTCCATCCCGCCACAATAAAACCTGCCAGCACCAGCAGCCACGCCACCACCAAGGCTGGCTGCAGGGGCCAGAAATGCCTCGCCAGCACAACGTACGCGCCGCTGCCGGCCACCGCCGCCACCAAGTACGGTGGTTTCTCGGGGAAGAACTGCACCTGGCGGACGTTCTCAATCCCGCTTTCGAACACGCGCCAGTTCCGGTACAGCTGTCCGTCACGGTAAGTGTAGGACGTCAGATAGGTGGTGCTGGATGAGCAAACCGCGCTCCGGTCGTCAGCCAGAATCTCCGGTGCTGTCCCAGGCGCGGTGCGGATGCTGGCAAGAAACTGCAGGTCGTCGTTGGGCGCCGTATAGATGCGGCGCGCGTGTCCGTCACGCGTAAAACTCAAGATATAGGCGGGCGAGGCGTTGACAAAGACGACATCCTTATCAGCCGTCCCGATGGGGCCGACCTGCATCGCCTCGCCAATCGGATTCGCCAAGGCACCGTGCAGACTCGCCACAACGTGCGGGCGGCTTCCGGAGAGCGACACCACCTGTAGGAGATTGCTGCCGCCCAACAGCAGCTCATGGGCGCCCGGCCTGGTGAACGAACCGCTGCTGATGACAAACTGGGCCTCGACGCGCACATGCACAGTGCGGCCCCGCCACTTCCCGGAGAGGACGCCGTTATCGATGCGCCACGGCACCACCGGTGCAGCGCCAGCCTTGCGAAGGGACTCTGACCAATCCTTCCACTCATCCTGGTTAGCCTGCACAGTCAGCTGGGCCAACTCGGGTGCGTACTGGGCGAGCTGCAGTGCGACGTCTACCGCACCGGCGGACGACTGCGTCCGGATCGTATACTGCAGCAGTCGCCCCCCCACGACCGCCCACGTGCTGCGATCAAAAGGAGTAAAGGCGCCGCCCAACTCGGTCGGCTGGACCTCCGCCAGCTCCTGCGCAGTGGCCGGACGCACGTCGATCCGCCCGTTCTCCGGCGCCAGCTGCACGTACTGATAAACCAGGTGGTCGGCAGGCAGTTTCCCACTCTTCACGGCCTGCCGGTAGGCCGCGGCGCTGCTTCCAAAGCGTGCGTCGGGCCATTCCGTCACCGTGAGGACGACCTCCCCGTGCTCGGTCTTCACCACATCCAGCGGGAGAACCGGGTAATTCCCGTTGTCCACGGTGAGGGTCCCGGCCGCCAAGACGCGAAAGTGGGTGAGCAGGGGCCACAGGTTTTCCGGCAGCCAGGCGTTGGCCGCCGCCAACACCACCATGGAGCCGAGCAGCAGGGAGAGGGCCACCCTGCCGATGCAACGGGCCGCAGCCGCCAGGATAGCCATGCTGATGGCCGTAGTCAGCAGACGCCGGCCCAACGGCAGGGAGGCGAATGAAGCCAAAGCCTGGCACGCGCAGAGCGAAAACAGGCTGAACACCAGCCACCAACGGCGGCGCTGCCGGGGAATGGCAAACACCCAAAGCCACACCATGAGCAATACCACGAGAACACCGATGACAGCCAGGTCCTGCACGAGCGGCCGTACCAACCATTCATCCACCAGATTGACAAACAGCGACCAAGCCAGACAGGCGAGAATGCGTGTCAGGTGGCCCTGGCTATGAGTGAACAGGCGTCTGGCGACGGATCTCGTTTGCATCCCGAGATGCTGCATGGTCTCCCTCCCTCGGTGCAGAGCCCGCGGTCAACGCCAACGTCGCCACCGTGTAGTACGAGAGGGCCATGGGCGCATACTCAAACACGTTCTCCATGCCGTTGTGAATGAGCACAGCCAGCACTCCAGTGATGGCACCCAAATACAGGTAGCGATTCACGTCGTGAGCGCGGCGAAGAATTCGGAACAAATCCAACACCAGACGCACATGCATGCCAAAGAACAGGACGAGCCCTATCAATCCCGCCTCTCCCAGCGTCTTGGCGTAGAAGCTGTCCGAATAGGTGGACAGGTGGTGAACCGTCGCCACGGCCCCTCCGTAACGCCCAATCCCCGCTCCCAGCAGGGGGTTGGTGGACATGTGATCAAAGGCCGACAGCCACTTCGCAATACGCCCGCTGTCTGCGGATTTAATCCAATAGACCTGCGTAAACAAAGAGCCTATACGCGTCCGCACACCTGGCTCCCAGAACGCACCACACACCAAAAGCGCCAAGGGGACAAGGGCGCGGCGCTCAAAGACAATGGCGCTGATCACCAGCGCGCCGGCCAGCCCCACCCAAGCGCCGCGGGTAAAGGTCAGAATCATCGCCGCGCCGCACACCACCGCCCCTACGCCGTAGAAGACACGCCGGCGGCCCCCGGCCGCGATGGCCTGCCCGGCCAGCAATGGCGTCATCAGCGCCATATAAGACCCGAGTTCATTGGGGCTCTTGAGAACAGAAAACACCCGTGTGCGGACGTGTTCGTCCGGATCGACCCAATCGGACGGAATGGGCACCCCGATGATGTACTGGTAGATGGCGTGCAAAGCGATGAGAACCGCCGCGCCGCCCAACAGATGGAGCAGCAGCTTGGCCTCATGCTTGCTCACGGCATACGGCAGGACAAAGGCAAACATCAGATAATAAATGTAAAATCCCGCACCGGCGGCGGCGTACTGGGGTTGAGCCGCCCCCACGGCCGACAGGGCGACAATCCAAACCACAAACCAAAGGGCGGGTTGTTGCCAGGTTTGACGCGGCGGGCGCATGCCCCGCCT
>NZ_BCQV01000002.1 GCF_001552255.1 Alicyclobacillus shizuokensis NBRC 103103
GGGCGCATGCCCCGCCTGTGGCGGCGCACGGCGACCCATACCAGCGAGGCAAACGCCAGCTTGTCCCACACCTCGCCGACAAGGGTCAGCGGTGGAAGACGCAGCGCGTAGTCAATGATGGGGAAGAACATCAACAGCCTCGGCACCCACGTCGCCAGCCACAGTTCCAGAGCATCCAGGTGCACCGATGCTCGCCTTGGTGGTCTAATAGGAAACGTCATACGTGCATGGACTCCAGGCGAAAATTGGGCACCACCTGGCCCACTACTTTTCCCTGGTGATTGGTCAACATGGGCCGGTGAAATTCGGCGAGTTCCGAGACGGCCGAACTGGGCAGGGCCTGCATCTGAGCGAGCGCCTCAACCACTGTCGGGTAGGCGGCGCGGCTGTTGCCATCGTCAATCTTCAACGCCAGTCCCCATCCGAGTTCAGGCAGTGCGACGCAGTAGACCCCTTCCGCTCCCACCTTGGCCACGACAGACCCAGGCGCCGCTTCCATCAACCGGGTACAAAACCTATCCGTTCCGGCCACAAAGTGCGGGTGGTTCATCATCGCATCGCGAATCCGCGCCAACGCGGCCCGGCGCCCAGGCGACAGCCCGTCCGGTTGTCCCAATCGGGCATAGGCCAAGGCCAGGTTCCGCAACGGCAATCCGAAGACAGGCAGACCACAGCCGTCGGTACCGACGACTATCTCGTCCGCGGCCACCTCGGTCAGCTCAGAGACCGCTTGCAGCACTTTCTTTTGCACCGGATGATCTGGATCCAGATAGGTATCCAGGTCAGCCCCCAAGTGCTGAGCCAACAAGAGCATACCCGCATGTTTGCCGGAGCAGTTGTTATGTATCGGCAAGACATCCCCGCCGTCCCGCAGCACACCTTCATAAGCGGGAGCATAATAGGGAGGATGAACCCCGCAGCGCAGGCAGCTTTCCGGGATGCCAGCCCGGCGCAGCAAACCGCGCACCGTCTCCACGTGACTGTCCTCACCATTATGGGAGGCACAGCAGACGGCAATCTCCTGGTCACTCAGCCCGTAGGCCGCCGCAGCCCCTGTCTCTAGCAGAGGCACAAGTTGCAACGGCTTGGCGGCGGACCGCGCATAGGTCACACGCGTCGCGTGACCGTACGCGTACAAAAGCTCCCCGCGCACATCGACCACCGCGAGATCGCCGCGGTGCACCGATTCTATTAAGGGTCCGCGCCACACCTCCACCAGCACTTGGCTCATATCGTCGATTCACCTTTCCTAAGCTGCGCCCGGCGCAGTTTTCTCCGCTTGCGCGCTTCATAGCGTTCGGGAGCCGTCTCGTACAGCCATTTCTCTTCTTCCGTCTCCGGGATGACGGGCGGCACTGGAGTCGGCCGCCCGTCAGGCCCCAGCGCCACAAAGGTCAAGAAGGAAGTGGCCGTGAGTTTGATCTCGCCCGTTACCAGGTTCTCTGACTCCACCTTGACGTGAACCTCCATGGAGGTGCGGTGCGTCCACGTCACGAACGCCTCAATCAAAATCGCCTGCCCCACCCGGATGGGTTCGAGAAAATCGAGACTGTCGCTGGAGGCCGTAACCACCGGGCGGCGCGAATGGCGCATGGCCGCGACGCTGCCTACCTTGTCCACGTATGCCATCACCCGACCGCCGAACATCGTCCCCAGATTATTCGTGTCCGGCGGCAGAATCAAATCGGTTAGGGTGGTGCGCGATGCACCCACGGGTTTCGCTTCCATACCAACGCTCCTTCAAAAATCATCCGAACCGCACGACAAAGCGGCCCAATGTTCACTATGGAGCATCGTCCACGCACAGGAGGTCAACCACCGCTCGGACACAGGCAGCAGCCCGTGTGGTCAAAAAAGTCCCTGGCTGGACTCGCCAAGGCCGTTGATGTTGTTTCCATTTTACGTTGTCGAAGACACTCGGTTCAAGAATGGGAAGACGTATCCCGTGTCTGTCGCCGGGTCGCGCAAGTCAGCGTTGGGGTGGTAAGATGCGCTGAGGCTGGCGCTGCCAGAGGGACAACAATCCAGAGGGGCTGAACGCCCATTCTCCGTGGCCCGTGTCGCGGTAAATGCCAAAGTGCAAGTGGGCGGGAAACTTCCCGCTGGTGCCGGGCGGTCCATAGCCGCTGCTGCCCACATAGCCGATAACCTGACCGGGCTGAACGAGATCGCCCCGTTTCAATCCTTTGGCAAAGCTCGAGAGGTGGGCGTAGTAATAGTACATATTGTTGGCATCGCGGATGCCGACACGCCAGCCGCCAAAGCGATTCCATCCCATCAACTCGACGTATCCGTAGCTGCAGGCCAAGACGGGCGTTCCATAGCCCGCGAAAATGTCCACCCCTTCGTGCATGCGGCGGCCGCCGTAACTGCGCCCTGCGCCAAAACTGTATTCAACCGTGTAATTATACCGCTTGTCCAGTGGAAAACAATGACCGCGTGGGTTCAGGCCGAAGCGCTCAAACAACTTTTGGAATTCGAAAATCCGGTCCATGGCCACCGGATCCTGAAACAGATTCCACACAGACTCCTCCACGTCCTCTTCCCCACTTTGCTCGTCCAGCCAGCGGGCGAGAGCAAAAATGCGGTCCTTTGCTTCCCATTGCAGCGCCAGGCGATCCCCATTGGCATCGACCCCAATGCCGCGGAACAGCGCGATGGTGACCGGGTTTACGTCCGTGCTGTCCGGGTTGTCGATGCCAGCCCACGCGGAGGGGGCAAAGGCAAACCCGTACCATGGTGCCTCCTGCCGATCCGTCCGGCTCTTGGTGAGGTCAGCATACCTATCAATGGCTGCCAGCAGTGCCCACGGCATCTCGTACCACCTGGCCGCTTCCTCATAGAGGGAGCGCAGGGGCTGCTGACGAGGGATGGAGTGAGCAGCTGGGGCGCTCGCCACCGAAGCTGACTCCGCGGACCGCAAAGTCGCAGCGGAACACGGTCCAGCTGCCGTCCAGACAGCGAACAGGCACGCCGCACCCGCGTACAGCCGTCCCAGTCGCATCATCTTCCCACCTTCCGCATGCCCATTGCTCTGCTGCGCGTAACTGTCTGCCTATACCGTGCCCGTGTCGGCCCAAACTATGCGGCTGTGGTATGCTGGCTGCGTGCGGACATGCTTGGGAGGAGGGGCGCGCCGATGACATGGCAGAATGAGATTGACATTACGGTCCGGTCTACAGAAATCGATGTCAACGGCCACGTGAACAATGCCAAGTTCCTGGAATACTTGGAATGGGGAAGAGAAGATTGGTACGAGCAGCTGGGTTTGGACTATGCGACCCTGCGCGACCTCGGTGTCGTCACCGTGGTGGTGAATGTGAACGCAAATTACCGTCGGGAGGCCCGCCAGAACGACAACCTACGCGTTCGGACCAACCTGCTGCGCGTTGGCCGCACCAGTTTCGTGATGGCACAGGAGATTGTCAATCAACGCGGAGAACGCATTCTGGATGCCGAAATCACCTTGGTGACCATCGATCCGGTCGCGCGAAGCAAGGTTCCTGTTCCAGACCGCATCCGCCAGTACGCCCTGGAACGGTGACGACCGGGCTGCCGTTACGACAGCGCCCGTCGGAGCTCATCCGGGGTGTAACCGAGTTCCAATAATCGCTGCCGGAACTGCTCAGGCAAGGCAGCGGTCACTCGACGTCCATTCGGGAACTCAAGGGCGCCCGCGTGCAGCCATTGATGCGTGTCCTGTTTAGAGCGCGGAGCGCCATACTTCACATCCCCCACGAGCGGATGCCCGATGGACGCGAAGTGGGCTCGAATCTGGTGCGTCCGACCGCTCACCAACTCAATCCGCACCAGGCTGGTGCCGGCTCTCGCCGCCACCCGCGTGAACCGCGTTTCCGCCGGCTTCCCAGTCTCCGCGGTCGACGTGACGTTTTGCACCGGATTTCGCTCCACCCGGGCCCGAATCACGCCGTGGTCCTCGATCTCACCGACAACGATGGCAACGTACCATTTGCGCACGTGGTGATCCGCGATCTCCTCGGACAGCCGGCGTGCGGCCTCGGCCGTCTTGGCAAACGCCACCAGGCCGCTTGTGTTTCGATCCAATCGATGGACGGGTGCGGGAGCAAAGACCCGTGACGCAGAGCGGGTTGGTACCGTGTCAGACTCCCCCGATACGTGATACAAGTAGGCAGCCACCCGATTGACCAGCGTATCCTTGTGCTCCGCACCGGCTCCATGGACCAACAGCCCTGCCGGCTTGGCCACGACCAGGATGTCCTCATCCTCGTAGCGGACATCCACCCGCGCGTCAATCCCCGCGAACTTCCGTGCCGATTTCCGCACGCGGGCGAAGTCGACGTCGGCCATGTACAGGTGCAGGATATCTCCAGCTGCCAATACATCGTCGGCCTTGACTCTCCGTCCGCCGCGTTTTACGCGCCCGGTACGCAGCATCTTGTAGATGCCCGACAAAGGGACCCCGGGCAACAATTGGCGCAAGTAACGGTGCACTTTTTTGCCCGCGTCCTGTCGGTCGATGCGGAGTTCAATCATGTGATCTGCCTTCACCGCCCTGTATGTATAGAAGTGGCCGCATGAGAACGATGTGTCAACCCTCTGTCGACCGACAGCACGGTCTCACTGGTGGACAGCTGCTCATGGTACACAAGATGGGCCCTCAACGCAAGCAGCCACTACTCCCTGGTGATTGTCGTTCTTTTTTCTGTATTCTTATCATAACTCTATGGTACGTTGGGCGAAACGACTCTGGAAAGGCGGGTCTGGCGCGGTGCATCGCGGGCCCATAGAACCCAATCAACCACATCTTCGTAATTGCCTTCACGCTGGCGGTACGCTATCGACGAACAAACACATGCGGTCGCAACTTTCACTCGAGGGGAGTTTCGCGGCGCGAACCTGGCAGCAAGCGAATGATTACGGCGCGCTCTCGCCACATGGATGGGAATCGAAACCCTACTGGGATGCCGCCAGTGTGCTTGACGCTTGGGCGGAGAAGAACGTAAGATCCGGCGTAGATCCCAAGCACATTTCTGACCAGTCGAATTTGTGGACCAAGAAAGCTGAACAATACAGACATGCCATTCATAGCGTGGATACCCTGGCAGCGGAGTTGTCCAAATGAGTCCGTGCCCGCCCGCGTACTGGAGTTTGGCCCCCGGTCTCACTCACTGGATCCCACTCTTCCCTGCGGAACACCTTCGATTTTCCATGGAAAGTGATGAGCCTCTGGCTGAGAACGTGCCATGCGATGGATTCAAGGGAATGTCATGTCGTGACCACACATCGCCCGTCTGCTTCCTTCCGCAGACGGGCAGCCTGGATGGCGTGCCCGGAGAGATTCGAACTCCCGACCTCTTGATTCGTAGTCAAGCGCTCTGTCCGGCTGAGCTACGGGCACATGACCTTATCCCTCATTATGAATGAGAGCCCCGCCCTGATCAAGCCCTGGTCTCTCCGCTGAAGCTGCCAACTACCGACAACTGCTGGCACGGTTCACCGTTGCGGACCATACGATGGTGTAGGCCTCCGGTTGCGAACAAACGGGATACAGCCACTGATTTCGCACCGGGGGCCTTCCCACATCCATGGGGCCACGCTTCGTCTCACTCGTCAAGGAGCACAGAAAAATTTCCGTTCCGAAAGGCTTCCACTAGTTCCATGTCCTTGTCCGAGAGCTGAGCCTGCGCCAGCAAATCGGGACGTTTGCGCCACGTCCGATATAACGCCTGCCCGCGCCGCCACTGCTCAATACGGGCGTGATGACCCGACAACAGCACATCTGGCACCTTCAAGCCACGAAACTCCGCCGGCCGCGTATATTGCGGATACTCCAGCAGTCCAGTGACGAAGGATTCCTCTGCCGCCGACGCCTCGTTTCCCAAAACCCCCGGCAAGAGCCGAACCGTGGCGTCAACCATGGCCATGGCGGCGATTTCCCCGCCAGTCATCACGAAGTCCCCCAACGAAACTTCATCCGTTGCCAGGTGCTCCGCGACGCGTTCATCAAATCCTTCATAGTGGCCGCAAATGAAGATCAGCCGCCCATCGGTCTCCGATAACTCTTGCGCCAGCCGCTGCGTGAACGGACGGCCGGTCGGCGTCATCAGCAACACGCGTTCCGTTGGAACCGCCCCACCCCGTTTGCGCACGTGATCGACCGCGTCGAAGATCGGCTGCGGTTTCAGCACCATGCCCACGCCACCGCCGAACGGGTAATCATCGACCGTGCGATGGCGATCCGTTGCAAAATCCCGGAAGTTCACAAGCTCAATGCTCACTCGCCCGCGCTCCACGGCCCTCTTTAAGATACTTTCAGACAGCACGCCGTGAAACATGTCCGGAAACAGAGTCAGAATATAAATCTGTAGCATCCCATCACTCCTGCTCACCCCGACGAGCCGCGGCGCCGTCTGATTCCTCCTCCAGCAGGCCAGGGAGCAAATGGACCACCATCCTGCCGGATGCGAGATCGACCTCGCGAACGCAGTCACGAATGGCGGGCAACAGCACATCCTGTCGCTGCAGAGGCCCTCGCACCACGTATACGTCGTTGGCCCCGGGCGTCAGGACATCCACCAATTCGCCCACGTAGGCACCATCGTCGCTGTAGACCTGCAATCCAATCAACTGGTCGATATAGTAGCTTTCCTCCGGCAGAGGCATGCGCTCCGATACGGGGACGCATAGCTCCATCCCTTTCCAAGCCTCGACATCCCCTATGGATGCGACACCTTCAAACAGCACCAACCAAAACTGCTTATGGGGCCGGGCGGACCGAACCACCAGTTGTTTAATCGGTGTCTGGCCACCGGGTCGCAGCCACAACGAAACTCCTTGCGCGAACCGCTGCTCCGGGAAATCGGTCCGCGGCAAAACCCGAAGCTCTCCCCTCAATCCGTGCGTGTTGGCAATCACACCCACCGTCAAGTACTCCAGCTCCATCCGCTCGCACCTTCCGTTCACCAATCGCCGGCGCACCGGAACAAAACCAACGCACAAAAGGGGCGCAACGCGCCCCCCGATATGGTCATGCCCTGCCGTCAGTCGCTCAATGATGCGCCCCGCTGACGAATCTCTTGAACAATCCCGTCTTTCACAATGATCTCCGCGCCGCGCAGGATTTCCGACCAATCATCGCCCACATGAACATCGACAGTGGTCTCCACCGTCATGTTCTGGACCTCGGTCCCCAGGGGCATCTGCTGCACCTGCTGAATCTGCTGGATCAGCTCTTCGCGCTGCTGCACCCGCTTGTTGCGCTCCTCCTCCACCTGCTCGCGAACCCGCTGCGCGACTTCGCCCCCCTGGGCCATAGCCTGTTCGATGGCTTGCCGTCCCTGCTGCTCAATCTGATCCAACTCCATGGTCAACTGCTCAATTTGGCGCCGATACTCAGCTATGATCTGTTGCTTCGTCGTCTCCGTCATGACGATCTTCACAGCGACAGGTTGACGAATGGTCAGCAAAGGAATATCCTCCTCGCCTGGACCCGAATCACGGTCAGGAATCGATGTCAACCAGCACTCGTTTTCCCTGCAGATACGCGGACGCGCCGACGACGTTGCGAATGGCCGTGGCTATCCGCCCCCGCCGTCCAATGACCCTGCCAACGTCGCTGGCTGCCACGGAAACCCGCAACACAATCACTTCGCCACGCTGCTCTTCAGCGACAACCACCTGATCCGGAAATTCAACCAGGGATTTCACCAGGTATTCGACGAGTTCTCTCATGCATGCCTCCCGCCGCCCCGTTGGCCGTTCCATGAAGATGGTTCCGCGGGCGCTCCCACAATTATCCTGAAGCCGTGTCCGTCTGTCCGTTATTTTTGCAGCTTCAATTCATGAAACTTCTTCATGACTCCTGCTTGGCTCAACAGATATCGCACCCGGTCGGACGGCTGCGCCCCATTGCCCAACCACTTGAGCGCCTTCTCCTCATCAATCTTGACCTCAGCAGGATGGGTCAAGGGATTGTAGTATCCAATCTCCTCGATGAATCGGCCATCCCGCGGAGAACGAGAGTCTGCCACGACCACGCGATAGAACGGAGCTTTCTTCGCGCCCATACGCTTCAAACGGATCTTCACTGCCATGTCATAATCCCTCCTGAGTACAGTTCACGCGATTCAAAATAACGCATCACTTTCTCTTTTTCTTGGACCTGTGCCGCCGAGGCGGCCTGGGTTCCAGCGATGGAGCATCCCGCCCCGACTCTGGAGCCAATTCGGACAGGGCCGACATATCCGGCAATCCGCCCCCGCCCAGCGACCTCATCGCGCGCAACGCCTGCCTGCGGCCAAATTTGCCTCCGCCGGCGAAACGCTTCATCATCTGCTGCATCTGGTCGAACTGGTTGAGCACCTGATTGACTTCCCGCACGGTGACGCCGCTGCCGTTGGCCACGCGACGGCGCCGGCTGGCGTTCATAATCGCCGGATTCATGCGCTCCTCCTTCGTCATCGAAGAAATAATCGCTTCTATCCGGCGAAAACGGCTGTCATCCAGGTTGACATTTTCGAGCCCCTTCAACCGATTGGCGCCCGGCAGCATTTTCAACACTTGGTCGAGCGGGCCGAGTTTGCGAACCTGCTGAAGCTGCTCGCGAAAATCGTCGAGGGTGAACTGCGCTTTGCGCAGCTTCTCCTCCATCTCCCTGGCCTTGTCCAAATCGACCGTCTGCTCGGCCTTTTCAATCAAGGTGAGCACATCGCCCATGCCGAGGATGCGTGAGGCCAGACGGTCAGGGTGGAAAGATTCAAGCGGCTCAATCTTCTCGCCCACGCCCACAAATTTGATGGGACAACCGGTGACAGCCCGCACCGCCAAAGCCGCGCCGCCGCGTGTATCGCTGTCCAACTTGGTCAGCACGACCCCGGTCAGGGACAGTTCCTTGTGGAATGTTTCGGCCACCCGCACCGCGTCCTGACCCGTCATGGCATCCAAAACCAGCAGGATTTCATTCGGCTGCAAGCGTTCCTTCATGCGCGTCAGTTCCGTCATCAGGGCTTCGTCGATGTGCAGCCGTCCAGCCGTATCCACAATGACGACGTCCGCTCCCTGACGGCGGGCCTCGTCCACACCGCGTTCAGCAATGTCCACCGGATCGACATCGGTGCCCAGATCGAATACGGGCACGTCGATTTGCGCCCCCAGCACCTGCAGCTGCTTGACAGCTGCCGGGCGATACACGTCGGCGGCCACCAACAAGGGCCGGTGCTGATGTCGGCGAAAAGACAAGGCGAGTTTGGCCGCGGCGGTGGTCTTGCCCGCCCCCTGCAGCCCCACCAGCATGACCACGGTCGGCGGACGGGAGGCCATGTTCAGACGAGCCTGCTCGCCGCCCATCAACTGCGTCAGCTCGTCGTGGACGATTTTGACCACCTGTTGGCCAGGCGTCAAGCTCTTTTGCACTTCCTGCCCGACCGCTCGTTCCCGCACACGGTCCACGAACTGACGGACAACCTGAACATTGACGTCGGCAGCCAGCAGGGCAAGTCGCACCTCGCGCATGGCCGCCTGGACATCCTGTTCCGTGAGCTTGCCTTTGCCCTTCAACCGGCCAAGCGCCTTTTGCAAACTGTTGGATAATCCGTCGAGCAATCTGACCCCCCCTCGTCTCCACCCGGTGGGAAACTACTCCGGGCTTGTTCGTGAGACCGCCTGCGTCAACGCGTCCAAGGCAGACTGCCAGCGCGCCGTCACAGCGTCCGGGAGGAGTGGGTACGCTGTCTGACCGACCGCCGCCGCGTTCTCCACCAGCACCTGCAGCCGCTGCAGCCACGCACAAAATCCGACTTGCGCTTCATAATGCTCCAACTGCTCTTCGGCCCGGTGCAGGTTGTCGTGAACCGCCTGCCGGCTCACACTCAGGTGTTCCGCGATTTCCGCCAGGGACCAGTCGTCAAAATACGTCAGCTCAAACACCTGCCGCTGCCGTGGTGTCAAGAGCTTGCCGTACAGATCATACAAAGCGGCCATCCGCGTGACCTTGTCGATCATACACGGAACCCCCACCCATGTCAAGCTGTTCACCTTTACAGCCATCCATACCCGTTCGTCCGCCTACGGGCGGGCAATGGCCGACACGAATGCCTCCGCAGAAAACGGTTCAAAATCGTCGGCCCCTTCCCCCAGACCCACCCACTTCACCGGCACGCCGTGTTCCCGGACGATGGGCAGGACGACCCCGCCCTTCGCCGTGCCATCCAGCTTGGTCAGGACGATTCCCGTTACGTGGGCCGCCTCCCGGAACGCTTGGGTCTGGTTGAGCGCGTTCTGCCCTGTGGTGGCGTCCACGACCAACAGCACCTCGTGCGGGCTACCCGGAAGCTCGCGGGCCGCGACCTTGGCGATCTTCGACAGTTCCGCCATCAGGTGCCCCTTGTTGTGCAGGCGGCCGGCGGTGTCGCAGAGAATGACATCCGCCGCACGTGCACGCCCCGCCACAATCGCATCGTACACGACGGCGGCCGGATCGGCCCCTTGAGCGTGACGCACGACGTCACAGCCGACCCGTTCCCCCCACACCAGCAGTTGCTCAATCGCAGCCGCGCGGAACGTGTCCCCCGCAGCCAGAATCACCTTTTGCCCCTCCCGCCGCAGGCGGTGCGCCAGTTTCCCGATAGAGGTGGTCTTGCCCACTCCGTTGACGCCCACGAACAGATAGAGGGTCGGGCCTTCAACCGCCCGCCGCATGGACGTGTCAGCCCCCGCCAACGCTTCCAGCATGGCCTCCTCCAGCAGACGGGGTAGCTCCTGTGCGTCGCTCACCCGCTGCCGGCGCGCCAGATCCCGCACTCGGTCCACAAGCCAAAGAGACGTGTCCACCCCCACGTCCGCCGCTATCAGCAATTCCTCCATCTCGTCGTACAAGCTGTCGTCTAGCCTGCGCCCCGACAGCAGCTCGCCGATCCGCCCGAACACCGCCTCTCGGCTCTTGCCCAGTCCCCGGCGAAATTTATCGAACAGTCCCACGACATCACCCCGCAGTTTCCATATCTCCGTCCCCTTCCAGGCGGACGCTGATCAGACTGGATACCCCCGACTCCTGCATGGTCACCCCGTACAGTACGTCCGCCTCCTCCATCGTGCCGCGCCGGTGCGTGATCACGATGAACTGGGTATCATCGGCAAAGCGGCGAAGTTCCCTGGCGAAGCGGCTGACGTTCGCCTCGTCTAACGCCGCTTCCACTTCGTCCAGCACACAGAAAGGCACCGGGCGCACGCGCAGGATGGCGAACAACAGCGCCATCGCCGTCAGCGCCCGCTCTCCGCCCGACATGAGGTTTAGGTTCTGCAGCTTCTTGCCCGGCGGCTGCGCCATCACCTCGATACCGCTGTGCAGCACGTCTTCGCTGTCGGTCAGCTCCAGGTCTGCCCGCCCGCCGCCGAACAACTGTCGAAAGGCCATCTGAAATTCCTGTCGGATCTGCTCAAACGTGTTGGCAAACCGCTCCGCCATCTCGCGGTCGATGTCCTCGATGAGGTCCACCAATTGCCCCCGCGCCGACTCCAAGTCCTCCCGCTCCTGGGTGAGGAATTGAAGCCGCTGGGACAATCGCTCCCACTCCTCAATCGCGCCCAGCCGCACGTCCCCCAAGGCGCGTATGCGCCGCTCTTGTTCGTCCGCTTGCCGTCGCAGTTCATCCACCGGCTGCAACAACGGATACTGCGCCTCCGCCCACTCATACGTCATGTGGTGCGTCTCACCCAACCGGGCCAGCGCGTGTTGGAGTTCGGCGTCGGCCCGCTCGGCGGCCAGTTCCGCCCGCCGCAGTTGCTCATCGACCGCCCCCAGACCCTGTTGCGCCGAGCGCAACCGCTGTTCGGCCAGACCCACCTCTTGCTCGGCCGCCAGTTGCGCCTGGCGAAGCGATTGCAGGTCCGACTCCACCTCGGCCAAGGCGCCGCGCACGTCGGCCAAGCGCTCGCGCACTACAGCCTCCTCCTGGCGCGTGCGCTGTATCGAATCCTGCAGCCGCTTCATCTCGCTCGTCAATTCCCGCGCCCGCTCGTGTCCGCGCTCGATACGTTGGTTCAACTCCTCCACACGTTGCGCCAGGGATCGTTGCTCCTGACTCAACGCCGCAGTCTCAACCCGCAGACCCGTCACCCGCTCCTGAGCTGCGGCCATCTCGAGCGTGCGCTGCTCCAATTCCTGACGGCGAGACAAGAGAGTTTTCTCCACCTGCTCCACCTGCGCCTCGGCGTCTGCCAGTTCCGCCTGCGCCGCGGCCTCGCGTTCGCGTAGGTTCGTCTCGCTCTCCAACACCTGTTCCGCTTCCCAACGCGCGGCTTCCCGACGATCCTCAGCGCTTTGTCGCCGCGCCTGCCACTCCCGCAGGTCCGCCTCCAAGGCGGCCGACTCCGCCCGCAGGCGGGTCATCTCCTCACCCGCCTGCCGCTGCCGCTCCTGGGCGGCCACCGCCTGTTTTCGCAGCGCCTGCTGCCGCTCCCGCAGCGCCTCCACCTGCTTCAGACTGGCCGCCAGCTCCGCCTCCACACTCTCGCGCTCGCGCGTCCGGCCGAGCAGCCCCGGTCCGCGGCGGGCATGACTGCCTCCCGACATCAGTCCGCCGGGGCTGACCACGTCCCCTTCCAGCGTGACCAGCCGAACCCGGTAGGCCAAGGCGCGTGCCATCTCATTGGCCGCCTGCAGGGTTTCGGCTATCACCACGTTCCCCAACAGGTGTTCGACCACGCGCCGATAGGGAGCCGCACACTCGACCAGGTCGCTGGCGATACCCAGCCAACCGCTGTGGCCCGCGACCTGTTGACAATCCCGCTCGCTCAGACGCCGCCCCCGAATCACGTCCAGGGGCATGAAAGTCGCGCGCCCGGCCTGCCTCCTCTTCAACCAAGCAATCGCCTCCCGCGCGCTCGCCTCGTCATCCACGACGATGTTCTGCAAACCGCTGCCCAGCGCCGTCTCAACAGCCAGTTCCAGCCGCTTGTCGACCCGGATTAAACCCGCCACGGCGCCATGGACGCCCCCGAGCCGCCCCTTGTCGGCAGCCTGGAGCACTGTGCGCACGCCGGCAGCGTACCCGTCATAGCCCGTTTCCAAGTCCCGCAGCAGTTCCAAACGGGATTTCAGCGAGGAAACCTTGGACTCCACTTGATGCAGGTCCTGCACCACGGCGACCTCTTGTTCAGCAGCCCGCTTCGCCTCTTGGTTGGCCGCGGCCAGCAGCTGTTTCCCCTCTTCCAGGCGCTGGGCTCTGTCCGCCCGGTCCGCCTCAATCTTCGCCAACTGTGCGTCGATCTTGGCAATCTCATCCTCCCAGCGCGCCCGTTCAGCTACCAGTCGCTCCCGCCTGCGCGCTTCCCCGGTCTTGGCCTCCTGTGCCGCCCGCACCTCGTTGCGCAGCGTCGCCGCTCGGTTGTGCGCCTCAAGCAAGCGACTGCTCAGGTCCTCAATTTCCGCTTCCAACTGGGCCCGCCGGTCGGGATCCACCGCTTCGGCCGCGGCCTCCAGTTCCGCGCTCTTGGCTTCCAACTGGGCGGTCAGGAGCGCCAGCCGGTCCGCCTGTTCTTCCCTTGCCGCCGCCAGTTCCGCCGTTTCCGCCTGTTGCTGGGCTAGTTGCTGTCTCCGATCCTCCACGGTCTGCAGCAGGTTCTGGACGCGCTCGGCCATCAACTCGGCGCGCCCCTCCAGGCGTTGGCGTTCCTCCACGGCCTGCACTTCCTGCCGCTGCCGTTCTCCCGCCGCTGCCGCCACCGCGTCAAACTGCTGCCGGGCCGACTGCAGTGTGGCCTCCTCGCGCTGTACCTGGGCCAACGCCTGCCGCCGCTGCTCCGAAAGCTCCTGCACCGTCTGCGAACTGGCCTGCCAGCGCCGCTGCAGCTCTTGAATCTCCGCCACCAAAAGGGTGATTTCCAGTCGCTTCAGCTCTTCCGCCAACACGTTGTACTGATGCGCCTTCTCTGCCTCGGCTTCGAGGGGGCCCGCCTGCGCGCGCAATTCAGCCAGGATGTCGTCGATCCGCACGAGATTGGCGGCGGTTTCCTCCAGCCGGCGTTCCGCCTCTTTGCGCCGGTATTTGAACTTGACGATGCCTGCCGCGTCCTCGAACGGACCCCGCCGGTCCTCCGGGCGCGTCGAAAGCATCTCCTCAATCCGCCCCTGCCCGATGATGGAATACGACTCGCGGCCCAACCCTGTATCCATGAACAACTCGGTGATGTCGCGCAACCGGCAGGGCTTGCGGTTGATCAGGTACTCGCTCTCGCCCGTGCGATAGACCCGACGCGTCACCGTCACCTCGTCAAAGACCACCGGGAGACGGTTGTCGCTGTTGTCCAAAGTTAGAGACACCTCGCAGAAATTGACCGGCCGGCGCGAATCGCTGCCCGCGAAAATCACATCTTCCATCTTTGCCCCGCGCAGGCTGCGAGCGCTCTGCTCGCCGAGCACCCAGCGTATGGCGTCCGAAATGTTGCTCTTGCCGCTACCGTTGGGACCGACCACGGCGGTGATGCCCGCCGAGAAATCGACCACGGTCCTGTTGGCGAACGATTTGAAGCCTAGGATTTCAAGGCGTTTCAGGAACACCTTCAGGCCCCCCCGCGGCCCCCTCCTGCAACATGTGGAGAGCAGCCTGCGCCGCTTTTTGTTCCGCTTCCTTTTTCGACCTGCCGACACCGCTGCCCATCACACGCCCGCCGATGACAACCTCCACGCTGAACTGCTTCGCGTGCGCCGGGCCGCGTTCATCGACCACCCGATAGGCCAACTGGGTCCCCACGTGCTGCTGCACCCACTCCTGCAGCGCAGTCTTATAATCCGGGGCGATTCCTTGACCAATATACGGAAACACGTACTTCTCCACAAACGCCTTCACCGCATCCAATCCTTGGTCCAAATAAAGAGCCCCAATGAACGCTTCGAATACGTCGGCGAGCAAGGCTGGACGTTCACGCCCCCCTGAGCGCTCCTCGCCTTTGCCGAGCCGCACAAACTGCTCAAAGTGCACTCGCCTGGCAAAACTGACCAGCGAGGGCTCGCACACGATGGCCGCTCGCAACCGCGTCATTTCTCCCTCTGACACGTTGGGCATGGTGCGATACAGATACTCGCTCACGACCAGCTCCAGTACCGCGTCGCCAAGGAATTCCAAACGTTCATTGTCTTGCAGTGAAGACCGGCGGTGTTCATTTCGATAGGATGCATGGGTAAAAGCCTGCTTCAGAAGAGGTTCCGACTGAAAATGAATCTGCAATCGCTCTTGTAATTCAACCCACTTATTGGACACATCGGGCACTCCCATTCCTCGCCTGGCAGTCTCATATGCATGGTGGAAGCCGCTCGACGCACGCCCGCCACGGCGGACGCGGCGTGCGCGAGCGGAGATTCAGGAATAGCGTTTCAGGATGATGGCCGCATTGTGGCCGCCGAATCCAAAGGAATTCGACATCGCCACTTCCGGTTGCGCCTTGCGCGCCTGGTTTGGAACATAATCGAGGTCACATTCGGGATCGGGGGTTTCGTAATTGATCGTCGGAGGTAAAGTCCCCTCCACCAGTGTCTTCACGGTGGCGATGGCTTCCACACCGCCGGCAGCCCCCAGCATATGACCAATCATCGATTTATTCGAGCTGATGGCCAGGCGATACGCGTGCTCACCAAACAGTTCCTTAATGGCCAGCGTCTCCGATTTGTCGTTCAACTCCGTGGAAGTTCCATGCGCATTGATGTAGTCCACGTCCTCGGGACGGAGGTTTGCATCCTCCAGGGCCTGTCGCATGGCGCGGTACGCGCCCGATCCGTCCGGAGGCGTCGCCGTGATGTGGTACGCATCCCCGGACATGCCGTAGCCAATGATTTCGGCGTAAATCCGGGCGCCGCGCGCCAGCGCATGGTCGAGTGACTCCAGCACCATCACGCCCGCGCCTTCCGACATCACGAAGCCGTCGCGGTCCTTGTCGAACGGACGGCTCGCCCGCGTGGGCTCGTCATTGCGCGTGGAAAGAGCCTTCATGTTGGCAAATCCGGCAATCGCCAGGTCAACGATGGCCGCCTCGGAACCGCCGGCGAGCATCGCGTCTGCGGCGCCCCGCTCGATAATCTTGAAGGCGTCTCCGATGGCATTGGTGCTCGTCGCACACGCCGACACCGAAGCGCTGTTGGGACCGCGCGCCCCGGTGAGGATGGAAACATGACCGGAAGCCATGTTGGCTATCATCATCGGGATCATGAACGGGCTGACGCGCCGTGGCCCACGTTCCCGCAGCACAATGTGGTTCTCAAGCAGGGTGTGAATCCCGCCAATACCGGAACCAATATACACACCGACACGGTCTGCATTGTCTTCACGAATATCCAATCCCGAATCCTCCACGGCCTGCGTTGCCGCCGCAATGGCGAATTGCGCAAAGCGGTCGATGCGCCGCGCTTCCTTCGGATCCAGGTATTTTTCGACTTCAAACTCCTTGACCTGCCCTGCAATTTGTACGGGCAAACTGGAGACGTCGAACGATTCAATTCGGGAAATCCCGGACCGTCCGGCGACAAGATTGTCCCAAAAGGTCGATACGTCGTTCCCGAGTGGCGTGACGACTCCAAGCCCGGTGATAACGACTCGTCGCTTCACGTTGTCACCCCGCCTAGATGGACAGAAAGCCCCGGCAAACGCACGGGACTTCAAGCATGGCTGTTGCCTCTACGTTCATCCGGTTTTCCAAATCATTGGTGCTGTTCGATGTATGTAACGACATCCCCCACCGTGCTGATCTTTTCCGCCTCTTCGTCGGAAATCTCCAGGTCGAACTCGTCTTCCAGCTCCATGATGAGCTCGACAACATCGAGCGAATCGGCCTGCAAATCGTCCTTGAACGTCGCATCCAATGTCACCTTGTCTTCATCCACACCAAGGCGGTCGACAATGATGCTCTTCACGCGCGTAAACGTGTCGGCCATCCTTTCACCTCCTGCTCTCTGTGGCACCCTTGTCCAGCTTGGGACCATGGGCCGCCAGCGCGGGCGCGCAACCATCCTGCGTCGCGTCCTCTGCGCAAAGTATACTACATGGAATCAGAGTATACTACATCGCCATACCGCCGTCGACCGCAATCACTTGACCTGTGATGTAAGCGGCTGCGTCGGAAGCCAGAAAAGCCACGGCCGCCGCCACATCCTCGGGACGCCCGATGCGGCCGAGCGGAATTTGTTGGAGCATGTGCTCCTTCGCCTGACCGGGCAGCGCGGTGGTCATATCGGTTTCCACCAGCCCCGGCGCCACCGCGTTGACGGTAATGCCGCGCCCCGCCAACTCGCGGGCCGCGCTTTTCGTCAAGCCGATGAGCCCCGCCTTGGCAGACGCGTAGTTGGCCTGGCCCGCGTTGCCCACCATCCCCACCACCGAAGTCACGTTGATGATACGCCCGCATCGCTGCTTCATCATCGGGCGTGTGACCGCGCGCAGCATGTGAAAGGCGCCGGTCAGGTTGGTGTTGAGCACCGCCTGCCAATCGTCATCCTTCATGCGCATCAATAGCGTGTCGCGGGTGATGCCCGCATTGTTGACCAGCACATCGACGCGGCCGAACGCGGCCAGGGCACACTCCACCAGGCGGTCGGCGTCCTCGCGCCGGCTGACGTCTCCCTGCTCCACGATAGCCTGTCCGCCAGCTTCCTGCACGAGGCGTGCCGTTTCCCGCGCGTCGGCTTCGCGCCCGGCAAAGTTCACGACCACCTGGCCGCCGCTTTGTGCCAGCGCCACCGCGATGGCGCGGCCGATGCCGCGCGAGGCGCCCGTCACAATCGACACAACTCCCATCATTCACACTCCTTCACCGCTGAGAGGCTCGCGCGAAGCGACGCCTCATCTTCCACGTGCTGCGTGACCGCGGTTCGCTGCACCTTGCGGATGAGCCCCGAGAGGACCGTACCCGGGCCGAACTCGATAAAGCCTTGCACCCCTATGTCCAACATGCGTCGCACATCCGCCTCAAACCGGACCGGAGAACACAGTTGCCGCTCCAGAGCGTGGCGCAGATCCTCCTGCTTGGTCACGGGCTGGGCGTCCACGTTGGTCACCACCGGCACCTGGGCATCCTGAATCGCCGTCTTGGCCAGTTCCGTGGACAGTTTGGACGCGGCGGGCCGCATCAGGCTGCAGTGGAAGGGCCCGCTCACCTCCAGCGGCAACACCCGCCGCGCGCCCCGTTCCTTGGCCAGACGTCCGGCGGCGTCCACCCCGGCCCTCGTGCCTGAAATCACAATTTGACCGGGGCAGTTGAGGTTGGCCAACTCTACCACCTCTCCAGAGCTGGACACCTCCCGGCAGACGGAGTCCAATTCAGACTCCGAAAGTCCCAGGACCGCCGCCATGGCGCCGTGACCCGCGGGAACCGCCTCGTCCATCCAGCGCCCGCGCAGATGCACCAAACGCACCGCATCGGCAAAGGAGAGCGCACCGGCAGCCACCAGAGCCGTATACTCGCCCAGGCTGTGTCCGGCCACCGCTGCCGGCCGCAAGGGACACTCTGCGGCAAACACCCGATAAGCCGCCACTCCCATGGTCAACAACGCGGGCTGCGTGTAATAGGTCAGCCGCAACTGCTCCGCCGGCCCTTCGCGGCACAGATTCGTCAACGAAAACTCCAGCGCCTCATCCGCTTCCCGAAACGTTTCTGCGGCAATGGGGTACCGGTCCATCAGTTCCTGGCCCATCCCGACATACTGAGCGCCCTGGCCCGGGAAGACAAAAGCCCACTCCACAAACACTCCTCCTCCATTGGATACCTTCGGCAAACGCCGTTACAGCCGCAATGCAGCCGCTCCCCACGTCAGACCGGCGCCAAACCCCACCAGCACCACCAAATCCCCCGCCTGAGCTCTGCCCTCCCGAAGGGCCTCATCCAGGGCGACCGGAATCGAGGCGGCCGACGTGTTGCCGTATTTATGGATGGTCGTCACGACCTTGTCCGCCGGAATGCCAAACCTATCCCGCGCCGCTTCAATGATGCGGATATTGGCCTGGTGCGGCACCAGCAGGTCAATGTCGTCACGAGTCAACCCCGCCTCGGCGAGCACCTGCTCCGTCGACGCCGCCATCGCCTTGACGGCGAACTTGAACGTCTCTCGCCCCTCCATCTTCAGGTAGTGCATACGCCCCTCAATGGATTCGGCCGTGGCCGGCATTTTCGATCCGCCCGCCGGCAGATACAGGTGCTTGCCGCCGCCGCCGTCGCTGCCGAGGTTGAATGACAAAAACCCGCGCTCGCCGTCGACCGGCCCCACCACCGCCGCGCCCGCTCCGTCGCCAAACAGCACGCACGTGGTGCGGTCCTGATAATCCACAACGCGGGACAGGAGATCGGCGCCAATCACAAGCACGCGGCGAAAGCGCCCCGATTCCACCATCGTCGCGGCCGTGGCGACCCCGTACAAAAATCCGGTGCAGGCAGCCGATAGGTCCATCGCTCCGGCATGAGTGGCCCCGATGCGGTCTTGCACCAAGCAGGCGGTTGCCGGGAACATCATATCCGGTGTCACCGTGGCACAAATGATGAAATCCAGCTCCGATGCCGCCATCCCGGCATCCGCCAAGGCGCGCTCCGCCGCCAGCGTGGCGTAGTCAGAGGTCGTCGTCCCTTCGGGGGCAATCCTGCGCTCCTTGATGCCCGTCCGCGAGGTGATCCATTCATCGTCTGTTTCTACCATTTTCTCCAGATCTGCGTTAGTCAGAATCTGATCCGGCAGCGCGGACCCCGTACCCAGAATGCCTGCCCGTATCGTCACCCCATCATCCTCCTCAAGCATGGTGCAGGTCCTGCTTTTGCAGGGACGAAATCAGCTTTGTGTTGACCTCCTGTCGGCAAAACCGAATCGCCTGCACGAGCGCCGTGTACCATGCGCGCTGATTGCTGCTGCCGTGCGCCTTGATGCAGCCTCCGGCCACCCCCAAAAAGGGCGCTCCGCCGTACTCGGCATAGTCAAATTCCGCCGCAAACGCGCGCAGCTTTGGGGCCAGTAGGGCGGCGCCCAACCTGGCCATCAGTCCGGATTGTGCCACCTCCGTCTTGAGCGCTTGGAACAATCCCAGGCCGATACCCTCCGTCAGTTTCAGGACCACGTTGCCGACAAACCCGTCGCAAACGACCACGTCGCAGGCGCCCTCCAGCAAGTTGCGCGCCTCCACGTTGCCGATAAAATTCAGCCCGCATGCCTCCAGTTGCTCGTACGCGGCTTTGGTCAGGTTGTTGCCCTTGAGCGCCTCGGTGCCCACGTTGAGCAGGCCGATTCGCGGCTTGGCTACACCAAGGACATGCTGCGAGTAAGCCGCCCCCATATGGGCGTACTGCACGAGGTTAAAGGGTGACGCGTCCATCGTGGCCCCCGCGTCCAGAAGCAGCACACCGTGGCCTTGGAAAGTCGGTAATACCGGCGCCAGCGCCGGTCTCTCGATGCCCGCCAAACGTCCGATGGTCAAGAGCCCAGCAGCCACCAGGGCCCCCGTGTTGCCCGCCGAGACCATCGCGTCGGCCTCCCCTTCACGCACCATCCGCGCCGCCATGACGAGCGACGAATCTGGCTTGCGACGCACGGCCCGCACCGGCTCCTCATCCGGCTGAATCACGGACTGGCTGGGAACCATCTGGACATTGGCCGGCAGCGTGAGATTCTTCGCCTGGGTCACAACCGCTTCGCTGCCGACGAGACAAAACTCCACGTCTGGATGGGAGCGGGCCAACTCGCCCACCGCGGCAAGCGGCGCCGTGGCTCCCAAATCGCCACCCATGACATCTACCGCTAGTTTCAATCCTGTCCCTCCCACGTCCTGGCAGACGCCCTGGCGACCCAAATCCAGCCGTCCAGAACGGTCTCTCCATCCACTTCAGTGTGTGCCCGACACTTCAGGACCCCGGCGTGACGAGCCGTCACGTCCACGCGCGCCCGCAGCGTCTCGCCAAGCCGGACAGGACGGTAGAACCGGAGCTCCGTCTTGGCGGTCACCGCCGAGTCCTCATCCATCACAGCCATCGCCAGGGAATTGACCTGGGCGAACAACACGTGGCCGCGCACAATGCCGTTGCGGGCAAACACATGCAACGACGTGATGGGGAGTTCAGATATCCCCAGGCGGTTGAGTTCCAGCCGCACAATCCTGCCGACCACATCGTGCGCGTCCAGTGCGCGCACCTCGTCCTGCCGGTCCGCAGCTACGCGCCGAATCCGTTCTCGCACTTCTGGAATGTTGAGCGCCTGACGGTCCAAGCGGATGGTCGCCACACTGACGCCAAATGTCTCGGCCAACTTCTCGTCGGTGGCAAACGGGTTTTCTGTCAGCATCCGAACCAAGGCTAATCTCCGTTCCGATTTGCGCAGCGCCCATCCCTCACTTCCGCAGGCAGAAGGTTGCCGCCGAGACCATTATCACCTACTCATAATAGGTAGTTCTAAAATACCTGATTTGCCGTCGGATGGCAAGATGCCGAAACGCAGCAAGGAGCCGACACCACGGCCGGCTCCTTGCTGCGTGCCCACGGGCTGCTCCTCAATTCGTGGACGCCACTTGACGCCCTTTATAAGAACCGCAATTCTTACAGACACGATGCGACAGTTTGTATTCGCCGCACTCAGGACAACGAACCATGCCAGGGAGTTCCAGTTTAAAGTGAGTCCTGCGCATGCGTTTCCTCGTCTTCGAGATTCTATGTTGAGGTACCGCCATCTTTCTACACCTCCCTTGCAGGCTGTCCATACCACACGTGCTGTCGGCAACGTTGCGCCGAGAATCCGCCACGCATGATATTACTCCGAATCGTCCTTGGAAAGCAAGTCTTGCAGCACGGCCAGGCGAGGATCTACGCGCCTGGTGTCGCACGAGCATTGCCGCTCGTTCAGGTTGCAGCCGCACTCGACGCACAAGCCGCGGCAATCCCCGCGGCACAACGGCCGGTACTCGAGGGCCAGGTTGAGCGCCTGCTCCACATACGGATCGAGCAAAACGGTAGGTGAATCCACCGTTAAGATGTCCTCATCCGCCGCTGCCTCGGTCCCCAAGACACGCAGGCGTTCCGTAAACTCCGTCTGCAAGGGCGCCGTAAAAGACTCCAAGCAGCGCGAGCAGACGTACTCCACTTCCGTCGCCAGCGCCGCCCGCAAACGGTACACGCTCTTTGTAAAATCCACGTCGACCCGCACAACCACCGGTTGTATCCGCGCGACCTGCGGGTTCTCCTGGGCAATCCGGGGAAGCTCGACCACACCTTCCACATGCATCGGACGACGCTTCGCTTGTTCCAGTTCCAATTGCACGGCTGTTCACCTCGTTGTCAGGTGCGACCAAGCTGACCCGTTTCCTTGTTCAGCGTTGAGGCGGACGGTCCACCGAGGTTGGATACGCCTCCGTCCGAGACCCGAGCAGGGCCACAATGTCGGGCATCTTCGCCTGTGCAGCTTCGTAGCCGAGACGAATGGCCTCCTTCGCTTTATGAAAGTGAGACGTCCCGACGCTCGACAAATCAGGCGCTATCAGGAGATCGGCCGGGTGGTGGACCAACAACTGCTCCTGCATGATGTCCAGCGACTGCATGATCACGTCGAGCATGGTTTCCGGTACAGACGGTCGCGTGCCGGTGGACACGTCCACGCCGATGACCAGGTCCGCCCCCAAGGCGCGCGCCGCCGCGACCGGGACGCGTTCGATGACACCCCCGTCGACGAGCACCTGGCCACCCTTGCGCAAAGGCACAAACACGCCCGGGATGGCGATACTGGCGCGCACCGCGTCAGCCAAGAGGCCGCTTCGCAGGATTACGGCACGCCGCGCGACCAGGTCCGTGGCCACGGCCGCGAACGGGCGATCCAGCTCTTCGATAGCCAAGCCCCGCGTCAGTAGTTTGACCATTTCCCACACTTTGTCGCCGCCAATCAACCCCAGCTTGGGCACCCTCAAGTCTATCCAGTGCCGCCAACGCAAGCTGGAGGCCAATCGCTCCATGAAATCGGGCCTCATGCCGGTGACGTAGAAGGCTCCCACCAGGCTGCCCATGCTCGATCCGGTGACCACATCGACCTGGATCTGGTGTTCGTCGAACGCCTTGAGCACACCGACATGGGCAAATCCCTTGGCTCCGCCGGATCCCAACGCCAAAGCGACGCGCCGCTTGCGCATCCCGAATCACCTCACCCTGCGCCAGACGGCCCACGCGGGTTCGATTCACTCCCCTCCGCCGCCGGTGGCCGCTGGGCAAACCGAGCATACAGGGCCTCGGCCACTTCGTCTGGCACGAGTCCCCCCACGTCGCCTCCCAGCGAAGCCACCTCCTTGACCAAGGACGAACTGACGTACGCATACTGGCTGTGGGAGGGCAGAAACACCGTAACCAGGGACGGATGCAGGTGCCGATTCATCTGGGCCATCCTGCGCTCGGCTTCAAAATCGGCCATTTCCCGCACCCCGCGCACAATCACGGCCGCTCCACGCAGTCTCGCGTAGTCCACCAGCAGACCTTGAAACTGATCCACCTCCACATTGGGCCACCGGCGCGCGGCGTTGCGCAGCCAGTGCACCCGCTCCCCCACTGTGAACAAAGGGCTCTTCGTCGGATTCTGCAAGACCGCGACGATCACGTGATCAAACACCGCGGCCGCTTGCTCCACCAGGTCGAGGTGGCCGTTGGTCACCGGATCAAACGAGCCCGGGTATATCGCAAGAGTCACGGCGCTCATCTCCATCCGCCGGGCATGGCGCGACTGCCATCAGCCGCGGCGAACATAAATGGTGATTTGAATATCCCCATAGCGGCGCGCCTTCCATATGGAAAACGGTCCGCTGGAGTCAGGAAGGACCTCCTCGTGTGGGTGTTCGCAGACCACCCCGCCAACCCCAGGCGCGTGCGCTGCCGCCGCTTCCAGCACGGGCAGCCATAGACGCTCGCGGTAGGGCGGATCCACGAACACCCAGTCGACAGGCCCCGTCAACCGGGTCCACGCCGACCGCCAATCCATCTTCCACACCTGCGCCGCTCCGGCAGCGCCCAAGGCCGCGACGTTACGGCGAATGGTCGCAATGCTCTGCGGATGCCGGTCCACAAAGACCGCCTGTTCCGCCCCTCGGCTCAACGCTTCCAGTCCGAGCGCGCCCGAGCCGGCAAACAGGTCAAGCACGTGTTCCTCACCGGAAAACGGCCCCAGCAGATTGAACATGGATTCCTTCACGCGGTCGGTCGTCGGTCGAGCCACCAGCCCCGGCGGGCTGAATAAGCGCCGACCGCGCCACCGTCCAGCAATGATGCGCACGCTGTATCCTCCGTCGGTTCTTTCTTTACATTATGCCACAACGCCCAATGTCCCGCCCAACCGACGGGCGGTTCCAACGACGGACGATTTTTCTTCCAGCAGATGTATAATTCAAGACATTACCGGAAATGCTGGTAATGACAACGGCGAGAGCTGTTGTTGGCAACCGTGGGAGAAGACTTAGTCCCCATAAGCTCTTCCTCCGGTTTCTCCTCTCCCAGAATAAACGCCATTGCCCAAACGAGACGGTGCAAGCAGTCTCCGCGGAGCAAAGCGGCAAAAACCCACGCGTACCCGGGCGTGGGTTTTTGTTTGCGAAGGAAAAGCTGATCGCTGGGCTTCGGTTGAGGATACAATATCCGGCAGGGCACCCGCGGCCCTCAGAGACGAGAACCGCGGACCGGGGTCGAACGCACCGCCGGCTGCTCCGCAAACAGCCGCCGGTAGTGGGCGAGCAGCTGTTCGGTCGGGCCGCTCCAGTCGAGGTTTTCCACAATCGCCCGGGTCCGCTGCAACACCGCACGGCGGCGTGGCTCATTCCACAATAATTCACGAACACCCTCAATTAAATCGTCGACATTCGCAGCATCGAAAATAAACCCGGCTTGTCCATTTTCCAACACCTCTCGGGTCGGCGGACTGTCCGCAGCCAACACGGGCAAACCGCTCGCCATGGCTTCAAACAGCACCAGCCCCAAGGTCTCCGTGGTGGATGGAAACACGAAACCGTCCGCCGAAGCGTACGCCTCGGCCAGTTCCTTACCGTGCATGTAGCCCGTGAACACGGTGTTCGTCCCGGCAAATACCCGCTCCAGTTCGGGCCTGTACGGCCCGTCGCCGACGATGGCCAGGTGGACCCGCGACTCCGCGTCCAGCACTGGGCGCAGGCGCTCAATGGCCTTTTCGCTGGCCAGTCGCCCGACATACAGAAGAATCTTGTCGCCTTCTGCCATGTTCCGGGCCAACCGACGGCGCATCGCTGCCGAGGAACGGGCCGATTGGTATAAAGCGACGTCCACCCCGCGTTCCCACAGTCCCAGATTGCGAAATCGGTGCTCTTCCAGGAGCGCCCATGTGGCCTTGGACGTGCACAGATTGATCTGGGCCTGGTTGTGCAGCAGGCGAAAATACCACCACAGGACTGGCTCGAGAAAGTCGAGATGATAATGACGCGCGTATGTCGGGACGTTGGTATGATAAGAGGCGATGAGCGGGAGACGCATGCGCTTGGCGTACCATATCCCGGCCAGCCCGACGAACGCCGGATTCACCACGTGGATGAAGTCGGGGCGGAACTGGGCCAACATCCGCCCCACCGGCCATGGCATCGGAAACTTCTTTTCCGGGTAGAGGAAAAAGCGAAACGACGGTACGGTCACCACTTGCGCCGCCGCGTATTCAGAGGGAGAACCTGCCGGTGCGAACAGCAGCACATCATGTCCTTCTTTCTCCAAATGCTGCAGGGTCGCACAAAGGCGGGTGACAATGCCGTCTGTGTTCGGCAGGAACGTCTCCGTGAACATGGCAATCCGCATGCCGTTACCTCCAGGTGGCCGTCGGCGCAATCACACTCGTGTCGACACGGTCCTGATACCGCCGAGCCGTCTCAATCAGGTCGCGAATCAACTCGTCGGACAACAAGTGGGGTTGCAGCCCCAGGTCGAGCAGGCGCGTGTGCACCGCGTTGTAATAGTGTTCCTCCTTTTCCACGCGCGGGTTGGGTAGATGCGCAATCGTCGCCTCGATGCCCATCTCGGCCGCCACCTTCTTCACCCGTTCGGCCAACTCCAGCACCGAAAATTGTTCAGTGAATTGATTGAAGACGCGAAACTCGCCGGCATCCGCCGGGTTCAGCGCCGCCAACTCGACGCACTGCAGGGTATCCCGGATGTCCAGGAATGCGCGCGTCTGCCCGCCCTTGCCGTAGACCGTCAGGTCATAGCCAATAGCCGCCTGGATACAGAAGCGATTGAGCGCGGTGCCAAACACTCCGTCGTAGTCGATCCGGTTGTACAACCGCTCGTCACGCTTGCACTCGTCGGTCCACAGTCCGTATACCACACCCTGATTGAGGTCGGTCGCCCGAATCCCCCACGATTTGCATGCGAACATAATGTTGTGGCTGTCATGCACCTTGGAAAGGTGGTAAAACGAGAACGGCTGCTTTGGATATGGAAGAACGTCTTCGCGCCCCTTATGGGAAATCCGTATGTATCCTTCTTCAATATCGATGTTCGGCGTCCCGTACTCACCCATCGTCCCCAGCTTGATCAGGTGGCAATCGGGCACGATCTCCTTGATGGCAAACAGCAGGTTCAAGGTGCCAACCACATTGTTGACCTGGGTGAACACGGCGTGTTCGCGGTCAATCATGGAATACGGCGCTGAACGCTGTTCCGCGTAGTGAACGACAGCCTCCGGCTGGAACGACTGCATGGCTCCGGCAAGCACTTCATAATCGGTCATGTCGCCGATAAACAGTTGGATCTCCTTGCCCGTGAGCTCCCGCCAAGCCGCCACGCGGTCCTCCAACGACGCGATGGGAGTGAGGGGCTGTGTCCCTAATTCCTCATCCCAGCGACGGCGAATCATGTTGTCCAGAATGGCCACCTCGTGACCTCGTTCGGAAAAGTACAGAGCGGTGGGCCATCCGCAGAACCCGTCACCGCCAGCAATCATAATCTTCATCGACGCGTCACCCCATCACCAGCATAATGCTTTATGCTTGAAGATAGATTGAAACGGTTGTCAAACCATCGTCACTCATCACCAATGTACAGGTTTTCGAGGGCCTCGGCAACCCGCAAACACACGAAGGGGCTGTCCCACAACTGCCAAGCGCACTTAGGTGCAGTTCCTATATTTATGAAAATCTACTCTCCGTCATATAAAGGGGGGCTGCCCCCTCCCCCATCTTAGGATGGGTTTTGGGACAGCCCCTTGCGGGTTCACCACGGCTGGTAATAGCTGCCGATGGATTCGCTGGCCTCGCACAGCCACTTCCAGTATGCGCGCAATCCGCGGCCGCAGACGCGGCCACAGCTGCCAAGCACTCGCCGGACTGGGCGCATGGGACATCCCCCCTTACGCCCAGCCTCCCTAAATGGGCCGCCAATTATGCGTGGTCCCCAAGGCTGCGGTTCCTGCCTGCGTGACAGGGTTGACGTTAGAGGAACGGATGGGCCGAGTGGGAAGCGGATTCATTTGGGCGAGCTGCTCTCCCATCCTCACGCTCGATCCGGACCTTACGGTGAAATTCTTCAGCATACCGGGCGGACACAGCAGAATCACGGTGGACCCGAGTTCAAACCGCCCCAATTCCCCCCCTTTGTCCAACCACAGTTCCACCGCTCCCTCGTGTACGCGGCGCCGATGTCGATTCCATGCTCCGGTGAACCAAGGCCCGTAAGGCGTGCGGATGCTCCCGACCACGGTCGCCCCCACCTTCACCATTGCCAGGCGTCCATACCTCGTCTCCAACCAACTGACCAGCCGTTCATTCTTGCTGAACAGCCCGGGCACCGCCGCCACCCCCAAGGCATTGACCGGGTACAGACGCCCAGGGATGTAGCGCCAAAACACCACCTCGCCGGACAAGGGCATGTGAATCCGGTGGTAGTCGCGAGGACTGAGATAGAGCGTGATGTAGTGCCCGCCCTCAAACACCTGTGCATCCCTCTCGCTGCCCAAGAGCGCCGACACGGTATACAAGCACCCCTTGGCCTGCAGCAGCGTGCCCTCCAGAATCCGTCCCAATGCGCTGACCGTACCGTCCACCGGCGAGATCAGGCCTTCTGTAGCCAGAGGACGGGCACCGGGGCGTAGTCCACGGGTGAAAAATTCGCAGAGACTGCTGTAGGCGGCAAGGGGGAGCTCGGCCTCGTCCGCATCAATCTGATACCAACGAACATAGTGGGGGATGAGAAGCCGGCTCAACCGCATCCGTGCAAACCGCCCGACAGCCGCGGTCAACGCGCGTTTGGGCAACAGCCGTAGCCCCCACTGTTTCCATCTATGTGATCTCAAAAAGGTCATCTGCAAACCTGGCTCCAGACAAATCATCTTCTTTCTCCACTTTCTCCACCGCGCGTGGGGAACCCCGCGCATCTTTGCAGAACCTAATTACCATCATATCAAAAGAGCCGGACCTGACGGTCCAGCTCTTTTGTTCGAACAAGGGTGATCCTAAGGCGTTTTAGAAGTTCCCCCCGCTGCGCCCCGCGAGCTGCTGCTCCGCGAGTGCCACGAGTTTGCGGGTCATGTTACCCCCGATGGCACCGGTGTCGCGGGTGGTCATCGTCCCCCAATAGCCGTCCTGCGGCGGTGTGATGCCCAATTCCGAGGCAACCTCGTACTTGAACTGCTCAAGGGCCTTGATTGCGCCTGGGACGACGGGAGTGTTCCGTTTCTGACCCAAAGCCATCTGTCTCACCCCCTTATGTAGGCCTAGTATGTCTGCCGGCGAGCGTATATATGATCCCATTTTGTTCCCTTGTCCTGAATCACCTCAGCCGGTGCGAAAATTTTGCTGTTGCTGAACCTCCCGCCGCAGCCTTTCATATTTGGGCAGGAGCCAGAAGTCGGTTGTGTCCATCAATGCCGTCGCCTCCTGCCGGGCGACATCCATGATGCGCAAGTCCTTCGTGAGATCGCCGACGCTGAACTCGGGCAGCCCGCTTTGCCGCACGCCTAAAAACTCTCCCGGGCCGCGCAGCTGCAAGTCTCGCTCAGCAATCTCAAAGCCGTCGTCGGTTTGGGTCATGGTTTGCAGCCGTTCCTGCGCTAACTCGGATGTGGCATCCGACAGCAATATGCACATACTGGGCGCCTCGCCGCGCCCCACACGGCCGCGCAGCTGGTGAAGCTGGGCGAGGCCAAATCGCTCGGCGTGATAGATGAGCATAACCGTCGCGTTGGGCACATCAATGCCCACTTCAATCACCGTCGTGCTGACCAGGATGTGAATCTCCCGCGCCAGGAAGGCGCGCATCACCCGCTCCTTTTCTTTGGCCGTCAGGCGCCCGTGCAGGAGTCCCACCTGGTATCCGGCGAATAATTCGGCAAACTCTTCCGCCAAGGCCGTGGCCGAAGCCGCGTCGGTATCCGAGTCGTCCTCCACCAAGGGCGCCACCACGTACGCCTGCCGCCCGGTTTCCAATTCTCTGCGGATGCTGCGCACGGCCTTATCGCGATCGGCTGTGCGCAGCCAGACGGTCCGCACCGGTTTGCGGCCAGCGGGCCGGCCCTGCAGGCGGGTCATATCCATATCCCCGTACACAGCCAACGCCAGCGTGCGCGGAATCGGCGTCGCCGACAGGTACAGAACGTCCGCGTCGCGCCCCTTTTCCTGCAGAGCCGCCCGCTGCGCTACACCAAAACGGTGCTGTTCATCAATCACCACGATACCCAGATTGGCGAACTGCACCTTCTCCGTCAAAAGCGCGTGCGTACCCACCAGCAGGTGCACGTCTCCAGCGGCGACCGCCGGCAGCAAAGCCCGCCTATCCCGCTCGCTGGTGCTACCTGTCAACAGCTCCACCCGCATCCCAAGCGGTTCCAGGCGCCGCCGCGCCTCCATGGCGTGCTGCTCAGCGAGAATCTCCGTGGGCGCCATGAGGACCGCCTGCGCCTGGCTCAAAAACCCACAATACGCCGCCCACAGCGCTACCCATGTCTTCCCAGATCCAACATCACCTTCCAGCAGGCGGTGCATGGGCAGGTCCTTTCGCAAATCCGTCAACACGTCTCGGCACGCCTGCAGTTGGCCGGGAGTCAACGGGCTGGGCAGACTTTTCTGAAACCGTGCCAACGCATCCTCGGGCACGGCGCGGGGCACACCGCGCCGCCCCTCCAACCGCGCTCGGCGAAACCACTGCAATTGCAGTTGAAACAAAAAAAACTCCTCAAACGCCAGCCGCCGGTGCGCCTGGCGCAGCGTCTCCTCGCCGTCCGGCGCATGCATGGCGGCCACCGCCTGGCGGTGCGAGATCAACCGATATTTTTGCATCAGTTCATGCGGCAACAACTCGTCCACTTCATCCAGATACTGATCCATGGCCTTGTGCACGAGGGATTGAATTTGGCTCGACGGGAGGTTTTTGCTCGCCCTGTAGACAGGCGTAAAGGCCGAAGCGAAGGCCGCAGCTTTGGTCCCGGACAAATCGCTGCGGCTGACGGTGAGGGTGCGGTAGCGGGCGTTGTAGCGACCGCTGAGTGTGAGCACCCGCCCGTCCACCAACTTCGACTTGACATACGGTTGATTGAACCACACGGCGGTGATGGGGTGCCGGCCATCCACGCGCATGCGCACACGCACCATGCAGCGTTTGCCCTGCCAGCGTACATCGGCCCTCCCGTCGACGACCCCGCGGGCAGTGACATGGGCCCCATCGACAAACGATTCAAAGGGCCTAACGCGAAAGTCCTCGTAGCGCACCGGAAAGTAGTGCAAGAGGTCGTGCACCGTCTCAATCCCCAACTCCTGCAGGGCTCTCTGCTTGGCACTCCCTACACCCGCGACGTGCGTGACCGGAATCGCCTGCAACATTTTGCGCCTTCCTTACTCCAACGAGAAGATATAGTCGTAAACCGGCTGCCCTCCATAGCGCATCTCGATCTCAAACCCATACAGGTGCGCTAAAGTGCGGCGCAGCTCCTCGCGCTCCGTTTCATCGACCTGGTCAGAGTAAAATACGGTCAACAGCTCCGCGTCCACGCCGTTGCCTCGCGCGGCCGCCACCATCGCCCGCACGGCGGCCACCGCCGCCGCCGCGCGGTCGGCGTGCACTTCGACCACGTCCGCCTCCGCTATGGCCATGTACTGCCCGGCTGCAATCGCGTGTCCTTGATACTGACTGTCACGCGCCGCCCGCGCCACACATCCCGACTGAACCGCGTGCAGCGACGCCTCCATGCGGGCGCGATTGGCCGTGGCGGACTCACGCGCATCAAACACAGCGGCGGCCGCAAGGCCTTGAGGGATGGAGGTGCAAGGCACTACCTCCAACCCTCCTTCCAGGACCTCTCGGGCCTGTTCCGCGGCGAGCACGATGTTTTTATTGTTCGGCAGAAACACCACCTGACGCCCGCCCGCGTTTTGCGCGGCCGCCACGATTTCCTCCGTGCTTGGATTCATGCTTTGACCGCCGTCAATGACCGTCGCCCCCAGGCTCTCGAACACGTCGCGGATGCCATCCCCGGAGGCGGCCGCCACCAACGCCGTCACAGCTCCTCGGTCCCGGTCCTCTTTCAGGATTCCGTCATGATCCGGAGTGGCCGCAACCGATGCCGATGAATCCGCCTTTGCGACCGTCTCCAGATCGCTGATGCGGTCGTGCTGTTCCGTCATGTTTTCAACCTTAATCTGCACCAGCGGACCGCAGGTTAGCGCGTCCTCCAGCACCCTTCCCGGGTGCAGAGTGTGCACATGCACCCGCACCAGGTCTTCCGCCGCCACCACCAACAAGGAATCCCCGTATTGCCCTAATCGCTCCCGTAGCTGTCCCTCCACCAACGACGCCCGAGCGCCTGCCCGCACCAAAACTTCCGTGCAATACCCGTGCTCACCCGTACGGGCGATATGGCTTCCCGCGTATTCCAACACCGGCCGCGCCACCACGGAGTGCAGTTCATCCCCCGGTGACGCCGCTGGACTCTCGTGCCCCCGGAGGTACTCTAAAAAGCCTTCGTAGATAAATACCAATCCTTGGCCGCCCGAATCCACGACTCCAGCCTGCTTCAAAACCGGCAACTGGCTCGGCGTACGCTGCAACGCCGCCTGGGCCGCCTCGTAGACCTGTTCCATCAAAACCGCCCAGGTCGGATTCTGGCGCGCCTCCCGGACCGCCACCGACGCCGCCTCCCGCGCCACCGTGAGGATGGTCCCCTCCACCGGTTTGGACACGGCCTTGTAGGCAATGTCGATTCCTTCCTGCAGCGCCTGCGCAAAAACCCGCACGTCCATACCCGTCGCACCCTGCGCTGCTTTCGAAAAGCCTCGAAACAATTGGGACAGGATGACGCCCGAATTCCCCCGCGCCCCCATCAGCAAGCCGGTTGCCAGCGCCTGGGTTGCCTCTTGCAGAGACCATTCGCTTCTCTGATCGAGCGCCGCCACGCCGGCACCCAACGACAAATCCATGTTCGTTCCCGTATCCCCATCGGGCACCGGAAAGATGTTCAAAGCGTTCACGACCTCCGCCTGCTCATGCAAGCGTTGATGCCCTCGCCGCATCAAGGCTGCGAACGCTGTTCCGGTCAAAACTTGTTGGCCCGTCATGCAAAGCCTCCTACGCCTCCGTCGCTACGCGCACACCCTGCACATAGATGTTCACCCGCGACACGTCGATGCCCACCGATTCATTCAACACGTAACGCACCTTGTCCCGCACGTTTTGAGCGACCTCATATATGTTCGTACCATAGCTGACAATGATGTACAGATTGACCTCCACTTCACCGTCGACAATCCGCACCTCCACGCCGCGGCCGGGGTTGTCCCGCCCCAGCAACTCTGTCAGACTATCCTTGACCTGTTGGCGGGAAGCCATACCTACCAAGCCGTAACAGTCCATCGCCGCGAGTCCGGCAGTCGTCGCAATGACGTCTTCGACGATGGAGATGGTTCCCAAAGGTGTCTCGACCGTCTTCGGCAATCCGGGCACCTCCTGCCTGTGCTTTGTGCCATTGTACTATATTACAAGCAGGTAATAAAAGCGGCGAACGCTTTCGGTTCCCCTTGCCGAGTATCAGCCCTTGCGCTATAATACACCCGTTATGTGTCGGCGAAGGAGGTGCGAAAAATGGCAAGGCGATGCGAAATCTGTGGAAAGCAACCGCAAACTGGTCACTCCATCAGCCACTCGCACATCCTGAACAAGCGCCGTTGGATTCCCAACATTCAGGTCGTGCGGGCCAACGTCAATGGCACGGTGAAACGTATTCGGGTCTGCACCCGGTGTCTGAAGGCAGGAAAAGTCAATCGAGCCATCTGAGGCGACTACCCGGCAGGGAAACCGGAGTTGAAGGTCCCCTCCGGAGCGTATGGCTGTCGGAATGCAAAAGGAGCACCTGTTCGGTGCCCTTTTTTGATCCGCGCGTCAACCCGCCCAGGTGGAGCGTCGGCGCCGCCGCGCTGCGGCGACGTCGCACCTCGCACCCGTCAATCCTTGGAGAAGGCCCCCAGACAAGCCTTGACGATGCCGCCTAGAAACTTTGGGAGCTTGATGGTGTAAAACTTCAACCCAATTCCCCCCTCGTTATCGGTTGCCCGCATCCGTGCTCGGGTCGAGACGTCGCCGTCTGTTCGCGCAGTGGGCCAACGCCATGTTGTTACATGTATATTCCCGCCCGGTGAAAATGTGCGGCATCATGAACTGGTGAGCACACCCCGCAGCCGCGAGATCGCTTGCGCCCGGTCCCGCTCCCCGAACACGGCCGATCCGGCGACAAACACGTTGGCCCCGGCCTCAGCGACCGCCCCAATCGTGCCGGCGTGGATGCCGCCGTCCACCTCCACGTCCACCTCGGAGCGGCCCAAATCCAGCAGCCGCCGCCGCACCCGCCGTACCTTCTCGGTCATGGCCGGGATGTACGTCTGACCGCCAAATCCAGGGTTCACCGTCATGACGAGAACCAGGTCGAGGTCCTCTGCCAGGTAGTCCAACACCTCGATGCCGGTGGCCGGATTCAGCGCCAGGCCGCACGGCAGATTGTGCTGACGAATTCTCTGCAGGGCTCGGTGCACATGCGCGGTCGCCTCCGCGTGCACCGTGATGCGGCTGGCGCCAGCCGCCGCAAACGCGTCGATATGCCGCTCCGGCTCCACGACCATCAGGTGCACATCCAACTCACAGTCAAACCGCCGGCGCAGCGCCTCGACCGCAAGCGGCCCCATCGTGATGTTGGGTACAAACCGCCCGTCCATCACATCCACGTGAATCCAATCGGCGCCGGCCCGGAGGACCTCCTCCACCTCCTCGGCCAGGCGGCCAAAGTCAGCCGAAAGAATTGAGGGGGCGATGCGGTGCTTCAATATCTGCGCGCCTCCTTCTGTTTCAGTTCTTGGTACAGGTGACAATAACTCTCGTATCGTGTCGAGGCCAGAAGGCCGGCGGCAACAGCGCGCTTGACCCCGCAGTCTTGCTCATCCACATGCAGGCAACCGCGATAGGCACAGTCACCAGCCGTAACCTGAAACTCCGGAAAGTACAGGCGCAGTTGGGCCGCCTCCACATCCAGATCCAATTGGCTGAAGCCGGGCGCGTCGGCAATGTATGTGGCATCGGAAATCCGGAACAGCTCCACGTGTCGAGTCGTGTGCCGTCCCCGCCGCAGTTTGTCGCTGATGTCGCCCATCTGCAGCCCCAGCTGGGGATCGATGGCATTGGCCAGCGACGACTTACCTGCGCCCGATGGACCCGCGAACACGGTGATATGCCCCATCAATTCGGACCAGATGGGGTCCAAGCCCTGTTTGGTGCGGGACGATACCGGGTGAACAGGGTACCCCGCCTGCCGGTACGGCACAGCCAGCGCAGCCACCGCCTCGCCTTCCATCAGGTCCGCCTTGGACAGAACAACAACCGGCCGCAGCCCCCGCGCCGCAACGGCGACCAGTGTCCGGTCCAGGAGTCCGGCCTGAAAGTCCGGGGACCGCACTGAAAACACCAGCAATGCCTGGTCCGCGTTGGCGATGGGAGGACGCACCAGTTCTGTCTCGCGCGGCAGGACCTCGGTGATCACCCCTTCACCCGCACCGGTTTCGTTCAAGCGCACCCGGTCCCCCACCAGGAGGTTCACGCCGCGCTTGCGGAAGACACCTCGTGCCCGGCACCGCCAGCTCCCGCCGTTCCCCACGACGTCAAAAAACCCACCCCGGCCCCTAACCACTATCCCGTCCGGCATCCTTACCCTCCTTTGACCAGTTGTCTCGACAGCCCAGACTTCAATCGTTGTATTTGACCCGCTGCTTTTTCACCAGTTTGCCGTCCACGTACACGTCTATTTCGCCGTCCTTGTGAGGAGCGAGGTATAAAACCACAGGGTAATTCTTGCTCCCCTGGACGGTCTCATCCACCACCTGCTGGTCCTTGCCGGTGGCGTCGGACTTGACAATCACCACATGGGTTCCGCTCGTAGCCCCGTCGACCGAGACGGTCACGTCGTGTTCCTGTGTGCCAGGTGGGACGTTGGCCGCCGCTCCGGCTGCTCCATTCCCGCCAGAAATAGTCGAATTCGCCTGATCTCCTGTCCCGTCGGTGGTGTTGTCCGATCCGTTGTCGGCAATGTACAAATCGATTGCCGTCCCCGGCTTCACCGTGTCGCCCGGACGATTGGGTGCCGTATTGACGACCGTCCCGTCAGCCACTCCTGGTTGCGGCTGGGGAATGATCTGGCCCACCACCAGCTTCGCGTCGACCAGCATCTTACTGGCCTCGTCCAGGGGTTTTCCAATCACGCTCGGCACCGTCGTCTCCGTCTGGCCGCGGCTCACGGCGAGCACCACCTGGTGGTCCGTGGACACCAGGTGGTTGGCGGGTGGATTGGTGGACACCACCTCTCCGGCCGGCACCTCGTCGCTCGCCACCTGCTTGGTCTTGAGATGGCTCCGGGAAAAGCCGAGATTCACCAGTTGCTGCAGCGCCTGATCGACCGTTACGCCGGACAGGTCCGGCATGTTCACCTTCGGCGCTCCGGCGGAGATATACAAGGTCACTGCCCGATCCTGCTTGACCTCCGTGTCGCCGGCTGGGTTCTGTTCCACCACCGTCCCTTTCGGCGACTTTGACGAGGTCTGCTTCTGCTCATGAATCTGCCCCCGCCGAAATCCCGCCTGCTCCAACATCTGGATGGCCTCCGCTTCCGGCTTGCCGACCACGTTCGGCAACTTGACGTTCGGCACCTCCAACAGGCGCATCACGATGAAATAGGCCGCCACCACACCCGCAGCCACGAGGACAGTGGCCAGTGACACCCACAGACTGACGCGCAACCAGCGGCGGCCTCCGCGCCGCTGCTCGTCCTCTCCCGCAGCCTGTAAAGCAGAGGCTTCCATCCGCCCCCGCTTCATTCCCGCCGGTCGAACCAGCCCGCCGGCGTCATCGGTAATGGCCGGGATGGCAATCGTCGCTTCCGGCACCGCTTGAGGAGGGTGAAACTTGGGCGCATCCGGGTGGCGCAGCGCCTGCTCCAAGTCTTCCTTCAGAGCCCGCATGTCCGGATAACGCTCGTCCGCCGACTTCACCATGCAGCGCAGGACGATGTTTTCCAGGCTTTGCGGAATTTCAGGGTTGATCTGACGCGGTTCGACAAATTGATCGCGCAAGTGCTTGAGCGCCACACTGACCGCCGAGTCCCCCTGAAATGGCAGGCGACCGGTCAACATCTCGTACATCACGACACCGAGCGAATAGATGTCGCTCTTGACATCCGCCAAACCACCGCGCGCTTGCTCCGGCGAAAGGTAATGGACGGAGCCCAGCACCGGTGCCGAGTGGTCGTAGGTTAGCGTGTTGCCCCCCAAGGCGCGGGCAATCCCGAAATCAGTCACCTTGACCTGGCCCGCCTTGGTCAGCAGGATATTGTGAGGCTTGATGTCGCGGTGTACGATATGATGACTGTGAGCGTGCTGCAACGCATCGCAGATCTGGCGGGTGATGGACACCGTCTGTTCCGGCGAGAGCGCCCCCCGCTCCCGAATCAGGTCCTTGAGCGTGGGGCCGTTGACGTATTCCATGACGATGTAATACTCACCATCGGTCATCCCCACGTCGTATATATTTACAATATTAGGATGGGATAATCGAGCCGCCGATTGGGCTTCTTGCCGAAAACGGCTGATGAACTCCTCGTCCTCCATGTACTGAGGGCGAAGCATCTTGATGGCAACCGTGCGCCCAAGCAACGTATCCAGCGCCCGATAGACCACGGCCATACCGCCGCCGCCGACTTGTTCCTGCAGTTCATAACGGCCTCCCAGCCGACGGCTCATCGTCCGCCCTCCTCTCGGTTGACCACGATGACAACGGAGACGTTGTCGGGTGCGCCGGCGACGAGCGCCCGCTCAATGAGCGCGTCCGCCACCAGTTCCACCTCGCGGTTGGAGTGCGCGTCCGCCAAGCGGGTCAGATATTCGGTCAGTTCCTCTTCAGCCACAAGGTTGGACAGGCCATCCGAGCACAACAGGAACAGGTCGCCCTGCTGCCACTGGGCGACGTTGATGTCCGGCAGGCTGATGCTGGCCGTGCCGAGCGATTTGGTGACCACATTCTTCTGAGGATGATGCACCGCTTCCTCAGGGGTGATTTGTCCCCGCCTCACCAGTTCCGCGACCAACGAATGGTCACGCGTCACCTGGCGTAACCCGTCGGCCTGGAGCAGATAAGCCCGGCTGTCGCCCACGTGGGCAAAAAACACCCGCGTGTTGTCGTACAGGGCGGCCACAAAGGTTGTGCCCATGCCGTGATATTCGGCACGGCTTTGTGACGCCTCCCACACTTTCTGATTGGCTTCGGCCACCGCCTCTTGCAACAGGTCAATCGGATCCACGTCCTCGTCGCCCAGTCCGCTGCGAATGTACTGGGCGGCCGTGTCCACCGCCAACCGGCTGGCCACCTCGCCGGCCGAGGCGCCGCCCATGCCGTCGGCGACGACGACCAACTGCATCGGTTGCCAATCGGTGAACCCTGCGCACACATCTTCATTCGTCTGGCGAACAAGACCTACATGCGTCCTGACTGCATACAGCACCTGCATTCCTCCACTTCCGGCGGTGGCCCCACGACTAACGGCGAGCGTACTGGGCTCGCAGCTGTCCGCAGGCGGCGGCGATATCGTGCCCCATCTCCCTGCGGACGGTGGCATTGACGCCAAGCCGGCGCAACTCCCGTAAAAACGCCTCGATTTGCCGCGGCGGCGTTCGCGTATAATTTCTCTCCGGCACGTAGTTCACCGGGATCAGGTTCACATGACAGGGAAGTTCCGACACCAAGGCCGCCAGGTTGCGCGCGTCCGTCAGGGAATCGTTCTCACCGCCGACCAGTGCGTATTCGAAGCTGATACGGCGGCCCGTCTTGTTGCAGTAATAGCGGCAAGCCTCCATCAGTTTGGCGATTGGGTACGCTTTGTTGACGGGCATCATCCGCGAGCGCTGCTCATCGGTGGCCGCGTGCAAGGATACCGCCAGCGTGACCGGCCGACCGTCGTCCGCTAACCGAATGATACCCGGAACCAGCCCGACCGTCGAGATGGTGATGTGGCGCATCCCGATATTCAGCCCCTGTGGGTCGTGAATGATGTCCATGAACTTCAGCGCGGCCGAGAGGTTGTCCATCGGTTCTCCGGATCCCATCAGCACGACGGACGAGACGCGCTGGCCCGCTTGCGCCAGGAGGCGCACGCTGTGCATGAGCTGCTCAACCATCTCGCCCGCGCTCATCTGACGGATCATCCCGCCGAGGGTAGAGGCGCAAAACGTACAGCCCATCTTGCACCCCACCTGCGTGGACACGCATACGCTGTTGCCATAATCGTGTCGCATCAACACCGTTTCTACCGTGACCCCATCGGGCCAGCCGAGCAGGAACTTCACGGTGCCGTCACGCGACACCTGGCGGGTGACTTCATGCGAGGTTTGAATCACACTCTCCGCTGCCAGGCGCTCACGCAGGGTCTGCGGCAGATTGGTCATCGCCGCGAACTCCGACACCTGGCTCTGATACAACCAGCGGTAAATCTGTGCCGCTCGATAGGCGGGCTGCCCCATTTCCTGCAGCCAGGAGGTCCACTCCTCCATACGCAAGTCATATGCGTGTCTTGCCATCGCCCGTTCCCCTTTGCACGGATTCAGGCGCCCGCCGACACTCCGCCCTATTGGAAGCGGTGCAGGCGCGCCATGTAAAACCCATCGGTGCCAAACTCGTCCGGCGTCAACAGCAACCCCTTGTCCACACTGCGCGACCGCAGCAGAGAGGGCAAATCCGGAGCCACGTCATCCCAGCGGAGCCGCAATCTAACGTCGTCCACCACACTCTGGACAACGTCCGTATTCTCTTCCGCCAACACGGTGCAGGTGCTGTAGACAATGAAGCCACCAGGCCGCACCAGCTTGGCCGCCGCCTCCAACAGTTGGCGCTGCAAGCGGACGAGTTCGGCCACATCCCCGGGTGAGCGGCGCCAGCGGATGTCCGGTCGGTGGCGTAGGACGCCCAGGCCGCTGCATGGCGCATCCACAAGCACCGCATCGTACCGATCCGCATGCCCGGGGACACCGGGCAGCAATCTCCCGTCCACCGTCAAGGTTCGAATGGAAGTCAGCCCCAGCCGCGCGGCCGCCTGTTCAATAAGCTGCCGCTTGTGGGCATGCAGGTCACAAGCGTCCACCTGCCCCCTGTCCTGCAACAGCTCGGCGATGTGCGTCGTCTTCGCGCCAGGCGCCGCGCACAGATCCAACACCCGCGCCCCCGGTCGGACCGGGAGCAGAGGGGCAACCAGCATAGCCGCCTCATCCTGGATAGTGATCTTTCCGGCTCTGTACAAATCCCACGCTTCCACCGCCACGCCTTGGGCCAAGCGGAGGCCTTGAGGGGACAGCGGCGAGCGGCTCACGGGGATACCCGCGCGACGACGGATCTCCTCCATCACCTCGTCGACGTCGGCACGCAGCGGATTGACCCGCACCGAAAGGGTGCCCGCCTGGTTGCCGGCCGCCAGCACCCGCTCGGCCTTGGCGGGTCCAAACTGGCGCAAAAACGATTCGACTATCCAATCGGGATAGGAATACTGAATGCCCAAGCGCTGGACATCACTCTCTGCCTCCAGCCTGGCGAGGCGCGCCGCGGCGGATTCCTCCTGGCGCAGGTACGCGCGCAGGACCCCGTTGACAAAACCGGCCGCCTTGGGCTTGACCCGTTTGCACAATTCCACCGCCTCGGCCACCGCCGCATACGCCGGGATGCGATCCAGAAACGCGAGCTGATACGCCGTCAACCGCAGCACCGTACGCACCTCGACGTCCAGGTCGGCCACGGGGCGCCGGAGAAACGGGTGGAGCAGCCAGTCGAGGGTGCGCTGGCGCTGCACCGTGCCGTAGACCAGCTCGGTCAGCAGCCGCCGGTCCGCTCCCTCCAGCCGCGCCTCCCGCAAGCACTGCTGCAGGGCCAGATTGACGTAGGCCTGATCGCGCTCGACGCGCAAGAGCGTCTGCCAGGCCCAGAAGCGGACCCCTCTCATCGGCTACCCGCGGCCAAATGAGCCGCACGGCTGGTCACGCCGCGCAGCCAAGCGGCCGCCTCCATCGCCCGCTTGCCCGCAGGCTGCACCTTCGTCACCGGCAGCCAACCATCGCCGGTGCGCACGCACACCTCACCACCCAGGAAGCGGACGTCCCCCGGCACCCCGTCCACGGGCGAACAGGGGCGCATGGGCCAATGGCTCTCCCAGACCTTGAACGGCTGCCCTTGCCAGCTGCAGGATGCCCCCGGGGCAGGAGAAAGGGCCCGGATGTGGTTGTGCACCTGCCACCCCGGCTGCGCCCAGTCGATCGCCTCATCCTTCCTTGTGATCCGCTCCGCATACGTAACTCCCTCTGGCGGCTGGGGCACGGGCGTCACCTGGCCCGCGAGGTAGCGCGGCAGCACCTCCACCAACAGCTCGGCGCCCATTTGGGCCACGCGCGCTTCCAACTCGCCCAGGTTGTCGTTGCTGCCAATCCGGGTCTCGGCCCTGGCGAGCATCGGCCCCGCGTCCAACTGTTTCACCATTTCCATCAGGGTGACCCCGGTCTGCTCATCCCCTGCCATCAAGGCCCGCTGCAACGGCGCCGCGCCGCGCCAGCGCGGCAAGAGAGAAGCGTGCACATTGAGGCAGCCGGCCCCCGCTGTTTGCAGCAAACGCTCGGGCAGGATCTGACCATAGGCCGCCGTAATCAAGACATCCGGAGCCAGCGTTCGCACCCGCTCGATGATCTCGTCTGTGCGCACCCGCTCCGGCTGGGCAACCTCCAGCCCGAGCGCCAACGCCGCCTGCTTCACCGCCGGCGCCGTCAGCATCCGCTTCCGCCCCACGGGCCTGTCTGGTTGAGTGACCACGAGACAGACCTCGTGCCCGACCCGCACCAACGCCTCCAGGCTTGGCACCGCGAATGGGGGCGTACCCAAAAAGACAATGCGAGCCACCGGAATCACCCCTGTTTGGACCCGAGTTCGTGTTCGCGCACGATTTCCGACGGCTTGAGGTAGTCGATAAACAGGATTCCGTTGAGGTGATCGACCTCATGTTGGATGCAGCGAGCGAACAGGTCGCTCGCTTCAATGACAATCTCTTCCCCCTGACGGTTGAGCGCCCGCACTTTCACATGCCGGGCCCGCGTGACTTCCCCGCTCAACCCTGGCAGGGACAGACAGCCCTCCGCCGCCCGCTGGCTGCCTGAGCGCTCCAAGATCTCCGGATTGATGAGTTCCACCAGTCCTTCTCCGACATCGATGACGACCAGCCGCTTGGCGATACCAATCTGATTCGCGGCCAGGCCGATGCCCTTTGCGTCGTACATGGTTTCCGCCATATCATCGAGCAGTTTTTCCACAGCCTTCGTGATGGCAGGCACTGGTTTGGCAATTTGGCGAAGAATGGGGTCGTTTCCCTTGCGAATGATACGAATGGCCATGTCAACTCCTCCTCCACGGGCGAGGTGTGGGCTGCTGTCGCCGTCCGTACCCGCTCCGGCGTCCTCGTTCAGGCAATCTTCCCAGCGCCCACGTCCAGCACGCAGACCCCGCCCAGGCGGCGCATTTTTTCCCGCACCAGCAGGAATGCGCTGGACACCGGATCGGCGACGTCTTGCCAATGCGTATACTTTACCACAACCTGATAGCGAAACTGATCTTCCATCCTCAGGATGCCGGCCGGATGAGCAGGCAACACCGTTCCCCGCTCCGTCGGCAGCCGGCGACGCAACTCCCGTTCAAATCGGCTGGCCGCGGCACGGGCCCAACGTTCCTCAGAGTGGCTCGCGACAAAAACAGCCAACTCAGAGAACGGCGGATAGAAGAACTGTTCCCGAATGGCCCGCTCGGCTCGATAGAAGCCCCCGTAGTCGTGACTCGCCGCCGCCGCGATGGCAAAGTGCTCGGGGCGGAAGGTCTGGATGACGGTGCGTCCTGGCACGTCCCCGCGACCGGCCCGCCCAGCCACCTGGGTGAGCAAATCGAATGTGCGCTCAGCTGCCCGATAATCGGGGACGGCCAGCATCGTGTCAGCCGCCAACACTCCGACAAACGCGACGTTGGGAAAGTCCAAGCCTTTCGCAATCATCTGCGTGCCGACCAGCACGTCCGCCTCTCCCGAGAGAAACTGGGTCATGGCTTCCTGGTGCGCCCCTTGCCTGCGGGTGGTGTCCACATCCATGCGCAGGATTCGCCAGCCGGGCCACTGCTCGGCCAGCAGCGCCTCGACCTGCTGCGTGCCGATACCAAACGGGCGCAGGGCCGTTTCCCCACAGGCCGGGCATGCCCCGGGCCAAGGCGTCCGGTGCCCACAGTAGTGACAGCGCAGACTCCATTCATCCCCCGCTTTGTGAACGGTGAGGGAAATGTCGCAGTGTGGACACTGCAGGGATTCACCGCAGCTCCGACAGAGCACGAATTGGGCAAAGCCACGGCGGTTGAGAAACAAAATCGCCTGGTGCCCGGCATCCACCGCCTCGCGCATGCCGGCCGCCAGTGCCCGGCTGAACAACGAGCGGTTGCCAGCCTTCATCTCCGCCCGCATGTCGACCACTTCCACCGCCGGCAGTGAGCGCTGGCCGACCCGACGAGGCAGTGTGACGAGCGACGCCAGGCCGGTCTCCACCCGGTGCATCGACGTTAACGACGGCGTCGCTGAAGCCAGGACCACCACCCGGCCAGCTCGGCGCACTCGTTGCCGCGCTACCTCCCGTGCGTCGTAATGGGGAGTGTCATCCTGTTTATATGAAGGTTCATGCTCCTCATCCACCACAATCAAGCGTAAATCCACAACCGGGGCGAACACGGCGGAGCGCGCTCCCACCACGATGCGCGCCTCACCGCGCCGGATACGCAGCCATTCGTCGCGCCGCTGTCCGACCGACAGCCCCGAATGCAGTACCGCCACCTGGGAGCCGAAGCGGGCCACAAAACGGCCGACCATCTGGGGCGTCAAACTGATTTCTGGAACCAGCACAATCGCGCCGCCGCCCTCCGCCAACACCTGCTCCATGGCGCGCAGGAACACCTCGGTCTTGCCACTGCCGGTCACACCGAACAACAACAGCTCCTGGGTCGGCAGGGCCCCCCGGAGCGCTTCCTCAATTCGAGTCAATGCGCGTCGTTGAGCGGCGGTCAGCGGATAGGCATGCGAGTCCGCAACCGGATAGGACACTGGGACGTCCCTGGCCACCTCGACCTGCACCAAGCGCGCCAGGCCCTGCTCGAGCAGCGCCCGGACGGGCGCGTCGGTAGGGCGCACCCCCAATTCCTTGAGCCGCACCCGCCCCTCTGTGGCCAGGGCGGCCAACAACTGGGCCTGTCGTTTGGCCCTTGTCCGCCGCTCCTCCGCCAGGGCCGCCAACTCCTCGCTTGTCCTCGCGGCCTCCAGGCAGGCAAGGGTACGCGCCCTCGCCTTGTCCACCCATTCCATATCCAACTCCGCCAGCCCCAGGGACATCAGCTGCCGTACGGCGAGCCACGCCTCCGCGCCAAACCGCCGCTCCAGCCGTTCAAGGCGGGCGGGGCGACTTTGCAACGCTGCCCAAACCGCGGCGGCATAGGGCGGCAGCGAGGCTGCGGCCCCATCCGCATGCGTCTCCGCTGACACGGCCCGCACGCGGTGCACGACCTGCGCCCGATAGGCCGAAGGAAGCATCGCGTGCACCGCCTCAATCCAGGAACACACGTAGCGCCAGCGCAGCCACCCGCAAAGCTCAATCATCTCTTCTGTCAACAGTGGCTCCGCATCGACCAGGAACGCAATCTCCCGCAGTTTTGCCTCCGCCGGCTCCTTTTCCCGCAGACGCATGACAAAACCCTGCTGGCTGCGGCGGCCAAACGGGACGATGACACGCTGCCCGACAGCAAGGTGCGGCTTGAGCGACGCCGGCACGCGGTAGCTGAACCACCGATCCACCCCGCGCCCGCGCATGTCTATCAGCACGTCGGCAACCACATCGCTGCCCGCCGCGTCCGTCACTCGCCTCTCACCTCAGCCAACCGCTGCGCCACCATATCCAGAATCCTCTCGGCCACTTCCCGCTTGCTCAGGAGCGGCAGGTCCTCTTGTGCACCAGACGGGCGCAAGAGGCTGACACGATTGGTGTCCACTCCGAACCCGGCGTCTGGCTCCGCGACATTGTTGACCACAATCAGGTCCAGTTGCTTGCGCTCCAGCTTTTCCCTAGCATAAACCAAGGCGTCCTGGGTCTCAGCGGCAAAGCCGACAATGACTTGGTCCTGCCTGCGCATCTCTCTGACTTTCGACAGAATGTCGGGCGTCGGCTCCAGTTCCAAGACCGGCACGCCTTGTGCCTTCTTCCACTTATGTTCATGCCGCTGGACAGGCCGAAAGTCGACGGGCGCGGCGGCGCTGATGAACACGTCCGCTGCGGGCACCTCGTCGAGCACCGCCCGCAGCATGTCCTCCGTGGACCGAACGTGGCGCATCTGCGCGCCTGGCACGGGTGCCAGGTGAGTCGGACCACTGACCAACACCACCTCCGCGCCCCGTGCCAAGGCCGCCTCGGCCAAAGCGTACCCCATCTTGCCCGACGAAGCGTTGCTCAGGTAGCGGACCGGATCGATATCCTCGACCGTGGGGCCCGCGCTGACGAGCACGCGCAGGCCGCCGAGTTGTCGGCGGCCGGCAAAGTGGGCATCAATGATGTCAGCGATGTCTTCCGGCTCGGCCAACCGTCCCTTGCCCGTGTACCCACAGGCCAACGGTCCCTCGCCCGGATTGACGACGAGCGCCCCGCGCTGCCGCAGCAGGGACAAGTTGCGCTGAACCGTCGGGTGCTCGTACATGTGCACGTTCATGGCCGGCGCCACCAACAGGGGCGCAGTCACCGCCAAGGCGGTTGTCGTCACCATATCGTCGGCGATGCCCAACGCCAACTTCGCCAGCAGGTTGGCGGTGGCCGGAGCGATGACGTACATATCCGCCCGGTCAGCGATGGCGACATGCGCGATCTCGGCCGCGTCCGGCTCGGCGAACGTGTCGACGACCACCGGCCGATGGGTCAGCGCCTGGAACGTCAGAGGCTGGACAAAACGAGTGGCGTGTTCGGTCATCAGCACTTGCACCTGATAACCTCGTTTGACCAACTGACTGCACAGAGTCGCCGTCTTGTAAGCGGCGATGCCACCGCCCACGCCCACGAGGACAAAGTGTGCCAAGCCTATCCGTCCTTTCTTGATCTAGCCGTTCGTGAGAAAAAGGCAGAACATCCCTGCTGGGTGCTCTGCCCTCGCGCGCCTATTCTTGCCCGCTCACCGCGCTCCATCCGGGCGCACGTAGCGTACCTTGCCGTCGTGAATTTCCCACAGGGCACGACTGACGTTTTTGGTCGTTGATGATCCCGGTTGGTTCATTGTTCGCTGTTGCAACTGGCGAGCCCGTTTGGATGTGGCCACGACCAGCGCATACTTGCTGTCAACCGAAGCGACCAATTCATCAATCGACGGATAGAGCAAGACAATCCCTCTTTTCATCGAGATTCCCGATTCGCATCATAACATTGTACTGCTTTTCTCCCACTCAGACAATAGATTGAGGTTACGGGATACGCGGCCGTGTTCCGCCGCGACAATCGCCTCAATCCGCCGACAGGCCAACTCCACCTCGTCGTTGACCACCACGTAGTCGTACTCCCGCATCATCTGTAATTCCTTCCAAGCGGCGCCAAACCGTCTCTGGAACGATTCCTCCGTCTCCGTACCCCGTCCCAGAATGCGCGCCCGCAACTCGGCCGCGGAGGGCGGAATCAGAAAGATGAACACGCCAGCTGGATAACGTCGCTTGACCTGCATGGCGCCCTGGATGTCAATTTCCAAAAGGACATCTTGTCCGAGCGCAAGCGTTTCCTCCACGAACGACCTGGGTGTGCCATAGTAGTGTCCGTACACCTCCGCCCACTCCAGCAACTGCCCGTCCGCCATCATCTGCTCGAATTCCAGGCGCGTTTTGAAAAAGTAGTTGACTCCGTCCTTCTCCCCGGGCCTCGGTTGACGGGTGGTGGCGGATATCGACACCTTCATGGGCACGCCGCGCCGCATCAACTCCGCGCATACCGTCCCCTTGCCAGCGCCGGAAGGGCCGCTCAGAACAAACAAGATTCCCGGTTTCGCGGTCGCCATGGTTGTCATTCCTCATCTTCCAACAATTGTTCCTTAGCGGTCAAACGATGCGCTACAGTTTCCGGCTGCACAGCAGACAGAATGATATGATCGCTGTCCGTGATGATCACCGCCCGGGTACGGCGTCCGTATGTCGCATCGATCAATCGCCCACGCTCTCGCGCCTCCTGAACGATGCGCTTGATAGGGGCCGATTCGGGGCTGACGATGGTCACAATCCGATTGGCCGATACGATGTTGCCAAACCCGATATTGATTAACCTGATGGACATGACCGCGCCTCCTGCAATTATTCGATGTTCTGCACCTGTTCGCGCAGTTGTTCAATGAGTGTTTTCGCATCGACCACGGATCTGGAAATCTGCGCATCGGCCGCCTTCGCCCCGATGGTGTTCACCTCGCGGTGCAGTTCCTGGACAATGAAATCCAAACGCCTGCCGACGGGACTGCCCGCGGCCAGCGACGCGGAAAACTCCCGCAAGTGGCTGGCCAAACGGGTGAGTTCCTCATCAATCGAAACCTTGTCCGCATACAGGACGAGCTCCGCCGCTAACCGGTCCGCATCAACCCGACCCACCCATTCTTGCAGGCGGTCGGCCAGCCGTTCCCGCTCCGCCTGCAGCCGCTCCGGCGCCCGCTCGCGCATGCCATCCACGAGCGTCTCCAACGCCCGCACCTTTGCGAGCAAATCAGCGCTCATCCGCTCGCCCTCGCGGCGGCGCATGGCCACCAGGGCCAGGCAGGCGTCTTCCACCGCCTGCACAGCCGGGGACCTTAGCGCCCGCGCGTCGGCCGCCGCCTCCGGTGGCAGGATGACCCCTGGAAAGGTCAACCACTGGTACGGCTGCGCCGAGCGCACATCTGCACGCCCGGCGGCCATCATCCGCTCAGCCAGGTCCGATTCCAACCGTTGCAGCTGCTCCAGCAGCGGCCAATTGAGGGTCAGTCCGGCGGATTCACTGGGCGCAGGATGGAAACTCAGCGTGACCTCCACGCGTCCTCTCTGCACGTGCCGCGCAACAACTCGGCGCAACTCGTCTTCCAGCGGCCGCAACACCTTGGGTGTGTTGACCACCACGTCGAGGAAACGGTGATTGACGCTGCGCACCTCTGCGCTCAGATGGAACTCCCCCGCCTGCACAGCGGCCTGTCCAAACCCGGTCATACTTCGACAATCCACGACAAATCCTCCAAGCGTATTTATATTCTACAGTAGTTATCCGGGTCGAGACAAGGTTATCACAGGTTATCTTGGATTTCCTCACACAATCCTTGACTTGCGCAGGAATTCGACGTCAATCAGCTGTGCAAACTCTGCCTGTAGAATTGACAATCCGGGCCGTGCGAGCTAAACTGATGCGCGTGAAAATTTTATTTTAGCCTCTATACTATTTTGGACTGGAAACACCAGTCGCGAGGGAAAACTGGCCAAAGGGAGGACACACACGTGAAAACACGTCGCCTGCTCATCTTCAACATCATTGCGCTGATTGTCATCATCGCCATCCTGTTCGGCGGCTACTACTGGCTGGACCAACGCAATAAGTACATCAAGACCGATAACGCCCAGGTGACCGGTCAGGAGGTGGTGTTGAGCGCCCCGGCGACCGGCAAGTTGGTAGACTGGAAAGGCAGCTTGGGCTACACCTTCCACAGCGGGGACAAATTGGGAACCGTCGAGGTCCCACCCAGCACAGGGCAACACGAGCCTGTCGATGTGGACGTGAAGGCCCCTACCGATGGTACCGTGGTCCAGGACATCGCCGTGAAAAACCAATTTGTAGCGGCCGGCTCGCCATTGGCGTACTCCTACGACCTCAAACACCTGTGGGTCACCGCCAACATTAAGGAGACGCAGATCAACGACGTCAAGATCGGTCAGACGGTGGACGTGTACGTAGACGCGTTCCCTGGGTCGTCCTTAACCGGCACGGTGAGCCAGATTGGCTACGCGACGGCCAGCACCTTCTCACTTTTGCCGCAGTCGAACGACACGGCCAACTACACCAAGGTGACACAGGTGGTTCCAGTAAAGATTTCCTTGAGCGGCTATCAGGGCATGCGTCTGGTGCCCGGCATGAACGTGAGCGTGCGCATTCACAAATGACAAGGAGCTGAAGTGACGTGTCCGTAGATACTGCCCAGGAGGCATCCCGGCCCGCGGCTCCAGCAGGCAGCGCACACGTCGGGCCGATTTTAGTCACCCTGATTCTCGGCGCCTTCGTGGCCATCTTGAATCAGACACTGCTGAACGTGGCGCTGCCGCAGCTGATGAACGATTTCAGCGTCACCGCCAACACCGTGCAATGGCTTTCCACCGCCTACCTGATGACCAACGGCGTGCTGATCCCCATCACCGCTTACCTGATTGGCACGTTCACGACACGGCAGCTGTTCATCGGGGCGATGGCCGCGTTTACCCTTGGATCGTTCATCTGTTCGATTGCGCCTTCCTTCGCTGTCATTCTCATCGGCCGCGTGATTCAGGCGGTAGGTGCGGGCATCATCATGCCCTTGTTGATGACCGTCGTCCTCAACCTGTTCCCGCCCGAAGGGCGTGGCAAGGCGATGGGCATGATTGGCATCGCGATGATCTTCGCGCCGGCCGTCGGACCGACGCTGTCGGGGTGGGTCGTTGAGACCTGGACGTGGCGCGTGCTGTTCTGGATTGTCATCCCGATTGCGGTGATCGATATCCTGATGGCGGTATTCTTGCTGCGCAACGCGACCGAACGCACCCACCCCCACTTCGACTGGCCGGGGTTCATCACCTCCACCATCGGCTTTGGCGCACTGTTGTACGGATTCAGCGAAGCCGGAAACAATGGTTGGTCCGACTCCGGGGTGACCGGCTCCATCATCATCGGGGTGCTGGCGCTCATCCTGTTCGTCTGGCGGGAGTTGACGGCGCGCGAACCGATGTTGAAGCTGCAGGTCTTCCGCTATGACATGTTCTCGCTGACGACTGTGGTCAGCTGCGTAGTCAACATGGCCATGTTTGCAGCGATGATTTTGCTGCCGATTTACATTCAGAACATCCGCGGCTTCACGCCGCTCAAATCCGGCTTGTTACTGATGCCGGGAGCTGTTCTGATGGGTATCATGTCGCCGATAGCTGGCGCCCTGTTCGACCGGCTGGGGGCGCGCCCGTTGGTTATCTTCGGGCTCATTGTGACGCTCCTCACCACCTGGGATTTCAGCCACCTGACCCTGCAGACCAGCTACACGCACATCATGTGGCTCTACACGGCGCGCATGTTCGGCATGTCATTCATCATGATGACCGTCATGACCGCGGGTCTCAATCAATTGCCGAGACACCTCAACGCACACGGCACCGCCGCCGCCAATACCGCCCGGACAGCGGCTGGATCCCTGGGCACAGCCATCATGGTAACGTTGATGACGACGCGTTCGCAGGTGCACATGGGGCAATACGTGAATTCTGTCAACGCGACCAATCCGACCATTCAACAGTTCATCCAACACGTCGGGGCGGCTCTGGGCGCCAGCGGCGACAAGGCGCAGGCGCTGGCGGCCGAGCTGTTGTATGGTATGGCCAGCAAACAGTCGACGGTGGACGGCATCAACGACGCATTCCTAGTCGCCACACTTATCGTGGCTGTGGCGCTGGTGCTCTCGTTCTTCATCCGCCGGGTGACGCCGCCGAAGGTGTCCCAGCCCGCCGAGACACAGGCGCTGGTGCCCAAGGAGCGGGATGCGTCCGAACTACCCGAGCCGGTGCCCGTAGATTGACGGCAGGCGCAGTTAGGGCCGCGTCTCTCCCGTGGGGAGTGCGCGGCCCTCTCTTTGTTTCCCACAGGCCTCTCGCCGTCACACGTCGCGCACCGGCACCTTGGGCCGGATGGCTTTGCGGCCGGCACGACGCAACGACAGAGCGAACGTGGGCACGGCGGCGGCGACGAGCACCATCACCCACTCCAGCGGCCCCAGCGGCACCGTGTTGAACGCCCTGGCCACAGGTGGGATGTACAATGTGATGAGGAACAACACCACCGAGGACGCCACCGCGAGCAGGAGCCAGCCGTTCTCCCACAGGCTGCGCTTGAAGATGCCCCCCTGCAGGCTGCGACAGTCGAACACCAGAATCAGCTGCGCCATCGTCAGCGTGGCGTACGCCATCGTCTGGGCGTGGGCCAGGTTTTGCGGGTTCTGACGCAAGGACCAGAAAAACACCACCAAGGTCACCAGGCCGATGAGCGTGCCGCGGCTGATAATCTTGAGTCCCAGTCCACCGGCGAATATGCCTTCGCGCACGTCGCGCGGCGGTCTGTCCATGATGTCCTTTTCCACCGAATCCACGCCCAGGGCAATCGCCGGCAGCCCGTCGGTGACCAGGTTGACCCAAAGAATTTGAATCGGCAAGAGCGGCAGCGGCAGCCCGGCCAACATGGCCAGAAACATGGTGATGATTTCACCCACGTTGCTGGCCAGGAGGTAGCGGATGAACTTCTTGATGTTGTCATAGATACCGCGCCCTTCCTCAATCGCTGCGACGATGGTGGCAAAGTTGTCGTCGGCCAGCACCAGGGCGGCCGCCTCCTTGGCCACATCGGTGCCAGCCATGCCCATCGCGACGCCAATATCCGCCTGCTTGATGGCGGGAGCATCATTGACGCCATCCCCAGTCATAGCCACGACTTCGCCGTTGTTCTGCAGCGCCCGCACGATGCGCAGCTTGTGCTCAGGGGTCACGCGCGCGTACACATAGATGTCACGCGCCTGCTGGGCCAACTCCTCGTCCGACAGCGCATCCAAGGCCGCTCCGGTGACCACCCTCCCGCCATCGGGAAGAATCTCCAATTGACGCGCGATGGCGGTCGCCGTCTCCTGATGATCCCCGGTAATCATCACCGTCCGCACCCCGGCCCGGTGACAGGTGCCGATGGCTTCGTACACCAGCTCACGCGGCGGGTCCATCATCCCCGTCATACCGGTGAACACCAGCTCCGTCTCCGGATCGCGCGTTGCCTTGGCCGCCTCGACGCTGGGAAAGCGCCGATACGCGAACGCCAGATTGCGCAAGGCCTGGGCGGCCATCTGTTGGTGGGCCGCGAGAATCTGCCGGCGCAACCCCTGCGAGAGGGGCTCCTCGCGCCCTCCGGTCAACACCTTGCTGGAACGCTCCAGCAGCACGTCGGGCGCACCTTTGGTCAGCAGCAGGACCTCTTCACCCTGGCGCACCAAAACCGACATCAGCTTGCGCTCCGACTCAAACGGGATTTCGTCGATCCGCTCGAATCCCGCTTCCTCCGGCTTTAGCCCGGCCTTCATCGCCATCACCAAGAGCGCGCCCTCGGTCGGATCGCCGTCGAGCAGCCAGTCGTCCTCCTCGGACTGGGGCTTGAGCGCGGCGTTGTTGCATACGGCGGCCACCTCGACCAAGCGCTTGACGGCCGGCCTGCGCAGCGGTTGAATCGGCCGGTCCTCATAGATAAAGTTGCCGACCAAATTGTAGCCGGAGCCGGTGACGCGGAACCATTCGCCGTCCGCCCACACTCGCTGCACCGTCATGCGGTTCTGGGTTAGGGTGCCGGTCTTGTCGGAGCAAACCACCGTTGCGCAGCCGAGGGTCTCCACCGAAGGCAGTTTGCGGACAATCGCGTGCCGCTTGATCATGCGCTGGACGCCCAGCGCCAGGGCAATCGTCACGATGGCCGGCAGGCCTTCAGGAATCGCCGCCACGGCCAGGCTGACGCCGGCGAGGAACATGTCGTAGAGCTCGTGCCCGTGCAGGACGCCGGCCGCCACGACGAGCAGGGTGATGCCCAGCGCCAGCCACACCAGCACCTTGCCCAACTGGTCCAACCGCCGCTGCAGCGGTGTCATCGTCTCCTCCGACTGCTGCATCAGATCAGCAATCTTCCCCATCTCGGTCGCCATGCCGATTTCCGTGACCACAAACTCCGCCCTGCCCCGAGTGACCATGGTGCCCATATATACCATGTTCTTGCGGTCGCCCAGGCTCGACACCGGATCTACAAAGATGCCCGCCTGTTTGCTGACCGGCACCGATTCACCGGTCAGCGACGACTCCTCCACTGTCAGCGCCTGGGCGCTCAACAGGCGGCCGTCCGCAGGCACCCGGTCCCCGCCCTCCAGGATCACGATGTCGCCGGGAACCAGGTCCCGCGCCGGCACCAAGACCACCTCGCCGTCGCGGCGCACGCGGGCATTGGGGGCAGTCAGGGCTTTGAGCGCGGCCAAGGACTTTTCCGCCCGCACCTCCTGCACAAACCCCAACACCCCATTGAGGATGATGATGGCGATGATGGTGATGGCGTCCGTGTACTCACCGAGCAGCCCGGAGATGAGTGTGGCGGCAATCAGGACCAGAATCATAAAGTCCCGAAATTGATTGAAAAACACCGTCAAGAGCGACACCTTCGTGCCCTCCGCCAGCTGATTGACGCCATACTTGGCGCGCCGCGCCTCGACTTCGGCCGAGGCCAAACCGGAAGGCGTTGCCTCTAGAATCGACAGACAATCGCTGGCGGCCAAGGCATGCCAGTTCTTCTCCACCGGAGCCACCCCTTTAAATCTCTGGCGCCTACGGGCGGTGCGCGCTTGCCGCCCCAGGGCCTCTTTACCCAGTGTCCTGTAATGCATATGCTTGTACGGTGGGAAACATGTCCGAGCCCCCACGACTGACGGCGGAGGGATATGGATGGATAGCTTGGCACTCAGAGCCTTGGTGCGAGAATGGAAAGAAAAATACGTCGGCGCCCGCGTGGACCGGATTCATCAACCGAGCGACAGGACCCTGGTGCTCACCGTTCGCCAGGCGGGCACCCACCGTTTTGTCCTGTCTGCGGAGCGGGGCCGTGAGCGTGCCCATACCCTGTTTTTTGCGCGTCCCGACAATCCTGTCGATCCCCCCATGTTCTGCATGCTCGCACGCAAGCACCTGGTGGGCGGACGCATCCGGGACATCCGGCAACACGGGTGGGATCGCGTGTTGGATATCGTCATGGAGTCCGTCGACGAATTGGGTGATACGGCTGTGTTCACACTCACCTTGGAGTTGATGGGCAAGCACAGCAACTTGATTCTTTGCCGAGCCGATGCGGACGGGACCCCGACCCGGATTGTCGATGCCGTCGTCCGGGTTCCTTCCGACCTCAGTCGGGTGCGTCAGGTTTTGCCCGGTCTTATGTATGTCCGCCCCCCCACCCAGGGACGGCCGGCCATTGACCGCGTGACCCGGGACGACCTGGAGCCTCTGGCCGGCCTGGCGACGGACGATGCGAAGGCGTGGACGCGGGCCTTGATGCGGACGGTGGCCGGCGTGGGCCCAGTGACAGCGCGCGAGGCATTGGCGCGGGTGAGTCCTGAGACGGGTACCGGCGCGGCAGACCCGGAGCAGGTGGTGAGCACGCTCGCGACGCTCGCCCGCGCCGCCGCACTGGGCTTGGAGTCGGCCCACGTCGGACTGGATGAACTGGGGCGGGTCACAGCCTGCGCCCCCTTTCACCTGAGTGCATACGAGCGCTGCCAGGAAGTTCCGTCCTTCGACGAGGCGTTGGCCCGGTTTGCCGAGGAGCACGACGCCATCGAGGTCCTGACCGGACAGAAGGCAAATCTCATGCGCGCCCTCGCCGATCAGTTGGACAGACTGCGCGGCAAGCGGGTGAAATTGGAAACCGAGCTGGAACACGCGGAGGATCACGAATCCTTGCGCATCATGGGCGAGGTGTTGACCGCCTACGCCCACCGGGTCAACAAAGGGGCGACCCAGGTCACGCTGGAAAACTTTTACGACGACAACCGCCCCATCACCATCCCGCTTGATCCGTCCAAGTCTGCGACAGAAAACGCGCAGGCGTACTTCAAGCGGGCGAGCAAGCGCAAGCGCGCGCTGACCCTGGCGGCGGATGAACTGGCGCAGACCTTGGGCGACATGGCTTACCTGGAGTCATGCCTGCTGCAGGCGGAGGACGCGGACGCCGAGCAGCTGCCACTTCTGCGGGACGAATTGGCGGAACAAGGATTCCTCAAGCCCGGCCCGCGCCGCCGCGGCGACAGAGCCAAACACGCCGGGCGCCGCGGCGGGGCGCCGCAGTTTACCCCGTACACGTTCCGGAGCAGCGATGGTTGGACCATCCTGGTCGGCCGCAGCAACCAACAAAATGACCGGCTCACCCTGCGGCAGAGCCGGCCCCAGGACATCTGGATGCACGTCAAAGACCAACCCGGGTCTCACGTGGTCATCCGCCGCCAAGGTGAGACGGTGCCGGAGCGAACGTTGCAGGAGGCAGCCATGCTGGCGGCCTATTACAGCAAGGCTCGCGATTCGTCCAACGTCGCGGTGGATTACACGGACGTCCGCCACGTCTGGAAACCAGGCGGCGCCCGGCCCGGGCATGTGCTGTACAATCAGCAGCGAACCCTGTTTGTCACCCCGGATCGCTCGCAGATGCGGCCGCTGCTGGTGCAGATTGGCCAGCCGTCGAACAAGTGAGGAGCTTCCTCCGCCAACTCCTCGGGCAGGCTGGGCGACGTCTCCAACGGCCACCCCCACACGTAGCAGAGGGTTTGGGCCAGGTCCTCGCGGTTCACGTGTGCGGCCAACAGGAGGGCGAGGTGCTGGCCATGGCGGACCCATGCCTCATCCTGCACCTGCTCACGCCACCAGCGAGCCCAATGGGCGGCCTCGCGGCGGGAAGCCGCCATGGCGAACGTCTTCCAGAGTTCGAAATAGGTGACCATCGCCCGCAACCGCCCCTCTTCGCCGAGCCCGGCGAGGGTGGGCGGAATCTGCTGGGCGAGCAAAAACCCGTCTACCAAGGTCGATCCGATGACCGGCTGATTGGTGAACACCGGCTCGGCGATGGTCTCGATGACGCGCCACGTGCGCAGACAGAAGTCTTGCCCGCGACGTCCGCAGGGCACGGCGTCCAGAGCCAATTGGTACAGCCGGCTCGCCACCTGCTCGATGTCAAACACCTGCCCCTCCGCCAACAGGTGGTTGAACACCACGTGCCGGTAGGCCTTGATGACAACCACGGCGCCCGGCCAAAAGCGGCCTTGGATGTACAGCCGCCCCTGCCCCTGCAGGGCGTCCAGTACCGCGTATACCAAGCCGGTCTCCTTCTCCTTGATGGACACCCCGACTACCTCCACCCATTGCTCCACCAGGTTTTCGTGCACTTTGACCACGGCATCATGCTCCCCGCCGGGCAACGGCAGCCGCACGCCGATCTCGCGCATCACCTCGATGCAGTGCATGCCGGTGACCGAGTCGCTGGCCGAAGCCGCGCGCTTGGCGATGTCGCAGATCTGTTCGATGTTGTCCAAAGCGGCATGCCAGTCCCGTTTCTGGCAGGCGCGCTGATAGTCGCGGATGACGAGGTGCACGATACGCTCTGGTTTGAGCAGTTGAACCACCGCGTACATGTAGATCAGCATGCTGACAAAGCAGATGACGACCAGCACCAGGTCCGCGCTCATCTCCGGAACCAGGGCGCGGGGCAGCGGATCGCGAACGGGATCGCGGATTTTGGCCATCAAGACAAAGCTGTGCATGATGGTCACCAGGTACAGCAAAAATAACGACGCGTTGTACGGCAGGCGCATGTAGAAATCGAGTACGCGATGGGTGTAGTTGCTGGCGGCGAGTTGAATCGCGACCAGTATAATCGAAATGGCCAGTGCAAGAATGGTGGAGAGCGAAGAGACGATGGTATTCAGATAGTTGCGGGCCGTATCCGTGTCCCCGGTGAAGATCTCGGGCGGATACAGGAACACGATGGTAATCAGGAGCGCCGCCAGAAGCAGATGGAACGCCCAGGACGAGGAGACGCCGCGCAGGTGGCCAAAAACGGGTGCCATTCGTACGCTCTCGGGCCGCTGTCGCACGTCGTCGCTCTCTCCTTTGCCAAACTGGACTTTCCAAGTGGACTCGACTGATTTATTATGTATCAGGGTTTCAGAAATCATCAGGTTGCGATGTGAGAGGAGCGTCCTTGGCATGAGTACTCAGGTCAGCAAACGACTGGCGGCGGGCGCCAACCGTCCGGCTGCTGCAGAAAACGTGCTGACGTCCACACAGGCTGCCGTACACGCGGCGCTGACCCGCCTGGGCTATTCCGAAACGGTCTACGAACTGCTGAAGGAACCGGTGCGCACCCTGACCGTGAGGATTCCGGTGCGCATGGACAACGGAGACGTACAAGTGTTTACCGGATACCGTGCGCAGCACAACGATGCGATTGGCCCCACCAAGGGCGGCATACGTTTCCATCCCGCGGTCACGGTTGACGAGGTGAAGGCCCTCTCCATTTGGATGAGCATAAAATGTGGCATCTTCAATCTCCCCTACGGCGGCGCCAAAGGCGGCATCGTTTGCGACCCTCGGACCATGTCGATTCATGAACAGGAACGGCTGGCGCGCGGATATGTGCGGGCCGTCAGCCAGATTGTCGGACCCACGAAAGACATCCCCGCTCCCGACGTTTACACCAATCCCCAGATCATGGCCTGGATGTACGATGAATACAGCCGCATTCGCGAATACGACTCCCCCGGCTTTATCACCGGGAAACCGCTGGTATTGGGCGGATCGGCCGGGCGCGAGCGGGCGACGGCGCTTGGGGTATGCATCGCCATTCGCGAGGCGGCGGCCAAGCGGGATCGGAACCTGCAGGACCTGCGCGTGCTCATTCAAGGATTCGGCAATGTGGGCAGCAACGTCGCCGCCATCCTGCACGAATGGGGAGTCAAGGTGGTCGGCATCAGCGATGCCGGCGGCGGCCTGTATGACAAGGACGGCTTGGACATCCCCGAGTTGCTGGACCAGCGCGACTCGTTCGGCATGGTGACGACCAATTACTCGGAGGTTCTCCAGGGCGACGAATTTCTGGTGCAGGACTGTGATGTTCTCGTGCCCGCGGCCTTGGAAAACCAAATCACGGTCGAGAATGCGGACAAAATCCGGGCTTCCATCATCGTCGAAGCGGCCAACGGACCAACCACGCCGGCGGCGGAGCAGACGCTTCAGGAGCGCGGCGTGCTGCTCATCCCGGACGTGCTGGCCAACGCGGGCGGCGTCACCGTCTCGTACTTCGAATGGGTACAAAACAACCAGGGTTGGTACTGGACCGAGGACGAGGTGAACCAGCGCCTGGAGCGGATGATGGTGGCTTCCGTGCACAGCATCCTGCAGATGAGCGAGCGGTATCAGGTATCGCCGCGGCTGGCGGCCTACATGGCCGGTGTCCGGCCGTTGGCTGAGGCGATGCGCTGGCGCGGCTGGGTATAAGACATACAAGAAGTATGGGTGCCTGGGGCCAGGCGGGCGTCGCCTAGGGGCGGCGCCCGCCTGTTGTCTGTACACATCGAATATTTCACCAAGCGCATAGAAGTGATATACTTGCTATGTTCGGAACTCTCCGTAGGTGTCTCCGGTGGCGCGGATGGAGCGGTACCGGCCCGGCGCCGGGATTCCAATTCGCTACAGAAACAGGGTGTGAGGGGGAATGCGCAGTGTCTGACAAGTCACCAAACCGGCCCCAACCTGCGGCGGGACCGACGGCGGACCACAGCTCGCTTGCGGGAAAGCGTGTACAGACGGAAGGACTCACCCGCCGCCAGTTCCTTACATACGTCCTTGGTGGGACCGGTGCGTTCATGGGCACCATCATGGGCGCTCCGCTCATCGTCAGCGCATTTGATCCACTTCACCGTGGGGCGGGCGGCAGTTATGCTCGCACGTCATGGAAACCGTCCGACTTCAACGACAAGCTTCCAACCCACGTGACGTACAACATCCACATTGACGACGCCTGGAACTCGCAAGATAAACCGAACGACGTTTTTGTCATCAAGTATCAAAAGAAATTGATGATTATGTCCCATACCTGCACGCACCTGGGCTGCCACGTCAACGGTTCGGAGGAGAACGGGAAATCGGTAGCGCCCAAGTACGGGAATGGCAAGGAATGGTTCATGTGTCCATGCCACGGCAGCCAATACAACATCTATGGTGTGCCGACGCCCGGATCGCCCGCCCCGCGCCCGCTGGATCTCTACCAATATCGGGTAGAATCGGACGGAACCATATCCGTCGGGCCGTCGTTCCAACGGACGAATGACACCTGGGACGAAAATCCGAATCCGGAGGTCGAGTAGCGAATATCCTTTTGCCGCCGGACGCGCGCAGATGCCCTGGCCGCCGCGGGCATCACGCCCACCCTGCCAGGGCCGTCCACCACTACTCCTGCCCGAACGTCTCCGGGCTTTTCCGCCAGGACCGCAAGACCTCCACGCCCTCGGAGTCGATGTAGGCTTCTGTCCGCGCGACCTCAATCAACGTGTCGTAGTCCAACAGGGCGTGCGCAGGCACCCCGCTCTCCCGCACACGCTCACCCGTCTGCGGAAATCCGTAAGAGAAGATGGCCAGCACCGCCAGCACCTGCGCACCCTCTTGACGCAGTGCGTCGACCACTTGATAGGCGGATCGACCGGTAGACAGCGTGTCCTCAATGACCAACGTCCGCGCGCCACTCGGGAGGCGTCCTTCCACCTGGCGCCCGCGGCCGTGGGCTTTTGCGCTGGACCGGACGTACACCATCGGCAGCTGCAGCCGCTCCGACAGCCAAGCGGCGTGTGCAATGCCACCGGTTGCCGCCCCGGCCACCACTTCGGTTCCCGGCGCGTTGCTGCGTACCCATGCCTCAAACCCGTCTATCACCTGCTGCCGCAGCACCGGATAGCTCAGAATCAAGCGGTTGTCGCAGTAAATGGGAGACTTCCAACCGGAAGACCACGTGAACGGGTTGCGCGTGTCCAACTGCACCGCCCGAATCTGCAATAACCCACGCGCCAAGGCGCGGGATGAATGGATTTCATCCGACTGCATCGCTGTCACCGCTCGCCACCTCCGTTTCGCGCATGGTCAAGCGCCTGTCTCATTTCCTCCCAAATGTTGAACAGCGCCAGCTCCGGCTCCTCGGCCCTGGTCACCGCCCTGCCCAGCACCAGCCGCGTCGCCCCCAGCCTCAGGGCCTCTCCCGGCGTGAGCGTCCGCCGTTGATCCGCCCGCTCTGCGAAGGACGGACGGGTGCCCGGAATGACCAACTCAAACCCGGACCCAAAACGCGAGCGCAGCCGTTGCACCTCGCGGGCGGACGCCACCACGCCATCGAGTCCGCACTCTTTGACCAGCTGGGCCAACCGCACAACCCACTCCTGCGGCTCGCGGCCCATACCGATGTCCGCCAGGTCGTCGGCATCCAGGCTGGTCAGCACGGTCACGCCGATCAACAGCGGTCGGAAGGCGCTTTGTTCCACCGCCTCGCGCGCGGCGGTGAGCGCTCGGCGACCGGCGGCGGCGTGGACATTGACCATCTCCAGCGGATGCTGGCACAGGGATTTCGCTGCTCCCGCCACCGTGTTGGGAATGTCGTGCAGCTTCACGTCGAGGAACACCCGCTTGTGCCGCCGCGCCAACTCATCCAGGAGCTGCGTCCCGGAGGCGTAAAACAGTTCCAATCCCACCTTGTAGCCATCGACCGCGTCACCGAGACGGTCTATCCAGGCCCGCGCCTGCTCAGCATCCGGAACGTCCAGCGCCAGGTAGGTGCGCGCCCGAACCTCGTCGTACTCCGGACCGGCCAGCCGCTCCCGCAGGGTTGCGCGCGTCCATCGCTCACTCATGGGCGACCCCCGCCAGACTAGCCGTGCCGGCGGCGTCATCGCCGCTCGCCCTCGGGTACTGGACATCCGCCGTCAGCGGCGTCGTGCGAAAGCGGATGGTGGAGAGTACCTCCAGCAACGAGCGCGCCGTGTCCAGCGAGGTCAGGCAGGGCACCCCGTGCTCCACGGCCGTCCGGCGAATGCGGAAACCGTCCCGCTCCGGTTTGCGCCCTTTGGTCAGCGTGTTGATGACCAATTGAATCCGTCCGTCTCGAATGTCGTCCGCCAGGTTGGGCGTGCCCTGAGCCAGTTTATTGACCACCAGTACCGACAATCCTTTACCCCTCAGGAAGCGCGCTGTGCCTTCCGTGGCCGCCAGCTTATAGCCCAGCTCCGTGAAGCCGCGCAGGATAGGCCACGCCTCCTCCTTGTCCTTGTCGGCTATCGTAGCCAGAATCGTGCCGTATTCCGGCACGCGCGTGCCCGCCGCCAGCAGGCCTTTGTATAATGCCTTGGCATAGGTGGCGTCGCAGCCCATGACCTCCCCGGTCGATTTCATCTCCGGCCCCAGGTCGATGTCGACGCGCCGCAATTTGGCGAAGGAGAACACCGGAACTTTGACCGCCACCAGCGGCCGCTCCGGCACCAACCCGGTCTTCCATCCCAACTCGTCCAAGCGCTGCCCCAGCACCGCCTGCATACCGAGACGCACCATCGGCACCCCGGTGACCTTCGAGAGAAAGGGTACCGTGCGCGAGGACCGGGGATTGACCTCAATCACGTACACCTGCCCGCCGCTGACAACAAACTGGATGTTCACCAATCCCTTGACCGACAGCCCCCTCGCCAGACGGATGGTGTAATCGACCAACTGCTCCCGAACGGATTCCGACAGAGACTGGGTCGGATACACCGCAATCGAGTCGCCCGAGTGGACACCGGCCCGCTCAATGTGCTCCATGATGCCTGGGATGACCACCGTCTCGCCGTCGGAAATGGCGTCCACCTCGACCTCGGTGCCCTGCATGTAGCGGTCAATCAGCACCGGATGCTGATGAGAGACCTCAACGGCCTCCCGCATGTACGTCAGCAGCTCTTCGTCCGAGTAGATGATTTGCATCGCACGGCCGCCCAGCACATAGGACGGGCGCACCAGCACTGGGTAGCCGAGCTCGCCCGCTGCTGCCAACGCCGCCCCCACCGACGTCACGGTTCGCCCGTCGGGGCGTGGAATGCCCAGCTCCCGCAGCAAATCGTCAAACCGCTCTCGGTCCTCCGCCGTGTCGATGTCCTTAAGACTTGTTCCGAGAATGCGCACCCCCGCCTTCGCCAACGGCTCCGCCAGGTTGATGGCGGTCTGACCGCCGAACTGGACAATCACACCCTCCGGCTGCTCGCGGTCGATGACATGGAGCACATCCTCGACATGCAGCGGTTCAAAGTACAGCCGGTCCGAGGTGTTGAAGTCGGTCGATACGGTCTCCGGGTTGTTGTTGACGATGACAGCCTCATACCCGGCCTCGCGAATGGCCCACACCGCGTGCACCGAGCAGTAATCAAACTCGATGCCTTGTCCAATGCGAATCGGGCCGGACCCCAGCACCAACAGCTTGCGGCGCGGACTGTCGACCACCTCATCCTCTTCCTCGTACGTGCTGTAGTAGTATGGGGTGGCCGCCGCGAACTCGCCGGCGCAGGTATCCACCATCTTGTACACCGGAACCAGCCCGCGTTCCCGCCGCCATTGTCTCACTTCGAGGGGGTCTGCGCCGGTCAGCCGGGCCAAGGCGGTGTCCGGGAAACCGCGGCGCTTGGCCTCGACAATCAGGTCGGGATCCGCTTCAGCCAGTTTCCGGAACGATCCGTACCGCCTCCCGGCCGCTTTCAGCTCCGATTCCAGCCGCACCAGCCCCTGCAGCTTGTGCAGGAACCAACGGTCAATGCGCGTCCACTGGAACACCTTTTCCAGCGGCACCTGGCGCCGGAACGCCTCCGCGAGCACGAACAGCCGCTCGTCGTCGGCCTGCTTCAAGCGCCGCTCAATCTCCTCCATGCTCCACTCCGACGCTTCCTTTTGCCACAGGGAATCCACACCCACCTCGAGCGAACGGACGGCCTTCATCAGAGACTCTTCAAAGCAGCGGCCAATCGCCATCACTTCGCCGGTTGCCTTCATCTGCGTGCCCAAGCGCCGATTGGCGCTGCCGAACTTGTCAAAGGGCCAGCGCGGGATCTTCGTCACCACGTAATCAAGCGCCGGCTCAAAGCTGGCATACGTCTCGCCGGTCACCGGGTTTTTCAATTCGTCGAGGCTGTAGCCGACCGCAATCTTGGCCGCCATTTTGGCAATCGGATAGCCGGTCGCCTTCGAAGCCAGGGCGCTGGAACGACTGACCCGCGGGTTCACCTCAATCACGTAATACTGACGGCTGTCCGGATGAAGGGCGAATTGGATATTGCAGCCGCCCTCAATGCGCAGTGCGCGGATGACCGCCAGACTGGCCGAACGCAGCATCTGGTGATCCTGATCCGACAGGGTCTGGCTCGGGGCCACGACAATGCTGTCACCCGTATGAATGCCGACCGGATCGATGTTTTCCATGTTGCAGACGACGATGCAGTTGTCCTGGCTGTCCCGCATCACCTCGTACTCCAATTCCTTGAAACCGGCAATGCTGCGTTCCACCAAAACCTGGTGAATAGGAGACAGGGTCAGGCCCAGTTCGACAATCTCCTCGTACTCGTCCCACGTGGAGGCGATGCCACCGCCCGTGCCGCCGAGCGTATAGGCCGGTCGAATGATGATGGGGAAGCCGATCTCGCGCGCGAACGCCCGCGCTTCCTCCATATTGGTGACAATCGAACTCTCCGGCACCGGCTGCCCCAGCCGGTTCATCAGAGCGCGGAACTGTTCGCGGTCTTCCGCCTCGCGGATGGCCTCCAGCGACGTGCCGAGCAGCTTGACTCCTTCCTGTTCCAGCACTCCCATCTCCGCCAGCTGGACGGCCAGGTTCAGCCCGGTTTGACCGCCGAGGGTGGGCAACAGGCCGTCAGGCTGCTCGGCGCGAATGATCTGCGCCAGGAACTCCGGCGTCAGCGGCTCCAGGTACACCTTGTCGGCGATCTGCGGGTCGGTCATGATGGTGGCCGGATTGGAGTTGACCAGCACCACCTCATACCCCTCTTCCTTCAGCGCCGCACACGCCTGGGTGCCCGCGTAATCAAACTCGGCCGCCTGGCCGATGGTGATGGGCCCACTGCCAATCACAAAGATCTTCTTGATGTCAGTGCGCTTCGGCACGGGGCACCCAGCTCCCTTCCTTGACCTGGTCTATCATGTCCATGAACTCGTCAAACAGGTAATCCGAATCGTCCGGTCCGGGACGCGCCTCGGGATGATACTGGACACAGAACACCGGGTGTTTGCGGTGCGCCAATCCCTCCACCGTACCGTCGTTGCGGTTGATGTGCGTCAGCACCAAATCGGTTCCCGGCAGGGTATCCGGGTCAACCATGTAGCCGTGGTTCTGGGAAGTGATGGTGATGCGGCCGGTGCGCAGGTCCTGCACCGGATGATTGAGACCCCGGTGGCCAAAACGCATCTTTGTGGTTCCCGCGCCGCTCGCCAGGGCAATCAGCTGGTGCCCGAGGCAAACACCGAAGATGGGCACGCGGCCTATCAACTGACGAACGGTCTCCACCGCGTAGGGAGCGTGCAGCGGATTGCCGGGGCCGTTGCTCAACATCACGCCGTCCGGCTGCCACTGGAGGATTTCGGCGGCACTCGTGCGCGCCGGAACCACGATGACATCGCAGCGGCGGGCGAGCAGTGAGCGGACAATGCCCGCTTTCATGCCGAAATCGATGGCGACGATGCGGCGCCCTTCGCCCGGGCAGCGATACACCACGGGCGTGGTCACCCGGTCAATCCCATCCGTTGCCAGCGGTTCCTGCAAACGCGCCACCAGCTCGTCGGCCGGCGTGTCGCGTGTCGTCAGCACCGCCTTCATCGTGCCTTGGCTGCGGATGGCCTTGGTCAGCCGGCGCGTGTCGACGCCCGAGATGCCGATAATGCCGTGATCCGCCAGATAGCGGTCCACGGACCCGATGCTCTGAAAATGGCTCGGGGCCTGGCTCCATTCACGCACCACAAACCCTTTCACGTACGGTCGACGCGACTCCACGTCATCGACATTGACCCCATAGTTGCCGATGAGCGGATACGTCATCGTCACAATCTGCCCGTAATAGGACGGATCGGTCAAGACTTCTTGGTAGCCGGTCATTCCGGTGTTGAACACCACTTCACCCACGGTCTCGCCGTCGGCGCCGAACGCCCAGCCCGCGAACGTAAGACCGTTTTCCAGGACCAGGCGAGCGCGCCGCGGTTGCTTGCCTCGTGCTGCCAATTCCATGCCTCCTCGCGTAGTCGTCCAGCCGGTCAGCTGCTTTCTGCTCTTATCCCATCGTGTGAATCCGCACCCATTCCTCGTCGGCGTGGACGACGCGTCCGTCGACCAAGGTCAGGCTCGGCCAGCCGCGCACCAGCCAGCCTGCGAAGGGGGTGTTGCGGCCCTTCGAATAAAACCGTCCCGGCTCTATGGGACGCTCCCGCTCCAGATTGACCGCCACCAAATCGGCCGCCGCCCCCACGCGGAGGACACCACCCTGCAAACCAAAAGCCTGCGCTGGCGCAGTGGACATGCGGCGGACCAACTCCGCCAGCGGCATCTGCCCGGTCAGGACCAGGTGCGTGTAAAGCAGCGGGAAGACCGTCTCAATTCCCACCATGCCAAAGGGGGCGTCGGCAATCGGCTGCGCCTTTTCCAGAGCGGTATGGGGGGCGTGGTCCGTCGCCACCATGTCCAGGGTGCCATCGAGGAACCCATCCAGGCAGGCCTGCCGGTCCCGTTCGCTCTGCAGCGGCGGGTTCACTTTGTAGACCGCATCGTCACGGTCAATCACCGCGTCACTGAGCAACAGGTGGTGCGGGGTGACCTCGGCCGTGACGCGCACTCCACGCTGTTTGGCAAACCGTATCAAGGCCACCGCCGACTCGACGCTGACGTGGCAAACGTGCAGGTGGGCCCCTGTCTCCTCCGCCAGCAGAATGTCCCGGGCTATCATGGCCGCCTCCGCGGCCGCCGGGATGCCCCCCAGGCCGAGGCGATGCGCTGCTCCCAGCGCCAGCACTCCACCCGCCGACAGACTCTCGTCCTCTGCGTGGATGGCCACCGGCAGCCCCAACCGCGCCGCGTGGAACAGAGCCTCGCGCATCCGGCCGCCATGCTGCACGCCGTGTCCGTCGTCCGACAGGGCCACTGCCCCCGCCGCCTGCAGCGCGGCGAAATCGGTCAACTCGCCCCCCGCCTGTCCTTTGGTGATGCACCCCATCGGCAGCACCTTCGCGGCCCCGGCGGCCTCAGCCTGGTGGCGGACAAAGGTGATCCGCTCGGGAGTATCCAGCGGCGGCTTGGTGTTGGGCATGCACAGAATTTGGCTGAATCCCCCGGCCGCAGCCGCCCGCGCCCCGCTAGAAATCGTTTCCTTATCCTCAAACCCGGGCTCCCGCAGGTGTACGTGGACATCGATGAAACCGGGCAACAACACCTCACCCTGCAGCGACACCACCCGGTCGGCGGACGGCAAGTCGTCGCCAATCGCCGCGATGCGCCCCGACTCGTCATCGACCAGGACACTGGCCGCAGTTAGCGATCCGTCCACCAAATCCAACAACCGGCCGCCGTCAATACGAATTTTCATGCGTGCACCTCCGAAAGTCCGCGAACATATTGGCTGTCCATCGGTTCAGAAGGTGGACCGCCGCTGCCGAAGCTGGGCAAATATTCATCGAGCAGAGCCATGCGCAGGTACAGACCATTTTCCACCTGGCGAAAGTAGGCGGCTCGTGCGTCCGGGTCCAGCTCCGGGCTTAGCTCGTCCAGGCGCGGCAGGGGATGGAGAATGCGGGCGTGTTCCGCCAGCAGCGGCAGGTGCTCGGGACCCAACCGGCAGCGCGCGGCCTCCGCCGCCTCGTCTGCGTCCGCCAACCGCTCGCGCTGTACACGCGTCTGGTAGATGACGTCCGCTCCGAAGAGCGCCTCCGCGATGTCGTCCACCCGCTCCATCGCCAATCCTTCCGCCCGCAGTTGGGCTTCCAGTTCGCCCGGCAGAGCGAGCGAATCAGGGTGGCACAGCCGCACTTGGACGTCCTGGAACCGGGCCAGTAGCGGAAGCAGGGAATGGACCGTGCGGCCGTATTTCAAATCCCCTAGCAGGGTCACCCGCAACCCGTCCACACGGCCGCACTCCCGCCACATGGTGTACACATCCAACAACGCCTGGGTCGGGTGCTCGCCGGAACCGGACCCAGCGTTGATGATGGGCACCGGGCTGTACGGCGCCGCTTGCGCAATCGCCTGTTCTTCATCGTGGCGAATCACAATCAGATCCACATAGGTACCCACGACGCGGAAGACATCCGATAGCCGCTCGCCCTTTTTCGCCGAGGAGTTCTCGCGCGCGTTCTCCGCCCCCACCACACGTGCGCCCAAGCGCGCCGCCGCTGCCTCAAACGACAGCCGCGTGCGTGTGCTCGGCTCGTAGAACAAGGTGGCCAACACCGCCCCGTCATGGCGCGCCATGACCTGCTGCCGCGGCAACCCGCGCAACATTTCCGCAGCCTGAAACCAGCGCTCCACGTCCTGGCGCTCAAGCGATGCGGCAGAGAGCAAGTGTCTCATGCGCGCCCGCCTCCTGTTCGCGACGACGGCTCAAGCGCGCAAATCCAGACGTTGTCCTCTCCGTCCACCTCGGCCAGATGGACGACAACCTCCTCGTCGCGCGCCGTGGGCACATTTTTGCCGACAAAGTCGGGGCGAATTGGCAGCTCCCGATGCCCACGGTCCACCAGGGCGGCCAATTGCACCATACGCGCCCGGCCCACCAACATCAGGGCGTCCAGCGCTGCGCGAACCGTCCGTCCGGTGTACAGGACATCGTCCACCAGGACCACCACCTTGCCATGCACCCCGTCCTCCGGCAGCTCCGGCTTCCCCGGCCGCTGCAGAATGTCCGCGTCATCGCGAAACGGGCGCGGATTGAGCGCGTAGACCGGCGGACGCACGCCCTCGATGTCCAACAACCTATCCGCGATCCGCTTGGCCAGCGGCACCCCACGCGTGGTGACGCCGACCAGGACCACGTTGTCCAGCCCGTGATTGCGTTCCAGCAGCTCGTGCGCCATGCGCGTGATGGACCGACGCATCGCCGCTGCGTCCATGATTTGCGCCTTCTTGTGCATCGCATGTTCCACCTTTCATACCCGGGAGCACACAAAAACGACTGCTCCCTACATTTGGAAAGCAGTCGTCTACGACAAACATCCTCAAGCCAACCGCGCGATTGAGGATGATGTATACCGTTGTGCGACCCCTTTCCAACCTCACGGGATTGGATTAAAGGCAGTTCCAGTTGCCACAACTTTAGCAAGGCCAGGTGGGAAAGTCAAGGCCAAGACGAGCCAAGCAGCCCGGCTCACCACAGCCCTGCTGCCAATCCATCCACCAGACGCTGCATGTCCGCCGGCAAGTCCGATGCAAAGCGCAGGGTTTCGCCCGTCCGCGGATGCACAAAACCCAGTTCGCGGGCGTGCAGCGCCTGCCCCGTAATCGGCAGCGTATGGCGCGGACCATAGAGAGGATCACCAGCCAACGGATGGCCAATGTAGGCCATATGCACGCGGATCTGGTGCGTGCGTCCCGTCCAAAGGCGCAGTTGGACATACGTGTAGCCGGAAAACCGTTGACGGACGCGAAAGTCCGTGACCGCCGGCTTGCCCCCGCCGGTCACCGCCATCCGCTGCCGGTTTCTGGGATCTCGGCCGATAGGCGCGTCGATGCGGCCCTCGTCGTGGGCTAGGTCCCCGTGTACAATCGCCTCATACACCCGGTGTGTCGTGTGTTCGCGCAGTTGCTGGGTCAGGCTGTGATAGGCCAAGTCGCTTTTGGCAAACATCACCAAACCGGACGTGTCCTTGTCGATCCGGTGCACGACACCGGGGCGCAGCCCCCCACCCAAGCTGGACAGCGGCGTTCCTCGCGCGATGAGCGCGTTGACCAGCGTATGGCGCAGGTGGCCCGGCGCCGGATGCACGACCACACCGCGATCCTTGTTGACGACCACTACGTCCTCGTCCTCGTATACCACCGCGATGTCCATCTCATCGCCAATCAGCTCTATCGGCTCTGGCGCCGGCACCGCCACTTCGTAGGTCTGTCCCGCTCCCACCGCATCGCTGGGCCGCGGCAGAATGGAATCGCGACGCACATGGCCGGCACGTATCCAGGCCTGCACCTGGCTGCGGGAGACCGCGTACTCCAGTTCCTGCAGCCTGTCGGTCAACCACCGGTCCAACCGCGCCCCCGCATCCGCCGCCTCCACCTGCAGGCGTTCACGAATGGCGTCCAGTGTCCTCACCCTCCGCCGATAGGGTCCGTTTTTCCCCGTCCGCCCGCAACAGGCTCCACAGAATGATGGCAATGCCCGCGTCGATGCATACGTCGGCCAGGTTGAAGACCGGAAAATGAATCACCTTCAAGTACACGTAATCCACTACCGTCCCGCTCGACACCCGGTCGACTAGGTTACCGACGGCCCCGCCCATCAACAGCCCGAGCCCTACCGACAGCAGGCGCCGCGGCCGGTAGCGAAACTGGACATAGATCACGACGGCGACCACCAGCACGGCGACAACCCAAAACAGCCATCGAGCATGCGGAAAGATGCTGAACGCTCCGCCCGGATTGCGTATGTATTGGATGTACACCCAATCCCCGACGATGGGAAAGCCGGCTCCCAATGTCAGGTGCGTACGTATGTCCCACTTCAAGAATTGGTCCAGCGCCAACACCAGCACCGCTATGACATAAGTCCACACGATGTCGCCCACCTCGCTCCTATGAGCCCCAGTCTACCACAAACCAGGGCCCATCCCCACCCATGCCGGCGTTTTGTGAAGAAAAGGACCGGCAGTGGAGTCTACGGCAGTTGCTCGCGGTACTGTCGATCCGAAACAGCGTCCGCCGGATCGACAATCCCCTCGTTGTCGTCGAGCCCCTGCAATTCGTAGTCGTGCTCGTACTCTGGACGCTGATTGTAGCGAGCCACCGCCTGCCACGAGTCTTCACCGTCGAACTCGACCACCTCGGTGCCGTCGAAATTCGAACGTTGGTAAGCCGGCGCTGTCACTGTCTCCTCCACTGGCCGCTGCTGGCTGGGGTGTTCCCGTTCTTCGCGGCGCTTGCAATCCACACACAAGAGCGCTGTCGGATACACCTCTAGCCGTTCCAGCGGAATCGGACGAGAGCAGCGGCTACAAATTCCGTAGGTACCATTTTCCATGGCGGAGAGAGCCCTGTCGATGTCCTGCAGGCGCAGACGCTCCCGGTCCCGCAGCGCCAGATCCTTTCCGCGTTCAAACACCTCACTGCCGATGTCTGCCGGGTGGTTGTCGTACGCGGACAGCTCCCCCAACGTCGTGCCCATGGCCTCATCCATGCCGTACTCGCCGCTGTGCCGCAAACGCTGCTCGATGGTTTCGCGCTCCCGCAGTAGCTGCTCACGAATGCTTGCCCAATCCACCTTATCCACCCCGCTTATGATGAATGTGCTCCCACCGGCCGCTGTGCGGCCACCGGACATGAAACCGCTTCAGAACCGGTCGGTTTCGAGTCTCCCTGCGAGGCTTAGTCTGGGGTTGACGAGGTGGACCCATACACCGCGAGACTGGCAATTTTGTTCAAAAGAATGTCAATCTATCGACCGAAAAGCCGGTGTAAGATGATAGGAAACGCGAGGAATGGGGAGAGACTGTTTGCGCAAACATCGACTGCACGCGATTGCACTCATTCTCATGTGGGTTGGCGGTCTTGAGGTGTTGGCTGGTTTCCTCGCGAAAGTCTGGTTTGAACTGACGGTCCAATGGACACCCCTGTTTTTCCTCGCCCTGCTGGTGGGGATTATTCTGTACGTCATCGCGCGCTTCTTGTAAAGCCCGCGACCCAAAGGCTACGGCAGCAGGGCGGGGCGAGCGGGGTGCAAGGCCACAAACAAGCGCTCTGTGGCCTTTTTGCTTTTATCACTAATTACTAATTATTTTATATCGATTCCGCCTTGGCCTCGGAAAAGTCGTGAGTGTTCAGTTCGGCATCAAACTTGTCCCAGTCGCCCGACTCCAACATCTCGAGCTGAGCCTGAATGAGCGACCGAAAACGAGCGCGGAATATGGCGGCGTGCTTTTGAACCTCTTCTACCTCCATGGCAATCTTGCGCGACTTGTTCAATGCCTCGCTGACAATGCGGTCCGCGTTCTTTTCGGCTTCCTTGATGATGAGCTGCGCTTCCTTGCGCGCGTTCGCCTTAACCTCCTCGGCCGTTTCCTGCGCCACCAGAATGGACTTGCTGAGGCTCTCCTCAATGTTGGTGAAGTGCTGTAGGCGGTCGTTCAGGTCGGCGATACGCTCCTCCAGCTCCTTGTTTTGCCGGATCAACAGCTCATAGTCCTGCATCACACGCTCGAGAAAATCGTCCACCTCGTCCTCGTCATAGCCGCGAAACGAGCGGCTGAATTCTTTATTGTGAATGTCCAAAGGCGAAAGCGGCATCGGAAACCCTCCATTCGACATGTGTTGGCAATCGGACCTTGATTTCGAGCGCTTGCGTCCCTTAATTTCGACGTTCGCGCAGCAACTCCTGCCGCCTACGAACGCAGAATGCCGAGCCGCCAGCGCTCTCGTCCGCGTTGGGTCTGTCCATCCGGCTCGCCCACGGCAATGCGGCCGAACCCGCGCACCGAAATCACATCCCCCTCTGCCACTTCCTCGTCGGGTTTGTCTAGCTCGGCAAAATTCAGTGTAACCTGCCCGCGCTCCACCCACTCCTTGGCCTTGGCGCGCGGCCAGTGGCACGCCGCTGCCACCATCGCGTCGACGCGCGGGGAGGCCACATGCACCCATGCCCAGCGATAGGCAGGCGCCGCCCAGACCAGATCTTCCGGAGGCATGCTGACCAGCGTTACCGGATGCTTGCCCACACGCCGCCAATGGGTCAATAGATAGCCGACCATGTCCATGTCGACAATCACCTGGATACCATCATCGCTGACACTTAAATCGCCCACCTTGCGCCGCTCAATTCCCGTTCCCAAGAGGGCACCCAGAACCTGTCCATGGCGCACACCCGTCAGGGGACTCATAACCAGGGCTCGCGTCCGAAAATCTGACGCTTCCGCTTCCCACCAATCAGATGCCAGCAGGGCGCGCTTGCGCTCGGCCTGTGGATAGCCGCCGTAGAACGTGACCGCGACGCCCAGGCTCCCGGCCACCGACTGGGCCAGGTGCTGCTCGCGCGGCGTCAAAAAATCAGTCAGCACCGCCTGCGACGTGCGTTCAGCCCGCCGCGCCAGATCCTCCAGGCGACGCACCGTCGCGCGCTCCCCGGGTCGCACCCAGCCGGACCGTTCTTCCTCGCTCATGCCAAAGGCAACCTCCACAGTATGCTCATGACTACGTTTTCCAGCAAAAAGTACACGACAATCGCCACCAGGAACGATAGGTCCAAACGAATTCCCCCGAATGAAAGAGGGGGAATGAAGCGCCGGAAAATGCCGAGATAAGGTTCCGTCAATCGCGTCAGCACTTGACCTATAGGCGTATCGCCCAGGTTTGGAATCCAAGTCATTAACGCCGCTGCAATCAACAAATATCCATAGATTTCCAGAAAAATATAGATCAAGTTCAGTATGTACGTCCACATGCCTCAGACTTCACTCCTGCTTGTCAGCTGCCCCCACGAGCCGCCGCCCGACGCGCACCATGGTGGCACCTTCCTCTACGGCAACCACGAAATCATTCGACATCCCCATGGAAAGCTCCTGCAGGTCCAGTTCTCGATAGCGGGTCTGCGCCTCCTCCAGCAATTGCCGCAGGCGCCGAAACACAGGGCGGGACGTTTCGGGATCCTCCGTATTCGGAGCCATCGTCATCAACCCCCGCACCTGAAGGTGGGAGCACTGGGCCAATCCCTCCAACAGTGGCCACAACTCGTCCGCCGCGACTCCCGACTTGCTGGTCTCTCCTGAGATGTTGACTTGCACCAAAACCTGCATCTTTTTGCCCGCCAGCTGCGCACGCTTGTCCAATTCCGCGGCCAGCGACAGGGAGTCCAACGAATGTACCCAGGTAAAGCGCGGGACCACATATTTCGCCTTGTTCTGCTGCAAACGGCCAATAAAATGCCAGGTCACCGGTTCACCGAAATCCGTATTCACCTTGTCCCTCGCTTGCTGCCAGCGGTTCTCTCCGAAATCGCGCAGACCGCTGTCAACCAGACGCTGCACAACATCCAGGGCGACCGTCTTGGTCACGGCAATCAAGCGCACACTGGCCGATGACCGGCCCGAACGCACACAGGCGGACTCAATCTCCGCCCGCACCGCGGCTAACCTCTCAGGCAAACTGGTCACAGGGCAAGTCTCCTCCCCTCCGCTTTTGCACTCAAGCCCACCACCGCCAGCTGCCGGCCGGTCCGTCCGCCGTCAGCGCGATAGGAAAACAACACGTCATTCCGGCACGCCGTACAAACGCCTGTGTCCTCTAGATGATGAGGGCTGACACCGGCCTGCAGCAAATCCTTGCGGATGCAGGATGGGAGGTCGAGCAGGAATTTGCCGGGACGGCCCGGCCGTTTCGTGACATGAGCCCGTCCGAACCGAGCCACAAATGCGTCCGCCACCGTATCGTCGACTTCATAACAGCAGCGGCGAATGGCGGGCCCCAGTACCGCCAGCACATTCTGCACCCGGCACCCGTACACCTCGACCATGGCCTCCACCACGCGGCTGGAGATACCTTCCACCGTGCCGCGCCAACCCGAGTGGGCCGCGGCCACCACCCTCTGCACCGGATCGAAAAACAGCACCGGCACACAGTCGGCCGTCAAGATGCCCAATGCGATGCCCGGCACATGAGTCAACAACGCGTCACTGGCTGCAAAAGGAACCCGCTGCTGCGGCGCCAGCAGAGGCCAGTCTTCGCCGACCAGCGCGACGCGACTGCCGTGGACCTGCTCAGCCATGGCGATATCGTGCACGGGTACGGATAGATGGGCCGCTATCTTGGCTCGGTTGGCCGCCACGGCCGCCGCGTCATCCCCCACATGTCCACCCGCGTTGAGCGACGCAAACGGACCCTGACTGAAGCCCCCAAGACGAAACGAAAACACAGCCTTGGCCCCAGCCGCACGCCATCCGCTAGGCTCCAGCCAGATCGGCGTACCCTGGCCGCCAATCCAGTTTCCCAACACACAGCATCCCTCCCAGCTAGGGCCATTGTATCACGTGGCCAGCCTCCTGTTTGGCTGGAGAACGTAATCAGTAGCCACCGGTGCCGAGTTTTCCGGACTGGGGCGGCAAATAATACGTGTTTTCGCCGGAGGGGCGCAGGTCAACAAGAATCACGTCGGAGCCAATCTTGACGATTTGATTCCACGCCACGACGTAGTCGTGGCCACCTCCCACCATACCAAAAAAGCGAGCTTCCCCCGGGATGATGATGGCCCGAATCAACCCGCTTTCGATATCGATGTCGAGATCGCCGATGGTTCCCAAGCGTTTGCCGTCGCCGATGTTGACGACATCCTTGGCCTGCAGGTCGGAAATTCGCATCCCCATGACCCCGCCTTTCCGTTCATTGGCCAACCTACAGAACATCCGGAGGGTATTCAGAGATATGTATATGCGAGAGAGGGGACGGGAAATACGCGAGGAGGGACAGGGCAGCCGCCCGCGTTGGACGGTCAGCGGGCGCTCTCATGCCTGGACGTGTTTATGCATACGCTGGATGGCAGCCTTCTCGAGACGCGATACCTGAGCCTGGGAAATGCCGATTTCCTCGGCGACCTCCATCTGGGTTTTGCCTTCAAAAAAGCGCATGGACAGGATCTTTTTCTCGCGGTCGCTCAGCTTGCGCATCGCCTCTCGAATGGCAATTCCCTCCACCCAATTGGAGTCTAGGTTCTTTTCGTCATGAATTTGGTCCATGACGTAGATTGGATCGCCCCCATCGTTGTAAATCGGTTCAAACATAGAGACCGGATCCTGGATGGCGTCCAGGGCAAAGACCACATCCTCCTTGGGGACATTCATGGCCTCGGCAATTTCGACAATGGTGGGCTCCCGCAGCTTTTGGTTGGTTAACTGATCCCGCACTTGCAACGCCTTGTAGGCGACATCCCGCAGCGAGCGGCTGACGCGTATGGGATTGTTGTCGCGCAGGTAGCGGCGGATCTCGCCGATGATCATGGGTACTGCATAGGTGGAGAAACGAACATTTTGGGACAAATCAAAGTTATCGATGGCCTTCATGAGACCGATGCAACCCACCTGGAACAGATCGTCCACATATTCGCCGCGGTTGTTGAACCGCTGAATCACGGAGAGAACCAGACGCAGGTTGCCGTTGACCAGTTTCTCCCGAGCCGACCACTCTCCACTTTGCAACCGCACAAACAGCTCACGCATCTCCGTGTTTTTCAGAACAGGAAGCTCCGATGTGTTCACTCCGCAGATCTCGACCTTAGTGCGCTTCATGCTGTTCTGTCCCCCCACATCCGTGACGACCACTGCGTCAACAGTATTTCCGGGGGTCTCCAAGTTATGCAAAGCCGACTCGCTGGGTCGGCCGTCGGTCGCGCTCGGCGCAGCACCTTCAAGTCGATGGGGTGGGAACCTACATCATGCGGTCAAACTCCTGTTGCAGTCGTTTGATGATGCGCTTTTCTAAGCGAGAGATGTATGACTGCGAAATGCCCAGCAGGTCGGCCACATCCTTCTGTGTCATCTCGCGCCCTCCTTGCAGCCCAAAGCGCAGTTCCATGATCTTGCGCTCCCGATCTGACAGCCTTGACAGGGCGTCGTACAGCAGTTCCCTGTCCACCTCTTCCTCCAGGTTGCGGTAGATGGTGTCCGCGTCGGTGCCGAGCACATCGGACAACAGGAGTTCGTTGCCGTCCCAGTCGACGTTCAGGGGCTCGTCAAAGGACACTTCGGTGCGAACCTTGCTGTTGCGCCGCAAAAACATCAAAATTTCATTTTCTATGCAGCGCGACGCGTACGTAGCCAACTTGATCTTTTTCTCGGGGTCAAACGTGTTCACTGCCTTAATCAGTCCAATGGTCCCAATCGACACGAGGTCCTCGATGTTGACGCCCGTGTTCTCAAACTTGCGGGCGATATATACCACTAGGCGCAGATTGCGTTCTATGAGAATCGAACGCACCGCCTGGTCCCCTTCCGGCAGGCGGCCCAGCAGGTACTCTTCCTCGTCGCGGGTCAGCGGCGGAGGCAAGGCTTCACTCCCGCCGACGTAATAAATCTCTTCATAGCCGCCGGCCAATAGAGCCCGGATGCGAATCCACAACAGACGCATCCGCATGCGCCATCGCAGTCGAATCTGTGCTGGCAACTGGGAATTCATCAAAGCCGTCAGCCTCCGTTATCACAGCTGCGTGTAAGATCATCTGGAAGTCGCGGTCGGACGACAACTCGCCCGCGTGCAGGGCAATCAGACAGGCGCCGCCTGCACGCCACGTTTGGCCATGCCGCAACTCGACAGCGTCGGGACGGAAGGCGAGGGCCAGTTGTGCACCGCCGGCCCCCTGCAACGGTACCAGGGTAAAGCGATGGCGGCCCTGCCCATCCTCGACTTGCTCCAGCGCACTCAGCAGGTCTCCCCTTTGCACCAGCGCCGTCCACAAAGGCTGGGGCAGCAGGCCGGCACAAGCCGAGGCATCAGCCAAGCAGACGGGCTTACGGGAGACCGGATCGCGCAGCCGATTGCCTGTATCCACCAGGCCCATCAGCGTGACGGATTCGCCGTTGAACACCACGCGCACCGGCAGCACCGCGCCGGCGTGCTGGGTTTGCACCCGCCATCGATAGGCCGCGTAGCGCAACAGGAAGCCGGCCAATAAAATGGCGATCAACAACCCCAAACTCTCGAAACTCGTGGCAAAGGCAATCCGGGAGCCCTGCACCTGGGCCGTCGCCAGGGAGGTACCGGGAACCGCGTAATGAAGGGCCATCGCCGCTCCGGCAAAGACAAAGGAGACGAAATAGAACATGACCGATACGCGCAACCATTCCAACCAGCGGCGGCACGGAATGGCCACGGCCACCATGGCAAGGGACACGACGACCTTGCCAGGCCACGATGTCAGCCACGCTAGTGACGGAAAAAACAGCAGCACTGCGTACATTGCGCCGAGCAAGGCAGCTGCCAGAATGCGCTTCGGCCGTAATGGACGCCGGCAAATCCAGGCGCTTGTGGCCAACAGCAGGCCGTCCATCACGAAGTTGATCAGCCAAACCACATCGAGATACACGACGGGCATGGCATCACCCCTGCCGAAGTTTGCCCACAGTATAGTACATATCTATTACAAACCCTGTCGGAACTTGACTGCGAATTGCGGTAAGTTTTGTAGAATGGAAAGGACGAGAAGGGGTTTACGAGGAAGGCGGGCAGGCACCAGACTGTGGATGGCACCGGGCTCGCCCCCGATGCCATCACGCTACCTGGGTCAACGCTCGCGGTCGCGGCGAAAACGCTCCTCGCGGCGGCGAATGAACGCGGGAACATCCCATGAGTTAGACGGCACGTTCGCCTGGTTGAATCCGTCCGCCACCGAGGTACGCACACGCGTGGCCGCGACACCGGCCGCCGCCGTCGCCTCGGGCGCAGTGGCCTTCGCCTCGAAGCCGGTGGCGATGACAGTCACCACAATGTCATCCTGCAGGTCAGGGTTGATGTTGGCCCCGAAAATCATGTTGACCTCAGGGTCCACGGCCGCCGACACAATGTCTGCCGCTTCGTTGACCTCCCACAGGCTCAAGTTCTCGCTTCCCGACACATGCATCAGGACGCCGCGCGCACCCTCGATGGACGTTTCGAGCAATGGACTGCAAATCGCCATCTTGGCCGCTTCGGTAGCCCGGTTCTCGCCGGATGCGGTGCCGATGCCCATCAGGGCGGAACCCCGTTCAGTCATGATAGCCTTGACGTCCGCAAAATCCACATTGATGAGGCCGGGTACCGCAATCAAGTCGGAGATCCCGGAGACGCCTTGCCGGAGCACATTGTCCGCCTCTTTAAACGCTTCCGTCACCGGTGTGTTGCGATCCACAATCTCCAATAACCGGTCGTTGGGAATCACGATCAAGGTGTCGACCTTTTCCTTCAGGTTGGCGATGCCGACCTCCGCTTGGCTCATCCGGCGCTTTTGTTCAAATCGAAACGGTTTGGTCACCACGCCGACCGTCAGCGCCCCCAGCTCCTTGGAAATCTCGGCGATGATAGGCGCGGCCCCCGTACCGGTCCCGCCTCCCATGCCGGCGGTGACGAACACCATGTCCGCGCCCTGCAGAGCGTTGGTCAAAGCCTCCCGGCTCTCTTCGGCGGCCTTCTTGCCGATTTCGGGATTAGCACCCGCCCCTAACCCGCGAGTGACCTTCTCACCAATCTGAATCCGCGTCTCCGCCTTGGACAGGCGCAACGCCTGGGCATCGGTGTTGACCACGATAAACTCGACGCCGGCAATGCCTGAGTCAATCATCCGGTTGACCGCGTTGCAGCCCCCGCCCCCCACGCCGACGACCTTGATGCGTGCGAGCGAATCGACTTCCAAATCAAACTCCAACATGGTTGTTCCTCCTTGCCTGACATGACCATGGTTTATACGAAATCACGGAACCAATCACGGACACGGGCAAAAAAACCACCGCTCCTCGCGGCCCGCACATGCGTTGCCGGTTCCATGCTCATGTTGCGGGCGTGCGTCCGCAGTGCGTAAGCAATCATCCCCACCCCGTTGATGAACGAAGGGTCCCGCACACCGAGAAATTCCGGCACCGCCACACGGACAGGCGCACCCAGCTCCTCGCTGGCTAATTCCGCCGCGCCGGGAATCGCCGCCACCCCGCCGTGCAGGACATACCCGCTGGTCAAGCCTCGTGCGTAGCCCAGTTTCTCTACTTCTTTTCGAACCAGCGAAAAGATCTCCTGCAACCGGGGTTCAATGATGGTCATCAAATCGTATTGGTTGTATTCCGTCTCCTGGTTGCTGCCAATCCGCGGCACCTTGAACCACTCGCCGTCGCCGCCGCCAATCGCGGCCTCAGTGGCCCGGCCGTACTGCACTTTCACCTGCTCGGCCGCCGTCGTGTGGGTCCGCAGACCGATGGCGATGTCGTGCGTGACATAGTCTCCGCCCATCGGGATGATGCTGGTGGCCACCAGACCTCCATTCTCAAAGATGGAGACAGAGGTGGCGCCGGCGCCCATGTCCACCAGGGCGACCCCCAGATTGCGTTCATCGGCGGATAGTGCCACGTGCCCGGCCGCCATCGGCAACAGGACCAAATTGGCGACCTCTATTCCCGCCTTTTCCACACACCGGACCACGTTATGAATCGCGGTGCGACTGCCGGTGATAAGATACGCGTCCGCTTCCAGGCGCACCCCGAGCATGCCCCGTGGATCGGCAATGCCACTGAGCCCATCCACCACAAACTCCTTCGCCACCACGTCGATGATCTCCCGCTCCGGGGGCAGCGCGACGACTCGCGACTGAGCCAGCACCCGCTCAATGTCTTCCTCGCCAATTTCACGATCCGGTGAAGACACGGCGACCACTCCGTGGCTGGTCTGCAGTTGGATATGATTGCCGGAAACGCCCACGTAGGCCGATGTGATATGTATCCCCACCATCCGCTCAGCGTGATCAACCGCTTCCCGAATCGATTCCACGGTCAAATCTATGTCCACGATGGATCCGTGGCGAATGCCCTCTCCAGGCGCGGATCCAACGCCGATCACGTTGATGCTGCTGCCCGCTTGTTCACCGATGATGGCACGGACTTTAGAAGTGCCAATATCGAGACTGACGATGTAATCCCCTTTTGCCAATGCGCGTGGCACCTCCCGAACACACAACTCCGCCGTGATACGCAAAATGTCCTTGTGACTAATTCCACAGGAACGTCAACAATCCTCTCTTCGACACAAGTTTTTCTCTATCGACACACTCCTCGGCCCCCAGCCGCTCTTCGCCGGCGAACCAAGATTCACCACATGGGAGTCTTTGCACTGGGGAAAGACTCAGCCGTGCGACTTGTCCACCGCGCCCCTGTGGCGCCGCTCCCCCATTTTGTTAAAGGCCAGACGGCGGATGAGCGCGATGTTTTGGAACAGCCGTACGCCGAAGGCAACGACAGCGGCCAGGTACAGGTCGACCCCCAGCTGATTCCCGATGTACGCGAGCAGGGCGGCGACCAACGTGTTAAAGAAAAACCCTGTCAGGAACACAAAACTATCAAACGTCTTTTCCAGACTCGCCCGCACGCCGCCGACCACGGTGTCGAGCGCAGCTAGGATGGCAATAGATAGATAACTCGTAAACGAGACAGGAATCGTGAAATTGGTAACATATCCAATGGCCACGCCGATAATCAGGCCAATGACCGGTAGCCAAAACATTATTGGGTCACCTCCTTTGCGTACCGTCCCGGCAGCACATCGTGATAACCCGGAACGGTGAGACTCGACATCGTTTGCACCGTGAAATCCTCGCCGATCTCGTTGAAGTTCTTGGCAAACCCGTTCGCCGTCAGCACCGCGTTCATCGCCCTGACGTCCCCAATCGCCTTGATGACGTACGGCGGCGCGATGGAGTGACCGTTCACCTGCAGCACCGGGTTCTTCTCATCTCCGACGTCCCGCAATGACGACGTGCCGACGAACCGATACCCATTGATGCTGATGGCCTTCGCCCCCTGGGCGAACAGGTAGTTGATGACCGGCGTCAGATTGAGCTGTGGGTCGAAGACGGTGTTCGCGTCGTAGCCGGGCAGGGTGGGATCCGCTTGAATGGTAATCTCGAGGCCCGCCCCGGTGACCGGTGTGATGCCTGCTGCCGCCTTCAGCTGCGCAGCATCCTTCTCCAAGGCCTTTTTCCGATCCTCATAGCTGCTGCCGGAGGTCTCGAACGTCAGCAGCTGCTTTTCGGCCTTTTCAATCTGCTGCAAGAGCAGCTTGTGTTCCTGGTTCTGCTCCATCAGTTCCTCCTGCAGGTCCAGGGAACTCTGGTTCCCGCCGCCGTCATCCTGGGAACTCGCCGAACGGGCCGAGATCTGCAACGACAACATCAACCCTATCAGCGTCGACACCACCGTCAACGATGCGATAAAACCGCGCCGATTCACGCGCCTTTCCCCCTCATCCCTGTTTGCCCTCGCTGCTCTTTGTGGACTGCGCCGCACCTTCTGAAGGCGGTGCGGTGACAGCGGCCGTGAATGCGGGCATTTGGATGTTCTGCTCCACCTTCACCGCGGACACCTTGATGTCCTCGACGTTGCGCAGGAGGTCCAGGATGCCTCCTTGCATCTCCAGGGCTCCCTTGAGCACGGCCGGATCGCCAATCGCTTGGATCTGGAACGGTGCGACGAGACGGTGATTGTTGACGGTGATGACCGGCCCGATGCAGAAGATTCCGGAGTTCGCCACCACCCGATAGTTGTTGATGGACACAGCCTCAGCGCCGGCGGTGAACAATTCGTTGATCACGTAGTTGACTTCCCAGTCGTGTGTCGTATAGTCGGACACACTCCCCACCCCGTTGTACTGGCCGTCCATCAGCGTCACGCTGATGCCCGGGCCCTCCACCGGTGTGGTGCCGGCCAGTATGCGGTAACGGGACAGATTCTGCTGAATGCTGGTCAACTGTGCGTCCGCCCCCGCCGACTCCTTCTCGTATGCCGCGATTTCACCGTTGAGGTTCTGCAGGCGCTTCAACGCGTCCTTATTCACCCGCTCCAGCTGAGCCACCTTGTCGGCCAACTCCTTTTGACGCCCGTCTGTATAACTGGCTGTCACGTCACTGACGCGCGCCAGCAACGTCTGTCTGTACTGGAGGGTCACCATAAATCCCAGGACCATCGCGACAACCGTCAGGGAGAGCGAAAGTTTGGCCCGCGTTCGCATCAACGATTCCCCTTTTTCGCGGAATTGGCATACGGAATGTAGCGGTACGGGGGTAAACCAGCCATATCCATGATCCCCGGCGCATAGCCGTGCTTGCGAAAGTACGACGCCGCCGTCACGACATCAGGCATCCGCTTGGCCAGCTCGCCCGTAGGTACGTCCGCCTGAAATCCGTCGTCCAAATAAATCGACGCCGTACCGTACTGATCAATCACAATCTGCGATACGGTTGCCAACTGCTCATCCTTAAGCTTTGCAATTTGTTCACATGCTTGTACGACGAAGGAGTTCCCAATCCGTTGCCCCAGTTCCACCCGGGCGTGTTTCGTGGTAGAGAGAATAGGATGAGGAAAACCGTCGCTGTCCGCGATCCGTCTGAACACCGTGCCGTCTGCGAGCAGGGAGTAAAATCGATGGCCGGCTTGGTAAATGCCTACCACGCGCTTCTGACGCAACACCAGTGTCACCTGGCCGTGCATATAATCGGTCGTCACCTGGACTGAGTCGACCGTCGATTCACGGCGCTTCAGTGATGCGGCGATTGCAGAGGCATTCACTTGCCACAGACTCATCCCCGGCTGTACAGCAGCATCGGCGCGGATGCGGCTTGCGGGCACGTCGGTGTTGCCCATGATTTCGACCCGCCGCACGCGCATCAGCGGCGACTCCAAAAACACCACGACCCCAACGAGGGCGAAGAAACAAGCGACCAGGATCCGGTTGCGCACGCGGCGGCGCTGCCGCACATCCGCCGGTCGTTCCGAGATTGCAGACTTCAAGCTTGTCCCTCCGCGCGTTGGATTCTATTGACATTATACCATCTTGGAGAGGACGGCCGGGGAGAAAAAACCGCACCGGAAGCTTACCACTTTTCCCCTCCGATGCGGTTGGTTTGCTCACGACAGGACAACGCGTTCCACGGCTGCTCCCAAATCGCGCAGATACAACTCAAGCTGCTGGTACCCCCGGTCGATGTGGTGGCTCCCCTCCACGCGGGTGATGCCCTCCGCCATCAATCCGGCGATCACCAGCGCCGCACCCCCGCGCAAATCGCTGGCCTCCACAACCGCACCCGACAGCCTCGACACACCGCGCAAAACCGCAGTGCGCAGGTCGACCGTGATATCGGCGCCCATGCGCGCCAGTTCATCCGCGTGTTTGAACCGGGCCTCAAAAATTTCCTCTTTGACGACGCTGATGCCCTCCACCGTGGTCAGAAAAGCCATCAGCGGCGCCTGTAAATCGGTAGGAAACCCTGGGTAAGGGGCGGTGCGCACGGTGACTCCGTGATAGGACCGCCCGGGCAGCACCACGATCCTATCCGGGTCCGCCCGCACCTCTACGCCGGTCTCTCGCAGCTTGCCAATGACCGCCCCCAGGTGGTGCGCGTTGACGTCGAGCAACTCCACCTCCCCGCCGGTCGCGGCGGCCGCAATCAGCATCGTCCCAGCCACAATCCGATCCGGTATCACCCGGTACTGGCAACCCCGCAGGTGATGCACCCCGTCGACGACAATCGTGCCCCCGCCCGCACCTTCGATGCGTGCCCCGCAACGATTCAGGAAATTGGCCAGGTCCACCACCTCCGGTTCGCGGGCGACATTTTCCAGCACCGTCTGGCCGTCGCTAAGCACCGCCGCCATGATCAAGTTCTCAGTCGCGCCCACGCTGGGAAAATCGAGCGTGATCGACGTCCCCATCAAGCGGTTGCAGGTGCAGCGAATGAAACCGTGTTGTTCTTCCAGCGCTACCCCCAGCATGCGCATCCCGCGCAGGTGGTAGTCAATCGGACGCTGGCCAATCACACAGCCGCCGGGCTTGGAAATCGTCACTTCCCCAAAGCGGGCCAACAGCGGACCCATGAGGAAGATGGAACTGCGCATCCGGCGCATCAGGTGCAGCGGCACTTCGGTGGAGTGAATGTCGCGGGAGTCCACCACCAGCGTGTCGGCCCGTCTCTCCACGCGAGCCCCCAGGTGAGCCAGAATGTGCGACATGACGTGAATGTCCTGCAGATCGGGCACACCCTGAATTTCACAGGTGCCTTCCACCATCACGGTCGCGGCCAGAATCGGCAGTGCCGCGTTTTTCGCGCCGTAAATCCTTGTTTGTCCAGAGAGAGGACGGCCGCCGTGGATCTCCAGAGCTTCCACACCCATCACCTCCCTGAGGCGGGGTCGCCGATGACTCTCACCTCAGTTTCGAGCGTGATTCCGTATTTGGCTCGCACGGTATCCTGGGCGTGGTGCATGAGCTCGAGCACGTCTGCAGCCTTGGCATGGCCGAGGTTGACGATGAAGTTCGCGTGTTTGTCACTGATTTGGGCGTCGCCGCAGCGCAAGCCCTTGAGTCCCGCCGCTTCAATCAGGCGCGCCGCGTGGGTTCCGGGCGGATTACGAAAGACGGAGCCACAGTTGGGCATAGACAAGGGTTGTGTGCGAGCGCGGCGAAGCGACCATTCTCGAACTGTGGCGCGCAGTTCCTCCGCGTGGCCGGGACGAAGGCGAAAACAAGCGCCAACCACGACGCCGGGATGGTCCTTGAGAATGCTGTAACGGTAGCCAAACCGCAGGTCGGCGTTGGAAAGGCGGCGCAACTCCCCATCCGGAGTCATGATGTCCGCCCACTCAAGAACATCGCGGACTTCGCCGCCGTGTGCGCCCGCATCCATCATCACCGCCCCGCCTACCGTTCCCGGGATGCCCGTGGCGAACTCCAACCCCGACAGATTGTTGCGAATCGCCACGTGCGCCAGGGATACGAACGAGCGGCCCGCCTGAGCAACCACCCGAGTCCCCACCACATCGAGCTGGGCCATCCGCCCTCCCATCTTCAGCACCAATCCGCGGACGCCCCCGTCCAGCACCAGCAGGTTGGAGCCGCGCCCGATCACAGTCCAGGGCAGTCCCGTCTGGGTGGCCACGATGAGCGCCCCCCTCACCTCCTCGATGCTCTCGGGGGTGACCAATATATCGGCCGGACCGCCGATTCTCCACGTGGTGTGATGAGCCAATGGGGCATCGAATTCCACATGTCGAACATGATAGCGTGCAAACAACGACTCTAGTTGCGTGCGATTCATATCGTACCCCCAACGAGTGTCGCGCCGGGCTCCTGCCCGTGCCCAGGTCCGTACAGCATCTTATGGCGTCTGCGATTCATTGGTGCACACGACCCGTTTCCCGCACCTCCATGACCAGCCGGTACAGGTCCTCCACCGCCCTCGGCGTGGCCAGGCGCCGGGCGCGCTCGCGCACTCGCTCGCCAACTCCGCCTTCCAAGATGTTGACCAGCGCGTCCCACAACCGCTCGGCGGTCAGTTCCGCCTCGCGCAGCATGACCGCCGCCCCCTGTTCCACCAGGCGCTTGGCGTTTTCCTCCTGGTGATTGGCGGTCACGTACGGGGACGGGATCAGGATAGAGGCCAATCCCAGGGAGCAGATCTCCGCCAAAGTGGCCCCGCCGGCGCGAGTCACCACCACATCGGCCTGCGGCAGCAAGGCCGCCAGGTCATCCATGAAAGGAAACAGGCGGACGTTAGCCGGCAGATTCCCGACTCCCGAACTCACCTTATCGTAATGGGCCTGTCCCGTGATGTAAAACAACTGCCAGTGTGGACGCGACGACAGGCGCGGCAACAAAGTCAGCATCACGTCGTTGACCGTCTCGGCCCCGCGGCTGCCCGCGTAGACCAGGATCAGCTTGCTGCGTGTGTCGATGCCATACTTCAGTCGCGCCTCCCGCAGCGCCTGCGACGAAACACCTAACACCTCGCTGGCGCGTGGGTTGCCGGTCAGCACCACCTTGGGCGCCCGCGGAAACCACTGCTCGGTATCCGTGAACGAAACCGCCACGGCGTCGGCCTTGCGGGCACACAAGACATTGGTCAACCCGGGACGGGCATTGGCCTCCCAAATGACACTGGGAATGCGCAGTCGGCTGGCCGCAAACACGACCGGCAGCGTGACGTAACCGCCGGTTCCCACGACCACATCGGGCCGGAAAGCACGCAGCCGCGCGAGCGCCTGTCGGTACCCACGGTATGTGACAAGAACGGTTTTCACTGCGTCGACGCTGATCTGCCGCCGCAGGCCCGCCGCCTCGACGGTGGCAAACGGCAAGCCAGCCCGCGTGACGATGCCCTTCTCCAACCCACGTTCACTGCCGATGTACAGCAATTCCGCATCGGGATGCTGCGCTTTCACATAACGCCAAAGGGCGAGACCTGGCAGAATGTGCCCACCAGTGCCTCCCCCTGTAATGACCATTCGCATTCCCACTCGTCACTCCTTGGTCGGCGGCCGCTGGTCACCCAGGGGCTGCCGATGACTGGCTGGAAATGTTCAACAAAATCCCAATCCCGGCAAGCATCAACGTTAGTGAAGAGCCGCCATAACTGATCAAGGGCAGAGTGATGCCTGTGGCCGGAATCGATCCGGTGACCACGCCGATGTTGATCAACACCTGCACCGCCATCATACCGGTGATGCCAGCGGCCAGCAACGCCCCAAACTTGTCCGGCGCGTACAGCGCGACGCGGAAACCGCGCCAGACCAGCACCGCAAACAGCAGCAGGACGCAGGCGGCGCCAAGATAGCCGAGTTCCTCCCCGATGATGGAAAAGATAAAATCGGTCTGGGGCTCGGGCAGGTAGAGAAACTTCTGCCGACTGTTGCCAAAGCCGAGCCCCAACATGCCTCCTGAACCAAGCGCGTACAGGGATTGAATGATTTGATAGCCCTTGCCCTGTGGATCCTGCCAGGGATCCAGAAAGGCGATGATGCGGTTGATGCGGTAGGGTGCCATCGCCACCAGCCCGGCAAAGCCCGCCAATCCCAGCCACAATAAAACCGCCAGGTGGGTCAGCCGCGCGCCGGCCGCAAACAGGAGAATGACCGTGGTGCCAACGATGACCACACTCTGCCCAAGGTCAGGCTCCAGCATGATGAGGGCCACCGCCAACAGGGCCATGCCCAGCGGTGGCACGAACCCGCTCCAGAACGATTGCATGCGCTGTTCCGAATCCGTCAGGTAATGGGCAAGAAACAGGACCAGGGCCAGCTTGGCAAACTCCGACGGCTGGATGCCAAAGGACCCGATGCCCAGCCAGGCCTGTGATCCGTTGCGGCTCTGGCCTAAGGGCAAAACCACCACCAAGAGGACAAAGCTTATCGCCGCGATGGCCGGCGCCAGGCGCCGCCACCGGTGATAGTCATACCCGGACAGGACCAGCATCAGCGCCACGCCAACCACCGCCCACAGCAATTGCCGCTTGGTAAAATAGAATGGGTCCCCAAAGCGTTCGACCGACACGACCGAACTGGCACTGTGGACCATCGTAACGCCGAGAGCGAGCAGGCACAAAGTCGCCGCCACGATGACCACATCCATCTTGGTTCGCGCCTGCAGCAAGGCCGCATCCCCCTTCATTTGCCCGCAACGGGCCGACGCGCCCCGTATCGGACAAGCTGTCAGACGCTATAGTGTATGCAGAGCTTCCTTGAACATGCGTCCACGCTCCTCAAACGAAGAGAACATGTCCCAGCTGGCGCAGGCTGGAGACAGCAGCACCACATCCCCGGGCCGCGCCGCGGCGCGGGCCCGGGCAACGGCGTCCGGGATCGAAGAGACCTTGCACACATCGGACACGCCCGCCTCGCGGCAGACTTGGGCCAGCCGGTCGGCCGCCTGACCCAAGAGCACCACCGCCTTGACCCGCGCTTTGATGTCTTGCGCCAAGACCCGAAAGTCATCACCCCTGTCCAGCCCCCCGGCAATCCAAACGATGGGCTGGCTGAAAGAGCGCAGGGCTTCCAGCGCCGCTCGTGGGTTGGTCGATTTAGAATCATTGAAGTACTGCACCCCGGACGCTTCCAGGACAAACTCCAAGCGGTGCTCGACCCCGCGAAACTCGCGCAGCACCTGGCGAATGGATTCCAAGCGAACGCCGGCCGTGATGGCCGCCGCTGTCGCCGCCACCGCGTTTTCCACGTTGTGTTCCCCGCGCAGCCCCAATTCAGCCACAGGGACCACAGCCTCGCGAACGCCGTCCGCCTGCACGACAATCTGGCCGTCAGACACGTAGACCCCCGCTCCGTCGTGCCCGTGCCGCCCGAACCAGAATTTGCGCGGACGCTCGGGAGCGTGGCTGCGCACCACCTCCTGATCGGCGTTCAGGATGGCCACATCACCTGCGTCCATGTTGCGGAACATGCGCCACTTTGCCGCCCGGTACGCGGCAAACGTGCCATGGTAGTCGAGATGTGACGGATACAGGTTCAACAGCACCGCAATCCGGGGATGAAACGTCTCCGTGCCCAGAAGCTGAAAGCTCGAAACCTCCAGCACAATCGGCTGATTCGCCTCCGCCTCCTCCACCACTCCGGACAACACCACGCCGATATTGCCGGCCACGACCGGATTTCTCCCGTCGTGCCTGAGCATTTCCCCGACCAGCGTGGTCGTAGTCGTTTTCCCGTTGGAGCCCGTGATGGCATACACAGGGCCTTTGACAAACCAGGACGCCACCTCGATCTCGGTGTACACGGGAATGCCCCGCTCCAGCGCGGCCGCGAGGAGCGGGACATGGTAGGGAATGCCCGGATTCTTTACGATAAAGTCTGGACGCGTATCGAGCAGGGACAACGGATGGCCCCCGCACACCGCTTCCACACCTAGCTCCTCCAACGCAACCACCGCAGACTCCACCTGCTCGCGCGGCTTTTGTTCCGTGAGGATGACTGACACCCCGTGTCGGACGAGCAGACGGGCCACCGCTTCACCGCTCCTGGCCAAGCCCACCACCAGCGCCCGCCGGTTCTGCAACGACATCATCCAAGTCCTCCCATCTCCAGATCCAAGACCGATCTCTAGTGGCCGACCACTGCCAGGGTTCCAAAGGCGGTCAAAAACGCGAACAACCAGAACGCAAGAACCACATCCCACTCGGACCAACCCGCCAATTCGAAGTGGTGGTGCAGGGGGCTCATGCGAAATACACGGCGGCCAAACAGCTGGAAGGAAAACACCTGGATGATGACGGACAGCGCCTCAATGACAAACACCAGTCCAAACAGGATGAGCGTCAACTCGCTGTGCGTCAGCACCGCCACCAGGGCCAATCCGCCGCCAATCGCTAGGGACCCGGTGTCTCCCATGAACACCTTGGCCGGGTGCCGGTTGAAGACGAGAAACGCCACCAGCGCCCCGACCATCGCCGCACAAAATAGGGCCACGTCGTACTCCGTATGCCAAAACGCGTAGCAGGCGTAGGCCGCGAACACCACGGCGGCACACCCGGACAACAGCCCGTCGAGCCCGTCGGTCAGATTGACGGCGTTGGTCGTCCCGACCAGAATCAGGAGCAGGAAGAGCACGTAATACCCGCCCATGGTGACCGCCAAATCCGTAAACGGCACGGCCACCTGAAAAGCGACCGCCGTGCCTCGCCAGTGCGCCCAGAGCATGGCAAACAGCAGCACCGTGGCGAGAATTTGCAGAACGACCTTCTGTCTGGCTGTCAATCCTAGGTTGCGCTTTTTCACCACCTTGATGAAGTCATCGGCGAAACCAATCAGGCCGAATGCCACGGTCGCCGCCAGCAGGATGCGCATTTCCGGGCCGTTGAGAGCAAATTTCAAGGTTGTCACGATGAGCGCGAGCAGGATGATCACCCCGCCCATGGTCGGGGTGCCCGATTTGCTCTGATGATGGGAGGGCCCCTCCTCCCGAATCCGTTGCCCAAATTTGAGCCGGTGCAGCACGGGAATAAAAATCGGCCCCAGCAAAATCCCAACCGCGCATGCCACGCCGGCGGTCAGGAGCAACGCCTGCAAGTCCATCCGCGTACCTCCATCCCATCACGACCGAGCATTGACAGCCTCACGCGCCACTTCTCGGTCGTCAAATGGGTGCTTCGTGTGTCCGATGATCTGGTAAGTTTCATGCCCTTTGCCGGCCACAAGCACCACGTCGCCCGGCTGGGCCAACTCGACCGCGCGGAAAATCGCCTCGCGCCGATCCGAGATGCGCTCGTACCGGTCTGGGTAATCACGGCGAACGCCGGCCTCCATGTCGTCCAGGATGGACTCCGGGTCCTCCGTGCGCGGGTTGTCGCTGGTCAAAACCGTCCAGTCGGCCAGCCGACAGGCGGTCGCCGCCATCAACGGCCGCTTGCCCTTGTCCCGGTCGCCGCCGCACCCAATCACGCAAATCACCCGTCGTTCGGCAAATTCCCGAATCGCCTGCAGCGCGTTTTCCACACTGTCCGGGGTATGCGCGTAATCGACCAGGATGGTGTAGGGCTGCCCGGCCACCACCGCCTCCAGGCGGCCGGGAATCCCTGTCACCGCCGCCAGCGCCTCGGCCACCTGCTCCGGCGTCAAGCCTTCAATCAAACCAACCGCAAACGCCGCCAACGCGTTGTATACGTTGAACCGCCCGGTCAGGCGCAGATTCACCTGGGCGCTGCCAGCAAAGCAATCGACGCGGAAACTCGCCCCTCGCGGATGCAGATGAATCTCGCGCGCCCGCACGTCGGCCGCCTGGTCAATCCCGTACGTCACTGTCTCGGCCACGGTTTGCTCGCGCATGTAGTGCGCGGCTGGGTCGTCCGCATTGACGACCGCGTAGGCGCACTCAGCGGGCGTATCCCCGTACGTGTTGCCGAGCCGGGAAAACAGCTTGCCCTTGGCGGCGCGATAGTTTTCCATCGTCCCGTGATAATCCAGATGGTCCTGCGTCAGATTGGTGAAGACACCGATGTGAAAACGGATGCCGGCCACCCGACCTACGTCCAGCGCGTGCGAAGAAACTTCCATGACCGCAGAGCGGCAACCGGCCGCCACCATCTCGGCCAACAGGGACTGCAGCTCCACCGCTTCTGGGGTTGTGTTGACCCCAGTGCGGTACTCGCCGCCGATGCGGGAGCCGAGTGTGCCTATCAAGCCCGTCTTGCGCCCAGCCATCGACAACACCTGTTCAATGAGGTGGGTCACCGTGGTCTTGCCGTTGGTGCCTGTCACTCCGATGACCTGCAGGTGGTGAGACGGGTGGCCGTAGACCACATCGGCGAGGATGGCGCCAGCCAAACGGGAGTCTGGAACCACCAGCTGCGGCACTGCCACCCCTTGGACGATCCGCTCGCCCACGACGGCCACCGCCCCCCGCCGCACGGCATCCCCGGCAAACTGATGCCCGTCGACGGTGTACCCGCGTTGGGCGACGAACAGGTCTCCCGGCTGCACGGTTCGGGAGTCTGAACAGACCCCGCTAACCTCCACATCCCCCGTGCCGATCCACTGCTTGCGTATCAAGACCCGTGACAATTGCGACAAGAGCACCCGACACCCTCCTTACCGGCCGAACTACCATGCCCAATCTAGTGGTTTTGCGAGGCCTTGTCAATTGCCCGAACCGCCCGGCGGTGCGTCGCCCAGGAACAGGCGCACCGTCGAACCCTCCGGCACCTTGCTGCCACCCGCGGGCGCCTGCGAGACGATGTACTTCCCCGTGCCAATCACCTGGGTCTTCAGGTTCAGGCCGCTGGTCATCGTCTTGCGTTGGGCCTCGCCAATGGAGAGTCCGATGAGATTGGGGACGGTGACCATGGCCGGTTCATTCCACGACCGTTTCTTACTCAGCCCCTGCTGCGACGGATGCACCCCCAGATAGGCCAAGCTGTCGGCCAACAGGCGCCCGACTATCGGGGCTGCAATCGTCCCGCCAAACACCGCGCTTTGCCTAGGCCGTGGGTGGTCAATGGCAACATAGGCCACCAGTTTTGGGTCATTCGCTGGCGCCATGCCGATGAACGAAACGATGTAGTGGCTGCTGCTGTACCGACCGTGTTCCGCCACCTGCGCCGTACCGGTCTTCCCGGCCACGCGATACCCCTCCGCATACGCGTTCTTGCCTGTGCCCCGCGCGACCACGCTCTCCAGGGTCTGGCGCACCTTGGCGGCCGTTTCGGCCGAGACCACGCGGCGGACGACCTCCGGCTGCACTGTCTGCACCACCTGGTGCGTATCGTGATTGAGAAACTCCTTGGCCACATGTGGTTTCATGAGCAGGCCTCCGTTGGCAATCGCCGACATCGCCATCACCTGCTGGATGGGCGTCACCGATACCCCCTGCCCAAACGCGGTTGTGGCCAACTCCAACGGCCCCACCTTGCTCTCCCGAAAGAGGATGCCGCGGCCTTCGCCCGGCAGGTCAATCCCCGTTTTCTGGCCGAAGCCAAACTTGCGAATGTAGGAGAACAGCGTCGTCTTGCCCAGGCGCTCGCCCAGCGCGATGAAGCCAGGGTTGCACGAGTTTTCGACCACGTTCAGAAAGGATTGGGAGCCGTGCCCTCCCGCCTTCCAACACTTGATCCGGTGGCCGGCCACCTCGTAGTAGCCGGGATCATAGAAACGGTCGTTCAGGCTCACCTTACCCTCCTGCAGAGCCGCCGAAAGGGTCACAATCTTGAACGTGGAGCCCGGCTCAAATGTCTTCCAAATGGCGAGATTGCGGTTGTAGGTAGAAGACGGATAGTCGCGCCAATGGGACGGATCAAAACTCGGATAGTTCGCCATCGCCAGGATGGCCCCGGTTTTCGGGTTGGCCACAATGACGGTCGCCTCATCCGGGTTGTACTCGGCCACCGCCTGTTCCATCTCGCGTTCCGCAAAGCGCTGAATCTGCTCGTCGATGGTCAGCACCAAGTCCTCGCCGTCGGTCGGCGGGACGTACACTTGTCCAGATCCGGGCATCTTCTCACCGCTGGCCTTGGCGAAAAAACTGATATAGCCCTTGTCACCGGCCAATTCTCGGTCATATTCCTTTTCCACACCGGTCAGGCCTTGATTGTCAGCCCCGGTGATGCCGAGCACCTGCGCGGCCAACGCGCCTTCGGGATAGGCGCGCTTGCCTTCTTCGGTCAGATAGATGCCCGGCAATTGTAGATCGCGAATCTGATTCGCCTGCCGCTCGCTAATGCGCCGCCCGCCGGGCGAAATGTAGACGGTCGCGTCCCGCTTTTGGAGCAGGGTGAGCACACGCTTCTCTGACATGTCCAGGATTTTGGCCAGCTTCATGGCCGTCCCTCGCTTGTCCTCAACCTGCGCCGGCACCGCGATCACGCTCGGAGCGCTGGCTGTGTAGGCCAACTCGTGCATGTTCGCGTCGTAGATGGTGCCGCGAATGCCCGCGACCGGGATGTTGCGCCGCCACAGGGCATCCGCCTGGGCGCCCAGCCAGGGCGACTGCACCATCTGAATGTAGAACAAGCGCCCCAACAGGCCCCCGACCGCAGCCAACAGACACAGCAACAGCAGCAGCAAACGCCGCCTGACCAAGCCGCGTGTCACACGCACCGACGTCGCCCCCCAGCCTGTTCTCACCCATCATCGTATGCGGACAATCTGTCTGCTAGAATCCAGAGGGATACAAAGGCTCGAGGGCCGGGCCGCAGGTTAGGACTCACCGCTTTGACACGTGACGTGGACGGTCTGGCCGCGGCGGACGGGCTTGCCGGGAGCCACCGACTGCGCGGACACAAAACCTTGGCCGTCCGCCTCCAGGTTGAGGCCCATGGCGGCCAGGATGTTGCCGGCTTCCCGCAAAGAGGCGCCGGTCAGATCTGGCATATGCAGCGTGTCACCGCTGCCAGGCGTGTACAGGTAGACCTTGGTTCCTTTTGCCAAAGACAGCCCGGCCTGTGGCCACTGACGGGCCACCGTGCCGTTGCCGCCCACCACCTCGACATGCAGGCCTAGTTGTTCCAAGGCTGCTTTGGCCGCGGTCAAACTCTGACCCGCGACATCGGGCATCTGCACGTACTGGGTGGCATGCTGCCCAGATCCGGGCGAACTCTTGTGGTCCGATTGCCCATCCGTTCGCGGGGAGATCCGATAATACTGCATGCATTCCTTCAAAATATCCCGCGCCGCCGGCGTGGCCACCGTGCTGCCCCACTGGTTGCTGGCCGCCGTCTTCGGCCAATACAGCGTGACATAGACCTCCACCTTAGGATCCCAACCAGGCGCATAGCCGATAAAGGAAACGATGAACCGGTCCGAATAGTACTTCCCGGTCTTGGGGTCGACCGCCTGCGCCGTGCCGGTCTTGCCTGCGACATCGTACCCAGGCAGATAGCCGGCCTTGTCGATGCCCTTCGACACATCGAGCACCATAACGTGGGACACCGTCTGCGCCACACTCTCGGGAATAACGTGCGGATCGAGCACCGTTGGATGAAAAGTTTTCACGGCCTTGCCGGTGTCTGGATCGATCACTTTCTGCACGACATACGGCTTCATCAACTTCCCGCCGTTGGCCACCGCCCCGACGGCGGCCATCTGTTGTATCGGCGTCACCGCGATGCCTTGACCGAAGCCGGAGGTGGCCAATTGCAGCTTGCCGCGATCGGAATCGGAAAAGATGATGGAGTTCGCTTCCCCCGGCAAGTCAATCCCGGTCTGGTGAAGCAAGCCAAACCGGTTCATGAAGTTGAGGAGGTTGGTCCAGCCCAGCTTCAGCGCGATGGTCGCAAAGCCCACGTTGCTCGATTCCTCCATCGCCTGCTCGAAGGTGATGCGCCCCCAACCGACGCGGTTCCAGTCATAGATGGTGCGCCCGGAGACCTCCAGGTGGCCGGATTCAAAGGTGTCGTTCAGGTTGACAGCCCCGACCGTCAGCGCCGCGGCCAATACAATCACCTTGAACGTCGACCCCGGTTCAAAAGCGCTGTTGACCGCCCAATTGGACAGGGCATTGGCGCTGGCGTTCCAGTACTGGTTGGGGTCGTAGGTCGGACGACTGGCCATTCCCAGCACGGCCCCTGTGTTGGGGTTGGTGACGATGATGGCGGCGTGCTCCGGATGGTACTGTTTGACCAGTTGGTCCATCTTCTCCTCGACAAACCCCTGGATGGTTGGATCAATCGTCAACTGCAGGTTGTCCCCCGGCTTGGCCGGCTTCTCCACCTGCATGGTCCACTGCAGAGGAAAGCCGTCGCCATCCTTCGTATACCGTACCAACCCGTCGGTTCCCTTCAGCAGCCGATTGTACTGGAGTTCCAGCCCGCCTTGTCCCTGGCCATGTTGATCCACGTAACCTATCACATTGGCGGCAAACGTCCCGTTAGGATAAAAGCGCTGCTCCGTCGGGGTGAATGTGACACTCTGTGTCAGGTCCTTGCTTGACGTCCGTCCAGACTGACCCTTGGCAGAAGCGCGACCCTTTTGCGACAGGGCCTTCAGAGACGACAGCACTGCCTGGCGCTGGGTCTCCGAGACCGGGTGCGGCCAGCGCACCCAAGTGTATTTGTGGTTGTCGACAATCGCCAGCGCGTCCTTGCTCTTGACGCCCAGAGCGCGACTTAACAGCTGCGCCAGCTGCTCCCGATCACTGAAATCCTGGACGCGAATGTCCATCATGTACGCGGATACGTCGTAGGCCAGGCGGTTTCCCTGCGCATCCAAGATTTGGCCGCGGGGAGCCAACAGCTGCGTCGTCACCGTCTGCGCCTTGTCCGCCTGGGCCAGCAACCGGCCGCCAAACACGTGTTGAACAATCTGCATGCGAACGGCCACCGCACCCAGCGCCAGCAGGCACCCTGCCTGCAGCAACCAAACGCGGCGCCGGTGCCGGCTTGGACGATTCTCATTCATGGGCGGCACCGCCTATGTCACTGGCCGCCCGTGTTGCCCGAAATCTGGACGGGATCGGCGTACTTCATGTGCAGCTGATTGAGGGCAATCGACAGAATCCTGGCTGGCCGCTTCAACTCGTCCACATCCTTGGTGAGCGCCGCATTCTCCGCCTCCACCTGCCGTGCCTGCTGCTGCAGCGAACTGATGCGGTAATTGATGCGGTCAATTTGCGCGCTTTGCATCGCGATAAACCAGAGGATGCCGGCGGAGATGACGATGCACGCAAAGATGGAAATTCGGTCATAGCGGGTGAACCGGTCTCTGCGTGGTCTCGGCGTTGAAACCGCAACCTGTCGCTGCTCCCTGTGAACCTCCCGCTGCGGCGCTGCCCATGCGGCATTCGATGAACTCGCTGGCATATTTCCTCTCCTCCTCATCGACTTTGCACTCGTATATCGCACCGGAACCACCGCCTGCGCTGGCCGCAAGGGCTACGCGCGCGACCGGTACCACCGGCTCAAAACATCCACACATTGAATTCAGACCCTTTCGGCCACTCTCAACTTCGCCGAGCGCGACCTGGGGTTCTGCTTCTTTTCCCGCTCGCCGGGTTGGACGGGCTTGCGGGTAATCACCCTGGCCTTCGCTGTACGTCCGCAGCGACAAACGGGAAAATCCGGCGGGCAGATGCACCCCTCCGCCCAGCTCGCAAAGGTCCGTTTGACAATCCGGTCCTCGAGGGAATGAAAGCTGATGACCGCAATCCGCCCGCCGCTCGTCAACAATCCCAAACTCTGCTCCAAGGCGTCCCGAAGCGCCCCGAGCTCATCATTGACCGCCACACGCAGCGCCTGAAACACGCGACGCGCCGGGTGGGGCCCCGACCGCCTGGCAGCGGCCGGGATCGCCCCTTTCACAATTTCCGCCAGTTGACCCGTGCTGCGAATCGGTGCACGCTCCCGCGTGCGGACAATCGCCTGGGCAATGCGACGGGCAAACCGCTCTTCCCCGTACTCGGAGAAGATACGGGCCAGTTCCGCGGCGTCCGCCTGATTCACCAGTTCGGCGGCCGTGGGGCCGCACGCATCCGCGTCCATGCGCATGTCCAGTTCCGCATCGTGCCGGTAACTGAAGCCACGGTGCGGATCGTCAAATTGGGGAGAGGAGACGCCGAGGTCAAACAGGATGCCGTCCACGGCACCAAACCCATGTCGTCTGGCCACCTCTGCAACATGGCGAAAATTGGTGTGAACCGTGGTCATCCGTCCCGGTGCCACACCCGCTGCCCACGTCTGGGCGTGGGCCAACGCCGTACGGTCTTGGTCCAGTGCCAACAGCCGACCATCGGGAGCCGTGCGCTCGAGCAAACATCGGCTATGTCCACCGCCACCGAGCGTACAGTCGATGAACATCCCCCCCGGTTGCGGACGCAAAAGCTCCACTGTCTCTTGCAACAGCACCGTGACGTGATGAAACGGCTCAGTCGTCATCGCAGCCATCGACCCCTAAAACGAAAGATCCACAAGGTTCTCGGCAATCTCCGCAAAGGATTCCGCCGCGTTGGCGGAATACGATTGCCAAGTGGCCTGGGCCCAGATTTCGACCCGGTTCGACACGCCGAGGACAACACAATCCCGTTCCAAGCCGGCATAATCCCGCAGGGAGCCTGGAATCAGCATGCGGCCCTGCTTGTCGAGGCTGCACTCACTGGCTCCAGAAAAAAAGAACCGAACAAAGGAACGCGCATCCGCGCGGGTGAGGGGAAGGGCCTTCAACTTGCCCTCCAGAGTTTCCCACTCAGCCATGGGGTATACAAACAGGCACTTATCGAGACCACGTGTGATCACGAACGAGTTGCCCAGTTCCTCGCGAAAGCGGACGGGCACAATCATACGCCCTTTGTCATCGAGGGTATGCTGAAACTCGCCCATGAACACACCGGTCCACCACCTTTACCCCACTCTGCCCCACTTCACTCCACTTCACACCACTTAGCACATAGCTTTCGCGGTAAACGCTGATTCTCCTGCTTGGCTACGCGAGAAATTTCACTTGTCCATAAAAACGTCCATTAAAAAAGCTGAAACGGCTGGCAACCGTTTCAGCAGACAAGAAAACAGATGTATTCTGTCCAGGAGATTCGGCTCGGTTCGCAACGGCGAATCGGCAGTCCGCTCAGACGTCCAGGTCCACTTCGTACACCGTCCCCGGCTGATCGAAATCCTCCCATACAGGTAACTCGCGCAGCGCGCTCTCCCCGTGCCGACACCAGACATTGAGAACGCACAACCGCCGCTCCTGCAGGTGGCCGTCTGTCCACAGCCAGCGCTCAATGTGGCGCAGCTGCCGGACCTGTGCGTCGTGGCGCAGTTCCAGCCAGCGGCGCGCCTTAGCGCGAAACCGCTGCAGTTCCTGGGCTTCGCGCGCGGCTTGCGCCTGCGCCATCGCAGCCACCTGCTGTCCCCAATCGGAGAATTGCTCCGCCCAGGCCTGCCAGCGCTCTCGCGTTTCCGCCTCCAGGTCATGAAATGAGGCTTCCAGGCGATCCATCCCAAGACCTGCCAGGGCCTCCTGCACCAGATTCGCCGGCTCATACAGCCGCTCCCGAGGAATGCTCCACTGGCGCATGTGCCGCAGCACACTGGCCGGATACAAGGTCACCCGCTGGCGCAGAAGCAGTGGCGGCAGCACCCGTCCATGTGCCCGAAACGTTCCCCGTGCCAAAGCATGATAGGCAATCTCAGCAGCGCCCCCGATGTAGACCAACGTAGGGAGCACGGTATCCTGAACGACCGGACGCAGCAGCACATTGCTGCTGAAGCGTGTAGGCTGTTCTTGGGCCAACGCCACCCAATCGGATACGCTTCTCTGTATGCCGAGGCCGCGCACTCGCAAAACCCCGTCCTCGTCCGTCTGCTCAAGAACATAGCGCTCTCCGTTTTCCACATAGAACAACGTGGTGTTGGTCGCGTCGCGGACCACGGCAGGCGCCATGCCCAAGGCCCGTACATCGCGGTAAGCCGCGTCCAGCTCCGCCTGCACGTCTTTGTACCCGACGAGGGCCCGTTCCCAGACCGGCTTCGCCAGTTCCCGCAAGGGGGGCAGACAAGGATCAAACAACACGACTCCATGCCGGGCCGTGAATCTCGCCAACAGCCGAGCGAACCAGGTGGCCAACGACATCCCAGGTTCGAACAGGCTGCGCAGGGTGTTCAGAGCCTCGACAGTATTCGGTTCGCCAGCGAGGAATCGGTGGGCTGTAGCCAGCACCTCATCCACCGCCTCCCGCGTGAGGGGTTGGTGATACACCATTTGATGAGGGGAAACCTTTTGCCGCAACTGCAGCTTCTGGAGTTCGTCCGCACCGTCCAGGATGTAGGCGTGATTCACTTCCGCCCAATCGTGGTCCTCCGAGGCAACCCAAAACACCGGCACCACGGGACATCGCAATTCCCGTTCCAGACGGCGGGCGATGCCCACGGCGCTGAGCGCCTTGTACAAAGCAAACAGGGGACCGCCAAACAACCCCGCCTGTTGTCCTGTCACCACCGCGACGGCCTCCGGGTGCGCGAGTCTTTCCACCTGCTGCAGCGACGCCTCGGGCGCACCCAGAGCCCTATGATAAGCCCGCAGCGCGTCCACCAGTGCCCGTCGTTTTGCGGGTGAATAGTCGGCACGCACATGCCGAGCCCGTTCCCGGTATGTATGAACCGAAGTCGGATCCTGCCCATCATACAGGTGCGATACTGTCGCAAACGACGACATGTGCAGGTCCGTCAGCGGGTTGCCGCTGGCAGCCGTGCGCCGAATCCATTCCATATCCACGTATCGCTCCTTTGGCCGCGCTCAATGAATGCTTGTTGCCGTTCGCCACACTATCATATCGACTGTACTTTCTGAAGTAAAGTCAACCAAGCCTCGTAAGCAGCCGGGGTTGCTGTAGGCGCCTGCTAGGATCCGACGGACCAGTCCGCATCCGCAATCGCGCCAGCAAATTGCGCTATACTGGGAGCAGAATGACGCGAAGTGGAGGCCCAACGATGAGTCGCTTTCGGGTGAAGCCAAACTTTACCCAACCCACACCGGAGAGGAAATCGATTCGCGAATGGGAAATAGAGTTTGGTGTGTACGTGCTGGACGTCAGTCCCGACCTGTTGAACGCGAACCTGAGCGAGACCGAGTTCCGCCGCCTGTTGGCGACCCATCCCGTCTTGCAGAGGCCGCAATCGGGCGCCCGCCCAGGATTGTTCACCGGTGCGGACGCGGTGCGCACCGAAGATGCGTCCAGCCGTGCGGACGCTCCTCTGCCGCACGCACGTGAGCCCCGACCGGCCCCGGACCCTCGGATACAGAGCGTTTCGGAGGCGCCGTCAAATCCGTCCGGCAACCGCCGGCGTGCAGGCCGCCATTGGCTTTGGGCATTCATTATCGCCACCGGTCCCGCCCTGGCCGTCTGGCTGTTATCTAGGTTGTACCGTGCCTTGTTGCGCAGATTCTCCATCGCTTGGTATTGGTGGGCCTGCGTGCTGATTATGGACCTGCTCATCTTGTGGTTGTCACCGGTCTCCGCGCTGATCTCCGGCCCGTTCTTTCTCTGGTACCTGATTGCCGATGCTCTGGGGCGCGGAGTCAATCAGGCGGCGCAAGGCGTCTTGGACAGGCTGGTTCCGCTCCTTCATCGCAGCGACGTACACCCGTCCCTGCCGCCGTCGTTTGTGGAAACCATCCAACTGGCCGGAAACCCGCTCCCTGTCTACTTTTCGATTGGACAATGGATCACCAGCAGCTTGGTCCTGGCGACGGCCGTCGTGGCTGGCCGGGCGGTATGGGAACGCTTACGCTTGCCCATTCGCGAGCGCTGACCCCGCTGCGCTCCCACGGCTCGCGTGGCTTGACGAAGGTCTCGCCCATCCACGGCAACGCAAACCCCAGGGTCCAGCAGGTCGAGTGCGAGGTGGTGCTCCCAGTGGGACAAGAGTATCCGGGAGAAGGAAAACCGTTATCCGGACAGGTTGCCATTGTCACCGGTGCCAGCCGCGGCATTGGCCGCGCCATAGCCCTCAGTCTGGCCGCGGCCGGAGCGCGCGTCATCGTCAATTACCACCGGGCGCAGGCAGAAGCCGAGCACGTGGCCAGCCAGTGCCGAGCTCTGGCAGACGCGGCGCTGGCGGTTCAGGCGGATGTCGCGCACCCCAACGAGGTGTCCCGGCTGATGAGCGCAGCCACGGCGTTGGGGGCTCCCTCTATCCTCGTCAACAACGCGGGGATCGCCTGGAGTGGATTGTTTCAAGAGACTCCATGGCAAGTTTGGCAACAACTCATCGGAGTCAACCTGACAGGGGTGTACCTATGCACCCAGGCTGTCCTCCCTTATATGCTGCGTGCAGAATACGGACGCATCATCAACATCGCATCGGTGTGGGGGTTGTCGGGGGGCGCTTGTGAAGCAGCCTACTCCGCCAGCAAGGGAGGGGTTATCGCTTTGACGCGCGCCCTAGCCAAAGAACTCGGTCGCACCGGAATTACGGTGAACGCAGTCGCCCCAGGAGCTGTCGCTACAGACATGACCGCCACCCTGGATGCGCAAGACGCCACGCAGCTGCTAAACGAAATCCCTGTGGGACGCATCGGCACCCCGGAGGAAGTTGCCCACTGTGTGCGTTTTCTGGCGCTGCCGGCCTCGTCCTACCTAACCGGCCAAGTCCTCAGCCCCAACGGGGGCCTTGTAACCTAGTGCTTCCGGGCAACCGATCCCCAGGCCCGCTCGGCACACTCGCCCTGCCTCACGCGGCCACCCTTGCATTGTTTATCGGAGAATCGTTTCGTGACCGAGCCGAACGCCTGCCACAAGTTCGACACAGGTGCCGCGGAAGGAGGGGGCGGCAGTGAGAAACAACCACGGTCCTACACGGGGTCGAAAGTCCCCAGCCAAACAAACAACTCGGACAAAGCGGAGGGCGCGGCCGCTGCCGGCCGACATCCGCCAGCGGTTGCACAGAGAAGCCTCCCTGCTGGGCATGAATACCGAGGAATACCTGAATTTGCTGCTGACCCTCTCCGAAACCCTGCGCAGCGCCCTGGCCGAAGAGGACGGCATCAACGCCAAACCGTTACTGGAGCTGATGCAAAATCCGTGGTTCCGGACGATGCTGCAGTGGGCGTGTAAGTCGGCCGTGTCCATCGCCAACGGCGACGGAGAATCGAGCGAGGCGGATGAGGGTCAACGCCCGCTGCAGGCGCCGGACACATCACCACACCGCCAACCGATAAGGCCTGCCATGCCTCCGTATGCGCAGCGGCCCCGGATAGCGGACAGGCAAAGCCATGGAACTGAGCCCACTTTCCCAGGCCCGCTGCAGCCCCACTGGGAACCCCGCCCCCAGCTTCCGGGGTGGCCGCCGATGGGTTGAGCCCATCTCATTTCGCCTGTCTTGGCATCGCCTGGATGCCGAATCGGCGGATGTTCAGGTCCACCTGCACGTCGATTTGGGCGGATCGCATCTGCTGACGCCAGGGATACTGAACCACCTCTTGGTGGGTGAGAAAGTGCGTGCGGAGGCGGCGTGACAGCAGAATCGGATCAACTTGGTATTGATGGTACAACTTGTTCAGCAGCGCCTTCATCTCTTTGGCCATCGATTGGTCGAGATCCCGCTCAATCTGCAGGCTAAGTAGCGAGCGTTGTGCGGACGGCTCGACCGCACTGGTCAAATCGGCGTCCAGAGGCACAAGAAAACGTACGCGGGGCGGGTTCGTCAGCGTCAGCTGTTCGCTGGGCGACCGTTCTTTGCGCAAAAACAGACCAATCATCTGATTGGGGTGAAGCGGATCGCGGAAGTCCATTTTCGCACTGTGCAGCGATCCGTCCAATATCCGCAGATACAGCATCTCCCGCCCGTTCAAGTAGGCCATCAGTTTGTCCCCCTTGAACAGGGCGCCGCCAATCCACTCCACCGGGTTGCCGCCGGAGCGCGCCACCTGACCAGGATTGAAATCGACTTTCGTCTCCTCGATAGGCCCCCCTGCCTTGTTGCCCCCTTGACCCGTACCGCCGTCCTGGCCGCTCGACGCTTCGCTTCCGGAGGTTTGGGCCACCTGGCTGTTGACCGCGAAGACGGGTAGCAGAGGGTCCTCGTGCGGATTTTCTATGGCGACCAGAATATCCTGCAGTTGTTTGGACGGAAATAACCCATCGCGATTCGCCATGACGAACAGATTGTCGGCCAAGCGCGCCGTGGACCGCTCCAACATCAGGTTGTCATTGTTAAAAATGTCCAGAGCTCGTCCCTTGGCCACGGCGACGAACAGGGTCCGCCGAAACTCGCGAAAGCGCACCATCGGTTCCAAGGTGTCTTTCAGCCCCTCCTTGGCCAAGCTTTCGCCAAACACCACAATGCTCAAGTGGGACAGCGTAACCGTCCGTTCGATGCTCGTGTTGGCCAGGGAGAGAGCCTCGGGAATACTGTGCACGCGAAATGTCACCGGCTGCGTCCCCTTGCCCTGCTCCTTGCCGCTGCCGCCGCTACTGCTCTCGTTGCCTTGCGGCGCTGCGATTTGCAATGTCACGTCGAGCAGGCCGTTGGGGGCTCTGTCGAGCCCCACACCTGTGACAAAAGCGAGTTGCTCCAACTCCTGACGGTCAAAACACCCGGTCGAAAGGCACAGGCAACAGACTGCCAATATCCATACCCCGCACTTGCGCAGGCGGTGCATCGCTTCGGCCACCTTCCTCCACGGCCGTTAGCTTGCCTCCCAAACCCGCGTTTATACCTGGTCAAGCCGGCACGGCGGCCTTCATTCGGCCGATTCCAGACGATCCTCGTGCACACGTTCCAGATTGCCGTACTCGTCAATCCGGTACATGAACCCGTGGTCAATCGACTCGTTGTCAAACAACGTGGCCTTGCGGGCTCGTTCCACAATCTGAACGAGAGAGCGGTAATCCTCGACAATCACATCGTAGTCTCGACTCAAGCGCTGGTATTGTTCCGACAGCTTCTCGTGTTCGCGGGCCAAGCCTTCAAATTTGCTCTTCCATTCAGCCGCCTGGCGTTCGGCCGCGCGCCAGCGCGAAGCCCATTGTTGGGCAGTGTTTTTCTCCTGCCGCAAAAAGCGCAGCACCTGAGCCCAACTCATCAGCGTCGCCGTGGGGTGATCATAATCTCCTCCCTCCAGCTGCGCCTGAATCTGCTGCGACTTTCTTTCCTTGCGTTCCTCTTTGGCCCCTTCGATGGAGGGACGGTACTGCTTGCGCACCACCGCGTTCCAGCGAAACCCGCAGGCCGCAGCCGTTCGCCCCAAGCGTCGGCTGGCTTCGTTGAATCCCGCCAACTGGGTGCTGCCGTCCCGAATATGGCGAAGCACGATTTCCGCCAAAATGGCGTCGTCTTCCTGCGTCCAAGCATCCTGTCGCATCGTCCGTACACTCTGTCGCATATCCGATAGCCTCCTGAAAGCGTGCACAACTCCCTTGTCTCTTTATCCGTTATTCCCAAATAACGATAGATTTAAACAATCAAAGAGGGTCGGCACGCATCCGACCCTCGTACACACAAGACCTTTTCCTTTAGGGAATCATTTTGCGCAAGCCGCGCCGGCGGTAAATCGCGGGCTCGCGATCGTCGACCAGGCGAAATGCGGCCACGCGGCGGGAACTGGCCCACGGACGCCACCGGAGTATCCGCCACAATATGGCCGCCGCCAACACCGCCCGGCTGCGCCTGAGTGTCTCAAGCAGCGTGTAGCCAAGCGCAAGCCAGAGAAACAGTCGATAGACCGTTTTCCATGTCTGCATCTCCATCGGCCTCCCCCATTCCTCTAGGGTGACCGACTCGTCCAGGCTCAATCCATCCCTCGCGCCACGAAGGTTTTCGTCTCCAGGGTGTCCACGCACGCCCCCACCAACCGATCAATATCCAGGCCTGACTCGGCCCGCTCCGCCTCTTCTGGCCGCGGCTTGGTGCGCGGTCGCTTGGGCACAAAGATGGTGCAGCAATCCTCGTACGGGAGTATGGAGATGTCATACGTGCCGATTTGGCGCGCCCGGCGAATGATATCCACCTTGTCCTCGGTCACCAGCGGCCTGAGAATGGGCACCTTCGTCACCATGTTGATGGTCCGCAGACTTTCCAACGTTTGGCTGGCCACCTGACCCAAGCTCTCTCCGGTGCACAACGCCAATAGTCGCCTCTTGCGGGCAATCGCGTCGGCTATGCGCAGCATCATGCGGCGCATCACCGTGATACCCAGCTCTTCCGGGCAGGCCTTGCGAATGGCGGCCTGGACGTCAGTGAAGTGGACCACGTGCAGCTTCACCTCGCCACCCCAATCCGCCAGTATCTGCGCCAGGTCCTCGACCTTTTGCAGAGCGCGCTCGCTGGTAAATGGGAAACTGTGGAAATGTATGGCCTCAAGCCGCACCCCCCGCTTCATCGCCAACCACCCGGCCACAGGGCTGTCGATGCCCCCGGAGAGGAGCAGACCCACCCGCCCGCTCATGCCGACGGGAAGTCCCCCTACAGCCGGGATTTTCCGACCGTATATCAGCGCCTCTTGATCCCGAATCTCCACGTAAGCGGTGAGAGCCGGATTATGTACGTCCACTTTCCAACCGGCAGCCCGCGGCAGCACCAGCGCGCCCAGTCGTTGTGCGAGTTCCGGAGAGGTCAATGGATAGCGTTTGTTGGCCCGCTGCACTTCCAATTTAAAAGTCTTGGCCGTCTCCTGCCCCTGTTCATGCGATTGCAACAGTTCCAGCACCTGGTCCCGAATCTCTTCCAGGTCTAGGCCACACACCTGGACGGGACTCAACGAGACCAGGCCAAACACGCGCCGCAACCGCTCTATCACCGCCTCCACAGGCGCCCCGTTGAGGTCCACCGACAGCCTGGAGCCAGCGTGCCGAATCTCCACCTGCGGCCACGGCGTCAAGGCCCGCTTCATGTTATGCACCAACAGCCGTTCAAACTGGGAACGGTTCTTTCCCTTGAGCGCAATCTCGCCATAACGCGCGATAACGTGATCGACCATCATCAGGCCCAACCTTTCCTTGATGCATCCCGCACTCAGGTACCGTGCGAACCCCCGCACCCTGGGTTGCTCAGAGAATGCTGCGGAGCCAGCGTGTTTGTTCCCGGATTACGTCCAGAGCCCGGGCGACCTCCTCGGACGTCGCCCACCGGGTCAGAGAGAGGCGAATCGCTCCCTGCACCGCCTGCTCACTCATGCCCATCGCCACCAGCACATGACTCTTGATGGCATGCCCTCCTTTGCTGGAGCAAGCCGATCCGGTCGAGACAAACAAGCCTTTGGACTCCAACGCGTGCACCAGAACCTCGCCTTTCAAGCCTGGAAACGAGACGTTCACAATGTAAGGAGAGCGCTCCTGCGGAAGGTGAAGTTCACATCCAGGGATCTCCCGGAGCCCGGCAACGAGCTGCTGGTTCAACGCGGACACGTGCTCCCAAGCCGCCTGTATTCCGTCGCTCATGACTGCAACGGCGGCCGAGAAGGCCGCAATCCCCAACACGTTCTCGGTCCCGGAGCGCAGCCCAAACTCCTGGCCACCGCCGTAGACCACGGGTTCCACACGCACGCCCTCGCGCAGGTACAAGGCGCCGATTCCCTTGGGAGCGCCCAGTTTGTGGCCCGACACGGTGTATAAATCGGCCCGCGCTTCCCGCACCGGATGCGGTATTTTGCCAAACGCCTGGATCCCGTCCACATGAAAACGCACCTTCGGGTGATCCGCCAGCGCTCTGCCAATCTGTTCCACGGGCATCCGGGCGCCCGTTTCATTGTTCACGTGCATCACCGAGACCAGGACCGTGTCGTCGCGCACTGCAGCCAACACGTCTTCAGCGGCCACGCAGCCATCCGGCTGCGGCCGCACGTATGTGACTTCATATCCTTGCCTTTCCAGAGCCCGCAGGGGTTCAAGAACCGATGGATGCTCCACCGCCGTGGTGACGACATGGCGGCCGCGACCAGACAACATACGCGCGGTACCGAGCAGGGCCAGATTATTTGCCTCCGTGCCGCTGCCCGTGAAGACGACCGTCCCTCCGGCCGCCCCCATCATGCGCAATACTTGGCGGCGCGCATGAGACACAACCTCCTCCGCCTCAACACCTTTTCGGTGCAGGGAGGAGGGGTTTCCGAAGGTCGCCATGCGCTCTTTGATCACGTCCTGCACATGCGGCAAAAGCGGCGTTGTCGCCGCGTTGTCGAAGTAAAGTTCCATCCACTCCAGCCCCTTTTGCGATACACCATTCTAACACAAACACAAAAACCGGACGAGCCGCATGGGCGAGGTCAGCCCATGAACGACAGGTCCGGTGAGGTTTCCGCTGGGAAGGGGCGGGACGGAGACAGTACGGAGAAAGACCCTACCAGGCGGTTCCGGCAACGGTCCGTGGAGACCCAGCCGAGGCCCCCTCGCCAGCGGGCACGGCCACGCGTTGGGCCAGGTCCACCATCCGGCAGGCGTAACCCCATTCGTTGTCGTACCAGGCCAATAGCTTGACCTGGTGCCCACCCAGGACCATTGTCGCCGTGGCGTCGACGATGGCGGACCTCGCATCCCCATTGAAGTCTATGGAGACGAGCGGATCGTCCACAACACCCAGGACGCCCGCCAGATCATGGTCGGCGGCGTCACGCAGCGCCATGTTGACCGTCTGCGCAGAGACATCGGTGGTCAGCTGCAGCACGCAGTCCAACAGGGATACATTGGGGGTGGGCACGCGTACTGCCATGCCGTCCAAGCGCCCCTGCAGTTCAGGCAGCACGAGGCCAATGGCGCGTGCCGCCCCGGTGCTGGTGGGGATGATGGATTGTCCGCAGGCACGCGCTCGGCGCCAGTCCGAGTGCGGGTTGTCCAGATTGCGTTGGTCGTTCGTATAGGCGTGAATGGCGGTCACCAAACCGCCTTCAATCCCGAAAGCGCGGTGCAGCACCTTGGCCACTGGCGCCAGGCAGTTGGTGGTACACGACGCACCGGAGATGATGTGGTGACTCCGCGCATCGTACATATCCTCATTGACCCCAACCACAATCGTCACATCCGCGTCGTCCGGGGATTTCATCGGCGCCGTCACCACCACCTTGCGCGCCCCTTGCTCCAGGTGCAGAGCGGCTCCGTCGCGGGTCCGAAAGCGGCCAGTAGCTTCCACCACCACATCCACCTGCAGTTCCGCCCACGGCAGTTCGTATGGATTGCGAGTGCTGAAAACGTGGGTTTCGCACCCGTTCAGTGTCCACCCCGCCGCTGTTCGCTCCAGAGGCTGCGTAAAGCGGCCGTGGACTGAGTCATAACGCAGGAGATGCAGCAGCGTGTCCGCATCCGCGGTTCCGTTTACAGCCACTACCAGAATATCATCCAACTCCGCGGCCCGCCGGTAGACCATACGCCCTATCCGTCCAAAGCCATTGATGGCCATTCGGATCGCCATGTTTGTGTCACAGCTCCTTCACATCAGGCTGATAAGTCCCACCTCCTTAATGTTACGCAATCTCTCTCTTTTGATCCATACTATATTTGATATATGGGTTAATTATAATGTCACATTTATGGCGGGAGTTTACGCATATGGAGTTTTGACGAAAAAAAAGGCGCCTGCTCAGACAAGCGCCCATCTCTTCGGTGGAATCTACGTCCTCAGCGCATGGAAAAAACATAGTGCAGCCCCAGCACCAGGAACAGCACACCCGAAACTAAACAAACGACCGCCAATCCACGCAGCACATGCCTTCACTCCCCCGCCCTGAGCTCCAAGACGGAAAACCGCTCACCCATGAACGTGGGCAACGTCAAGCGTTTGACTTGGGCTGCCACGTTCGGCCACGCAGCCGTGGCGGCCAGCGTCTCGGCCGCTTGTAAAATGCCCTCGTTAAGCAAAAATTGTCCCTGCGAACGGAGCGGTAGAGCGGTAAACCCGGACTCTGCGGCGGTCGCCAGTACCTGCGTCCAATTGACGTCGGCGGTTACATCCATACCGCCCGGACAGGCCAGGATGGCGTCCAGGTCACGCACCCGGTGGCCCCGATACCCGCGCAACGTTCCGTGTGGCCGCACTCCGGCCTGCCACTCCTCCCGGGTGATGCCGTAGTCGAAGAAGACGGCGGACAGGAGAGCGGCCATCCTGCGCAGGCGATCAAAAAATTCCGTCAACGATACCGCCACCTCCGCTTGACAATCCACGGGACAGTCGACGTAACGATAAGCCAGATCCGCCACCGGGCCATCTGTTGGCCGCCAACTCAGCGCCAAGCCGTTGCGGTCTTCATCCCAAACCACCCAGGCCTGGTCCCAGCCGTCGCGTCTGCGGCGGACTCGTTCCACCGGCAAGGCATCCAACACCTCATTGCCCACCACCAGCGTGGGCCAATCCGGCAAGATGTCGTCCCACACCGTCTCCGGGCAAGAGCGCAGGCGTTCATACTGCAGCCGCTGCAAACCAGGCGCCCGCTCGAGGAGAACATACCGCAGCTCGCAGGCGTCGCTCATTCTCGCCCGCCACGCGGAGAGAAAGGTTTGCGCAAACTCGCCCTGACCAGGGCCGATTTCGACCACCTGCAGGTATCGCGGCCGTCTCCACCGCCGCCAATTCCGTTCCGCCCATAAGGCCAACGTGTGGGCAAACAGAGGCATCCCGGACGCCGTATAAAAATCGCCGCCCTCTTCGCCGATGCGGACACACCGGTTGTAGTACCCGTCTTCCCCGTACAGGGCGAGACTCATGAAGCGGGCGAACGTAAGCCCGCCCGCTCGACGTACCTCGTCTACTAGACCCGCAGCCACCATACCTCAATCGTTCAGTTGAATCACGTCGTCGATGAGCCCGTACGCCTTCGCCTCATCTGCCGACATGAAATGATCCCGGTCCGTATCCTCCTCTACGCGCTCAAGCGGCTGACCGGTGCGTTCGCTGAGGATCTGATTCAGACGTTGTCTCGTACGGATGATATGTTCCGCGTGGATTTTGATGTCGGAAGCCTGACCGCGGGCTCCGCCCAGGGGTTGGTGAATCATCACTTCCGAGTTCGGCAGGGCAAACCGCTTGCCCTTCGTGCCGGCCGCGAGCAGCACCGCACCCATGCTGGCCGCCATGCCGACGCAAATCGTTGAAACATCCGGTTTGATGTGTCGCATAGTATCGTGGATGGCCAAGCCTGCGCTGACCGATCCGCCCGGGCTGTTGATGTACATCTGAATATCCCTATCCGGGTCGTCCGCGGCCAGAAACAGCAACTGGGCGACCACAGCGTTGGCCACCTCGTCATCAATGGCGGTGCCCAAAAAGATGATGCGGTCCTTCAACAACCGCGAATAAATGTCGTAGCTGCGTTCTCCTCGGCTGGTCTGCTCAATGACAATTGGCACCAAGCTCATCGGGTAGTTCCCTCCTCACTCATTAGCACCTATCTTGGACACATCCAGTATGCCGTAGTCACCGCAATTAGTCAAGGTAAGTCAAAGTCAAATCAAGATCGCATCGGATGGGCTCACTCTCCAAATACTAGGGCCGTGGCCGATAACCAGGCCATGCTGTGAACGGATGGGTGAAAGGAGGGGAAGTCCGTGAAAAACAACATCAGCGCGCCTGACCGCTACTTGCGATTGATGACCGGTCTGATGGCCTACGGCAGCGCCAGCGCCATGCGCAAAGGCGGCGTGGGCAAGAGCCTCCTGATGGTATTCGGCGCCATGAAAGTGGCGGAAGGCGTCACCGGCTGGTGCCCTGTCACGGAGCTGGTGGAACGACTGAATCGCACGGAGAGCCGCGATTTCCAGCATTCGAATCCTGCGGCCCAGCCGTCTGCGCGCCGGCGAAGCGATGGGGACAGGCGCGAACCGGAGGACGGCCGGAACCTGAAGACCCAAAAGCGGAGTGATTACGACCGGCAATCCCGTTCGGCCGATGCGGACTCGATCCCTGAACACACTCACACCGACGAAGATGTGTGAGTTCAGCAAGAGCAAGCCGGCGGGGTTCGCCACGGACGGGAACCCCGCCCCGCTCAGGCAAATTGGCGAAAGCGCACCCCGTATTTCCCGTGTCGCGTCTGATACACCTGTACCTCGTCAGCGTGGACGGGACCACGGATGCGCTCGTCCGCTTCAATCCACATGACCGCGCAGTACGCTTCAAACTTGGAATCGTACAGCCCAGCAAAGTATACCCATCGGCTCATCGGCTTCGCCCCCCCGGGTTTATAGTATGTGCCCCGGAGCAGCCGCCTCCCCGCTCCAATCGTTACCTTCTTCCCCTTGGCGACGGTTACAGGTACACGCGGTCCCCACCCAGCGGAATCACATTTTCACGTCCGATGGCATGCCGCGCTATCATCATCGCCTCCCAGTTTCGACCGTGGTACGAAGCGCACAAGCGCTCCAAGACCTTCACTTGGAAGCCCGCATCCCAAAGCGAGAACATGGTCGCCAGAACCGACAGTTCACTGTCTACACCGCCGATATGCACTTCTTGCACGCCGTGCTCCAGAAGTACCCGCCGAACTTCGTGCGTGTAGCCGGAATACGTGGACTTTTCCATCACATAGGCCCGTGGGTGCGACAGCAGCAGGGTGTTCTCCCCTCCCAGGTCGTCGTATACCCAACGTGTCAACACCACCGCCGCGTAGTCCTCCGCATGCTCATCGAGGAACTTCTGGCACAGGCGGGCAATGTAGTCGAGGGAACTGCGCAAGAACTCCTCCTGCACATCCAACAGGATCAACCCTTTTTTGGCCATATTCAACCTCCCATACGGCTTTGCCCCAATTTCGCCTCCGTGTCCGGCCCGGTTTCATGCCAATCGTGTCACGTATTATGGTACCATGAGGAATATTCAAAAGGAACCAAACGAATAGCTTGTCTTTGCAGTTATGCATGTGGATTGGACTACAAGAGCAACGGCGGCGCCACCAGCCTGCAGTTTCCTCTTTCTCCCCCTTGACTTCTATCTCACGACCAATTTTGCTACAATAAATATACCTCGGGATGTCCCATAGCGCCCGCGCTGGGGACGGTCAGCCTGCATACGGTGGAACAGGACCGGCATACACCGTCAGGATGTTTGCCAAGCCAGTCGATGGGAGGGGAGCATCGTGATCGCCAAGGAAGATATCCTGCACTTGAAGACGAAGATACTCCCGGCCGGCGCAGAAATGATTCTGGACTTCTTGTCCTCGTATCTGCAGCAGGTGGAACTAACCAGCATAGTCCTGGAGAACGTGCCGCTGTTGATCATCGGCCGCCATGGGATGATTGCCCGCATTCCAAACGGCGGTGGCATCCAGAAGGCAAGCCAGCCGAAAGACATCATGGCGCTGCTCCAGTCCTATATGCCGAAAAACGAGAAACTCTACCTGTTCGTCAATCTGCCCGACTTGCCTTTGCCGGCAGAAGTGGCGGACGTCATCCGTGAAGTTGAAACCCGCGCCGCCCGCAAATATGAATTGAAGCAGATCATCGACGAAGCGCTGGATCAGCGGGATAAGCAACGGTTCTTCGAAGCTGTACGCGAGTGGCAAGAATTGATGGAGTCGGAGGATCCGCCGACCATGCGGCGGTTTTAGCCGAACAAATGGGAGGTCCGCCCCTTGTTGGACAGCGGCATGGTTCTGTATGATGAAACAGAAGCCACGACCACAAGGTATGTAGGTATCGTGGGTCAATACGAGCGATACGACTTGGCCATCACCACCACCGGCCACTTTTACGGGAAGTCGTTGGTGACTTCCATTCCGTCGGGACGCACAGCCATCCTGGGGGCGGATGATGTGATGAACATCCCGTACCTCATGCAGGTCTTCGCCTTGACGGATGAAAGAGCAGCTCAGGAACTTTCGGAACTGCTCCAGGAGAACATCTGAGACCGGTGTCGCCCGCGGGCGGCGCCGGTTTTTTGCGTACGCCAATGCGTACGAATCCGGCGCTGCTGCCCCACCAGGGAGTTTCAAGCTTCCCCCAGTTTCAGCTGGTGCCCGTAGCGTTCCACAAACAAGGCAGCCGCTTGCTCTTGTTCAAAGCCCATCAAGCTGGTCAATTCTGGCCTGGACCCTGTGTTGTCGATTCGAAACAAAAATACCTCCAAGGCAGCGGTACCCGGGGCATAATAGGCGCCATACTCGGCTTCGCCGGTGCGGAAGTAGGCGCCAAGCGCCAATTGTTCCGTCTGCCCGCCGGGCTCCTCGACCTCGGCGAAGAATATCGGTTCAATCTCATCCAGCACGCGGTCGGTGAATAACCGCCCCGGAAACGATAAGTGCAACCCCTGCTGGCTCTGCTGGCCGATGACAAACAATAGCCTCTCGTTGTCCCGGCGAAACCGCACCAACGCGAGATGGGCGTCTTCGTACCAAAAGGCATACACGTCCGCGTCCGTGAAGGTCAACCAAGTAGGACTCTCTATGTGGTTTGTCTCGTGATTCCCTGCGCCCATCCCGTCGGCAAGCACGTCATCACTCCGCATCCTCATGTTCTTTCGCCAAGGCTCGGTCAAAGTTCTCCTTCGTCTCCGAGGCACAGATATACAGCATGAAGAGGGTGGCAAGCGCCGCCACCGCCATACCGAGCAGTCCCATAAGCAGCCCCCGCTCACCGTTTTACGTATAGAATACTGATGATTCTGTTCGAGGTCAATCTACGGTCTCGAGGCAAACCCCTTCGGCGAGGAAAATGTCTGAAATGAATAACTGTCACTCCTTTACTCTATGTATTATCGTTCTACTCTATGTATTATACTTCTGTTTGTACCTTTTGAATTTCCAGTTACAAAACGCGTACGAAAAGAGGGGGCATGCATGCTGAAGGTACAAGATCTGGTCAAAACGTACCAGAGTAAGGATGGGCGCAAGGTTCCAGCGGTGCGGAGGATTTCATTTCAACTCCAGCCGGGCTCCATACTCGCTTTTCTCGGGCCCAATGGGGCCGGCAAAACCAGCACCATCAAGATGATTGCCGGCTTGGTGCGTCCGGACAGCGGCGACGTCACAGTTGCCGGACACAGCATCACAAAGCGCCCCAGGCAAGCATTATCCCATGTCGGCGCCGTGCTGGAAGGCAGCAGAAACCTGTATTGGCGCCTTACCCCACTCGAAAACTTCGAATACTGGGGCGGCATCCGCGGTCTCAATAGAAAAGAATCGAGAGACCGGGGTCGCGAGTTGATGAAGGCCTTCGGCTTGGAAGGAAAGCTGGGCGCTACTGTGCAACAGCTCAGCCGAGGCATGCAGCAGCAGGTGGCAATCTGTGCAGCGCTGATTCACCGCCCGCGCCTCCTGTTGTTGGACGAACCCACACTGGGGCTGGATTTGCAAGCGTCGGACAGGATCTTGTCATACGTACTCGGCCTGGCACACGACCAGGGCGTCGCAGTCCTCTTGACCACGCACCAGATGGAAGTGGCGCAGGCTTTGGCCGACCAGGTGGCCATCATTCAGCATGGGCAATTAATCCTGAAGGGGAAAAAATCAGAAGTCCTCGATATGTACGCAGACGACTGGTACGTTTTGGAGTTGGTCTCACCGCCAGACCGCGCAACGCGGGACAAATTGAACTCCGTCGCGGCTGAATGGATTTCCGACACTACCTGTCGTTTCATCCTCGAGAATCCGAGTCAACTTCATGCTTTGGTTGCGGACCTCAAGCCCATCCCCATTGTCCGCATTGTCCGCGACTTTCCAGACCTGGGCACAGTGTTTCGCAGTCATGTGCAAGAGCTCCCTGACCGCCAGGAGGTCGAGGCATAATGTGGTCTCTCCTCGGCGCAGAGATGCGCCGCGAGTGGATTCAACTTCGGCGTTACCCGACCGAATTGGCCAGCCAGCTAGTGGTCATTGTCGCCATTTTTTACAGTCTCTTTTTGGGCGCCTCCTACATGGCCGGCACAACGACGTTTGGTAACCGTTTGAGCGATATCATCGTTGGCTATACACTCTGGACGCTGGCCATCGCGTCAGTTGACGTGATGGGCTGGACCATCGCCACTGAGGCACTGAACGGCACCCTGGAACAAATTTTTCTAAGCCCCTACGGAGCGCGCTGCATTCTCCTCGCTCGCAACGCAGTCAATGTCATCTTCAACCTCATCTTCAGCGCGTTTACCCTACTCATCATCATGGCCCTCACGGGGCGGTGGCTGACCATCTCACCGTGGGACCTGCTGCCTGGTTTTCTGATGACGGTTGCCGCCATGGGTTTGGGATTCTTGGTCGCCAGCGCGACGATCCTTGTGAAACGCTCCAACCAATTGCTCAATTTGCTTCAGTTCGTTTTGTTATTTCTCGTCATGTCTCCGTTCGGCAGCCTGCCCGGTGCCTGGCATCTGGTCTCTCTTGTCGTGCCGTTCGCCCCGATGGTGACGCTGCTGCGCCACATGATGACACACGGCGTTCCACTGTGGAGCGACAGTCAGTGGCTGTACTTTTCCATCACAAATGCCGCTGTGTGGTTTCTCATCGGACTTGCCGTGTTTTCTGTGGCTGAGCGGCGTGCGCGCAAACAAGGCGTCCTGGGCCATTATTGATGGTTGGATGACAGCCCGGACACCGGAGAACTTGCCGCCTGCCATCCAAGTGTCCTTTTTGACCGACCCTTTGCTTGGCTTTATAATGAATGTCAAGAGTCAAACTGGATACGGATTTCTGTGGCTGCATCGCTTTTGTTTTGTGACCGCACGGTGCAAACCTTCGCGGAAGGAGTGACCGGCATGTTCAGGTGGACCAAGAGCCAATGGGTGCGCTACAGCCTGTACGCCTTGTTGTTCCTGTTTGTCATCCTGGGAGTCAGTCTGCATTCCTATCCGCTGCTCATTGCCTTGATTGTTGTTGGCATTGCGTTGGCTGTGCTGGCGGACAAAATGGAAAACGCCCCCAGCGATCCGTACAAGCGTTTTAATGACCAGCACCATCGCCTGCATCACTGACCGCCACGGGAGGCTTATGAATGGACCGCAATGAACTGTGGGTACAAGCCGAAGAGCTGGCGGACATGATTCTGCAAACCCCGGAAATTCAGCGCTACCAACAAGCAGAAGCCAGGCTACAGGAGCATCCACAGGCTCAGTCCCTGATGCGCCGCTTGCGCTCACTCCACGAACAAATTAAGGAATTTACCGTCCGCAAGGTTCCAGAAGCGTACTACCGCCACCTGACACAGGAATCCGAGGCGGTTCTTCAAGAGTTGGAACAAATTCCTGTGGTGCGTGAATTCCAACAGGCTCAATCCGCAGTCAATGACCTACTGCAAGCGGTCACCGAACGTCTGGGTCAGGCTGTACAGGAGCGAATGACCGATACCTCTGACAGTCCATGACGAGCGCCTAGCCGGCCCATGAGCGGGCAGGTTTGTGTTTCCAGGCGGAGCATGATAGTATGAGGGCATTCTCCTCAAACGGAACGAGAAAGAAGGAATGGGCCGATGACGGAACATGAACATGAGCACCACGACCATGATCACGAACACGAGACCGAAGAAGTCATTGTGCTTCAAGATGAAGATGGAAACGAGCACAATTTTATCTTGAGTGACTTCATCTCGGTCGAAGATAAGGATTACGCGGTTCTGCTGCCGGCTGACGAAGACGATGACGAGGGCGTCATCATGAGACTCGACGGCGAAGATGGAGACGAGGTCGTCTTGGCCATAATCGAGGACGAAGAAGAATGGCAAAAAGTTGTCGATGCCTACAACGAGTCTCTGTTGTCGGATGACGACGACGAAGACCTCGAATAAAGAACCCTATACTGCTGTGAAGCGGCGCGCTGGAGACACGTTCTGCAGCAGCGCCCTATTTTCTTGTTCCGCCCACTTTACACGTCTCCCCACCCACCATGTGCTTGTCCCGGTTGACAGTTGGCTGGATGGCCTCTATTGTTTATAGGAGGACAGGCAGCGATGTTGCTAACCGGGCGAGTTGCAAACAAACAGATCCTGTAGGGGAGTAGCTGCCGCGAAGGCTGGATTCGCGGACGAAGTGTGCCGTCAATACGGTGCGGTGTACGGCATTTGGAGCCTGCTGGTTCCAAAGGTCCCGCACCCGGCGCCTTACATAGCATCGGGACAGCCTGTGAAGTTGTTCGCAGTCCCGGTCCTGTGAGCGAGACTTACAGTCTGATGGAATATGGTGGTCGGTACGTGCCCATTGCGCAAAACGGGCAGACTGACCTTCATCAGACTGTGGTCTCGCTTTTTGGTGTCATCGTACACCCGGCGTACTCCGGGAGGAGGATTCCTATGAATTGGTACTTGCTCGTATTGAATGTCGTTCTGGTCAATATCATCCTGTCCGGAGACAACGCGCTCGCCATCTCTCTTGCCGCCGACAGGCTGCCGCCAACGATGCGCAAACGAGCCATTGTACTGGGCAGCATCTTGGCCATCGTGCTGTTGATAGGATTCACCGCCCTCGGCACGTTCATCATCCAAATTCCGGTCCTGAAAAGCGCCGCCGGTGCGCTCTTGATGTGGATTGCGCTGCGCTTGGCGACGGAACGGCTTCACAAGCCCAGGGACGATTCGCGGGAAACACGGAGCGCTGTGCCTAATCGGCTTTGGAAAGCCATCGGTACCATAGCGGTGGCTGATCTATGCATGGAACTGGACAACGCGATGGCTATGCTGGGAGCCGCGCATGGACGATTGAGTGTGTTGCTGGCCGGCTTTCTCTGCACGATTCCGTTTCTGATCTTGGGCAGCCAAGTGATTGCCAAGGTGTTTGACAAGCTGCCGTGGATTGTCTTCCCAGCCGCCGGTTACATCGCATGGATTGCCGGGAACATGATAGCGGACGACGCGGTCTACGCGCATCTATCCTGGAACCCCATGCTCCAGCGGTGGCTACCTCTGTTCTGCATGTTGGTGTTCGCCTGCATCATCGCCATCTCCGCTTGGCGAGGTAGGCGGTCCAAACGCAGGTTTCAAGCAGCGTTGCAGAAATCCCATCCCCTCGACAGGTTGGCCAAGTAAGCGACAGGTGCCAAAGCGAGATGTCCCGTTATCCCCTGACCCTACATTCTGCAAAAACTGGGCGTCCAGGACAGAACTCAGGTGGTGTCTGTCGCCGCGCGCGCTCAGCTCCTGATACGCGGCCTCGACGTCCTCGCAGGTGAAGTGCGCCATCGTGATTGGACACCGGAATACTGACAAAACGAACGCGAATCATGGATTATCCCCTTTCCCGTAGTGACGTGCGACCGCGTAAAATGCTTGCTTACGTTCCCATCGCGGATGCCGCGAGGTCGTATCGTTTCCGCTGGGCCAGGTACGTACCAAGCTGTAGCTGGCGGTGTCCAAGTCGTAACGCGGATCGATATTCGAAGGATAACTGGGACTGACAAATGTGTAGACGAAGGCACCGTCGACTCCCTCTTTGTCGAATAGCTCCAGCAGCTCGGTCAGGTACTGTGCCTGCACGCTCTCGTCACGTATAAGCGGCTTGCCGAGGCGCCAAGGTGTGGATTGCCGATTGACCACCATCCACCCCATGCCACCGAGGTCGTCTGCGCCGGCATACGTGCAGCATCCGAATTCGGTCACGACAACGGGCTTGCCGCACCGCTTGTACTTGCGAATGAGGCCGGGGAACTCCTTCTTATTGGTCCCGTCGCGGTAAGCGTCGATGCCGACGATGTCGAAGTTATGCCAATCGATATCTTCCCACAGCCCCGATGCGTAGGCCAATGGACCGGCGAAGCGGCGACGCACCTCCTTCGCGGTGCGGGCCAAGAAGGTGTTTAAACGCTCTTCGGGCGATCCGTTTGCGAGCATGTCAGCGGTCCAACGCGAAGGATCAGACAACAATGCCAGGCGGTCAAGCAGGCTATCTCCGGGGATCAGACCGGACATGAAGACGCTCAGCTCGCACCCCAGCACGAGCACCACTTGACTGCCCACCTTGCGCAGGTCCTCACAGGCCGAGGCAGCCTCAAGCATACACTGGAATGTCTCTTGCTCGTTGGCATTGTGAACCGATGGGGAAAGCCAAACCTCCAATCCGTGTCGACATGCAGCACCTGCGGCCAGCTTCAGCCGCTCGATATCCTGACCGGTGATGCGAACGGCATTGCAATGCAATTCCTTCGCAATCACCTGCATCTCCCGCTCCACAAGGTCCAGCGGCAGCGTCTCGCGTGTGAGCCCACCATTGATGATGGGTGTTCCAACGTCGTAGGTAACACCTCGGATTCGCAGGTTCATAGCCTGACAACACCCTTTCGCAATTCGATACCTTTGCCATATCGTCAGGATGCAGGGACTTATCGGGGGAGCTGTTGCCCCAATTATACGGATTATATCGTACCATTGTTTTCACTCTGGGTCTTCGATACATATTCCTCAGAATCGCGCTCGACAGAAGCTCCGGCAAGCGATGTCCCACATACCGGAAATGAGGTGCTACCAGGACGTGGTGTCCCATCTACGGAGTGAACACGATGTCCGGTCCCTTGTGTTCTCCTTGCGTACAAACTGGCAATCAAGCTGTTGTCGCACTTGTTAACTTCGTTTAGAATAAATAAAACTTCATTGTAAGGAGCATTTTATGCTCACGCGCTTGACGGTCCTTCAAGGCTTCTACAACGAACTCGATCAGGTGGTGGCCATTCTATTGTGTCAGGCGCCCCGCGTCTCCTCCAGACCCGATGTGAGCAAGCATTTCCAAGAGTTGTTACCATGCGGTAAGACCAACCACTCTTTGACGTTCATTGGAGTGAGAGCAATGTTGGCCACCTTATGGTTGTTGACCGGTGCCGTGTTCATCCTCACCCTCCTTGCGGCCTTCGCCATTCCCTCGTGGCCCGTGTTGGTGGTGTTTCTCCTCTCCCTCCTCGCGACCATCGGCTATCGCCTCACCCGCATACGGGCGGTCCCTGTCATTGCACTGACGGGAGCCTTGTTGATTTGTGCCTACGATGTCGTGATGCTCATCATAGTGCTGCACACAGCACGCTGACATGTGCCCCATTGTTTCCATGGGGCGAGGAAAACTTCTTCAGGTAAAGAGGAACGTCTTCACAACAGGCGTCTGAGAACGGGATCGGCAACAACCATTCGCTACACCAATGGCCCCAAGCCACAAAAAAAGGCCGCCCACCGCTGGGCGACCTCCCCGAAAACCTCATCGTTCCGGGCTGTTATGTGGAGCCACCTGTCGGATTCGAACCGACGACCTGCTCATTACGAGTGAGCCGCTCTACCCCTGAGCCAAGGTGGCACACTGGTGGCGGCGGGTGGATTCGAACCACCGACGCCACGGGTATGAACCGTGTGCTCTGACCGACTGAGCTACGCCGCCAACTGGCGGAGAGAGAGGGATTCGAACCCTCGAGGCGAGTTTAAGCCCGCCTACACGATTTCCAGTCGTGCTCCTTCGACCAACTCGGACATCTCTCCATAAAATGCGGCGAACAAGCCGTTTACACCGGCGAAAGTTATCTTAGCACGATCCGCCCGCTTACGCAACCCATATCCCAAGAGGCTCGCGCCAACCGGGCGGCGGTTGCCACCCGCCCGCCCGGACGCAGACACCTCACCGGCTGTGGCGCTACTTTACCCCCGCAGCCAGGACTTGCTTCAGCTCCAGGACATTGTTGAGCACGTAGTTACAGCCGAGCGACGCGAACGACCGCCTTGCGTCTGCACCGTCCAAGCCCGTCAGGACGGCCGCAAAGTGACAACCCATGGCGCGCGCAGCCAGGGCATCGGCCACCGAGTCGCCGACAATCAACACCCGCCGGCCCTCGGGCTCTGGCAGCGGCAGGGGCGTGTCCAACACAGCCTCGAGGTCAGACTCGCCCAGGTAGCTGCGCAGGTAGGAAAACGGGTGCGGCTTCGACAGAGGCTGGCCCGGCCGCAGGGCCTGCGCCTCCAACACCTCACTAGCCGTGGTGACGCGGTTCCTGTCAAATCGGGACAACCAATCAAAGGAGCGCAGCGGCACCTCCGTTTCCAGGCGCGGCCGCCCGGTGGCAATGCCAATCCGCATCCCCCTGCTCAGCACATCGTCCAACAGGTCGCGAAATTCGTCAGGAGGGACCACCGGCCGCTCCTGTTCCAGGTAGCCCGCCTTGCCTGCAGGTTGTCCGTGCCATGCCGGACCTCCATAGACGTCACCCAGGTACCACTCCTGAAACACATCTTTCCCCAAATCCCATACCGCCTGCGCCGCGTCTCCGAGTATCGGCTCCAGCACACGCCGGCAGACGGAAAACAAGTCGTCTTTTCCCCGGCAATGCTCGAACAAGCGGGTGTAATTCCGGAAGACACCCTCTGCCATGGTCGGCGCCGCGGCAACGAATTGCCGCAGGGCTTCCACGAGGGCCGTGCGCCGGGCCGACGCGTCGGTCATGGCTGCGCTGCCTGCGCTGGGCACCGGCAACTCCTGAGGCAGCCAGGCCATCCGCGCCTCCGCAGGTAAGCTGTCGGCCACGGCCGCCAGCACGGCGACGAACTGCAGGTACACCATGTCCCAATTGGCGTTGACGCCACGTCCTTTGATGAAACGCAGGAACTCGTCCTCATGGAACACGCGGGCGCGAATCTCGCTCACCGTCTCGTCGTCCGGTCGCACGCCAAACCCCGGCATCCCCGTGAAGGTCAGGCGCAGATACTGAGGACTGGCCAACAGTTCATAGACGGCCAAAGCCGACGCGTCAAAGTAACGCTCTTCACTGAGCATGACCCCATCGATGTCAAACAAGATCCAGTCGTACACGTGACTCCTCCCGTTCCATCGGCAAAAACAAACACAGCCCACCGCTTGAGCGTAGCCCGGCTCCCACATCCAGTCAAGGGGCGCGCCACTCAGGACTACCCGTGGCGTTTGGCAAATTCCCGCATGAAATCGCACAAGCGTGCGCAGGCTTCAGGCTCCACCGCGTTGTACAGCGAGACGCGGCAACCACCGACCGAGCGGTGACCGCCAAGGCCCGACATGCCGGCCTGTTTCGCGGCAGAAATGAATTCGCGAGTCAACTGGTCGTCAGCCAAACGGAAGGTCACGTTCATCTGCGACCGCGCGGCCGGATCGACCACACCCCGGTAAAACCCATCGCTCTCGTCAATCACGGTGTACAACATATCCGCCTTCTTGCGGTTACGTTCCGCCAGGCCGGCCACACCCCCTTGCTCCTCCGCCCACTCCAGCACCTTTTCCAGCGCGTAGACGGCGAAGACAGGCGGCGTGTTGTAACGGGAGTCAGCGGCCGCATGCGTTTGGTAGGCCAGGATTTTTGGCAGGTGCGTCCCCGGGTGCCGATCCAGCCAGTCCTCTTTCACAATGACCACCGTGAGACCGGCGACACCCAAGTTTTTCTGGGCGCCCGCGTAGATGAGATGGTAGTCTCCAACCGGAATGGGGCGGGACAGAATGTCGCTCGACATGTCCACGACCATCGGTCGGCCAACCACCGGGATCGAAGGCCACTGCGATCCCATAATGGTGTTGTTGGACGTGAAGTGCACGTACGCATCCGTGTCCTCCACGTGAATCTCTGCCGGATCCGGCAACCGACGATAGCCGTCGTCCTTCGTGCTGGCGGCAATTCGTACCGGCGCCACCCGTCCGGCCTCCTGATACGCCTTTTCGGACCACGATCCGGTCAACACATAGGCACCGGTCTCGCCGTCGGAGATAAAGTTTTGCGCAATCATGGCGAATTGCAGGCTCGCGCCGCCCTGCAGATACAGTACCCGATAGCCGTCCGGGATGGCCAGCAACCGGCGGAGCCGTTGTTCAGCCGCCGCCTGCAGGCGGTTATAGGCGTCGCTGCGGTGGCTGATCTCCAGCACAGACATCCCGGTGCCCTCGTAGTTGAGGAGTTCCTCTTGCATCTTCAGCAGGACCGACTCCGGCAGCGCGGCAGGCCCCGCGCCAAAGTTGTCGATTCGTCCGACTCTCTGCCTCTCTATCATAGGTACGGTCACGGTTTTCATCGCCCCTAATTCAGTATGCGCGCTCCTTGGCCCACGTCGCCCATTCAAAGACGAATGGTGCTGACCTGTTGAATCCCGGCCATGCGGCTGATTTCGGCCAGCACGCTGTCCGGCACCACCTTGTCCACAGCCAGCAGCATGACCGCCTCACCCCCGGATTCGCGCCGTCCCACCTGCATCGATGCGATGTTGATGTCCGCTTCTCCGAGCAGTGTCCCGATGCGCCCAATCATCCCCGGCCGATCGACGTGGCGGGTGAACAACATCCGGGGCTGCGGCTCCGCATCCAAAGGATAGCCGTCTATCTCCACCAGCCTCGGCCCAAGGCCGTTGTAAACCGTTCCCGCCACTGTGTGACGTAGCCCGTCCACCGTCACAGCCACAGTCAACAGGTTGGTGAAGACCTTCGACTTGGCCTGGCGCACCTCACGCAGGGAGAGGCCGTCCATCTCCGCCAGAAAACGCGCGTTGACGTAGTTGACCTCCTCACCGTACCGGCTGCTCAACAGCCCTTTGAGCAGGGTCCTGCAGACAAACTCGCTGGCCACCTCGCCCAACTCGCCGCCGTACGTGATTTCCAAGTGAGAGAGCGCCCCCGTGTACAGCTGCCCGGCCAAGGTCCCCAATTTCTCGGCCAGTGTCAGGTACGGGCGCAGATGCGCCTCCTGCTCGACGCTGAGCGCCGGCAGATTGACCGCATTCTTGGCCGGCAGGCCACTCAAGATATCGGCAATTTCAGCCGCTACCGAGATCGCCACATTGACCTGCGCTTCCACCGTCGAGGCGCCGAGGTGGGGAGTGAGAATTACGTTTTCCAAGCTCCGCAGCGGATGATCATCCGGGAGGGGTTCTTGTTCAAAGACATCCAGAGCGGCTGCCGCCACTCGCCCTTCACGCAGGGACGCGACCAGCGCCTGTTCATCGATCACGCCGCCACGCGCGCAGTGGACGATACGCACACCCGGCTTCATGTTGGCAAATTGTTCGGGGCCGAGAAGGTGCCGCGTGTCGCGCGTCAGGGGAGTGTGGACCGTGACAAAATCCGCCTGCGCCAGTGCATCGTTCAACGACAGGCTCGTGATACCCAACTCCTGGGCACGCTCACGGCTGAGGAAGGGATCATAACACACGACGTTCATATTGAAGGCCTGCGCGCGTTTGGCCACCTCCCGGCCGATCCGCCCGAGACCGATAATGGCCAACGTCTTGCCGGACAATTCCACGCCCACGTATGCCTTGCGTTCCCATCGGCCTTGCCGCATCGACTGATGGGCGTCCGGGATGCGGCGCGCCATCGCCATCAACATCGCAAAGGTGTGCTCACAAGCGGAGATGGTGTTACCGTCCGGGGCGTTGATGACCACCACGCCCCTGCGGGTGGCGGCCTCGACGTCGATGTTGTCGACACCAACCCCAGCTCGGCCGACCACTTTCAGTTGTGCTGCAGCTTCCAGTACCCTTGCTGTGACCTTCGTCTGCGAACGAACGATCAAGGCGTCCACATCGGTCACAGCCTGGCACAGGTCGTCCTCCGTCAAACCAGTCTGCACACAGACCTCAATGTTCCCTCGATCCCGCAGTTGCTGCAGGCCCACCTCCGCCACATCGTCGGCAACCAGGACTTTCATGCGTCTCTCCCTCCCGGATTCGAAAACAGCCGTCTGAACACTCCTAATCCTTCCACTAGGGTGCCCAGGCGGCCGGCATATGCGTATCGCACTCCTCCGAGGTACTCCTCTACATCCGCCAGTCATGCGATACGGTCTCGTCTATTGGGTTTTCTTTAAAAATACAGATGTGCCACAGGCCATGTCAATCCCTCTTCTTGATGTAAGCGATTTCTATCCGATATTCCTCCATGCGAATGGACGATGACTCGGTCTCTTACCGGATGCGCCATGGATGGGTGTAAATGTTGAAGGTTCCGTTACGGACAAAGCCCACCACAGTGATATTCAGCTCCTGTGCGATGTCCAGCGCCAACGATGTAGGCGCAGACCGGGCTAGCACAATGCCGATCCCCATCTTGGCCACTTTGAGCAGGACCTCGGACGAAACGCGGCCACTGAAAGTGACTACGCGACCGGTCCGGGAAATGTGGTGACGCAGACAATACCCGTGCAACTTGTCCAGGGCGTTGTGACGCCCGATGTCGGTCCGCGCCATAACATTGCCTTCGATGTCCGCCAAGCAGGCCATATGTACGCCACCTGTCTGATGAAACAGGTCCGCCATGGCGTCCATACGGTCCACCAATTGCAACACCGTTGGCGGATCCAGCGTCACATCATCACCCACCCAACGCGCGGTGTGTGCATCATTGTAAAAATAGAAGGACTGCCGCCCTTTCCCGCAGCACGAACCGATGTACCGCTTGTTGAAAAACGCTTGGTTGAAATTGACGAGATTGGTGGTGTGAACACGGGCTGTTCCGGTACGCGAATTGACCACCAGATCGTTAACCTGGTCCACGGAGCGAACAATGCCTTCGGAGGCGAGAAAACCCAAAACGAGGTCATCCATATGCTCAGGAGAACAAACGACTGTCGCCATTTCCTGATCGTTTACGTATATCGTCAACGCGTACTCCGTTGCCACCGACTCTTCAACCGGCTGACAATCCCCCGCCTCGTAGCGGAGCGCCGGCCGCTGCTCGGACAACGGCAGACCGTGGCTCACCGTCAACCACCCCTCTCGACCGATTATCCCTGAACTTTCGTATACGTGCAAGTGCTGCCAAAAACGTCGAAACCACCGCGATTCACCGCATGAGAAACGGAAGCCCACAGGGCCGCAACCAAGCCGGCTTCCTTTGACACGCGGGTGCAAGCAAACAAGCCGCGCGGAAGCACCTCACCCTCGGTGCCGTCCGGCGGCTTCGTCGATTCGTCAGGCTGCTGAAAGGAAGACTCACCGGGAAGACTCGGTGCCCACCAACCCCACCCGGTCCTCGACGCTTATTTCTTCGGATTGGATTTGCTCGAGAAACACCTCATGTAGGCGGCCAGCCGCCAACTCCAACTGCTCCGCCGGAATGATGCACGACACCTTCATCTCCGACGTACTCACCATCTTCAGCGGAATGTCGGCCTCGGCGAGTGTCCGAAACATCGTGGCAGCGACACCGGGGTTACTGATCATCCCCGCCCCGACAATCGACACCTTGGCCAAGCCGGTTTCACAGACAACGTCGTCAAATCCCAAAGTCGACTTGAGGGCGGTCACCATCTCCATGGCGACAGCGGCGTCGTCCTCCTTGACCGTGAACGACACATCCACCTTGTCGGCAGCAACCACGCTCTGGACGATGACATCGACATTGACGCTGGCCTCGGCCAACGTGGAAAACACTGCAGCGATGCCATGCCGCGAGAGCGGCACACCAATCACAGTTACCCTAGCGACCTGGCGTTCAAACGCGACGCCCGTCACCAACTGCTGCATTTCTAAACCCTGCACCGTCTCCATCACCTGCGTTCCTTCTTCCTCCGAAAAGCTGGACCTTACAACCAGGGGCACCCCGTACTTCTTAGCGTTCTCCACCGCCCTGGGATGAAGGACCTGGGCGCCGAGCGTCGCCAACTCCAACATCTCGTCATAGGATATGGCCGCCAGTTTGCGAGCGTGGGGCACCACTCGTGGATCGGATGTATATACTCCATCCACATCTGTATAAATTTCACACAGGTCCGCATGCAAAACAGCCGCCACCGCCACGGCCGTCGTATCGGATCCACCGCGGCCCAACGTCGTAACATCCGTTCCGGCAATTCCCTGGAACCCGGTGACGACGGGAATCACTCCCGCATTCAACGCCGCCTGTAGACCTTCGCAGCGGATCTCCGTCATTCTCGCCGATCCATGGTTGGCTTCGGTCTGTATCCCCGCCTGCCAGCCGGAAAAGGATTTCGCTTTCACACCGCGCTTCTGCAGAGCCATCGCCAACAGCGCGGCCGAAACCTGCTCACCGGTGGCCAAGAGCGCATCCAGTTCTCGCGCGTCCGGCCGTTCCGACACGCCATGGGCCAGGGCCAACAGGTCATCTGTGGTATCCCCCATCGCAGAGACCACCACAACACACCGGTGGCCTGCCGCCACCGTTCTGCAAACCCGGTCCGCGACCGCCTCAATGCGCTCCACACTGCCGACCGAGGTGCCCCCGTATTTCTGCACAATCAGCACGTTTCTCCACTCCCCGAACTGTGGAAAGGCCAAGCCGTCACTCTCTATCTTTATCTAGCACTTTACTGGATTCGCTGCTCCGTGGCAAGGGGCCGACACGCAGCCGCTGTTTGGCACGTTCCAATTGACGGCGCACGGCTTCATGCCCTGTGCCCCCACGTACCGCTCTCGCCGCCACTATGTTTTCTATGCGAATCACATCATAAATGTCCGGTTCAAATTCGGGACACGCCTTTTGATATTCTTCGAAGGGCAAGGTCGACAAGTTCTTCCCCTGCTGCACGGCTGTCAGCACCAGACGCCCCACCACCGCGTGCGCATCCCGGAACGGGACCCCTTTTCGCACCAAGTAATCGGCCGCATCCGTGGCATTGGAAAAATCCCGGGCAAGGGCCGCTTCAATCCGGTCCGGCCGCAGCTGCAGGCTCTCAATCATGCCTGCGAACAACGTGAGGGCAGGCAGTACTGTGTCAAACGCATCAAAGATGCCTTCCTTGTCTTCCTGCAGGTCCTTGTTGTAGGCTAGGGGGAGCCCCTTGAGGACGGTAAGGAGACCCATCAGATGGCCGTACATTCGTCCCGTCTTTCCCCTCACCAACTCGGGTACATCCGGATTCTTCTTCTGGGGCATCATGCTGGACCCTGTGCAATACGCGTCGGCCAATTCGATGAAGCCAAACTCGTCGCTGCTCCAGAGTATCAACTCCTCCGAGAAACGGGACAGGTGCATCATTAAGAGGCTGCAGGCGCTCAGGCATTCGACCAGATAATCCCTATCCGACACGGCATCCAAGGAGTTCTCGTACACCTGCTGGAACCCCAACTCCTGGGCTACCGCCTCCCGGTCGACCGGAAACGACGTGCCGGCCAGCGCCCCGGCTCCCAAGGGCATCATGTCGGTTCTGCCCAGCGCGTCCTGAAAACGCGAGAAGTCGCGCTCCAGCATCCAAAAGTACGCCAAGAAGTGGTGCGAGAGGAGAACCGGCTGCGCCCTCTGCAGGTGCGTGTACCCAGGAATGATGACGCCAAAGTGCTTTTCGCTGGCCGCGACCAGGGCCTGCTGAAGCGAACGGATACCGGCCATCACCGCCTCGATACCCTCTTTGACGTACAAGTGCATGTCCAGCGCGACCTGGTCGTTGCGACTCCTCCCGGTGTGCAGTTTGCCGGCCACCGGACCGAGACGCTCGTGCAACAAGCGCTCCACATTCATATGAATATCTTCGTCCTCCAGACGAAACTCAACCCGGCCGGCCTGAACCTCCTCGAGCAACTCGGATAGGCCCATAACCAAACGGTCGGCATCATCCCGAGGGATGATACCGGCCGTTCCCAACATACGGGCGTGGGCGATGCTGCCGCGAATATCCACTTCAGCAAGCCGTTTGTCGAACCCAATGGAGGCCGTGTACTGTTCCACCAGCTGATTCGTATCCTCGGTAAATCGCCCACCCCACAGCTTCATCCGACGACCTCCCCGACGACGCTCGGTTTTCCGGAATCCTCGTTCTTCTCCAACGCCGACACGTGGACGTCCGTCAGCACGCTTGCCGCTTCCGCCCCCTGCTGATGAACGCCCGCATGTACGGTGGTCGGCATGCCCCATAGCTCTATGAAGCCAACCGCCGCCTGATGGTCGAACGCATCTCCGACCGAGTAGGTGGCCAGGTCATGGCGGTACAGCGAATACGGGGACTTGCGGCCGACCACCTGAAAACCGCCCTTGTACAGTTTGACCCGCACGACTCCCGTCACCGCCCGCTGGGTCTCCTGAATGAAGGCGTCCAAAGCCTGTTTGAGCGGGGAGAACCAGAGCCCGTTGTAAATCAGCTTGCTGTATTCCAACTCGACGCCGGCTTTGTATTGCGCGACCTCACGCGTCAGAGTCAGAGCCTCCAATTCCTTGTGCGCCTGCACAAGCACGAGACCGGCAGGCGATTCGTACACCTCGCGCGACTTGATGCCCACCAGGCGATTCTCCACGTGGTCAATCCGTCCGACCCCGTGCCGACCTGCAATCCGGTTCAACCGCCAGATGAGCTCGCCCAGTTGCAGGACCTCGCCACCCAGCGCCACCGGCACCCCTTCATCAAACGAGATCTCCACATACTCCGGGTCATCCGGCGCCTGTTCCGGATTGACGGTCCACTCAAACGCCTCCTCAGGGGCTTCCGCCCACGGATCTTCCAATGCGCCGCATTCAATGGCACGTCCCCACAGGTTGGCATCGATGCTGAATGGGTTGTCGAGTGTAACCGGAATCGGAATCCCGTGTTCTTTGGCATAGGCGATCTCCTCATCGCGCGTCCAATTCCACTCGCGCACAGGAGCAATCACCTTCAGCTGAGGATTGAGCGCCTTGACTGAAACCTCAAACCGAACCTGGTCATTGCCTTTCCCCGTGCACCCGTGCGCGACCGCCTCGGCTCCCTCCTGCGCGGCGACCTCGACCAGCAACTGCGCAATCAATGGCCGGGAAAGAGCGGAAGCCAACGGGTATTTTCCTTCATAGAGGGCATTGGCCTTCAACGCAGGCAAAACAAATTGCGAAGCGTAACGCTCGACGGAGTCAATACGGTACGACTTGACCGCTCCCACCTGCAACGCCTTTTTCTGGACAAAATCTAAGTTGTTTCCTTCCCCGACATCGACGCACATCGCCACCACATCGTATCCGTACTTCTCCTTCAACCAGGCAATCGCGACCGACGTATCCAATCCGCCTGAATAGGCGAGCACCAATTTCTTTGCCATACTCACATCTCCTCCCCGAATGCACCCGCATCCGCCATCAAGGCGGCCAACACGGCCTTTTGTGTATGCAGTCGATTCTCCGCCTCGTCAAAAATCACGGAGTGCTCCCCGTCGATAATCTCCGAAGTGACTTCCTCACCCCGATGAGCCGGCAGACAGTGCAAGAAGATGTACTCAGGATTGGCGTGGCCAACGAGTTCTGCGTTCACCTGGTAATCCGCAAACACCATACGCCGGAATTCAGCTTCTTCCTCGTCGCCCATGCTGGCCCACACGTCCGTGATGATGACATCCGCCCCCGCAACCGCGCGGACTGGATCAGTGGTGACCAGCACCTGCGAGTGGTTGGCCACAGCATCCTTTTTCGCTTGTTCCACAATCTCCTGGTTGGGCCCGTAGCCCGGAGGCGTGGCCACACGCACGTTCATGCCCAGTTTCGGGGCCAACTGCAGCCATGAATGAGCCATGTTGTTGCCGTCCCCGACAAAGGCGACAGTAATCCCCTGCATGCGTCCCGTGTGTTCATAGATGGTCAAGGCATCCGCCAAGGCTTGGCACGGATGGTGATCATCGGTCAACCCGTTGATGACCGGGACAGTGGCATACTTGGCCAGAGTCTGCACCACCGCGTGTGAAAACGTGCGGATCATAATGCCATCAACATAGCGGGACAGTACACGCGCTGTGTCCTCAATCGGCTCCCCACGCCCCATCTGGGTGGACTGGCTCGGAATGAACAGCGCGTGCCCTCCCAATTGGGCCATGCCAACCTCGAAAGAAATGCGGGTACGGGTTGAGGCCTTGTCAAAAATCAACGCGAGCGACTGCCCCCCCAGCACCGCATGCGGAAACCGCGACTTCTTGGCCTCCTTCAGCAGCAGCGACAGTTTCAGCAAGGCATGGACATCTTCACCGGTGTAATCGCTGAAGTCCAGCAAGTCGCGCCCTCGCAATCGCTGGTGGGCAGCCATCAACGCTGTCTGCAAACGGACGGATAGATACCCGTCGCCCAGCGGTTCAATCCCTTGCCCCAGACCGATTGGGCTCAACTCCCTCTTCCACGCATACACCGTACATTCCCCTTCCTCGCGATGTTGTTCCGCTCTGCTGCTTCAGCGGCTTACGGTTCCTCGCGGGTCTGCGAAGACGTTCCCTATCGAACATATGTATTATTATACGGATGTATGTATAGATATCAAGACGGTCTGCAAAAAAATCCTTGCGTCCGTATGTTCATTCACACGGTCGGAGTTGGCGCCCTGACAAAAAACGGGGCAGCCGCAGCTGCCCCACTCACCTTTGCAGGACTGGCCAGACCCGGGCGGGTAACTGGTCATTCGGTCGCGATGCTTTGGTCTGTGATGTCCTTGCCGGGACGGATCATGAGAAAATGTTCCTTCGGGCGCATCAGCAGCGGCACCAACCGTTTCGCCGCCTCCGTCTGCCCACTCTCGCGCAGCTCCTTGTGATAGACCAGGAGCAGATCCGTCACATCGGTTTCCCCTTGCGCATCCAACGTCTGCAGGACCACCTTTGCGCCTTTGGCAATCCGCCGACGCAACGCCTCTTCGGTCAAACCGACAGAGGGATCATGGCGCACATACACCGATCCGCCCGTCATGCCCGCACACAGCCACGGACCGGGATCACCAAGGACGACCGCCCGTCCAGCCGTCATGTACTCGAACCCAAAGCCTTTGATGTTGGCCCGAGTGGCGATGTCGCCCTGTTCATCCTGAAGGGGTTCGGTGACTTCCCCACCGATGACGATATCGGCCCCTGAAAGCCGGATTCCGGCACGGGCATCGGCATGGTTCTGGACGATGAACACGCCATGCTGGGCCCCATAAGCCAATCCCTTTCCTACGGAACCGCCCAACCAGCGCCCATCGGCGACTTGCTGCTTGAGCACGGCAATCCTTCCGCCAAAGGCTCCCTTGCCCACGCCGTCCTGCGCCCCGCCATAGGCGACCGAGTGCATCCCCGCCATATGGTACGCGGCGAACCCATTGCCTGCCACATACGGGTATGCCGCCAGACGACGGCCCTCAGGCTGGTGGTGATGACGCACCACTTCACCGCTCTCATAGGTCGAGAGAACCCGTGGGGCCTCAACCACCAACCGACTTTCTTGAGCATCGACCAACGCCAGGTGTTCATGCCGGCCATGTGCACTACGGCCAGCCGGCATCCCAACCTGAGTCTCTTCACCCACCGCGATAGCGAGCGGCTGACTCACCTCGGTAACCATCTCCGTATACGTGGCGCGCGCTTGCGGCTGAATGCGCGTGCCCCTGCCCAGATACTCGCGGTTGAAGTGCGTTAGCTCGGCCAAGTCCAAGGTTTCGAACGCCGCGCACTGCTCCAACAGGTCGCTGCGCCCCACCAAATCCTGTGTCCGTTCGGCACCCAGCTGATAGGTCAAACGGCGCACATGTTCACCGACGGCCGTGAAGAACCGCACCAAATGTTCCACAGCCGCCTCGAATTCACGCGGACTGAACGACTTCACGCCCTTTTCTGCAGCTTCTTCCATCGTGGTCATCTGCGTCGCGATGCCGACATGGCAGGTGTCCTTGTGGCAGGCGCGGCACGCCGTACACCCGATGGCCACCATGGCCATCGTGCCAAACCCGACCCGGTTGGCCCCGAGCAGGATGGCCTTCATGACGTCGGTTCCGGACTTCATGCCACCGTCCGCCCAGATTTCCGCCCGATCACGCAGGCCTGTCGCACAGAGAGCTTCATGCACCCGCTTGACTCCGATTTCCATCGGCAGCCCCACGTGCCGAATCGCGTGCGAACGCGCCGCGCCGGTTCCGCCGTCAAACCCACTCAGTTCCACGATGTCGGCGCCGGCCTTGACGATGCCCACGGCAATCGTACCGATATTTGGAACGACAGGGACCTTGACGGCCACCTTGGCCAGGGGGTTGATGGTTTTCAACTCGTGAATGACCTGGGCCAAATCTTCAATTGAATAGATGTCGTGATTGTTCGACGGAGAAATCAGGTCCACCCCAGGTGATGCGTTACGGGCATTGGCAACCTGCTCCGTCACTTTCGATCCCGGCAAGTGCCCGCCTTCGCCCGGCTTGGCACCCTGACCAATTTTGATCTCCAACACGTACGCATTGTTGCACAGAAGAGCGTTGACGCCAAACCGGCCGGACGCAATCTGACGCCCACGGTGGCGCGGGTAGCGGTCGAGTAGGTCCTTGATCTCTCCGCCTTCCCCGTTCATGCCCACAATGTTCATGCGATAAGCGGCTTCGGCATAGGCCCGATAGACGGTCTCCCCCTGAGAGCCAAACGACATGGAGCTGATGAGAATCGGATAGGCGTGACCATCGATAGTGGTATCCACGTCCTCCACGCGCTCGGCCCTCTTCAGACCCGGGTCCGGCTGTTCGACGAACCGAAGGGCATGCCTCAGATTGATAGGATTCTCCCGCTCGAACTCCTGCAGCTTGTCGTGGAAGGTGTCATAATCGGCCAAGCCCATCCCGACAAGTCCGGCCGCTTTCCAGATCCGCGGATACAATTGGAAGGCGCGCCGACGCTTCGTCTTCCCATCCTCCACATCGTAGATCTCCTGGCGCAGCTTGGCGTCCGCCTCCATGTTGGCGAAGCCATAGCCGGCCGAATCCCCGCCGCAGAAATTGGGAACGCCGAGAATATCGGCCACTTCCGTGGCCAATCCAATGGCGCCAAACAACCGCTCGTAGCCGCGCAGCTCGTGAATGCCAATGGTCGAAATGACCTTTTCAATGCCTTTGCAGAGGGCATGATACAGATTTTCCAACCCCTGCAGGCCACTGCGCTCAGCTGCGACCTCCCACATCAGATACGGGTTAACCGCATCGGCGCCGAGACCAAGGGCGCACATCACGTCGTGCAGGTTGCGGAGCCCGCCGCTGCGCAGAATCAGACTGCAGCGCCGACGCAGATGTTCGCCGCGGCCGCTGGCAGCCGGGCGCAACAACGATTTGTGCACCGCGGCCACGACCAGAAACGGATCGATATACGTGCCGCGACGGAACTGCGCCCTGTCGTCCAGTACGATCACGTTGGCCCCTGCCTGCACTGCCTCCAACGCCTCGTGATGGAACCTTTGCAGAGCCTCTCCAATCGACTCTCCTTCGTTCCGATGGATGAGAATCTCCGCCGTCCCGTTCACGCTGGTGCGCAGGGCCGCCAATACGTTTTCATAGCACAGCGTCCCCAGACGATGGGACAAGACCTGCAATTCTTCTTGATCAATCCCCAATCGCTCAGGCAGCGCCTCCAGCAATAGCGGCGACTGCACTTCAATGCGCGGCGCATCCTGGTAATCACCGGCCAAAGACGGGCGGCGACCCAACACGGAACGCGTGCTGAAGTGCTCCACCTCACGTTCGCGGTCGATGGCCGGATTGGTGACCACCGCCACCGTCTCCTGCAAAAAGTCAGACAACGCGCGCGGACCATCGTCCAAAGCTGGCAACGGTCCATCGTAACCGAGGGATTTGATGGGTTCAGCACCCGTTTGGGTCTCGAATTCCAGCCACTTGAAATCGTCTTCCCGCCATCCATGCGCCGCCGTGCGCAGCGGCAGCGGCTTTGCGTCTCCCGGGCGAGCGGCGATATCGGCATGTTCCTGATAGGGCCCTGTGAAATGAACGCTCTTGCCAGCGCCGAGGAAACTGTAACGGTCCTTCATCTGGCCCAACACTTCACGCCGAATCTCCTTGTGACGGTATAACCGGGCTCCCGCCGGGGACATGCGGATACCCATCTTTTCACCCGGCGCCAGAGGCAGCGGATCGGCAACCCAGTAGGCTGTGGGAATAATGCCCTGCTCCGAACTGAAGCAATAGGCATCTTCGGTTTCCACCAGCCACATCGGCCGCAGGCCCAGGGCATCTACCGAGAAGACGGCTTCCTCGCCGAATCGGGCCATGATAGCCGCGGGCCCTTGAGCAAACGGCCCCCACATCGAGCGAAAATACATGTACATATCTGTCAAATCGTCCGGCAACTGCTTGATCTCGTTCAAAATTGGGGGAAACAGCAGTTCCATCGCGGCAAACAGGCTCCACCCTTTGTCGGCGACCAAGTGGTGAAGAACGCTGTTGACCATTTGGGAATCGCTGCAAGTCGGGTCAATCTGAATGCCTAACATGGCCCCTTCCTCATAGAAGCGGGCAATGGTGTTGATCTCCCCGTTGTGCCCCAGGAGAGAAAACGGCTGCACGCGCGACGGCGTCGTCGTGGTGTTGGTTGAAAAACGGGTATGACCGAGCACAAAGGACGATACGCAGTTCACGTCAGCCAAGTCGTCATAGGCAGTGACCAGGTCGTCCGCATCTCCGACCACCTTGTAGACAACACTGCTGCGACCGAGGGAGAGGACATGAACCTCTGCCATCGCTTCCAGTTGCACGGTGAGGCGGTAACAGTCGGCATCCGTCACCGACACCCCTAGGCCCGCAATCTGCAAAAACGCGGGGCGCAGCGGCGGCTGTTCAGCCCTTTCTGCAGGCACGACCGTGTGACGTCGGCACAACAGCGGCGCGATGCCTGCTCCCATCAGTTTCGTCTCGATCACGTTGGCCAAACGATCCAGCTCGTCACCAGCGGCCTCCAGGAAGAAATGCCCCACCACAAAATGTTCGTCATAGGCCCACTGCACATCCCGCCCGGCAGCCGCCAACCTACGCCGCCACAGGTCGCGAGGAATATCCAACAGCAAGCCGCACCCGTCACCGCGCCCGTCCACGTATCCAGCCCGGTGACGCAGTGCCTTGAGCGCCTCCAAACCAGCTTTCACTGGTTTCTTGCTGGGCTTCCCTGTTTTCTCTATGCGCGCGAAAATACCACACGCATCGTGCTCCCGATGGACATCCATTGTCAAAGCGTTCAAGTCCAACTGCGTCACTTCCTTTCTTCCCGTTGCTCCGCCTCGTTCGGACGGTTCTCTCTTCGGCCGGGCCCGGGTGCGTGACGTCTCTCCACTCGTCCCCGCATACATCGACCAGCGGCCGCTGACGTGACTTTCCTACACCTTCAGCCCACTCGTAAAACCGATAGATTAAATATACAACATATTGCATAATGATTCTATATCGTGTTATAAAAATTAGGTACCTACTTTGCTCCCTCCGCTCCCTTGCCGGAGCGGTTTGACCGTTGGAAAGGGGGACCTGCCGTGCTGGTTCGCAAGGCAACCGTCGACGATGTCCCAGCTATGCACCGGCTTATCAATCACTTCGCTCGCGAAGGGTTGATGTTGCCGCGCACGGAAAAATCCCTCTATGAAAACCTACAATGCTTCGCGGTCGCGGAGTTGTCTGGGCAGGTCGTCGGAACGGCGGGTCTGCATATCCTGTGGAAAGACCTCGCGGAAATCCGGTCGCTCGCGGTCGATCCAGAACAACATGGACAAGGCATCGGCCGCAGACTGGTTGAATCCTTGCTCGAACAGGCGACAACCCTTCACATTGAACAGGTTCTGTCACTGACATATCAAACTGCATTCTTTGACAAACTGGGGTTTCACACTGTGGCGAAGGAGACGCTGCCGCACAAAATTTGGACGGATTGCATCTATTGTCGGAAATTCCACCAATGCGACGAGACGGCCATGCTTTATTATACCAAAGTGCGCGGAAAATTCAACGCAGCGTCGGCTGCACACGCATAAAACTTACGACCCACCCCAATCGCCGGATACCGCCGGTAACAGGATGGGCCGCTTGTCTTCTTCAGAGAGCCGCGGCTTGCAGTCGCTCGAACAGTTCGTCCACGTGCCGCTGGCCGATGATGAGCGGCGGTACAAGACGGACCCTTGTCGGCGCGACGGCTGTCAGCAAGACCCCGGCGGCCAGCGCCTTGCCAACAAATTCGCGAGCGTCGGGCACATCCACGCCCCACATCAAACCGCGCCCAGACACGTTGGAAAAGCGTTCCTGCAAGCGGTTCTGCAAGTATGCCCCAACTTCTTTCACTCGTTCGAGAAAGCCCGTTTCCAGCACTCGATCCAGCACTGCGTTGGCGGCCGCCATGGCCAACGGGTTGCCGCCAAAGGTGGAACCGTGCGATCCGGGCGTGAACGCGGCAGCCACTTCCCTCCGAGCCAGCACCGCACCTATTGGAACTCCATTCGCCAATCCTTTGGCCATCGTCACAATATCCGGCTCCAGACCCACCTGTTCAAAAGCGAAGAATGTCCCGGTGCGTCCCACACCGGTCTGCACTTCATCGACAATCAGCAGTGCCCCCACCTCACGGCAACGAGCCTGAATGGATTGCAATAGGTCTGCCGGCAGCACCCGTAGACCGCCTTCCCCTTGGATGACCTCGACGATGCACGCCGCTGTATCGGGGGCAATGGCGTCCAGCACTCCGTCCAAGTCCGCTGGCGTACGACACCCTGGCAATAGCGGTGCGTAGCCTTCGTGGTAGGCCGGTTTCGGCGTGACGGAGAGCGCGCCCAGCGTCCGCCCATGAAAACCGTTGGGCAGGGATACAATCACGTGTTTGCCGGCCCCATAGTTCTGCCATGCGCTGCGACGAGCCAACTTGATGGCCGCCTCGTTCGCCTCCGCACCTGAATTACAAAAAAATACGGCGTCGAGTTGTGCGAGTTCGGCAAGGCGTGTCGCCAACCGTTCACGCAGGGGATGCGCATAGAGGTTGGAGCAGTGCACCAGAGTTTCCGCTTGTTCTTGAAGCGCACGCGTCACACCCGGATCGGCATGACCAAGATTGCACACAGCGATGCCAGCCGTAAAGTCCAGGTAAGCCACGCCTTTGTCGTCGTATAAATAAGCCCCTTGGCCGCGCACGGCGGTGATGGGCGGCTGCCCGTAATTCCCCATCAACGCCGAGCGCGTCGCCTGTTGATTTTGACCTTTCTCGCTCATGGTTTCCACCTCGCTACGACGCGCGCACCCGCGTACCGTGTTCGTCGGCCCAAGCCTGCTCTCCTGGATATGTAACCGCAGCTTCGGCTGCCAGGCGAGCATCCCCCTTGAGAACAAACCCGCTTCCGACACCGGCGCTCAAGGCGTCGCACAGCGCGCGCACCTTTGGAATCATCCCGGCCGCAAAACTACCATCGGACATCAGCCGCTGCAGCTCGGCGACGGTCGTATCCACCAACCGCTCGCCATTCGCAAAATCGCTGAATATCCCAGGCACATCTGTGAAGAAAACGATTCTCTCCGCCTTCAGCTCCATCGCCACGGCGGCTGCGGCTCCGTCGGCGTTCACATTGTAACGGAGCCCTTGCTCATCCGCGGCCACCGGAGCCAACACCGGTATACACCTGGCGGCCGCACTGGCACGGAGCCTCGTTGCGTCGACGGAGTATATGCGGCCTGTACGGACAAGGCCGGGCCACGGCTCTGCGAACAGGACACCGTCACAGCCCGCAATTCCGACGGCGTTCACCCGCTGCTGGCGCAGAGCCGCGACCAGTTCGGGATTGACTTCACGGGCCAAGACCTGTTCGACAATTCGCACCCCGTCCTCGGTGGTCAAACGCTGTCCTTGGACAAACGGCTGTTCGATGCCCGCTTGGCGCAGACGCTCGCTGATGCGCGGACCTCCGCCATGGACAACGACCACCTGGCGCCCGGTTGCGAGTGCCTGACGGATCGCAGCAACGACGACGTCCGCGTGGGCGCCCTGGAGAGAACCTCCCACTTTTATGACAACCCATGGAGCCAACGTCATTCGCCTCCTCGCGCCCATCCCTCTCTAGGGATACACAGGCAATCCTGCCAATGCTTCGTCTTCCGCAAACCCGTGCATCACGTTGAAGTTTTGCACCGCCTGACCTGCCGCCCCCTTTTGCAGGTTATCCAACACGGAAAAGACTTGCAGCACACCGGTGCGTGCGTCCATGCGATAGCCGATGTGGCAACGGTTGCTACCACGAACATGTTTCAGCTGTGGATACTCCCCAGGCGCATGCACGGTGATGAACGGCTCGTCACGGTACCGATTGAGAAAGGCTGCCTGAATGTCCGCATCGTCAATCGGGGACTGCGGCTGTATGTAGGCACTGACGAAGAGCCCGCGTGTGCAGGGCAACAGCTGCGTGGTCAGCAACAAACGCCCGCGAAACCCAGCCTGGGCCAATTGGGTTTCGATCTCCGGGGTGTGCTGGTGCTGCCCCACCTTGTACGCATAGAAGTTTTCCCCTAGTTCCGCCAGCATGGATGCAGGGGTGGCCTTGCGCCCCGCTCCAGACACACCGGATTTGGCGTCGATTATAAGCGGTTGCTCCGGCGGGATTAGATGCGCAGCATATAGTGGGAGCAAAGCCAAGAGTACAGCGGTCGCATAACACCCCGGATTGGCTACTAAGGTCGCCTGTCGGATAAGATCGCGCCGCCACTCGGTCAACCCGTATACCGCACGATCCACCAGTTCCTGCTGGACCGCTGGATGGGCATACCATTGCTCGTATAGAGTACCTGGCAAACGCAGGTCTCCGGACAGATCAACAACCTTTTTTCCGGCTCTCCACAACTCGCCGGCGATGACGCCGGAGCGCCCGGATGGTAGTGCCACAAACAGCGCGTCACAGCGCTCAACGGCAGCCGCCGGCTGGTAGGTTTCCATGGTCAAGTTGGAGAAACCCGGTAGATACGGATGCTCCAGCGACAGTGCCCGCTCTTCCTGATGATTACCCGCCACATAGGTGATTGCGACATGCGGGTGCTGGGAGAGGATGCGCATCAATTCAACGCCGGAATAGCCGGTTGCCCCGATTACGCCGACGCGCACCTTGTCTCTGTTCATCCGGCATATTCATCCCCATTCATGCATTTATATGCAGAATACCACAAGAGACACCAGGATGACCAGACGTTTGTGATTTCCACGAATGTCCGTACCGCCGGACGGATGTCCCATCATGAGATGGTATATCCCGAAAGGAGGAGATCCTATGTATGGCGTGTTTGGCGGGTACACTCGATGGGCGGTCGTATTCTTGATCATCTTCGTGCTGTTCTTCTTGTTCGTCCCGGCCGCCGGGACCTATGCCGCGAGCGGGCCCACAATGGCCACTTATCACGGCATGGACGGATACTATACCACCTGGCATGACGGATACGGGCACGAAAGCTCCAGTCTCTGACAGTCAGCGGACGGATACCGCTCGCCAGCAGCAGCGCCTATCGCACCCTATCCCCACCCCACCACGGCGGCTGCGGCCCGAATGCACGCGACGGGTATCGACAACCTGCGGTTTGGGCGCCTACAAGAAGCGCCCTTCCTGCATTCTGTGACACTTGTGTCGGAATTATGACAGCGTTTCGAGATCGATCCCCTTCGACAATCTTCACTCTCGCTATGTGCGGATGGATGTGATTGAATAGACAAGTGTGTGTCAGACACCAACCGAACCATGTGAAACGTGGTTGAACGAATCTGATAAAGATGACGGAGAGATACCAGTGAACGGACCGACCATCCTGAACGCCCTGTGTCAGCAATGTGGATTTTACGGATCCCAGAAGTGCCCGCTGTGCATCGTCGAAATCCAACGCCAAAAACTTGTCGTAGCGGCCATGGCGAAGCAGTTTCCCAAAAATAACCTCCGCCGCAGCAGCTAGTCCTGCCGCTCTGGCCATCCGGCTCCACGCGTTGGACCCGGATGGTACCAGAGTATCGAGTAAACCAGCTATGTGATGTCAAGTCCTTCATCAAGTTTCAAGAACCTTGCAGGGAAGTGATTTCAGGGCGTAGGTATGACGCAATCTTCGCCTCACCTGCTGCCCTGAATCGTTGCAAGTTCCGGTACCAGTGTTCTCGCTCCAGTTCGGTTCGTGTCTTACCCTTCTTGCCTCGAATCCCGCTTTCTCAAGAACCCGGATGGAGCCCGCATTGTGAGGCATTGCACCAGCCTCCAGGCGATGAAACCCCGGGACCGGAAAAGAGTTTACTTGACAACGAGCTTCACGGCTTCTGCGGCGTATCCATGACCATTATGCCCTTGGCCCAGACAGTACCCGAGCCAGCGCGACTGGAGTGGCCCCTTTAATGCCCCCATGTTATAGCTGGAATATAAGGGTGTAACACAGTGTAGATGGAGTAGATACTTAGCCCCAACATCAAAAGTGCTATGATAAATACAACAATTGAAACCGCAGCGCTAAATGTTACAAGTCCACTTTCTTGTTGACGATAAGCGCGCAGACTAATAGTTCCAGCTACAATGCATAGGAGCATACTCGCTATGGTTGTGTATACACTGAATGAAGAAAATAAAATAAGAAGAGCAACTGCTGTAATTAGATTTAGTGAAGATCCCCTCGCTGCTCTTCACTATTGCCCGCAATAATTCTCCAATGCGCTGGTTGGTTCCTGCCGCGAGCTATACCCCATTCATAAGCGCAGTACTCGACACTATTCACGAACGAAAATAAGTAAAGTGACTGTATAACCGTTGAGCATACCCCTGTTTCTTGGTATAGAAGTTAGGCAAGACCGTTGCTGCTGAACAAAAAAGCGCACCCCCGAAGTAATCTCGAGAGTGCACATTCCCTTGTCTCGCAAGGACTTTTCAGCGTTATGGTGCGCCTACCAGGATTCGAACCTGGGCACCCGGTTCCGGAGACCGGTGCTCTATCCCCTGAGCTATAGGCGCAAGCGACAGCGTTTAATATAGCACAGGTGGTCACCAGATGCAACCCCCCCCCGCGATCACTCAGCGGGCCCCACGCATCTTTTTTGCTCGAACCCGTAAATCTCCCGCGGATCTCTTCCCACCTTCTGCATAAACACCGCCCCATAAACACTGCCCGTTGCAAATACTCCCTGATCCCGGACCGGATACAGCCGACGTCAAGCCATTCTGAGCCGAAGCCAGAAGACTGTCCTTGAAGCTCGACAGCGCATTCTCTCCGAGTGGCCGGGTCCTGTTTGGGGACCGCACACCGATAAGGGTTCCAAATTCTTGAACCCCCATCTCCCGCGGTTTACCAAGACCCACAACCTGCAATTTACGCGCCTCGCCCCATCAAACTCAGGAATGGATTGTCGACACCTTGTGTCCACGGGCCGTCAAGACATCGAGAATGGCCCCCGCCTTGCGGCCCGTCTCACGCCATTCCTCTGCGGGGATGCTGTCCGCCACAATGCCCGCGCCTACTTGCACGTGATACTGCCCCTGCCACTCCACCACACTGCGGATGAATATGGCCAGATTTGCGTTGCCCGCAAAGTCAACCATGCCAATCATACCGCCATACGGACCTCGGGCCACCCTCTCCAATTCATCAATGATCTCCATCGCGCGGATTTTTGGGGCACCAGACAGAGTACCTGCAGGAAACGTGGCGAGCAAGGCATGGAAAATACTCACTTCCGGCCGGATGCGCCCTCGCACCGTCGACACCAGGTGCAGCACATGCGAATACGCCTCCACGTCCAGCAGGTTAATCACCGCAACGCTGCCCACCTCGCACACCCGGCCCAAATCGTTGCGGCACAGGTCAACCAGCATCACATGCTCAGCGCGTTCTTTCTCGTCGGCCAGAAGCTGCTGACGAAGCCGCTCATCCTCCTCGGGGGTGCGGCCGCGGCCCTTCGATGTCCCCGCAATGGGCTTCATTTCCGCCCACCGCTCCAGGGCGCGGAACTGTACTTCGGGGCTCGCGCCGAATAGTCGATAAGAGGGATACTCCACCATGAACATGTACGGCGACGGATTCAGCCGTCGCAGCGCATCGTACGCTGTGTAATGGTGGACCTGTTTGTCAATGCGCAGCCGGCGCGACGGAACGACCTGGAACACGTCCCCGGCACGGATATACTCGACGGCCCTGCGTACGGCCTCTTCGTAGTCCGCCTGTGCCATGTCCTCATATACACGCGTGGGCCCCGATTTCCTGGTCCTGTCCAGCCGAACGTCCGCCTCAGTCAACTGCGGTGGACATTCCAGCCAAGACGCCACCTGTCTCCGAATCCACGCGGCCGATTCACACAACTCCCGATATACTGCGTCATCCACCAGGTCTTGTACAGCATCAAGACAATCCCCTACAGTCAGCTGGCCGTCGTCAAACCTCAGCATCACCGCATGCCATTGAAACCGTACATCGGGCAGCTTCCGATCATCCACGACCGAAAAAGGAATCCGCTCCAGATAGCGAACGGCGTCATAGCCCATGTACCCCAACAGGCCAACAGAAAACGGGGCGTCTCCAGTGCCGGCAAAATCGGCCGCCTCCATCCGCAGCGCGTCGAACAACTCCATGACTTCTGCAGGCCGGTAGGACAGTCGTTCATCTCCCAGCACAGAGGGAGCCAATGTGTCCCGCAGTGACTCCGGTTGAAAACCACGGTCGACTAATCGATCCCGCATGGCTTCCCGCAGCCCATCAACCGCCAATACATCCACCCGCCCGTCCTTGGCCTGAATCTCCAGGATAGGCAGGACGCCCAGGAGGCTCATTCCGTATCGCTTGTCCGCATCCGCAGCCGCGTCCAAGAGGAAAGCGCGGCCTTCCCCGAGGGTTCGGACCAGATCAACATAAGCATAAAATGGGTCTACAGAGTGCGCCACCACCGTGTGCGTGTTCATGGATGCGCCACTCCCGCAGGCGCACTCTCCACGGCAGCGCCGGTTGTTTGCAAAAAGTTGCTCAAAATCGTTTTTCCATGCTGGGTCAATATGGATTCGGGGTGGAACTGAACGCCAACGGCCCCAGTTGGGCAATGACGCAGTCCCATGATAAGATCATCTGTCCACGCGGTAACGGCAAACTCTGGAGGCAGCGAGTCTCTCTCCACAATCAGAGAGTGATAGCGAGTGGCGAGGAACGGATTCGGAATCCCAGAAAACAGAGGGTCATCATCATGCGAGATGAGCGACGTCTTGCCGTGCCGCACTTCGGCCGCCCGAACGATGCGTCCACCAAACGCTGCCGCCAAGGATTGATGACCCAAGCAAACACCGAGCACCGGGATACGGCCGGCAAAGTACTGAATGGCCTCAACCGATACCCCGGCCTCCTTCGGTGAGCAAGGCCCGGGAGAAACCACCAGAGCCTGCGGGTGCAACGAGATCAGCTTCGACAGTGGCTCGTGGTTACGCAGCACAAAAACATCGGCACCAAGTTCGCCCAGATACTGCACAAGATTGAATGTAAAGGAATCATAATTGTCAATTACCAGTACCATCATCATTCCTCCTCTCAACTCAGAGCTGAGCCCATAAAAAATCACAGCCGGAGCTGTGCATATCCCCGACCCCCACCCGAGCCGGTGGAAGCCAGATACAAGGACGCAGCTCAACTCATCTCAGCTCATCTCGCCTCCAGCTTACCCGCTCGGTTGAACTCCTGTCAACCGGAAGCCTGCCCCTCACCCGAACATAAAAAAAGAGCCCTTTCCCGGACTCCGCTTGGTGGGCCTAAGAGGACTTGAACCTCTGACCTCACGATTATCAGTCGTGCGCTCTAGCCAGCTGAGCTATAGGCCCCAGTGGCGGAGCTGACGGGATTCGAACCCGCGTTCTCCTGCGTGACAGGCAGGCATGTTAGGCCTCTACACCACAGCTCCATATTGGTTGCGGGGGCAGGACTTGAACCTGCGACCTTCGGGTTATGAGCCCGACGAGCTGCCAACTGCTCCACCCCGCGGCAGTAAACATATTCAATAATGAAGAGCAAACTTGGTGGGCGGTGGCAGGATCGAACTGCCGACCCCTCGCGTGTGAGGCGAGTGCTCTCCCGCTGAGCTAACCGCCCTGGTGACCCCAGGGGGACTCGAACCCCCGTTACCGCCGTGAAAGGGCGGTGTCTTAACCGCTTGACCATGGGGCCTTTTATCAGGAACGCCCGAACCTCACGCACAGACTCCGTCCGGCACGCCATAATCAAGTTGGCTCCCCGAGTAGGATTCGAACCTACGACCCTCCGGTTAACAGCCGGATGCTCTACCGCTGAGCTATCGAGGAATGTGGTGGAGCTAAGCGGATTCGAACCGCTGACCTCTAGAGTGCGATTCTAGCGCTCTCCCAACTGAGCTATAGCCCCACGTTGGTGCCGAAGGCCGGACTCGAACCGGCACGGTTTCCCGCACGATTTTGAGTCGTGTGCGTCTGCCAATTCCGCCACTTCGGCACTGGCGTGCCCGGAGAGATTCGAACTCCCGACCTCTTGATTCGTAGTCAAGCACTCTATCCAGCTGAGCTACGGGCACTCACGTCTGCCATTTGTCGCTCTATTGAGCGACGCTCTTTATTGTACCTGATTTCGACGGAACTTGCAAGCACTTCATCCGCTTCATTGTCGTTGCCGTCCCCGTTCGGCGGGGACATCAATTTTATAACACATTGGCCTCGGCCTGTGCAAGGGTCGGGCTCACATCCATAATTCCCGTTCGATTTTGCCATCTCCGACTTGACACGCGAGTTCATAGAACACCCGGATTGGCTCATACAATCAAGACAAGCGGACGAGGAGGGTCAGGCATGTGGGAAGACTTCAAACGGTTCATGACGAGCCCCAACGTATTGGATTGGGCCGTGGGCGTCGTGATTGGCACCGCCTTTGGGCGCATCATCGATTCCTTTGTCAACGACATCATCACTCCACCCATCGGCTTGCTGCTGGGCCACATGGACTTCCGGGACCTGTTTCTCAACCTCGGCGGCGGCCACTATCATACTCTTCCCCAGGCCCAAGCCGCAGGAGCCGCCACCATCAACTATGGGGCGTTCATCAACACCGTGCTGAATTTTCTCTTGGTATCCGTCATCGTGTATTTTTTAGTGCGGCAATTGCACGCTTCTGTGCGTCCGCGCGGCTCTCTGTCAGCGACCAAACTATGTCCTTATTGCAGATCGACCATTCCAATTCACGCTGTACGCTGCCCATATTGCACATCCAATTTGCAATCGCGTACTCACGATCCGAACGACCGCGGTGGGAGAGAGGCGCCTGTCGTCATCGTGGGCGCCCAAGAGGCCGTCCACCGCAATCGCCCGGCAGCGCCTCGGGAATACGGCAGATCTACAGGCGAGAAATGATGTGGCGGGCCACATACACCCCGCTGCTGGCAGCTTGCGAAATCCCGCGCGAAATCCCGGGGCCGTCACCTGCGCAGTACAATCCGTCCACCTTGGTCTGCAGTGTCGTATCCACTTCGGCTCGTGCCGCGTAGAACTTCGCCTCGACACCGTAAAATAGCGTGTGCTCGCTGGCCACTCCCGGCGTCACATGGTTTAAAGCCTCCATCATCTCCTGCAGGGCGACCATGGTCTTGTAGGGCAGCACCAGACCCAGGTCTCCTGGAACCGCTTCCTTCAACGTCGGTTCTACAAAGCCTTCGCGGATGCGCTCGGGGGTGCTCCGGCGTCCTTTCAGGATGTCCCCATAACGCTGCACGATAATGGAGCCATTCGACAGTTCATTGGCATGGCGACAGATCTGTTTGGCGAACTCGTTCGGGCGATCGAACGGTTCGGTAAACCGGTGGCTGACCAACAGCGCAAAGTTGGTATTCTCGCTCCCCAGCGCTGGGTCTTTGTAGGCGTGTCCGTTGGCCGCCATGACCCCGGTATGATTTTCCACCACCACATGACCAGAGGGATTGCTGCAAAATGTGCGCACGCGTAGGCCAGTGGATGGCGAATTAAAAATGAATTTGCCTTCATAGAGGTGCTCATTGATCTCCTGCATGACCACATTGGACGTTTCCACGCGCACCCCAATGTCCACTTGATTGTTGGTCATCCGCAGCTTGTGTCGGCGAAATCGTTCCGACAACCAGGTCGATCCGTCCCGGCCTGGAGCTGCCAACACAAATCGAGCCCCTATTCTCTCCCCATCGCGCAGGCACACCCCCCGTATCTTCCCATCCTCAATCCAGAAATCTTCGACGAACGTTCGAAACCGCAGTTCCACATGTTGGGATAGGTAATCGAAGATACTCTTCATGAGTTCGAGGTTCTTGTCCGTTCCGATGTGGCGAACGCGCGCCCGCAGCAATTTCAAACCGGCGCCAATGGCCTTGCGTTCAATGCGGGCCACAGCCGGTGTCGTGGGATCTGTAATGGCTTCCGGCGCTCCGTGGCGAAGATTGATGTCATCCACATAATGAATCAACTGCAGAACCTCGGAGGATGACAAGTATTCAGTCAGATAACCGCCAAACTCGGAAGTGATGTTAAACTTGCCGTCGCTGAAGCTGCCAGCGCCACCTGCTCCATTGATGACCCCGCAAGCGGGCCAACAGCTGGCATATGTTTTGATCTTGTTGGCCGGCGGACACTTGTCAATCTTGCCTTCCATGATGGGACAATGGCGATATCGAGCCTCTACTCCTTTGTCAATCAAGAGCACCTTGGCGCCGGGCGCTTTTATGGTGAATTCGTAAGCCGCATACAGACCTGCGGGACCTGCTCCAATAATCACGACGTCGTACTGCGTGCTGGACATGACAATCCTCCCTGATGAATTTCGACACAGACGCAGGTGACCCCACGTCTCCACATGACATGCGATCCGAACGTTTTATATGACAAGCTATGAGATTGTTCGTATCTGTACCTCCTATTATACCCCCTGATCGTAAGAAATCATCTTGATCGACCATACAGGGATTCCAGGGAATTTATACCACGCGCAAGGACGAATCAGTACGCTACAAAGGCAGCGTCAGCGCAAAACCAGGAGCCTTCACCCGCCCGGGTTCGTCGCGAAAGATGGCCGCACGCCCCGTCGTCATGGTGCATTATTTACATAAAAATTCTATATAGGAGCATCCAGGGTGGCGAAATTTGGACACGAGGGAATCATGCTCCTGTTCCAGTACCCGGAATACGCAAAGCGATGGGTGGGCAGCGTTATATCGGCGTTTGGCAATCAAATCGGTTGGATGGCCTTGATCTGGTTTATCATGAAATGATCTGGAGGTGCATCCGCAGTCGGTGTTGTGACACTGCTTTATCAGTTGCCACAGGCTGTGCTTGCTCCGTTTGCCGGCGTCGTGCTCGACCGATATCCACGCACACGCGTCCTGGCCATCGCCATTTGGCCTTGGGGGCGCTTGTGGCAACGATGCGCCAGCGAATGGTTCCAATGGAGTTGCGCGGCCGCGTGTTCGGTGCCTCGGCACTCATAACGTCCGCTGGTACCCCCATCCGGGCTTGGCTGGCTGGTGTCCTGCTTACGTTCGTCACGCCAGAGTCGATGTTTCTCATTCTCGGTATCGTGACGATGGCCATAAGGGTCTCCGCAATCTTCTGGCCAGCCTTGCGCGGCGTGGATGACAGGCTGGACAAGCATCACCTTGACAGTTTTCTACTCGTCTTCTGGCCCATGTATGCCCACACACAACCGTTCATACAACATTCCCCAGTAGGAATCATACATCTCAGTTGTCTTGATTTTTTTGAGGCATCAATACCCTCTGTTGCGAAACACCTGTCATTCTGATTTCGGTCGCATGTTTCGTCCGGCATCCATAATGAAGGTCACGAGAGTTGATGGATGCATCGTGAAAATATCCTTTTGTTAAATCTGTATATCGATTCTTTCTTCTTTATTCCCGGTGACTTCTACGTATAGTGATTTTGCGGGATATCCTGGCGATGTAATCATCAAACCATATTTTCCGGTTGGAAGTTCTGTAAATCGAAACTCACCATGCTCGTCGACTGAGACGATTTGCAACGTTACCCAAGATATATCCATTAAATGAGCGGTTCCTCGCGTTATCTGTTCTCCTTCAGAGGTGGTCACGCGACCGACAATTGTTCCATTCGAGTCGCATAAAATCTTTACTCCTTTCCATTTACTGATGAGCGGCTCTAGAAACTCTGCATCTGGAATCGAATGATCTTTCGATGTATTCCTGTCATGCCTTAGAGCTTGGCGATAAACCTTCAAAGTCTCGGAGACCATTCTCGTTACGGACCAATGTTTGATGGCCCACCTTCTCGCTGACAGTCCAATTTTGGATCGTTGGCTGGGCAAATTCAGTAAGTGAGCCAATACATCAGCCAACTCCATACTGTTCCCAGGCTCAACAAGCCATCCAGTCTTCTCTGACTCAATCATTTCCGGAATGCCGCCTACTCGACTAGCAACAATTGGCTTGCCCGCCAGCTGTGCTTCCATCACAGCAAACGGGAGTGTGTCATGAAGAGTCGGCAAGACAACAACATCAGATTGCACGAGTAGGTTGGGGACATCGTTCCGATTGCCCAAAAAGTATACGAATTGTTCCAGTCCCTTGACTCGACAGAGTGACTCCAAACTGCTTCTCAGCACACCATCTCCGACAATCCAACAACGAAATCTATATCCTTGAAGTTTTAGCCTATATAATGCGTCAAATAGAGTAGCATGACCTTTGATTGGTACCAAGCGAGCAGGACAAACAATCAGCGGTATATCGTCATCATCGAATGTTTTTGATGTCTGATCAAAGGTAAGACGAGTCCCATAGGGAATCACATGCGCATTGTTTATTGGAACATGCAGCCCGTCAAATGTATTTCGCAGCCAAGTACACGGAAAAATGATGGCGTCCGCTGCCTTAGCACTCTCGGCTTCCTCGTGAATAACATATTCCATCTCCAATGGGTGCTTGGAAGGTTGATTTACATACCATTCATGCGATTTCACATTATGATACGTCACGACTAAGGGGATGTCGGAAGGCTTGACCCGGTATAGGCACCGAGCTGACAGAATGTCCTGTGCATGAATCAGATCATAATCCCCTAGTTGGAACTGTCGCAAAGCCAGTTCGACGGAATACCGCTCAATCTCTCGCCAGCGCACCCAGTTCGTCGCATGTGGAAAGTATTCATCAAAATAGCTATTCACTATCGGTTTAACCTGTTCTCGCATTGCTTGTTTATTTACTCGGTGCCCTGAGGAATGATATATTTCGCAGAGCCCTGGAGCATGTGCCACTAAATCTACTTGGTGTCCTTGGTGTTCGAGTTCTTCCTTCAATCCTTTGATATACGTAGATCGTCCACCGACTCTCGGATAAGCTGAATACGTAGCGATTAAGATTTTCATGCATATTCGACTCCTTTCGAAACACGGGTGGCAAAGGTACATGAAATCATTAAGTTACCGTATGCAAACGGAGACATGCTCGGTAGGTACAGGCGTTTAGGATTCGCGTCTTTCTAAGCCGCCAAATGCTGCGAACGGGCTCCGCCCGTTTGTTTTCCGCAGCATTCGAATGAAAAAATCATATAAATGTGACACATCGACGATTGGTCTTGAGTCAATGACCCCCATGCCGCACACGGCATCACAATCTATGAAAATGAGGGTTAGCGAGCTACCATGTTGCTAGACAGTCACAGGGATCTCGTTCCACTCTGGTACCACGAGTCCGTTCAATAGACGGGGCTGGGCGGCCTAGAGCACCACGATTTGTCGCTCCCGTTGCCGGGAAGCACGTACGGTAGAATTTCCATTGCATCGGTCGCCTTGTGGCTGTGATTCTCTTTTCAATGGGGAGTGGCAGCATATGCAGGTTGTACATGAGCGATGCTGCGGACTGGATGTCCACAAGAAGAAAGTGGTCGGTTGTATCATTACGCCGGAAACAAAGGAGGTTCGGACGTTCGGAACGATGACCGATGACTTTTAGTCCCTAACGGAGTGGATTCTCGGTCACGGATGTACGCAGGTAGCGATGGAGAGTACGGGTGTCTTTTGGAAACCGATCTTCAACCTGCTTGAGGACAAGAACCTCGAGGTACTTGTGGTCAACGCCCAACATATCAAGCAGGTTCCTAGCCGGAAGACGGATGTGCGGGACGCTGAATGGATAGCAGATCTGTTGCGCCATGGCCTGCTCAAGGGAAGTTATATCCCCGACCGCAACCAGCGTGAACTGCGGGAGTTGGTGCGTTACCGCAAGTCCCTTATCCGGGAACGGTCCAATGAGGTCAACCGTCTGCAGAAAGTCCTTGAAGGGGCCAATATCAAACTGGCGTCGGTGGCCAGCAACGTTGTTGGCGTATCCGGGCGGGCCATCCTCAATGAACTGGTTGGCGGCAACACGGATGAATTACGGCTCAAGGAACTGGTGAAGGGGCGCCTGCGGAGCAAGACCGTCGAATTGGAACGGGCATTGCGTGGTGTTGTGCGCCCACACCAGCGGATGATGCTGGCTGTACAGCTTCGGCACATCGACTACCTTGATGAGTTGATCGAAGAGGTCAGTGCTGAAATCGATCGGCGAATGCGCCCTTTTGAAGAGGACCTCCGGAGAATCGAGACGATACCCGGGATTGGTGAGCGGACAGCAGAATTGATACTGGCGGAGATTGGAACGAACATGAGCCGGTTCCCGAGTGCGGAGCACTTGGCGTCCTGGGCCGGGATGTGCCCAGGCAATAACGAAAGTGCAGGGAAACGACGAAGTGGCAAGACCCGCAAGGGGGAT
>NZ_BCQV01000003.1 GCF_001552255.1 Alicyclobacillus shizuokensis NBRC 103103
CGATCGGTCCGGCGTGGAAGCGTGGTGACACGTGGAGCGGACGGATACGAATCGGTCGAGGGCTTCACCAGAGGGTGGAGGGAGGAGCGCTTCGCTATGTCGGTGTCAAGGAGAGGTCTGGTGACGATGGCGGAGGGGACCCACGCGTACCCATACCGAACACGAGAGTTAAGCCCTCCAGCGCCGATGATACTGGGAGCGGGAGCTCCTGGGAAAGTAGGAGGTTGCCAGGCGCAGGACACCGCACCCGGTGGAGAGCATCCCCGCTCTCCCCGGGTGTTTTGTTGTGATGGGGGGGCTCTCCTTGGTTTGGTGTCGTATCGCCAGGATAGTCCATATAGTCCATATGGAAAACAAGATGCGTTGGGCCTGACATTCCGTGACATGATTGTCCTGCGCCACATTATGTGTTATACTGATCAATGCCTGTAGTCAGGCGTCGCGTCCGTTGTGTAGTGCGGTGCATTGATGGGCGGAAGTGGCTCAGGGGTAGAGCATCGCCTTGCCAAGGCGAGGGTCGCGGGTTCGAATCCCGTCTTCCGCTCCAAACTGGGCCCATAGCTCAGTTGGTTAGAGCGGCCGGCTCATAACCGGTTGGTCCTAGGTTCGAGTCCTAGTGGGCCCACCACAACGAACATCCGAAGCCCAGAAACCCTTGCATGGCAAGGGTTTTTCTCTTTTGACAATCGGGCAAGCAACAAGAAATCTACAAGGCGTTATTCATACCCTTCCCACTCGCCCAGCATGGCGTTCGACCTCGGTGTGGAGGCCGAGCTCCATATCCAACAGCCTGAACACAACGTTCCAGCCTGAACACAACGCTGCATCTGTGAGGCGAGCTGCATCCGCGAGTGAAGAAACCGTGCCTGCTGCCAGGTGTCTCCCACCTTCCCGTGTGTGATCGATTTGCGTTCCGTCATGCGCCACGCTCGAAGCCGACGAATATCGTATAGCGTTCAGAACGACTCCTGCCCAACCCTGGATCAGGGGGACCTGGACCTGAAACATGTCAAATCAGGGGCGTGGCCGATATGACGAGCGGATCGTGGAAAACGGTCAAAACGTGGTCGAGTGGGTCTATCTACGTGGCGGCAAACCGTCTCGGGCTGCACCATTGGGGGTTCTTGCCGCGGCTATCGCCTGGTGAGGGATTTCCGCAATCGGTGGCTGCTGGAGATCCGACGCCGACCGGGGCCGTCCTCTGGACGCGGGTCCATCCGTCCGTCTCCCGTGGACTGCGTGCCGCCAGCCTTCCCCCAGGGCACGTACAGTGGCTGGAAGAGGTGGGCCGGCCATCGTCGCGGCGGGCTTGGCGCCACATGCTGGCGCAGGCCATTCGCAGCGGCCGGTTTGTGCTGTTTGAGGTTGCCCGAGACCCCCAGTTCCAACAACCCGCGCTGAAAGGGTTTGCCCCCATTTGCGGCGATTTCGACAATGTGGTCAAGGTCGATCTGGATGGACGCCTGCATCCGAAGACGACGTATTATTACCGATTTGTGACCAAAGACGGGCATGTCAGCCGCCCGGGACGGTTCAAGACCTTGCCGCCGCAGGGCGATCCGCTTTCGTCCCTCCGTCTGGGGTATGTTACCTGCGCCGATTATACCAACGGGTACTACCACGCGTACCGGTTCCTGGCCGAGGAGGACGTCGATTTGGTCATCCATCTCGGCGATTACATCTATGAATCCGTCGCCGACGCGAAGTTTCAAGCCCCGCTGCCGGACCGCGCGTTGCGCCTCCCCGGCGGCAGGCTGAAAGCTACGACGCTGGCGGATTATCGCAGCTTGTACCAGACGTACCGGGCGGACGCAGACCTGCAGGCGTTGCACGAACGGCACGCGATGGTCGCGGTGTGGGATGATCACGAATTTGCCAACGACGGCTACGTGGACGTGGCGCCCGACGACGGCCTGGAAGCCGACGGCGACCGGCGCCGTGCTGCCACGCAAGCGTGGCTGGAATACATGCCCGTGCGCATCCCTCTGGCCGCGCAGCAAGATGCCGCTTCATTCCGGCTCTACAGATCGTTGCGGGTGGGCAACCTAGCGGAGCTCATCCTGACCGACGAACGACTCTACCGGAGCCCGCATCCGTGTGGATCGAAAGTGATGGGACAGCGCTATCTGACGCCCGGGTGCCCGCAGATGTTCAGCCCCAGCCAGTCGATGCTCGGGGCTGGGGTCTGTAACCAGCGGGAGTGGCTCGTGGATTGCCTGGCCAACTCGCCCGCCGTGTGGAAGCTGTGGCTGAATGAGGTGCACTTTACCCAGCTGAAGCTGCTTGGCCTCTATTGGAACCTGGACGCCTGGGACGGGTATTCCGCAGAGCGTGCCTGGCTGTTGAGGAAAATTCAGGCGGCGAGAGTCAAAAACTTCGTCGTCCTCACGGGGGATATGCATGCTTTTGAAGCCAGCCTGATACCGTCCCACTTTTCCTCCGTGCGTCCCGGGAAGAACCTTGGGGTCGAGTTGACGACCGGATCGGTCACGTCGGCCAATCTCAAAGAAACCGTGGAGCAGGTGTTGTTCGCCCGTCCGGCCCGTGGCTTGCCCTTTCCTCCCTCTGTCGCAAAGAAGCTGGTCCAGCACGTGTGGAAGCCGCTGCAGGACGGGGCGCACGAATACATCGAACGGTTCTTGCAGGAGGTCTCCCGTGTCATCAGCCGCGAAAACCCGTGGATAAAATGGTTAAATACCACGGAGCATGGTTACTGTATCCTGGAGCTGACGCCGGAGAGGCTCACCTGGACGGTGTACTCGGTGGGAGACATCCGCCTGCCTTCGGGTGCCAATAAGCAAATTTTGTACCAGTGTGAGGTGCCTTCCGGCCAGCCGTCCCTGCGCGTCCTTCAGCGTGCAGGGGATTCCCCTGCGAAGCATTCGAGCGCCTAAACAAAGGTGGCTGTCGATCCGCTCGTCACATGCGACCCGGTGAGGCGGTCTGGCGCGAGGGAATGTGGACACGCGTGAAGAAGCGAAACGACACATATGGGAAGATGCCGAAATCGGGTACAATCGTTACGAAGCGGTTGGCATCGGGAATTATGCAGGACGGGTTGTGCGCCGCCGCCGCGTCCGGAGCACCAGCAACACGAGGAACAGCGCCCACGGTACGCTGTACAGTACGAGTGCCCAGTGGCTGCCGGCATCGGTGCCGCTCAGCAGGCCGTGCAGCGTGACCAGGATGAACACCGGGATGGACAGGTAGTGGATGGTCCGCCACACCTTGGGTCCAATCATCGGGCGCAGATACGAGGTGAGAATCAGGACGAGGACGCCGTACATTCCTAGGACCCCGAGCGCCACCGGCAGCGGCCGGTACGACGAAACGAACGGAAGCAAGAGGCGTTGCAAAGAGAAAGGGATAGTCGTATCCTCGTGCAGTCCCCACAGGTGCAGAGCGAGAAATGCCAGCAGAAAAAGGGCGATGAACTGGTGCAGGTCCGTCGCTAATTTGCGCGCCCGCCACCTATCCCACAGCCCGCTGGCGCTGGCCATGCCGAGCAGCACGCTCGCGGCCAGCAGTTCGTACACCGTGAAACCAGCCGCCCGCTCCATGTACCAAAAGAACTGATTGGTACCCGCCTGTGTGTGGTACAATACGTGCGCCAATCCGTACGATCCGGTGATCATCAAGAACAGAAACAAGCCCGCGCTCAACAGGGCAGGTGTCTGCCGTTCATTTACCAGTTCCAAGCGTGAATCACCCTTCCGTGTTTGGTCACAATCACCCAGCCGTCAGGCGCGTGACGGCGCAGCCAAGGCATCCCATCGGTGCTGCCGAGGAGGAGGGCGGCCTTGGCCAGCACCTCGGCCGCCGCCAACCGCGGGTGAAGGACGCTGCAAGAGACCACGTCGGTTTCCGCCGGCCGGCCTGTGCGCGGATCGATGAGGTGGTGCAGAGTGGCGCCTGCTCGTTGCCAGCGGCGGCGGTAGGTACCGCTGGTCGCCAGCGAGAGATTGTCCACATCGAGCGTCAACAGCGTCCGTGCAGGCTCCTGTGGATCTGCGATGCCGACTTGCCACGGCCGCTCGCCGTGTCGCCCGGAGCAGACCATGTCACCGCCCGCGCTGACGATAAAGTCGTGAACGCCGTGGCTGCGCAGATACAGGGCGGCCTGCTCCACAATCCACCCTTTGGCGAGCCCTCCCAGGTCCAGCTTGTAGCCAGGCGCCACCCGAACGCGTCGTTCCGATTCACGAACCTCGAGCGGGCAAGCCGCGCCTGATGCGGGTGGCAGCGTGGGTACCGGATCCTCCGAGGGGGAGGGCAGCATGTCGAACGACACCGCATAGCCCAGGCTCTCCAACCATGTGCCGAGGCAGGGGTTGAAGAGGCCAGCCGTCGCCTCGAATCCTTCGACGGCCAAGGCCGCCACGCGTGCCGTCGCGGGGTGCACGGGTACCCATGTCCCGAGCCGCGCGTTGACCCGGGCGACGTCACTGTCCGACCGGAACCGCGAGAGCCGCCCTTCGTGCTCACGGATGATGGATTCCGTTGTGTCCAGTACAGTCTCGAGATCTGTCTCGATGGACTCTACCTCGATGGACGGTGGCGCGATGGCGATTTCCGCCGTCGTCCCCATGGCGGAGAACGTCCTCGTGTGCATGGTCGGCCTCACGACGCGTGCGACTGAACATCCGAATGGTTTCCAGGGCTGATGCCGGCACTGCCTTGTCCGCCGCCGTCAAACAGCCCGGACCCGCCGGAGCTGCCATAGTTGTCACCATAAGACCCGTGGTGGTGACCATACCCGTCGCCGTAGCCATAGTTCCCGGACTCTTCTGACCCAGACGACCCAAATTGCGACCCTGGTTCAGTTCCGCCGCCAGATTGGGCTCCTGAACTCGCGCCATCACCGCCGGAACCTGTGCTTGAGTTCCTATGCGAGTGGGCGCCCGCGTCGCGGCTGGCCGTGGTAGAGGATACGGGGCTGGCCTCTGCGGATTGGTGGATGTTGTACCAAATGGTGAAAAAACCGGCGACACTGGTGATAACCGTGCCCCAGGTGAAGACAGACAGCAGTCGCGCGCGCAGCGCGCTTCGCTGTTTTCGATCCGATTTCAAGTCGGTGGATTTCGCCATCCATTTCGCCTCCTCGAGGCACCATGGGCTTGTTATTCTGGAGTATAGGCGGTGATGATTGAAAAAGTCTCAAACAGGCAGTTGCATAGGAGGCGAAGTCTGGGTAAAATAGAAGGGTAACTGTGGAGGCATTGAAGGGGACTGGCTCGGGAAGGGCCTGTACGGAAGTAACCTACACAGGTACGCAGTTTGTCCGGAAAGATATGCGGGTGTAGTTCAATGGTAGAACTCCAGCCTTCCAAGCTGGTAGCGGGGGTTCGATTCCCCTCACCCGCTCCACAACGAACCAAACTAAATTTGAACTGCCGCTGTGATTCACTAAGTGTGAAGAATACAGCGGCAGTTTGTGTGAAAGGAGATACATTCATGTGAACGTACGGGCACTTCTTCGGCAGTTGAATGAAATCGCCGTTGTCGCCGAGAAGAAGGGTTGAACAATAAGAGACTTGTCGACGCCATCGCTCGCACTGGCGTGGACATTCCTCATCTGGAGTTCTTGGGGTGCTTTCGGGGACCTCACAAAGCATCAACAGGTTCGAGGGGGAGCCGTGGTCCCCCTCGAAAACCTTTGTGTGACCGGACCTCCTGTCATTCCGGCTGACGCTCAGGTGCATGCGGAACACGGACCATGTCCTTGTCGCGAATCAAGATCAGACACAAGAGTGCACCGATTGCCAGGATACTTCCTGCCATCACCAGAACATCAACCGTCCCGTGAATGAAGGAAGTGCGGGCGATGTGCTGGAGCGTTGGAAACGCGGGATTGTGTACATACGGAGCGGCCTCTGGTGAGGAACTCGGCAATCCCATACTTCCAGCAATCGTACCGGCCTTTTGCACGCCTGCAATCATGTTCTGCTTCGCGGCTTCCGTCAATCCAGGGACGCTAAGGGCGTTCACCATGCCCTGCACGGAGTGGTTGTACCGGGTGGTCAGCATGGCGCCCAGAAAAGCGATTCCGAACGCGATCCCGATTTGACGGCTCACATTGTTCACGCCCGACGCCATTCCAATCTGGGTGGGGTGGACGGTGCCCATCGCGATGCTGGAGAGGGGAGGATTGACCATCCCATTCGCAATTCCGGCGATGATGAAGGATGGAAGCAGTACGATCCAATCCGCCTTGGTGTCGACGGGCGAGATGCGGGTCATGAGGAATACCGCGATCGATAGCAACGCAAGGGCAATGACCAGGAACCACTTGGGTCCGAATTTGTCTGTCAATCTTCCGGCGAGGGGCGCGCCAAGCAAGACGAGTGCACTCATCGGCAAAGTCCGAAGTCCCGCCTGAAGGGAGTCAAATCCCAAGTAATTCTGCAGGAACAATGTCAAATAGAAGAACAGGGAGTAGAGCCCTGCGCTTAAGGTGAAGGCAGCAATGGCCGAACCTGTGAAACTCGGATTTTTAAAGAGCCGCGGATCAATCATCGGGTTTTTGATGCGCATTTCTCCGACAATGAAAACCACAAGGAAAACCGCAGCGACAATCAGCAAGGTCAGGATGTACCCGGAAGACCAGCCCTTTTCGTTGCCTTGCAGCAGGGCAAGCACAAGGCACAGCATGCTGACCGTGAGCGTGATGAGCCCGAACACGTCTATGAAATGAGCGGCCCGTTCTTCCTTCGATTCACGGATGGCCCACAGCGACAGCAAAATTCCGATAACGCCAATCGGCACATTGATGTAGAAAATCGATTGCCAGTTGACTTTCAGGACAAGGATACCACCCACGAGAGGTCCAACTGCCGTGGCTAGGCCCGATACTCCGCCCCAAATGCCGAAGGCCGCGCCGCGCTCTTTCCCATGAAATTCAGTCGAGATGATAGAGAGGGATAGTGGCATCATCGCCGATGCTCCGAGGCCTTGGATGGCACGGGACAGATTCAGCGTCGCGATATGCGACATTGTAAGGAACGTAAAATCGCCGGAAAGGGCGCAAAACAGAGAACCGAGACTGAAAATAAACAACCCGGTGATGAAGACCTTCTTTCGCCCAAGGATGTCTCCAAGGCGCGATGAGGTGATGAGCACAACCGCGAAGGAAAGGGCATACGCGTCAATGACCCATTCCAGGTCCGAGAAGGGGGCATTGAGGCTTGCTTGAATCGTCGGCAATGCCACATTGACAATGGTGACGTCGAGCAGGGCCATGAACAATCCAAAGCAAACTGCCGTTAAAGCCCACCACTTGTGCGATTTCACTTTTTCTGTGTTCATCTCTTAGTTCGCTCCTTCTGTACCCTGCTTCATCTTCTCAACCCACTCAAGTTCCAATTCCCACTCTGCTTTGATGTGTGTCATCACGCTGATCGATGATTCCACATAATCGCCAATGTCTCTGTGACGGTTTTGCAAGTCCTCGATTTCGTGGTCGAGGTGAAAAATGTGGGTCTGGCAATAGTTCCGGTAATGATCAAGCAAGTACAGTTGCTCATTGGGTTCGATGAGGTCCCAAAATACCATTTTCATTTGGAAAAGCTTTTTGTACTCGCCCGGATTTGACACCGTGTCCATCATCAACTGATGAAACCGCTGCTTTCCTTTCTCCGTGATGATATATTCCCGCTGCCTCGTGCCCTTGCCTTGCGCGTTTGTTGCTTCAATCTGTCCATCTCTGGCTAGTTTTTCGAACAAAGGATATAGCCTGCCGCTGCTCAACTTGGCATATGGACCAATAATGTCGTTAATGATTTTCACGATACGGTACCCGTGTGAAACGGAGCGCATCAGGAAGCCAAGAATGACGAGTTCGTACACCAGGACACCTCCTTCACGTGAAGTATAGATTTATTCTCATATAGATATATCACAATGATATACATCGCGTCAATGGTGTACGGTGCGGAACCGGGCATCATGGGCATCCTCATCCTGGCCACGGGCTTCATGCATCCCGTGGCTGCATCTTTCATCGGTATTGCGAAAGACACGCCTGTGTGGTATCTCGTTAGTGAGTGATTACTCACTTTAAAGGGGCGGATGACATGTTCGGCAAAGGGAGCCGCGAAGAAGGATGGGGAATCCAGGTCAGCCACGTGGACCGCAAGTTTGGCAAGAGGCTGGTGCTGCAAGACATCGATTTTGAAGTCAAGCCCGCAGAGATATTCGGGCTGTTGGGCCCCAGCGGATCGGGAAAGACGACGCTGGTCAAGCTCATGGCTGGAATCGATCGGCCTACGAGTGGAACGGTGGTCGTCGGCGGGGTACAGATGCCCCGGCTCGACATGTTGGGAAAAATAGGATACATGGCGCAATCGGACGCGCTGTACGCAGAGCTTACCGCGAAAGAGAATCTGGACTTTTTCGCATCCTTGTTCGGCCTGAGGGGCAGGGGACGCAGGCGTCGAATCGAGGAAGTCATGGAGCTTGTCCACCTCACCGATTCCATGAAAAAGCGGGTGTCGACGTATTCTGGCGGGATGAAACGGCGGCTGTCCCTGGCCATCGCGATGCTCCATCGGCCGCGGATTCTCATTTTGGACGAGCCGACGGTTGGCATCGATCCCGCCTTGCGCGTGTCCATCTGGAATGAATTGCGGGACATGAGTCAATCCGGAACGACCATCTTGGTCACAACCCATGTCATGGACGAGGCGGAGAAATGTCATCGTCTGGGTATGCTGCGGGACGGACGGCTGATTGCCGTCGGCACACCAGGCGAGCTGAAGGCAAGCACAAACGTGACGACAATTGAAGAGGCGTTCCTCGCCTTTGGAGGTGTTCGGGGATGAGGGTTTGCGCCCTGGTTGTCCGGATTTGGCGTCAATTCCTGCATGACAAACGGACCCTGATGCTGATGCTGGTGGCGCCCATCCTGATTCTGACCCTTGTTTCTCTCGTTTTCAACGGCAACACCTATAAGCCCAAAATCGGCACCGTCGATGTGCCGGCGATGGTGACGCAGCGCCTGGCCCAGGAGGACGTGAGCCTGGTTTCGTATTCGTCAACGAACAGCGCGCTTGAGGCATTGAAGACGCAGACCATCGACGCCTACATCAGCTGGCAAGACGGAAGGCCCGCTGTCGTTTTGGAAGGCAGCGATCCGTCCAAGAACAAGGCGATTCTCCTCGATCTTCAACAAATGGCCGAGGCCTCCTCGCCCGGCCCAACCGGCATCCAGCCCAAAATCACGTATCTGTACGGATCGGCCAAGATGTCATCCTTTGACAACTTCGGCCCTGTCCTCATTGGTTTCTTTGCGTTCTTCTTTGTCTTTCTGGTTGCGGGGATCTCCTTCCTGAAGGAGCGCACCACGGGCACACTTCAGCGCCTCGTGGCCACGCCGATTCGGCGTTGGGAAATCGTGGCGGGCTACGTCGCCGGATTTGGGTTGTTCACCACCATCCAGGCCATTTTGATAGCATGGTTTTGTGTCGACATCCTGGGCATGATGATGAATGGAAGGCTCATCAACCTGTTGTTGATCACCCTGCTTTTGTCTATCACCGCGCTGACGCTGGGGACGTTTCTATCGTCGTTCGCCAACTCTGAGTTTCAAATGATGCAGTTCATCCCGCTGGTCATCGTACCGCAGGTGTTCTTTTCTGGGCTGTTCAACATTGATACCATGGCGGTGTGGCTCCGTTGGCTGAGCAAGATCATGCCCCTCTACTACGGCGCAGACGCCATGCGAAACGTGATGATTCGGGGCAAAGGGTTTACTGACATCGTGATGGATTTGGCCGTGCTGCTGGCGTTCTCGCTCGTTTTCATGGTGCTGAACGTGTTGACGTTGCGCAAGTATCGGCACGTGTAGCCGGTGATGGGGGTGAAGCCATGGCTGAGGAGATGGAACAGTGGCTGTCTTCCCTGCTTCGTCTCACCGATGAAGAAGAGAAGATGACGGAAAAGCAGATCAAAATCATTCAGGCCGCCGTGGACATTTTTGCGGACAAAGGGTACGCGTCGACGTCGACAAGCGAGATCGCCCAGCGAGCCGGTGTGGCGGAGGGCACGATTTTCCGTCACTACAAAACGAAGAAAGACCTCCTCTTGTCCATAGTCGCGCCTGTGATGTCGAAGCTCGTCGCGCCGTTCGTGCTTCGCGATTTGCACCAAGTCCTGGATACGGAATACGAGCAGTTTGAGGACTTTCTGCGGGCGATGATGCGCAACAGGTTGGAGTTTGTTGTCAAACACGCGCCGATTGTGAAGATCATGCTGCATGAGATCCCGTTTCATCCCGAGCTGCAAAGCCAGTTCAAGGAGCAGCTGTTCCCCCAGGTCGGCGAGCGCCTGAAGCGCATCATCACGCATTTTCAGTCCCGCGGGGATCTCATCGAAATGCCCCCGTTCGCTCTTCTGCGAATGAGTGTGTCCGCCATCATGGGCTACATTTTCACGCGCTGCTATCTCTTTCCGGAGCATGATTGGAACGATGAGGAAGAGATTGAGCGTGTGGTGAATTTCATCATGCACGGATTGGCGCCGAGGAAGGAATGATTCTCCCCCGACGCGTTTTTCGGAAAGGCTTGCCGCGCGGCACGGGGTTCGTGTCCTGGCCTACGGATGCCGGGTCGAGGCCGACCGGCTTGAGCTGGGCGACCCCGTGCCTGTGCAGCTCACTTGATTCGTCACCTACAGCGACATCTCTCGCCGGCGGAAGCCAGCGACGGCGACGGCAAACAGCGCCGCGGCTGCGAGGGCGAGCCAGAGTGAGGTGGAGACAACGGGACCACGCCCGTGAATCAGGTCCTGCGGCTGGAAGACCGTGAACACGGACAGGTTAACAGATACGCCATCGATCCGTTGTCTACACTGCGCGCCATGAGTTTGGTGGCTGTCGTCACGGTATAGATGGCGAGGATAATCAAGTAGATGAGTCCGTAAAATTCGCCCGCGAGGAAGTCTCCCACTTGCGAGACGCCGGATTGGTACCCGATGACCTGCAGCATCCCGGGCGGCAAACTTTGCAACAGGGAGTTGAGCGCCGACGACTTGGCCAGCGACGGATACACGCCGATAAAGAGCCACAGATAGACGCTCGTGCCCAGTGCGTAACTCAGGATTGTAGGCGTATGGATCTTCAGGGTGGTTCGGAAAAGAGCCGCGCTCACTTATAACGCCTCCTGTCCAGCGTAATAGTGCATGAAGATCTCCTCCAATCCCAAATCCCGGGTGGTCATGCCTGTGACGTCGCACTGGGACAGGGCTTTGACGAAGCGGTTGTAATCCCCTCGCACCTCGATGTCGATTTCGTCGCCTCGCGTTTGCACGATTCGACATCCCGTTCTCTGCAGCTTCTGCACGTCTTCCCGGCCCGCCAGCTGCACCGTGAACACCCTGCGTTGGTGGGCGCGCAGGTCTTTCACGTCTTCCACGGCGACAATCCGCCCGTCCTTGAGGATGCCGACCCTGTCGCAGACGCGCTCCACTTCCGGAAACAGGTGCGAGGACAGCAAGACGGTGGCGCCCCGCCGCTCCTCCTCCTCAACCAGTTCCAGAAACCGCTGTTGCATCAGCGGATCCAGCCCGGATGTCGGCTCATCCAGGATCAAGACTTCAGGTCGGTGCATGAAGGCAGCCACGATGCCCAGTTTTTGTTTCGTCCCCTTTGACATTTTTGGAATCGGCATGCGGACGTCGAGTTCAAACCGCTCTATGAGTTCGTCTCGTCGCGTCACATCCTGGAGTTTCCTCATCCCTCCAAGCAGACGCAGAAACCTCATCCCGTTCATACCTTCCATGAAGCTCAACTCGCCGGGCAGGTATCCAACCATCTCATGTACCCGCGTCGCTTCCTGCCAACAATCATGCTGGCCAACGGTGGCGGCGCCGGAATCCGGACGGAGAAATCCCATGAGGATGCGGAGGGTCGTGGACTTTCCCGCCCCGTTCGGTCCCAGGTAGCCAAAGACCTCCCCCTTTTGGATGTCGAGGGACAGGTCGAAGATGCCCCGGCCACTCCGAAATCTCTTGGTGACTTGGCGGAGACGTATCACTGTTGATGGACCTCCTTGTATACACCGCGCTTGATGATGTCCAGGTACACGTCCAGCTCGTCGTGCAGCCGCTGAAAGGATGCCTCGAAGTTCTCATCCACTGCGTCCGGAATTTGGCTGATGTACGCCTCCCGAAACCCTCGCGTCATGCATTCAACGATGAAGAAGACCTGTTCCCACCGCAGCCCGTCGCGCAGCTTGCCCGGAGGGAGCAGCGCCGCGACCTGGGCCATATATTGCTGCGTCGTGGCGGTGATGGCGTCCATTACCTTCGCGTATACAGGGTGTTCCGGTTCTTTGGCTATTCGCACCAAAAACCGATAGATGAGTGGGTGCTCTTGGCTGAATCGGATTTTGCGCATGGTGACTTCCTTCAACCAATGAAACGGATCGTCGAAGGATGGCGCGTCCTCTGCAGGAAACGCATTGACATAAGCTTTGAGCGCAATCTCCACAACATACAGGAACAGGGATTCTTTGTCTTCGAAGTACTTGAACAGCACTCCCTTGGAAATCCTGGCCTGCTCCACGATGCGGTTGGTCGAAGCCCGGTCATACCCGTTCTCCGCGAACTCTCGGAGACTCGCCTGGACAATCTGCCCTTGTTTCTCCATGGGTAGGTTCAAAAACTGCGGAGAGGGCACACGTGTCACCTCCAGTTCTGGATGGGTTGCGGCCTGGACCAGGCCTGGCTCGGTCACGAGGGCGATGGCCGGCGGCCGATGGTCTGACCTGCAAAAGGGTGATGATGCAGCTGCCGTGACCATGTGGTCACGAGAGATGATAGCGGGTTGGAGGTGGGGAGTCAAGGGGGAGGTTGTCTGGAGACGGGTCATGTAGCAAACAGTTGCGCGTGGCTTTGGGTCATTGTAGGGAGCGCAGAGAAGTATGTGCACACATGGCACGGCAGGCAGGTGAGGCACGATCGGGTGCATGATCGAAGGAGTCTTATACGACATTTTTAGGGAATCTGCATCAATGCTCGCGTGGATGTGAAGCCGTTGTTGATACGCACAAGATCCGTCCTCCGTCATGAGCAACGAAAGATTTATTCCCGTGGAAAATGGAACCCTGTATTGTTCTGATGCACAGCTCTCGGCTTCCTGCAGTTACGGGATTTCGATATTCGTGTGAAGAAGCTGGTCATCCGCTCACAACACCAGCCATAGCGCATCCCACATTCTACCCAAGAGGGGCGGAGGGCTCATTTTGTGTACCATCCCTTTTTACAGACACAACTTCAACTGTCCATGTCAGGTTCGAAATAACCTAAGAGGTTATTGACGAAAGTAAATAGGGTCTGCTGAACGAACGGAAAGTCCTTTACCGGCCAGGATTTTTGGACCCTGGACGCGAATTTATGTGCAAGGGTTTTTGTAGACAGGAGCGCAAAATCCTTGCACATGGAGGACAGATCGATGTTCCGCGCGAGGGAGAACCAACTTATTTTGCCAGGTGATTTCTTCCTTCCGTTCGGTGGGAAGTTGAATGAGGATAATCGCTGGGTCAAGCTTGCGCAGGTGATCCCGTGGCGGAAAGTGGAAAAACACTACGGAGAACAGTTCAAATCCCGGACGATGGGTCAAGAGGCGTATCCAGTCCGTATGGCGCTTGGCGCCCTCATTATTCAGGAACGGTTAGGTCTCAGTGACCGGGAGACGGGCCAGCAGATCACGGAGAACCCGTATCTGCAGTACTTCATCGGACTTCCGGAGTTCCAACAGAAGCCGCCGTTCCACCCTTCCCTGATGACGCACTTCCGCAAGCGGCTAGGCAGTGACATCATCAACCAGGTCAACGAATGGATTGCCGAGGAACAAGACGATGACCACGCTGATTCGGATGATCAGGACGGTGGTTCCGGGTCTGAGGCGGACACACATGCGACGGAAGTGCGTGCTGAGAATACCCAAGAAACCGGAAATCAAGGCAAGCTCCTTTTGGATGCGACGTGTGCGCCGGCAGACATCGCTTATCCCACAGACCTGTCGCTGCTCAACGAGGCGCGTGAGAAACTGGAGGAAATCATCGACGTCCTGCATGCAGCACGGAAAGGCGGTAAGCGCAAGCCACGGACGTACCGTGAGAAGGCACGCAAAGCGTACCTGGCCGTGGCCAAACAGCGTCGTGTGAGTTCGAGGGTGCTTCGCAAGGCGATTGGCAAGCAGCTGCGGTTTGTGGCCAGGGACCTGCGCATCATTGCGCGGTTGAAAGATGAAGTCGGGCTGAGCGTACTCAGCTGGCGTCAGTACCATCAACTTCTCGTGATTTGCGAGCTGCACCGACAGCAAGAGGAAATGTATCGCAAGTGCACGCATCGCATTGAAGACCGCATCGTGAGCATCTCGCAGCCGCATGTGCGTCCAATCGTTCGAGGCAAAGCGCGGGCCAATGTGGAGTTCGGGGCCAAGGTGGCAGTGAGCCTCGTGAATGGGTATGTGAGGCTGGAACGGTTGGAGTGGAACAACTTCCACGAGGGTCTGACGTTGCAGGCGGCGGTGGAAGCGTACAGGGAGAGGTATGGTTGTTATCCGGAAACCGTGCTGGCCGACAAGGCGTACCGAACCCGGGAGAACCTGCGCTATTGCAAGGAACGGGGCATCCGGTTGAGCGGGCCAGCATTGGGGCGGCCATCGCGGTCCTTGGCGGTGGAACAAAAGCGAATCGAGCAGCAGGATGCAGCGGAGCGCAACGAGATTGAAGGCAAGATTGGCGAAGGCAAGCGCCTGTATGGGCTCGGCCTGATCCGTGCACGTCTGCGAGAAACCAGTGAAACGGTGATTGCCTTGCAACTGCTGGTGATGAACCTGGAGCGGCGGCTTCGCCTGCTTTTTTGTGCTATTTTGTACAGACTTATGACGATTGGTGTGTCGGGCAGGGGACCGTTGCTCGCGTGACGTTTGGCGGCAGGCCAAGACGCCATACAACAGCATACAAGCCAAGTGCCGTCGAATCTCGCAGAAAGACTCGTTCAGCAGACCCTAAATAAATATCATATACTTTCTGATCGTAAACCCTAAATATACTATTTGTTTACTATGCATTCCGCAATCCTGTCTTGATGTATCCCGATTTGGCATGAATTTGTTGCCTCTATGGATATCTCTGCAATTCAAGGATGCAGCCACAATACGTTGACGTCTATCTCGTCATCAGCTCAGATAAAACGCGGAGGAATAATTCGGAGGAATAGTCAATGAAGCGTGTAATAGCGATGTGGCTCGTTACCGTGGTTCTGATTGTCTTTCTGTACGTGGGAATGACCGCGCTTTGTATGAATCACGTAAAACCGACTGTGCTCGGTATGCCGTTGCTGTACTTCTGGTTTGTCTTAGTGCCTTTACTCAGTCCACTTATTCTCGGTGCTCTGTATTTGTATGATCTTCGGCATAATCCACAGTTGGAATACGATCAGCAGGAAAAGGGATGAAATAACATGTCTGTGGCAACTGTCATTCTGGGATCAAGTCTATTCATCGTATTCCTCATCACCTTGCTGGGTGCTTTTTCGGGCAGGTTACAGTCGAAGGACCTCGAGGGCTGGCTTGTGCACAGTAGGAGAATGGGTTCCCTCTTGGTATGGTTTCTCTTGGGCAGCGAGATCTACACGGCATTCACCTTTGAAGGGCTAGCTGGGTATGCGTATAAAAATGGGGCCGCCGCCTTCTACAACGTAGCTCTGAATGACGTGGCCTATGCTGTTGGATTTTTCGTGTTGCCAACCATTTGGCTGATTGGTAGGCGCTTTCGCTATGTCACTCAATCAGATTTCATCGCGGGTAGGTATCAAAGCAAGACACTCGGGATTTTCGTTGCCTTTACCAGCGCCATTATTATGATTGCCTACATCGATTTGAACATCACTGGCCTTTCGGCAGTCATTCAGGTCATTGGTAACGGTGCTATCTCTGATCTGTGGTCGGACGTGATTGGTTTTCTAATTCTTGCGCTCGCAGTGTTCCTTGGAGGAATTCGCGGCAATGCCCTCCAGGCGACGGTTAAGGACATGCTCATGTTTATTTCGATTGGTGTCCTGTTTGTCGTCATTCCCATCCACTACTTCGGTTCTTTTGGAATCATGTATAGCCAGTTCGTGCAGAAAATACCTTCCTACTTTGTATTGCCGGGGGTTTCTAAACATCTTGGGGTGGCATGGTTGATTACGACGGTTATCCTCAATGGCATAGGTCAATGGATGTGGCCGCAGTGGTTTGGTGTAGCATTTACCGCAAAGAGCCCAAGGACACTAAAATTGCAAGCCGTGTTCATGCCATTTTATCAACTGGTAAAGGTCGGAGTCATCACAATCGGATTTGCAGCGGTGTTGATCCTCGGTACATCGAAGCAAATCAACGGCAACAACGTTGTTATGATGTTGGCTACGAAGACATTTCCGGCGTGGTTCGTGGTTCTCTTTACTGTTGCGGCGATGTTGTCCGCCATCATTCCGGCAGGGCCAATTATCATGACATCATCTGGTCTTTTGGCGCGAAATGTGCTCCAAGCCCTAAGACCGTCCATGGGTGAAGAAACCGTATACTGGGTGACTCGTCTGCTCGTCTTCCCGTTAACCATTATCGCATTGATTCTTACACTGGTAGTTCCTTCCCTGATTGTATCCATCTTGCTCGTGGCTTATGATTTTATTTCACAATTCTTCCCGGCCGTGGTGATAGGTGGACTGTTCTGGCGCCGAGCGACCAAAGAGGGAGTTTTCGCCGGACTTATCACTGGGTGGCTGGTCACGGCCTACCTTGTTCTCACAAATCACGATCCGATTGGTGGTTGGAATGCAGGGTTTGTAGCCTTACTGGCCAACCTAGCCGTTTTCGTAGTGGTGAGTTTGCTGACGAAACCTGTCCCACGGACGCATCTAAATGAGTTTTACATGGGAGCCTTCCCGCAGGAGTCTCGACACGCAATGGGGAATGTCGCGCAACAGGCTGGTGATTGACCATCATGAGGCGTGTGCAACGAACTGTCATGAGTCTGTCAGGCACCCACACGTTGCCCGGGTAGGGCGCAACGAGAGTCTCGCCTACGAATCAGCCTCCCTCAACCGTTCTTTGATGCTGAATCCGATTCATCCTTTTTCACCGCCACAATCAGCGCCCGGTTGCCGACGACATACAGCGGTGCGGGGACGAGGCCGGCGGCCCGCAGCCATTGCAGGTGCTGTTCCACAGTGGCTGGCCGGTCGCCCCGGTCCTGCACGCGCTGTTGGTGCTCCTCGTAGCTTGCGCCTTCATGGGCGGCCCAGGCCGAATCATGCAGCGCGTCCATGTGTGACCAGAGAGCCTGCATCGGCTCCCACACGGCGGCATCCACCTGCACCCGGTCGAGCAGCGCGAACACGCCGCCCGGGCGCAGCACGCCAGCCGCCCATTTGTACACGCCCGGCATTTGTTCGTGCGGCAGGTGGTGCAGGGACTGGACGGCCAGCACGCACCCGTAGCGCGCCTGCGGGGGATGCCACCCCGCCAGGTCGAGCAAATCGCGCGTCACCGACACAAACCGGTCTGCGTCAGGCGCAAGCCGCTCGCGCGCCAATTCCATCATCGCCTCAGATCGGTCGACGCCGAGCACACGCACCTCAGGCAAGAGCGGAAACAAAAACGCCTCCACCTTGCCCGATCCGTACCCGAGATCGATCACCCACTCGCCTGGCTGAAGGATGCGCGCCAGCACGGATGCCAGCGCGTCCAGCTGGTAGGGACGCAGGGGATTGGCTTCGTCGCCGCGCGCGTCCCAGGCCCGGGCCACGGTTGGGTCTCGCCATTCCTGATACGCCATAGATTTCCTCGCGCTCCTCCCTGACGGCGCGCCGGCTCGGGCGTCCGAACGCGGCACGCACGCTTTTTTCCGCAGTCTACCCCACCAACAGGCGGGGCACAATCGCGGAGCAGAATCGTTTCGCGAGGATTCCCGCGAGTTCACCTCAGCGAGCCCGGGTCGCGAAAGTCGAACGATTGACACCAGTGTCTGAAAACTGTACAATCCATGCGAATAAAAATCCCACTAAACATCTGTGTTTGTGTAAAAATGGAGGAGAGCTAATGGAAGAGGAGATTCGCTGGGCGCTGGAGACCCTCGCCGTGCACGGGGGACAGCAGGCAGATCCAACCACGTTGGCGCGGGCGGTGCCGTTGTACCAGACCACGTCGTACGTGTTCCGGGACACGGACCATGCCGCCAATCTGTTTGGCTTGAAGGAGTTCGGCAACATCTACACACGCATCATGAATCCGACCACGGACGTGTTCGAGCAGCGCATGGCGCAGCTGGAGGGGGGCGTGGGAGCGCTGGCGGTGGCCTCGGGGCAAGCCGCTATCGCCTACAGCATCCTCAACATCGCTGGCGCAGGGGACGAGATTGTGTCGGCGACCAGCCTGTATGGCGGCACGTACAACCTGTTCGCCATCACGCTACCCAAGCTCGGTGTCCAGGTCCGCTTTGTCGATCCGTCCCAACCCGAAAACTTCCGCCAGGCCATTACGGATCGGACCAAGGCGTTGTACATCGAGAGCATCGGCAATCCCAGGTGCGATGTGCCGGACATCGCCGGCATCGCCGCGATTGCGCATGAACACGGCTTGCCGCTGATTGTCGACAACACCTTTGCCACACCCTATCTGTTGCGCCCGATTGATCACGGTGCGGATATTGTCGTCCACTCGGCCACCAAGTTCATCGGCGGGCATGGCACATCCATCGGCGGCGTCATCGTCGATGGCGGGCGCTTCGACTGGCAGGCCAGCGGCCGTTTCCCAGGCCTTACGGAACCGGATGCGAGCTACCACGGGCTTGTCTACACCGACGCGTTTGGTCCGCTGGCGTACATCCTCAAGGTCCGGGTGCAGCTGCTGCGCGACTTGGGAGCGGCGCTCTCGCCGTTCAACGCGTGGCTGTTCCTGCAAGGGCTGGAGACGCTGCACCTGCGCATGCAGCGGCACAGCGAGAACGCCCTGGCGGTGGCGCGCTTTCTGCAGACGCACCCGGCTGTTGAGTCGGTCAGCTACCCGGGGTTGGAAAGCCACCCTTCCCATGCCCTGGCGCAAAAGTATCTGCCAAAAGGTCAGGGGGCCATCTTGACCTTCGAGGTGCGCGGCGGTGTGGAAGCCGGCCGCAGGGTGATCAACTCGGTGCGCCTGTTCTCCCACCTGGCCAATGTCGGGGATTCCAAGTCGCTCATCATCCACCCGGCGAGCACCACGCATCAGCAGCTCACCGCCGAGGAGCAACTGGCGGCGGGGGTGACGCCAGGTCTCGTCCGCCTGTCTGTGGGGACCGAGGCTATCGCGGATATCCTGGATGACCTCGACCAGGCTCTGCGCAGCAGCCAGGCCTGATGTGCCCGCCACGTCCTGCACGCCGGTCGGGCTATCCAGCGCAGCCAACTGCGGCGCCTTGCGGCTGCGCCGACATACAAGGAACAAGCGTTCAGAATTCGGGCCCCGGGACAACCCCGGGGCTTTTCCTTACGGTGCGCCGTCCAGGGCGCAGCACGAGCCTTTCTTTTTACTTGCAAAAAGTAAGTAAATAGAATATGATAAGTCGGTGACAGGGCGGATTCATCGGTCTTGTCCACCCGAGCATCGCCTGTCTTTGCTGCGCAGGATATGGCGTCCACGCACTTGGAAGAATAGCTACTATGAAGGGGGGCTTGCTGATGCCATCGGCCATTCGCGGCATTCACCATATCACCGCCATCGCCGGCGATGTCCAGCAAAACGTGGATTTTTATGTCGGGCTGTTGGGGTTGCGACTGGTGAAGCTCACCGTCAACTTTGACGATCCCGGCACCTATCACCTCTACTACGGGGATGAACTGGGGCATCCCGGCACCATCCTTACTTTCTTCCCGTGGGGGGCGGGCCATCCGGGGCGCATCGGGACCGGTCAGGCCACCGTCACCTCCTTCTCCATACCCGAGGGTTCCGTTGGGTTCTGGACGGATCGGCTGCGGCGGGCCGGTGTCTCGTTCACCGGCCCCACACGGCGATTGGATGAACAGGTGATCTCGTTGGCGGATGCGGACGGCATCCGGTTGGAACTGGTGGCCCACCCGGGAGCCGAGGACCGCCCCGGTTGGCCGGAGGGGCCGGTGCCGCATGAACACGCGGTGCGCGGGTTTTATGGTGTCACCCTGTCTCTGGCCGACAGCACGGCGACGGAGCAGCTGCTGGCCGAGGTGATGCAGTTTCGCCCGGTCGCAGCGGCCGACAACCGGCGCCGCTTCACAGTCGGGGACGGGGGGGCCGGCGCCTACGTGGACATCCTCACCCACACGGCAGATGCGCGCGGCCTTGTGGCCGTTGGCACGGTTCACCACGTGGCCTGGCGGGTGGCCGACCGCGAGGCGCTGGTTGCTTGGCAGGGACTGATGGCCAAGGCGGGCCTGCGTGTGACTCCTGTCATGGACCGGAAGTACTTTCAATCCGTGTACTTCCGGGAACCTGGCGGTGTCCTGTTTGAATTCGCGACCGATCCGCCCGGATTTGCGGTGGACGAATCTCCTCGGGAGCTTGGAACGCACCTGATGCTGCCCGAGTGGCTGGAGCCAGACAGGGAACAGCTGGAATCGGTGTTGCCGCCGATTCGCATTCCGGCGGTGGGGGGTGGCGACAGATGACCGGCACCTCACACCCGCGGGATGGACACCTGGATTTCGCGCATGCGTTCATCCCGGCGCAAGATGCCGACGCCGCGACGCTGGTGCTGTTGCACGGAACCGGCGGCAACGAGGAGGACCTCATTCCCATCGGCCGTACCTTGACGCCAGACGCGCACCTGCTTGGGGTGCGCGGCAAGGTGCTTGAGAACGGCATGCCGCGTTTCTTCCGCCGCCTGGCGGAACTGCTGACCACGGCCGGGGCCGACGTGTCGCTCTCCTGGCAAGATACCGGGCACGGGCTCGTCCAGGATGAGGTCTGGGCGGCGCGGGACTGGCTGCAAAAAGTGCTCAGGGCTCTCTCCACGCAGCCTAGGAAGTGAAGGGCACAAACTTGCGAGAACGAAAGGACTCTAGACGGCATGCAGCCGGACAACGAGAGGAAAAAGGAGCGACGCGGGCGTCACCCCAGACATGGTATCACGTGAACCACGTGTCGATGGTGGAACGGTTATTTTGCATCCATTTTTCCACACCCGCCTGAGGGGTCTTGGCGGCATGAATGTCTTGCTCCAGCGTTTCTAACTGGTGTTCGCTCAGCTTAAAGTTGCGGAACCACTTCATGGCTTGTGGATGTTCAGACGCCCAGGCCTTGTTCGCTTCCCCCTGAATTCTGCCAGCCTTGCCCCAATCGCCTTTCGGATCCGACAGATATTTGAGCTTGTACTCCGAGTATATCCAGTGCGGGCTCCAGAGTGTGACCACTACGGGTTTCTTGGCTTCATAATCTTTCATGAGGGTTGCGAGCATGGCAAGGTCTGAACTCGGGACCAGGGTCAGCTTGCTGGCACCGTAGTCGTCCAATGCCTTCTGCGCAATATGCATTTCCACGGAGCCCGCATCAATACCAATCACTTGGTTACCGAATTCCGACGCATGAGTCTTCAAATCGGAGATGGAGTGGACATCCGTCACGTACTGGGGAACCACAAAGCCTTCCTGAGTTACTCCCTCATACCACCTGCCAATTTCCGTGAGGGTGGAGCTGTAGTGGTGCAAGTACTGTTGCTGCTCCGGCACCCAAGCATCCAAGAACACGTCCACGCCGCCTTTCGACAGACCGGCGTACATAGGGCCGAGATCGAGCGCCTGCAAGTCGACATGGTAACCCCTCTGTCGCAGTAGGTTTGCCCACAGATACGTGACGGCCACGTCTTCTTCCCAATTTACATAACCCAGTGTGATTGTCTTGTCTTGGTCAGATGCGGTGCTCGCGTTCGCGTTATGGAGCGCGTTCTGACGAATCTCAACAATTCCCACAATGATGATGGCAGTCATCACGGCGGCAGTCACGCCCGCCCGCCTATTTTTGTTCATCGGCCACTTCTCCCTTCTCCGGCTTGTTCAGAGTGGAGACGACAACATCCTCTCCAGCGACGAATATTTGGAACCTGCCCAGCGCCCGTCTTGGGTCGGACATCATTTGTCCACCTGCCGTGACATCGAATTCCCGGCCGTGCCATGGGCACCGCAGCACTTCGCCTTCCTTCACATAACTGTACTGACCAGGCAGATCCGTGGGAGCGGACGTTCCGCACAGTTTGCCTTTGGATAACGGGGCCCCTTGGTGAATGCACCGATTGGAGAAGGCGAACAATTCTCCGGCCCCGGTGCGGCCGATTACCAAGGAAATGCGGCCAAACTGAATCTCCTTCAGCTCTCCTGGTTGCAATTCGGTGAGTTTGCAAACGACCTGCTGCATGTCGGTCACCTCCTGTGGTCCTGTGGGAGTTTCGGGTAGAGGGCCAGCGCGTTATCGTGAAATATTTTCTGGCGCAGGGAGTCGCGCATGTTCGGGAACCCTCCAACGGGATGATCAAAGTCCCAGTGTGGATAGTCTGAAGAGAAGCACACCATCTCCTCGGACCCTAGCAAATCCAACCATTGTTCAAACTCCGCTTTGGAGAATTCCTCCATAGGTTGGGTTGTGAAGCGGATATGCTCGCGAACAATTTCGGACGGCAACCGCTTAATCCAAGGCACCTCATGGCGAAGGTCCCGGTATTGCTGGTCCATTTTTCTCATCAGGTGTGGCACGTAGGTAAAACCGGCTTCAATCATAAGCAGCTTGAGGTTCGGAAACTTCTCAAACACGCCGTTGAACACGAAGCTGGTGACCTGCATCATGTGCGCCGTGGAAATCAATGTGTGCCATTCGATGAAATATCTCGGGAAGCGGCCGAAATAGACAGCGGGTTCGTTGTGATGCATAGCGATCACCAGGTTGTTGCGTTCAGCCGCCGCGAATATAGGGTGATAATACGGATCGCCCCACACGATGTTGTCGATGGGGAGCAGCACCTGGACCATTTTCGGATGCGGGCCCACCCGGTCGATCTCGCGGGCGGCCGCCTGCGGGTCCTGAGCTGCGATATGTACAGATCCATACAATCTGCTGTCTTTCTCCAACCAATGTTCAATCTGATAGTCGTTGTAAGCAGACGCCAGGGCGGTCGCCATCTCATGCCATCCATTCATGGAAGAAGGGCTTGGATCTAGGGCGCCTGTCAGAATGCCGTACCGAATGTTCAACTCGTCCAGCAGTTGGCTGCGTAAAAAGGCTAGATCCGATCCGGCTGGACGCCCGTCTGGGAGCGCGGCGTCTGCCCGGTTCAGCCCGGCCACTGTGGGCTGGGTGTAAGGCAGGTGTTTCTCCTGAACCCAACCACAGTCGGTGATGTAGCGCCGCCAAGGGTTGTCGAGATAGGGGACCAAGTCGGGATACAACACCCGCTCATGGATGTCTGTATCAATGATGCCCGTCTCCAGCGGCCCGTCAGTTGTTTGTCCCTGTTTGACTTCCACGTTGCATGCCTCCTATCGTCTGCGAAATCCTATCCAGGATGATGGCTAGAATCACGATGCACAGCCCGGCTTCCAACCCTTGCCCGATGTTGACCGTTTCCAGGGCTGTCATCACGCTGTTTCCGAGCCCTCCGGCGCCAATCATCGCCGACACCACCACCATGGAGAGGGACAGCATGATGGTCTGATTGATTCCGGTCATGATGCTCGGCAGGGCCAATGGCAACTGGAGCTTGACAAGCACTTGCCAATCGTTGGCGCCAAACGCAGCCGCGGCCGCCACGAGGTCGTCCGGGACTTGCAAAATGCCTATCCGAATCAGTCGTATGACAGGCGGGATTGCGAAAATCACGGTGGCCAACACCGCGGGCACCGGCCCCACACTGAAAAACATGACCGCCGGCACCAGGTACACGAAGGACGGCATCGTTTGCATGACGTCGAGAATGGGCGAGAGGATGCGATACGCAAACCTGCTCTGGGCGCACCAGACACCCAGCGGGAAGCCAATGAGCAGGGATACGCATGTCGACACCAGCACCAGGACCAATGTGGTAATCATGGCGTTCCACATGCCCAGGTTTTCAATCATCGCAAATCCCAAGACGGTTCCTACAACCAGCCGCCACTTTCCGCCGTAGTACGCCAGTGCTGCAAATGCGGCCGTCACCAGCCACCACGGGAGGGCAGACAGGACGTGGATGAGGAGGTCCAGGAAGTGCAGCAGGGCATTGGAGAACTGGTTGAAACCCGAGCCGGTCCGGTTGTAGAGCCATGTCACGATTGTGTTGATCCATACATCGAGCGGAATACTGTGCATGGACGTCATCCCTTCTCCGGTTCCACGTTGCGCAAGAGATTGGCTACGTAGTCATTGACTGGAGCCTTTTTCATGACTTCGGGTGTGCCCACCTGGACCAGTTCCCCATCCTTCATCACTCCGACACGGTCCCCCAGGCGCATGGCCTCTTGGGGATCATGCGTGATGAAGAGGATGGTCTTTTTCAGCGCTCCTTGCAGGCGAATTAACTCGGCCTGCATCTCCGTTCGCGTGACGGGATCGAGGGCGCTGAACGCTTCATCCATGAGGAGAATGTCGGCATCGGTGGCTAAAGCCCGCGCCAAACCCACTCTTTGTTGCATGCCTCCGCTCAACTGGCTCGGATAGTGAGATGCCCACTGTTCTAGGCCAACCATCTGAAGTTTCTCCTTCGCGATGCGCCAACGTTCGCTTTTGGGCACACGCTGGACCTCGAGTCCAAACGCGACATTGTCCAGAACGGTGCGATGGGGAAACAGCGAGAATGTCTGAAACACCATCGCCATGCGCCGCCGGCGGAAGCGAAGCAAGTCCGGTTTCTTCATTGCGGTCACTTCTTCATCTTCTACCTGCACACGCCCCGCAGACGGTTCCACGAGTCGGTTGATGCACCTGAGCAGGGTGGACTTGCCGCTTCCGGAAAGCCCCATGATGACAAACAACTCACCGTCATGAACCTCTAGGTCAACCTGGTGGATGCCCACGGTGCAGCCCGACTGCTCCTGGATTTGCCGCTTACTGGCGCCGTTTCTTAACAGTCTCAGCGCCTCATCGGACCTGGGGCCGTAAAATTTGGTGAGACGGTAAGTCTTCAGGAGGGTACTCATGCGTGTACGTGCGTCACTCCCTTCTTGGCTGGAAAAAAAGAAGACAAAAGCAACCACAGCCCGTCCCCTCGGGCGTACGTCGCTCTTGTCTTCGGTGGTCCGATCGACAATTCGCAGTATGCAAATCAGTATAGAGAGAATATAATCGTCTCCAGTGGTTGTGTCAATATGTGTACCGTACGGACGGTACAGATTTGGACTGAAACGGTGGGAAAGGATGAAGCGAATGTGAGCACGCATCGTGGACGTCCGTCGAAGCGTGAACAGATTTTGCGAGCCGCCGCGCAGTTGGTCCGCGAACAGGGGGTGGCCCACCTGACGATGGAGGCTGTGGCCGAGCAAGCTCACGTCAGCAAGGGGGGCGTATTGTATCATTTTCCAACGAAAGAAGAGTTGGTCAAGTCTATGGTGAATCACATCATGGACCAGTTCACCGCGAATATGGAGAGGACCGCTCTGTCCGACGAGGAAGGGGTGGGGCGGTGGACGCGGGCGTATGTATGGGAGACATTTAAACTGCTGGAGGGGGTCCCCGACATGACAGTTGGGCTCCTCGCCGCCAGTTCAGAGAATCCTGAACTCCTGAAGCCGGTACAAGACCACTACGACACTTGGCAGCTGCGGATTGAGAACGACGAGATTGACCCTGTGCTGGCCACCATCATTCGCTTGGCCGCAGACGGACTGTGGTTCATCGAACTGTTTGGCTGCACCTCTTTGGAACCCAAATTGCGGCAACAGGTAAAAGACACACTCATAACCATGACGAAAGGACATTGACGACATGGCCTACTTGTATCTTGGCATCGCTATCGCCAGCGAGGTGTTCGCCACTTCCATGCTGAAGGCCACGCTGGGGTTCACACGTATTCTGCCTACCATCGGTGTGTTTCTCGGATACGGCGTCGCCTTCTACGCCATGTCGCTGGCGCTCAGGGACATCCCGCTCAGTGTATCCTACGCCATCTGGTCGGGCTTGGGGACTGCCAGCACGGCCATCATCGGCTGGATTTTCTGGAAGCAGGCTCTGAACGGGACGATGGTGGCCGGCATCCTGCTCATCATCGCCGGGGTGGTGCTGTTGAATCTGAATCGGGGCGCCTAGCGGACGGCCGCCTTCTGGGTTCGCGGCGGCCGTCGGATTCCGGTGCGGGTATTACCTCGCAAACCCCTCCAGCGCAATCTTACCAATGGTGCGCCGCGAGCGGATCTTGGCGAACGCGGCCGCCAGGTTGGCCGCGGAGATGGGCGACAGGCGCTCGGACAGGGTGGTCTGAATCTGCCCCGCGTCCACCCAGTCGGCCAGTTCGCAGAGGATGCGGTGCTGTTCCTCCATATCCGGCGTTTGGTGCTTGGAGCGCGCGAACATCGCCTCAATCGACCAGGTGATGCTTTTGTCCGCCATCGGCCGGAAGTTGAGCGGCTCCATCGGCGGCAGGATGGTGCAGATGCGGCCCATCGGGCGGAGCACCGAGAGCATGTTCTCCCAGTTGGAATGCACTTCGTTCAGGCAAAACACGTAGTCCACCTGGGGAATGCCAAGCGCCTGCAGCTGCGTCGCAAACGGCTGGGTGTGGTCGACGACATGGTGCACGCCGTGGGCCAGGGCCCATTCCCGCGATTCGGGTCTGGACGCGGTCCCGATGACAGTGAGGCCAGCGCGCCGTGCCAATTGCGTCGCTATCGATCCGACCCCGCCCGCGGCTCCGACGATGAGGATGGGCGCTCCCTGCATGCCCGTTTTGGCCACGCCGAGGCGCTCGAACAGGCCCTCCCAGGCGGTCAGGCTGGTCAGCGGCAGCGCCGCGGCTTCGGCGAAGTCCAGCGTGCGCGGCTTGCGTCCGACGATCCGTTCATCCACCAGGTGGTACTCACTGTTTGCGCCATTGCGCACGATGGAACCGGCGTAGTACACGTCGTCTCCTGGGCGAAACAGGGTGCACTCGCTGCCCACCGCCTCCACCGTCCCCGCCGCGTCCCAGCCGAGAATCCGCGGGGGCGCGGACGGATCGGCCGGGGGTTGCTTAGTATCGACGGGGTTCATCGCGACCGCACGTACACGCACCAGCAGGTCACGGCCGGTGGGCTCTGGTTTCTCGACCTCGATGTCCACCAGATTTTGGTTGGGATCCAGAGCGACGGCTTTCATCTTGGCCATGGTATCGCCTCCCAACAGTTGTTCATCCCCATTGTAACGCAAATCGGCGCCAAGCGGCGCCGCGCCCCAGGCACCCGGCAGGCTGACCCAGTTGCCTGCGGACCCGCGGATGGGCCGGATACAGCGGTCGGGCCCGCCCAGGCTGGCTGGGGCTACTTTTTCACGTCAAACATCGTGATCATCCCGCTCATGTTGCCTTGGCTGTCGGTCACGTGCGCCGCGATGTGGCAGTGGAACAACCACTTTCCGGGTTGGCTGGCCACAAACGACAGGTCATACGTGGTGCCGGGAGCGGTGTTGACCGTATCCATGGTCACGGGGGCGGGCAAGGGATACCCGTCCTGTTCAATCAACTGGAAGTGCATTCCGTGCAGGTGCATCGGATGATCCATGGCCCCGATGTTGATGAGGTGGACGAGCACCTTGTCACCGACCTTGGCGGGCAAGACGGGCGTGGCCGGGTAGGACAGCCCATTGATGGTGTACCCGAACTGCGGCGAGTCGTTGACGACCAATGTGTACTCCCGCTGATACCCGGGATGCACCTGTTTCCATGCGGTTCCTTTCGGTTCTACGATGAACGGGCCGAACAAACCCATGTTCTCCTGTTTCTCCATATCTTTCATAGGGTGGCTATGGTAGATATACGTCCCAGGTGGAGCCTTGACGGTGAACGTATAGGTCCACGAATGGCCGGGTTGAATATCGGGCTGACTGATTCCACCAGTGCCGTCCTGGGAAAACGGGACGTCGAGCCCGTGCCAATGCACGGTCGTCCCTTCCGGCAGTTTGTTGTCGACGACAATTTTCACTTTGTCCCCTTGGTCCACTTTGATTTCCGGCCCGGGTACAGATCCGTTGTACGCCCACGCTTTCGCCTTCTGCCCTGGTTTCACCTGCCACCATACGGGCTCGGCCGTCAAATGGAACACTTTATATCCGTCTTCCATCTTATACGGCAGCAGGCGGATATCGTCCGCTTGTTTCGGCTCCCCGGACCATCCGGTGCCGAGCGGCGCATACTGGGTCTTTGAACTGGAACTCGGTGTTTGGGAACGGGTGTCATGCATGCCCGTCATCGCATCGCCGGTCGTCGTTGGGGACGCGGCCTGGGGCTTGGAGACGACCACTGTTCCGGTCATGCCCGGATGGTAGGCGCAAAAATAGTGGTAGGTTCCCGGTTTGTGAAAGGTGTACGAGAAGGTTTGGCCCGTGGCCAGGTTCCCCGAATCGAAAAGCCCGTCCTTTTGCTCATGGGCACCGCTGGTGACCGTGTGCGCGACCGAATCGTCGTTGCGCCACGTGATGGTGGTGCCCGCGGTGATATGGATGGTTTTCGGATTATAGGCCATGTTCGTGATGGCGACGGTGATGGTCTTGTGCGGGGATGATTTGGCGGAGGCGGCGACACCTTGGGCGTCGTTGTGGGCAGCGGCTGGGGTTTGACACCCAACGCTGACCCCGGCTACACACAGTGCGGTCAGAACTGCTGCCAGTCGATACAATCGTTTCATCCCATCATCATCTCGGTGTCCATTTTTGGCGTTCACAAACTCGGTGCCAGGTCGATTGTATCACTTGTCCAGTTAGGGGATGCTAATTATCCGTGACAAGACTATGGCGATTGTTTGTCGATGACGGGGATTGTCATCGTCGCGCAGCCAGGAGGTTTATGCGCGACGAGGTCTCGCCTGCCGGAGGGCCGCCTTTTTTGGCGATGCCCAGCGGGCAGGGGGGAGGGGCAGAGCCCCGCTCACACGGCGCGCCGGGCGGGGCGGAAGGATTGTGCCCCGCCCGCGGGTAGGCGCCGGTCAAGTGAACCGGTCACCGCTTGTGGTGCACTGGGCAGCCGGGATCCAGCGTGACCTCTTGCGATCCGGGCTGCACCACATACCGGGGCACGTTGACCACGATGTTGCGCCGCACGTGAATCACCGGCTGCACCACGGGCACCTCGCGCGCGACATAGCAGTCGTGGTACACGTACACCGGCGGGCAAACAATGGGCGAGCAAGGTTTCATCATCAATTCTTCCTCCCTCCGTCGGAGTCGACATGGTATACATCCTTGCGTGTTCCATATCATGCTGGCGGGCGACCGCCTGATACGGACAGGTGTCCGGCGTGCATATGCCCGACGCTTCGTACTCCACGCCGCCATTGACTCCTCCGCTACCTTGCCATACAATGCACCCAACTAACTTGTATGACAAGGTATGTGATCCGTTTGAACGACCGCACACAGTTGCTGAAGGGCACACTGGAGGGCTGCATCCTGCAGGTCATCCGCGGTGAGGAGGCATACGGCTACGAGATCTCCGAAAAGTTGAGGATGGCGGGCTTTCCGGCGGTTTCGGAGGGGACGATATACCCACTCTTGCTCCGGCTCGAAAAAAACGGTTTGCTTACCGCCACCTACAGGGACTCTCCGTATGGGCCCAGGCGCAAGTACTATCGCCTCACTGAACTCGGGGAGGTGGCGCTGAAGGATTTCTACCGACAGTGGCGAGAGCTGGTGAGCTGTGTGGACCGGCTGTTCGCGGGGAACGAGGGGGAGTGAACCATGACCACGTTCAAGGAACTCAACCGAAAGAACAACGAGCTGCATCATCGCTTGAACGATGAAAACATGGAGATCATGACCAACATGGTGGTGTACCTGCGCTCGCGCCTGTCTGACTTCCAGGTGGAGCTGATTCGCCAGGACCTGCTCGACATGGCGCTCTCCGCGCAGGACCGCCATGTGCCGCTGTCGGAAGTGTTTGGGGAGGACTACAAAAAGTTTTGTGACGAGATTATCGAAAATGTGAAGCGACGGGACGGCCTGTGGACGGCGCTCGACTGGATCCGCTACATGAGCCTGGGGGTGGCCATGTTGGCCCTCTATGATTGCGTGTTGACAAAGCGCGTGCTGGACCTCTGGCGCTTCGTGGCCTCAGGCGCTCACGTGGTTCCGGCGTACCCCATCACAGCCGGTTTTGTGTTCAGTACCTTGGCAATTATGGCGGCGGCGCATGCGTTGGTGTTTGCCATTGCGAGGCACGCCTTCGAGACCCATCGGCTGTTGACCCTCTCAAGGCCGAGGCGATTCGCCATAGGCGCCGCCCTGGCGACACTGTTCTGTGCGTTTGTGCTGGCGACGTACGCATTGTCGAAGGTCGTCCTCGTGCGTATTTCCATGTATGCGTACCTTTGTGCGCTGGCTTCGTTGTTCGTCCTCTACGGCCTGTTGTCTCTGGTCCTGAAACGGCGCCGCGTCCCCATCGCCGGGTCATGGTAAGGAAATTCCTCCACAAGACGCACGCGCATGCGTGTTCCAAGTATTGGGCATGATACCTCCGACATGGGAATACCCAAGGTAGATAGACTCATTGTGGCAGTACAGAGGTGGGAGGGAGTATCGTGAGACGCCGACAAGGCCCGACCCCCGTCCCGCAGCAGGCCGAGCGGGCGGCTGCGGAGCTGGAGCGGCGGTTGATGCCCTGTCCCGATTTGCGCCAGCAGAGTCTGGTGGTGGCCGGACGGACTGCGGTGATCGTCTGGTTGGAGGGTCTGGTCGATGAGCAGCGCCTGCAGATAGGGCTGGGGGCGTTTGCGGCAGGAGGCCGAGAAGCGGCGCAGCCGGGCTGGTGGGAGCGCCTGGGCCTGGGGCAGGGACGGGCGACGGCCGAATCCAGGCGCGGTCCGGCTCCAGGGGGGCGCTCGCCGCTGTTGCCGATGCGGTCCGTCCGGCACATGGAGGCCGCCGTGGAGGCGGTGCTGGCGGGCAACGCGGTGGCGTTCCTGGACGGGGAGCCGTTCGCCACCGCTTGGGATGTCGAGAAATCACCAGGACGTACCATCGAACGGGCAGAAAATGAACCGACCCTGCAAGGTCCACAAGAAGCGTTTACCGAAAACTTGGGGGGAAACCTGGCGCTCTTGCGCAAGCGCCTGAAGACGCCCGGTTTCAAAGCAGAACCGTGGGAGTTTGGTGAGCGCTCGCGCACGCAAGCGGCGTTGCTCTATATCGAGGGCATGACCAAGCCGGAACTGTTGGACACTGTGCGCCGCCGCTTGGAATATGTGCACGTGGACGCGGTGGTCGACTTAAATGTGGTGCGTGAGTACATCAACGACGCACCGTTCAGCCCGTTTCCAACCACCGAGGAGACGGAGCGGCCGGAGCGGGTGGTATCGAGTCTGCTGCAGGGGCGGGTCGGCTTATTGATAGATGGATCGCCCAACTGTGTGATGGTGCCTGTGACCCTGCCCATGCTGCTCAACTCCCCAGAGGACTATTACATGCGCTTTGCGCTCGCTCTGCCGCTGCGCCTCATGCGCCACCTGATGTTTTGGTCGGCGATGTTGTTGCCTTCTCTGTATGTCGCCCTGCTCACGTACAACCAAGACCTGATGCCGACGCCGCTTCTCGTCAGCGTCGCAGCCCAGCATACAGGCATTCCGTTTCCCACGGTGATTGAGGCGCTGGCAATGATGGTGGCGTTCGAGACGCTCCGGGAGGCGGGCACGCGGCTGCCGCGGGCGGTCGGCCAGTCGGTGAGCATCGTCGGGACGCTCATCATCGGGGACGCGGCGGTACGGGCTGGGCTCGTGTCGCCGGGGATGGTGATTGTGGTGGCGGCGACAGGGGTTGCGTCGTTCACTCTGCCGGCTTTGGGGTTGGTGCAGGTGACACGATTGTTGCAGTTCTTGTTTGTCGGCGTCGCCGCCCTGATGGGGCTGTACGGGGTTATGCTACTGGCGGTGGCCACGGTAGGTCACCTGGTATCCATCCGCTCCTTCGGTATCCCCTATATGTCACCGTTGGCGCCAACGGTATGGAGCGACATGAAGGACACGGTCGTCCGCGCACCGTGGTGGGCGATGCGACAGCGTCCGCGCCAGTTTGAGCCGCTGGATTCAAGGCGGGCCAAGGGGAGGCCCGGGCAGCGCCAGAAGCGGTGGTGGGCGCGTTGACAAGGGCGTGGGCGTGGTGCCGTGCTTGGCTGTCAAGCCTGTTGCTCACGGTGTCTCTGGCGGCCGGGTGCGCTGACTACACGGAGGTGGACGACTTGTATGTTATGACCGGGCTGGGCGTGGACGTGGCCGATGACGGACGTTTGCGGGTAACAGCCGACATTATCAATCCAGACGCCAGCCAATCCCAGCAGACGGTCGGCACGGGCGGCGGGTCGCAAACGCCAGACCTGGTGGTGCAGACGGAGGCGGACAGTCTGGAGATGGCGATTGACGATGTACAGCGGCGCCTGCCACACCGGGTCTATCTGTCGCACAACGCGGTGGTGGTGCTCGGTGAGGGCATTGTACAGCGGCAGCTGCAGTCGCTCATGGACGAATTGGAGCGCAACCGCTCCATTCGCCGCAGCGAGCTGCTCATCATGACCAAGGACAGGGCGGCCGATGTGTTGTCGGCGCGAGTGGCAGCATCGGTGTCCTCGGCTCTGCGCCTGCAGGACGTGGTGGAACAGGCGGCCGACTGGTCTCCGGTTCTCCGCAGCGACCAACTGCATGTCATGAGGCGCTGGCTGAGCCCCTCCGGCACCAGCGCCATGATCTGGATCGACAGGAACGGCCAAGGTGAGCCGATTGTGCGCGGTTTGGCTTTGGTGACGCGCGAGGGACGGACGTTGTGGGTGGACGCTAAGGAGTGGCGCGGGATGTTGTGGTGGCTCTCTTCCACACGGGGGCTGCTGGATTCGGTTGCATGCCCAAAACCGCATGGCACGAGGATATTCGGCGGCGGTCGTGCCCGCGAAGCAGCGGGCCACCAAGGAGAGGACGGGTTGACCCGTTTGGACGAAACCGTCTTGGTTCACTGGCTGAGTACGCGCACGCGCGTACGCTGGGCGGGGACGGCGCAGAGGCCTAGGTTTTGGGTCGAGTGGCGGGGGGAAGGAGAGGTGGAACGCGGGTGCGCATCCATGCGCTTGGATACGGATGCGTACAGCCGGTTGGAAGCGGCCGCAGCGAGTTTGGTGCGGACCGAGATGCAGGCGGCGCTGCAGCGTGCGCGGCGTGCGGGGGTGGATGCGATGGGCCTGCAGAACGCGTTGTACCAGGCGGACGCGAAGGCCTACCAGGCTCTGGCCGCTCATCCCGACTGGTGGCAAACGGCCCCGGTTCACTACGACATCCGGGCGCGGCTGGTCCGGTCTTACATGGTGACACACTCGCCGTTTGGCGAGTATGCCCGCGAGAGTCAGAAGAAATCACTGGGCACGGGCGGATTGAGCCGATGAACGGGGTGGTCGGGGTGGGGCTGGCGCTGCTGTGCGGTGTGCTGCAATGGCGTTTTTTGCTCCGGGCCGAGGAACCTGGGGCCAAAACGGCCCGCTTGGTTTGGTGTGTGCTGATGGGGGCGGGTATGGTGGCAGCGTTTGTGGCGGGGCGTCAGGACTTTCCGTCCCTGCATCCACTCGGGTGGCTTGAGACGGTGTTCACGCCGCTGACGCGGTGGCTGTACGAGGTGGGATAGGGTGGCCCAGATTTCGCGTTACCAGGTGATTTTGATGCTGGTGTGGGTGGTGCTCGGAACGGGCATTCTCACCATGCCTGGCACCATCGCCCAGTTCACCGTGCACGACGCCTGGATGGGCGCCTCCTTCTTGCTGTTGGGAGGGGGACTGTCGGCCGGGGTAGCGTGGCTGCACGTGCGGTTGTTTCCCGGCCTCACGCTGACGCAGGCTGTGCGGGCGGCATTTGGACCGTGGATTGGCCGCTTTCTGGCCGTGTGGCTGTGCCTGTGGCTGCTGATTACCACCGCTACGGTTGGACGCGAGATGAGCGCCTTTGTCACGGTCGCCACATTGCCCAACACGGCGGAGTATCTGGTCGGCGCCGCTGCTTTCGCCTGTGTGGCGTATCTGGTGTATCTGGGGATTGAGGTGGTGGGGCGCGTCAACGAGTTCATCATGCCGCTGGTGCTGGTCATTGTCCCTCTCTTGTTCGTGTTGGCGCTGCGCTGGTTTGACGTTGCCGCCTTTCAGCCGGTTTGGGCGGAGGGATTCACTCCCATCTGGCGCTCCGGCATCGTCCCGGCTTTTGCCTACGGTCTGGAGTTTGTTGTCGCCCTGCAGTGGGTGCCTGCGCTGCGGACTCCGCGCACGCTGCCCTTGGACATCCTGATTGCGTCCGCAGTCAGCAGCCTGATTCTCACCGTGTTGGTGGTGGAGACGGTCGGCGTCGTCGGCTGGCCGGTGAAATACATGAACTACCCTGTGTTGGAGGTGGTGCGGGCGATTCGCCTGGGAAAGCTGATTGAGCGGCTCGACACCGTGTACGCGATGGGGGTGGTAGCCATCCTGGTGTTGAAGCTGAGTGCCATTCACCTGTCCCTGTGCCGCGCGCTGCAGGATGTCTGCGGTACGCAAGATGCGCGCTGGGCTGTGTTGCCGGCCGCGTTCGCCGTGTGGGCCGCGAGTTACTTTTTATTCCGCAACACTGCGGGCGTCACCGCCTTCATCCTGTCCGTGGTGCCTGGCTACTTTCTGGTGACAGCCATCTTCCTTCCGCTTGTTTCCTACGCCGCCGCTTGGCTGCGGCGGAGGCCGTGGCGGCGCACAGCAGCCGGCCGCCTCTGACCCGCCCGCGTTGCTCATTGCCGTGGATTCGTCCGTTCATGCATCAGACCCTTTTATCTTTTATAATAAATTTCGATAGCGAATTTTGGGGCAGGAGATGAGACCATGGAGCGGAGAAAATACGGCAACACCGATATGACGGTCAGTGTGCTGGGCTTCGGCGGCGCCGAGATCGGCTTTCGTGGTGCGTCCGTTCAGGATGTGGAGCGCCTGTTGGGGTCGGCGCTGGATGCGGGGTTGAACGTGATTGACACGGCCGCCTGCTACGCGACCAGCGAAGAGCTGATTGGCCAGGCGGTCGGTCATCGGCGCCAAGATTATTACCTGTTCACCAAGTGCGGCCACGCGGCCGGTCTGGATACGCCGGACTGGCACCCGCAGACAATAACCGCCAGCATCGACCGCAGTCTCAAACGACTGCGCACCGACTACGTCGACGTCATCCACCTGCACAGCTGCACCCTGGACGTGCTCAAGCAGGGGGACGTCATCGAGGCCCTGCAAAAGGCACGGGAGGCCGGGAAAACCCGCTACATCGGCTACAGCGGCGACGGCCAGGCGGCGCTGTACGCGGTCGAGTCGGGCGCCTTCGATAGCCTCGAGACCTCCGTGAACATTGCGGATCAGGAGGCGATTGAACTGACCCTGCCGAAGGCGCAGGCGCGGGGTATGGGGGTTGTCGTGAAACGGCCGATTGCGAACGCGGCGTGGCTGCACGCCTCCCTCCCGGACAATACCTACATCCAACCGTACTGGCGCCGTCTGCAGGAGCTGGATTTGGACATCACAAGGCGTGGCCCGCGCGATTCGGTGGCCGCCGCGTTGCGTTTTACCCTGAGTGTGCCGGGGGTGCACACGGCGATTGTCGGGACGTCGAATCCCACCCGGTATGTGGAGAACGCGGCGATGGTGGCAGAGGGCCCGCTGCCGGCGCCGGAGTACGACGCCATCCGCCGGCGCTGGCGCGAGGTGGCCAAACCCGACTGGGTGGGACTGGAGTAAAGCGGGGGCTGTGTCCGTATGACCATGGCCAGCCCCGACGGCTGGCCATTGTCGACGAAACATGGCTGACGCTGCTTAGCTCTCCGGATTGCCGGGCCGGCTCCTCCGCCGACGCCGGCGCGTGGTTGCCTTGCGCTTGGAAATGCGGAGCTTCACCTCCCGTTCAATCGTGGTGTGGCGCGTGATCATCGCGGGTGTCATTTTACCCTGCGCGGTGAAGGCGCAAAAGTCGTATGGGGTTTTCAGCTCGTCTTTCGAGACCTGCATCTCGTCGGCCAGGCCGTCTCTGTCCAGCACCTCGCGCTCCCGAAACTTGGGTGAGAGCACAGCGTTTTCTCCGCTGGGCAGAGGGATGATGATTTCCTCTTCGCCGCTCTCGTGAAACAACTGTTCCAGCTCTTCAAACAGAAGCTTGTTTTCCTCGTTGCGCTCCTTGGCAATTTCCTTGTTCTGAAAATAACGCCGGACTAAATCCTCCAGCTTCAGGCGCAGGGTCTCCTCGACCTCTGTTTCCGCGAACGCCGGCGGCGCCTCCGCTGTGTCGGTTGTTGCCTCCCCTTGGCTGGCCAATCCGTCTTCTTTCACGCTCGCCAAGGTCTTGTCTTCTGGCTCACTCGGCGTCCGCAGACGGTTCTCGGTTGTTGACACGATACCTTCCACCTCACAACGTGTTGTCCCAACGAAACTGCCCGTATCGCTCCGTCGACTGGACCCCGGCGGGAACCCACAGAGGTCTATGTTACACGATGCGGACGGGCCGTGTCATGTGAAGGGAGGCTGCGGTTGCGAAGGCAGGTGAGCAAATTCCTTATTGTCAGGGACGGCAGACAGGTTTAGACTGTATCTGTTTTCTGACGGCGTCGCCGCCGGGGGATGTATGGACGCGCTGGAGGCTCGCGCGTCGACGCCAGTCCAATTCGCACACAGCGGGGGAAGTCGGGATGGGCCTGCCCAAAGACTTGCGGCGGATTTTGTGGATGTCGTCCGTGTTTCTCGTCATCTTTACCTTCATGGGCATCTTTGTCAACCTGTACATCTGGGAGCGTCACCAAAGCATCGCCGAGTTGTGTTGGTACAACATCGTCCTGTTCATGGCCTGGGGCGTCGGTTTCACCACCGGCGCGGGCAGTCTCACGCGGTTTTCCTGCCGGGTGCCGATGCGCCTGTCGGCGCTCTCGGGCCTGGCGGCGTTCGTCGTCCTGTGCCTCGTCCATGTCCATGACGAGTACCTGTGGATTGCGCTGGTCGCCATCCCCGCCGGCCTGTTTGGAGGTTTTTATTATTCCGGGCAAAACCTGAGCATCATCCGCTTGGGCCGAGGCGAGGAATTCTCCGCGTTCTACTTCTATCAGAACTTGATCAACCAGGTGGTCGGTCTGGTCAACCCGCTTCTGTTCGCGCTCTTCATCCACTGGTTCGGCTATGGCAGCTCGTTCCTCCTGATGATGCTGTTTGTCTGCGTCATGTTTGCCCTCTCGTTTCTCGTCCCGCCCATCACGTACAAACAGGACGTGGACGCGGGCGGATCGTTCTACAGCCACATGTCCTGGCGGGACGTGTTTCCGACGCGAAGCCTGCGCTGGATGCACGCTGGGTTATTTGCGGGCGCGCTGTTCTTCCAGTTCCAGTCTGCCCTCTCGCTGATTCTGACGTTCAGCGTCACCGGCAACAGGGTGGTCATCGGGCTGCTGAGCATGGGCTACACCCTGGCCTGTATCCTGGCCTTGCGGCTGTACCAGCGCCTGGAACTCCCGGGCCGGCAGTGGATGAACATCGGCGTGGGGCTCATCGCGGCCGGGTTCCTGCTCGCTGTGTTCCCGCAGGCCACTGTCCGCGTCGTCTCCAACTTTTTTACCACGGTCGGCATGTTTTACTTCGGATCCGTATGGAATGCGCAGCAGTACGCGATGTTCAGCGAGTTGTCGCCGATGCATTCGGCGCGCCTTTTCACCTGGCGCGAGAACACGTTTAATGTGTCGCGGATTTTTGTGTACGCGGCTTTGTTTCCGCTGCACCGGTTGGCGGGGCCGCCGTTTTACGCCATCCTGGCGGCGATTCTGGTCTGCTCGGTGCTGGTCCCGTATCTGCAGAACAAGTCGCTGGAGCTGGCGCGGGGGTCTCGCGTGGCGGCCCGCCCGCTGCCGCAGGGACCGGGCAAAGGTGTGTAGCAAGATGCAAGATGCGGGCGCGTGGTGCCGATATATTGATAGAGGACAGGAGCACCCGTTGGGTTGACACGGCTGCTTGGGTTGGCAATCCCGGCCCCCATCAGCAAAGGGGTGGTTGCATGAGCGACACAGTCCAGAGGCTGTTGACGCTGCTTGAACTGCTGCTGGCGGAGCACCAGCAGTTGGTTTCCTTGACGGAACGCCAAAAGAGTGCATTGATTCGAAGGGACACTCGCGCCTTGGAGCCGCTGGTGGCGAAGATTGACAGGTCCGTCACCCGCGTGCAGGAGCTGGAAACCGAACGCCGACGTCTGCAAGCGGATTTGGCCCGGGAATACCAGCTGGAGGAAGGCCAGGTGACGGTGTCGGAACTGGCGCGCCGCTTGGAGGCGCCGCTGGCGGGGCGCCTGCAGAAGCTGGGGGCGGCCCTGCGCGAGGCGATTGTCCGGCTGCAGCAGCTCTGCGCCGAAAACGAGCGAATCATGCAGCAGTCGCTGCGCTACATTGAGCAGATGTTTGAGTGGATACGGGGCAGCGCCGAGAGCACAGGCTATGGGCCGCGGACCCCGGCGGGGCGTTCCCCGTCGTCTGTGGCCATCAACGTGCGGGCGTAGAGAGAAGCTGCGGAGGGAGCAACCGCTAGGCTTCGTCATGCTGGAACATAGAAGGAGGTTGTCGCGTGCTCGGAACCTTTCTCGGCTTGGAAATCGCGACGCGGGGGCTGCAGGCGCAGCAGGCGGCGATTGAGGTTACCGCCCACAACGTCGCCAACGCCAATACACCGGGGTACAGCCGCCAACGGGCCGATTTGACCGCAACCCTGCCGCTGGAGGTCCCCGGATTGACCAGCGCGGTGCACGGACAGATTGGTACCGGGGTCGAGGTGGCGGAGATTCAGCGCCTGCGGGACAACTACCTGGACAACCAGTACTGGGACCAGAATCAGTACCTGGGCCAGTGGCAGGCGACACAGGATTCGCTGCAGAAGATCACGGCCATCTTGAATGAACCGTCCGATTCGGGCATTTCCACCGTGATGCAGAGCTTTTGGAACGCTTGGGACCAACTCGCGACCAATCCGGGCGATTTGAGCGCGCGCAACCTGGTCGCGCAAAGCGCGGTCACGGTCGCCCAGACGCTCAACCAAATGGCCAATCAGCTTTCCGACCTGAACGACGATTTGACGACCAGCCTCGGCGACACGGTGGATCAGGTCAATTCGTACCTGACCCAAATTGCCCAGTTGAACAAGCAGATTGACATTGTCTCCCAATCTGGCAACCAGCCGAACGACCTGTTGGACCAGCGTGACTACCTGGTGGACCAGCTGTCGAGCCTCGTGGATATCTCGGTCAAGTCGGACGGGACGACGCCGTTCCAGATCTCGATTGGCGGCACGGTGGTGCTGGACGACCAAACGGTGGAGACCGATCCGTCCGACCCCTCGCAGCCTGTGCTGCATACCACGGGTGACCCGGCGAATCCGTTGTCCATTCCGGTGAGCGGTGGCCAGGTGAAGGGGTTGGTCGACTCGCTGTCGCTGCTCGCGGGCTATCAGGAGGATTTGGACGCGTTTGTCAACGGTTTGGTTAACGGCCCGGCGACCATCACCCTGGCCGGGGACTGGACGGTGAGCGCGTCCGCGGGCGGGGCGACCCTGCCGGTGGACATGACGATAGGGGGCCAATCGTATTCTGCCGGGACGCTGCTCTCCGACATCGCGGCGGACAATCCATCGCTCGGCATCACGTTTGACGCTTCGGGGGACGCGACCATCCCGCAGGGAACACAGATCACCGTTGACGGGCTGAACGCGTTGGAGGAGATGGGGTACAACGAGAACGGGGACCACGCGCCCCCCTTGTTCCTCGCCGGCACGGAGACGTCTGGGGAGCCCATCACCGCGGCCAACATTACGGTGAATCCGGAAGTGCTTTCGGACGTGTCCCAGTTGGCGGCGGGGCTGTCCACAAACGCGGGCGATGGGACGCTGGCCACCACCATCAGCAGCCTCAAGAGCGCCGAGATTCAGTTTTCCGATGCCGCCGACTCATCGGCCACGATGCCGCTCAAACAAGGGACCTTGGACGAATTCCTGCAGGCGGTCGTCGGCCAGCTGGGCATCCAGGGCCAGCAGGCTGAACAAGAAGTGTCCGCGCAGCAGGCGGTGATGCAGCAGATTGACATGCAGCGCCAGTCCGTGTCCGGGGTGTCGATTGACGAAGAGATGTCCAACCTGATTCAGTACCAGCAGGCGTACAACGCCTCGGCGAAGGTGATATCGGTCATCAACGATCTGCTCGATACCCTGATACAAAACGTGTGATGCTCTGCACCTCGCTCGCGGGATGGTGTGGCTTTGTGGCGGCTTGCGGGCGGTGCCGGAAGAGCTGGCGCGGCGGCTACGGCCTGCCGGCGCGCGGTGTTCAGTTCGGGGAGGGATGAACGGTGCGAATCACCCAAGGCATGCTCAACCAGCAGATGCTGTATGATCTCGAAAACAACACGCAGCGACTCAGTCAACTGCAGAATGAGGTGGCGACGGGCCAGCGGATCAATTCCCCGGCGGATGATCCGATTGGCGTCGGTTTTGTGATGCGCTACAACAGCGACATCGCCTACTACCAGCAGTACCAAAGCAATGCCAACGCCGCTCAGGGCTTCCTGAATTACACCGATACGGTGATGAACCAGGCGATACAGGTTATCCAGCGTGCCCGCGACCTGGCGGTGCAGGGGGCGTCCGACACCATGGCGCCGTCCGACCGCGAGGCTTTGGCTTCTGAGGTCGACCAGCTGTATCAGCAGCTGGTGACCATCGGCAACTCGCAGTACAACGGCCAATACATTTTCAACGGCCAGCAGACGAACATTGCGCCCTACCCCACAACCGGTGCCGAGAACGCCACAACCGATACGGGATCCATCCTGTACGACCTGGGTGACGGGATTGAGATGAACGTGAATACCCCGGGCAGCCAGTTTTTTGGCGATGCGGTCGCTGCAACGGACGCGGGCAAGGGCGCGAGTGACAACGCGTTTGACCTGTTGTTGAGCCTGAGCACGGCGCTGAAAAACGACGACGGGCAGGCCGTCAGCCAACTGTTGGGGCAATTTGACTCGCGGCTCGACCAAATGACCGCGGCGCAGGCCAATGTGGGCGCACGGCTCGACCGCATCCAGTTTGAGCAAAACCGTCTTTCCGACTTGGTGAACAACTTCCAGTCCTTGCTCGCTGGGGTGCAGGACGCGGACATGGCGCAGACCATCACGGATTTGACCACCGCCCAGACGGTGCAGCAGGCGTCGCTCGCGGTTGGGGCACGCATCATCGTGCCGACGTTGGTGGATTTTCTGAAGTAGCCTTCCCGGTCCCTGGCGTCGCTTTGGTGCAAGCTGCCGTCCGGCGCCTGAGCGCTGTGTGATCTGTGTCAAGTGGGCGAGAGTCCTGCGGACTGATGGCCGCATGTCGGAGGGGGACGGATGATACCGCAAATCCAGATTCAGCAGGTGTTTGGACAAATCGGTATACGCTACTCCCCGGCGCACTGGGAGATTCACACCCGCCAGGCGGACTTGACGATTGACGCCCCGGCTGCGGAACTGACCATTCACACAATCCCCGGCCGCTTGGATATCGACCAAACAGAGGCGTTTGCGGACGAGGGCCTGCGCACCCCGCTTGAGTTCTCCAAGCACCAGGCCGCCCTCGCCCGCCAGGCGGCCGCCCAGGGTGTGGCGGACACGGCCGACTGGGGCCAGCGCTTTTTGCACATTGAGCAGGGCGACCCCCTGCCGCAGTGGGTGATGCGCTATCGTGACCACCAGCGTCAATTTGCCCCTCAGTTGGTTCCGCGCCCGTTTTCTGTGAAGATTCACTACCAGCCGGGGCACGTGGATATCAAGGCGCACGTTCAACCCGTGCGGGTGTCCGCCGTCACGCATCCGGTCGAGGTGGAGTTTCAGCCGGGGAGCGTACACACCTACCTCGCGCGGGCTCCCCAATTGCGGGTGATTTCTCCACCGATGGCGGCGTTGGCTGACGTCCGAGCGTGAGCGCACGGATGCGTCCACGCCGGACCGCACAGCCGTGTTACCGGGCTGCGTCGAGATATAGATTGGCCTCTCGATCTCCTCTTTCCAGCCCTCTTGATTTCCAGCACGCGATTTCATGACGAACGATGCAAGTTTGGGGCGCTTTCCGCCGATATAAGGAATGAGTGGATGGACAAGTGTCCTCCGAACCCCGCGCAGCCGGGGAAACCTCACAAGGGAAGGGTGTACTGCATGAGCTATGGACTCATCATCAACCACAACCTGGGTTCGATGAACGCTCTGGCGGCTCTGGACCAGAACCAGAACAGCCTGCAGTCCGCACTGCAACAGTTGTCTACCGGCAAGCGCATCAACAGCGCGGCCGATGACGCGGCGGGCCTGGCGATTTCGCAGAAGATGCAGGCGCAGATCAACGGTTTGGACCAGGCGTCGCAGAATGCGCAGGATGGAATTTCGTTGATTCAGACCGCGGAAGGTGCGCTCAACGAGACGCAGAGCATCCTGCAGCGCATGCGGGAACTGGCCGTCCAGGCGGCAAACGATACGAACACGGATGCGGACCGTGCGCAGATTCAGACGGAAATTGACCAGCTCTCGCAGGAAGTCTCCCGTATTGGCAGCACGACACAGTTCAACACCAAGAACTTGTTGGACGGTTCTTTCAGCGGCACATTCCAAATTGGGGCCAACCAGGATCAGAACCTGTCCCTGAGCATTGGGGATATGCGCGGCTTCGCGCTGGGCGTGGCCGGCGATGTCGGCGAGCAGGTTTCTGCAACCGTCACCAATACCAACGGCACGCTCACGGCTGGAACATACAACGTCGTGCAAGACGGTTCGAATTACAACCTGGTGGACGGCAGCGGCAAGGTGGTCGCCACGAGCACGGACGGTGGCATTACCTACGTTTCAACGGCCGACCCGTCCGGCGCTGATCAGTTGGCGTTCAGCGGTGCCACTGAAGCCGTCACCTCTGGTGAAATTACGATCTCGAGCACTAGCGGCGGCCTGACCGCTGTTGGGTACCACGACGTGGCCAACACCGGCCTGCAGGCTGGTACGTACACATTGGACGCTACTGACCAGTACCTGAAAGATTCGAATGGCAACATTATCGCCACATCTACCGATGGTGTGACGTACAAAGATGCCGCCGGTAATACGCTCTTCAAATTGGACGCTGCGCCAGCCGCCGACACCACCATCCAGGTTGGCGGCATTGACGTGTCGAGCCAGTCGGCCGCAAACGCCGCTATAACCACCATTGACAAGGCGATTCAAACGGTATCGACGCAGCGCGACAATCTGGGCGCCTATCAAAACCGTCTTGAGCACACCATCAACAACCTGGAGGCCTCGTCGCAGAACTTGACCTCCGCCGAATCCGGCATCACCGATACCGACATGGCGTCTGCGATGGCTGAGTTCACAAAGGACAACGTCCTGCAGCAGGCGGCGGTGTCCATGTTGGCCCAGGCCAATCAGCAGCCGCAGTTGGTTCTCAAGCTGCTCGGTTGATTCGGTGCTGCTTTGGCGGGAAGCCGGCCGCCTTGGCCGGTTTCCCGGCCAAGGCGGTTCTGCACGTCTCCTGCCTTGTGCGCGGCTTAGATTAACGGTCTGCGAATCGTGCATCCGCGTTCTGTACCTAAATCCATGCGTGCACCCGCGCGTATTTCCTTATGAGGAGGCCTTGCCATGACTTACATCGGTGCGCTGTCGGGGGGTTATTCGGGTGGCGGAAGCTCCGCCAGCGGAATAAACCAGGCGACGTACACGCTGGGCTCGGGGCTGTCCGGTTTGGCGTCTGGCGTTGACACCGACAGCATCGTCAACGCCATGGTGCAGGCGGCCCAGGTGCCGCTTGTGCAGCTCTTGCAGCAGCGGCAGATCCTGCAGTGGCAGGAGATGCGGTATCAGCAGGTCAACGCTTCGCTCACGCAGTTGCAGAACACGGTGCAGTCGATGCAGCTGCAATCCACATTCATGGCGCACTCAGTGACCTCGTCGAACACCTCTGTGGTGACGGGGAGCGCCACGACGCTGGCGGCCAACGGAACGTACAGCGTCACGGTCAACCGGCTGGCCCAGGGGGCGACCGTGGTTTCGACATCGCCGGTCACGGCCAATTTGAGCACGGAGACGGTCGGGGATGTCAACGGCGGCAACGGCATCACCCTTAACATCAATGGACAAACGCTGCAGTTCAGTGCGTCCGACACACTGCAGTCCGTGTTGTCGTCTATCACGAGCAACACCGCTACTGGGGTCTCCGCGTTTGCCGATCCGAACACCGGCAGTGTGGTCCTGCAGACGTCCTCGACGGGCGGCGCGGCGAAGATCCAGGTGGACAGCCAAACGTACGCGTTTTTGAGCGCCGCCTTCAACCTGGGACAGCCGCAGTCCTTGACCACCAAGGACCTTTCCGCAGGCCTCGCCCAGAACACGACGATCCAAATCAACGGACAGACCATCACGCTCCAAGCGGGATGGACAGCGGCGGATATCGCCGCCGCCGTGAACCAGTATTCGTCCACCACCGGCGTATCCGCGCAGGTCAACGGGGACGGAACCTTGACCTTAAATCCGTACGAGACCGATTCCACCACGGGCACGACGTACGACCTGCTCTCGCTCATCAGCGTGGATGATCCGTCCGGTGCCCTCGGGCTGCCCAGTTACTCAGCCACCGACAGCCAGCGTGTGGCCCAGAACGCGGAGTACACGATCAACGGCTACACTACTACCAGTCCGACCAACCAGGCCACCTACAACGGTCTCACCCTGAACCTGTATTCCACCGGCAGCGCCAACGTGACGGTGGGAACGGACGTGGACTCGATTGTCAATGCCATCACCAACTTTGTGCAGCAGTACAATCAAACGCTGCAATTGATGCAGGGGCTGTACAACGAGCAGCGCAATTACGACTACCAACCGCTGACGGCGCAGCAGGCGTCGCAGATGACCCAGGACCAAATCGAAAAATGGAACGAGCAGGCGCAGAGCGGCATGCTCGCCAACGATCCGCTTTTGGGCAGCATCATGGACACGCTGGAGAACGACATGCAGCTGCAGCTCTCCGGGCAGACCCAGTCGACCGTCAACGGACAAACGGTGACATTAAATACGCTTGCTTCCATCGGCATCACACCGATTGACCCGTTGACCGGCGTCTCGTCGGGAGCAACGGCGCCTGGGGTGACAACCACCGGCTGGAACACATACGGGCTGCTGCAGATTGACACGGACCAGTTGCGTGCCGCCATTCAGGCCGATCCGCAGGCGGTGATGCGACTGTTTACGAACAACCCGCAGATATCGAGCGGATCGTCTATGGGCACAGGCGTCGCTGTGCAGTTGTACAACGATCTTTCGAACTCCATCCAGCAGTTGACCGATGAAGCCGGAAGCAACCCGAACATTCTCAGTGAAATCCAGACCCAAACTTCGAACGGGACAACCATTTCTGGGGCCGGGCTTCTTCCGTACACATTGATAGATCCTAATGCCGACTTTTCTACATTGTTTGGCTCGGATAGTCTCGATATCAGCTTTTTGGGCCAGCAGATATCCGGCATGGATTCCGAGGCCGAGGATATGCAGCAACAGATCAGCGACTTGCAGCAGCGTTACCAAAACGAATTCAGCCAGATGGAGCAGGCCATTGCGCAGCTGAGTACGCAGTCCAGCTACCTGTCTAGTCTGTTCGGGTCTTCCAGTTCTTCGTCGTAAGGAGGTCTTTGATTCGTGACGAATCCAGCATATGCGGCGTACCGTCAGGCGTCCGTGCAGACAGCGAGCCCGGACCGGCTGCTCATCATGCTGTACGATGGCCTCATTGCCGCTTTGGAGAACGCGAAGGCGGCGCTGGAGAGCGGCGATGTCGACGTGTCGCACAAGCAGTTGATGAAGGCGCAGAGCATCATCCGGGAAGGGTTGTGGGGGCCGCTTGACATGCAGTACGAGATCTCGAAGCCGCTGGCGTCCCTCTATCAATACTTTCACCAGCGCTTGGTCGAGGCCAACCTGAAAAAGGACGTCCATCCGGTCGTGGAGGTCCTTGACCATATCCGCGGCCTCCGCGAAACATGGGTGGAGGCAGCCGCCAAGGCTCGGCAGGAGCAGGCCCAGCAGCTGCAGGGATGATCCACCGGCGCAACGCGCGGTGCGGTCCGGCAGCCACATTTGGTATCACGCTAGGGGAATCATCGGTATGAGGCGCGTGTTTCCATTGGGAACGCGCGCCTCGCTTTCATGTGCGGGACAAGGAGGCGGACGTCATCCGGCCAGCGTGCTTGACACATTCCCAAGGATTCATATAGTGTTGAAATAACACCTTTGGGTGTCATGTCAAAGCGGCTGGAGGTAAAAGGATGCCAGACTCGAAAATCTCCGATATTCGCAAGACCGTCCTTTTGAATGCACCGATTGACAAGGTGTGGAAGGCGGTTGCCACAGCGGAAGGCATTGCCGCGTGGTTTATGCCAAGCGACTTTCAACCTGTTGTCGGTCATGAATTTATGCTGGACGCAGGTCCCTGGGGAAAGTCGCCCTGCAAAGTCACAGAGGTCAATCCGCCCCACCGCATAGGGTTCAACTGGGGCAAGGACTGGCACGTCCTGTTTGAGTTGAAAGATCTAAACGGGAAAACGGAACTGACGCTTGTCCATTCTGGCTGGGATGCCGAGAAGGTGACCGAGTTTGGTGAATCCCACACGGTGGTTCGGGATCGCATGGATGGCGGATGGAATCGCCTGGTCTTTGAGTCCCTGCGAGGCTATGTTGAGAAATGATGCGCACTGCCGTCCGACATGACGTGTTTCAGGCCATCGCGGATCCCAACCGGCGCCAGGTGATTCGACTCCTGGCGGAGGCGGACGAACTGTCGATTGCGTCCATCAGTGACCGCCTGCCGATAAGCCGCACCGCGGTGAACAAACACCTGCGCGTGCTTGGCGACGCTGGGCTCGTGAAAAGCCGCAGGGTCGGACGGGAAACTCGGTACCATTTACAGCCCCAGCCGCTGTTGGAGGTCAAGCGTTGGCTTGCCGATTACGAGCGATTTTGGGATGAGAAGCTGGCCGCGCTCAAGCGGTACGTGGAATCGGAAGGGGAGGACGACGCTCATCCTTCCGACCTGGGATAGGCCGGCGCGCCATCAGCGGAACCCAGGCTTGACGGACGCAACCGAAATTTTGTTTTAGTCACCCATCGTCTCATCCCATGCCGTCCTATACTATCACCGGAAAGGGTTGCCCTTGTGAACCGATGAGATGGGAGTGAAACGTATGCAGCAGGAGATGCGGACGACAGCAGCCACGACACAAAGCGAGGCGGCGGGCGGAATCCAGGGCGCCGCCCGGCCCATCCGCAAGGTCGCCTGGATTGGCTTGGGCGCGATGGGTCTGCCCATGGCCCGCAACCTCGTGCGGGCGGGGTTTGACGTGCGGGCGTTCAATCGGACGCCGAGGGACTACAACCTGGGCGGGGGACGTCTGTGCGTGTCAGCGCGCGAGGCGGTCGACGGGTGTGACGCGGTGATTCTGATGGTCGCCGACGGCGCGGCGGTACGCGAGGTGCTGTTTGGACCGGACGGCGTGGCGGACCACGTCCCGATGGGAACCCTCATCGTCAACCAGAGCACCATCGGTGTTGAGGAGACGCAGGCCGTCGCGCAGCGGCTGGCGCAGGCGGGGCTGGAGTTCATGGACGCGCCGGTGTCCGGATCTGTCCAGCCAGCGGAGCAAGGGCAACTGGTGGTGTTGGCGGGCGGATCGGCCGAGGCGTTTGCGCGCATGCAACCGGTGTTCGCGGCTATGGCCAGACACGCTTTCCACCTGGGCCCGGTCGGTAGGGGGGCGGCGATGAAGCTGCTGGTCAACGCGTACCTGGGCGTGGTGGTGGAGGCGGCGGGCGAGTGCCTGACGGCCGCGGACAAGGCCGGTTTGGGCCGGGAGGCGTTCCTCAAGGTGCTGGCCGAAACGGGGATGTGGTCACCCATCCTGGCCATGAAGCGGCCGCTGTGGACGGCGGACGAGTACGCACCGGCGTTCGCGCTCAAACACATGCGCAAAGACCTGCGTCTGGCGCAGGCGTTCCTGGGCGATCTGGGGCACGCAGGCGCGGCCATCCAGGCGGCGCTGTCGGCGTATGACCGGGCGGCCGACCAGGGCCTGGCGGATGCCGACATGGCGGCGGTGGCGCGGGCGCTGGCCGAGCCGAGCGCATGAGGGCCAAACGCACGCGCTGCGTGTGCGCGGTCCGTTAACGGCCAGCTTCGCCACCCGGCTTTGCCGGGTCCGGGTTGCACGGCGGCAGCCGCACCGTGAACGTGGTGCCCACGCCCAACTCGCTCTCGCACTCGATGTTGCCTCCGTGCAGCTGGACGATGGATTGGGTGATGGCGAGGCCGAGTCCGGCGCCCTGAGTCGCGGGGGCGGCCGCACGGCTGCGGGAGGCGTCGATGCGGTAAAAACGGTCAAAGATGTGCGGCAACCGATCAGGCGGGATGCCGCTGCCGTTGTCGCGCACGGTCAGCAGGACGGCGTCGGGCTCCGCCTGCACGCTGACCTCGATTCGGCCGGTGTCCGGCGCGGTGTGGTGGACGGCGTTTTGAAACAGGTTGAGCACCACCTGCTTCATTTTGTCCACATCCGCTTCGACCAGCGCCGGGCATGCCACGTTCAGACGCACCTGGCGCGATCCGGCCAGCACCTCCAACTGCGGGCGCATCCTGTCCAACAGTCCGCCGAGATCAGCCGGGCGGCGGTTCAGCTCCGGCTGGCCGTCCAAGCGGGCGAGTGTCAGCAGGTCTTCCACCAGGTGGCTGAGCCGTTCCGTTTCGGCGCGCATGCTGGTGAGCGCCTGTTCCAGCTGCTCGGGGTTTTTGGCGGCGCCGCGCTGCAGCACCTCAAGGAAGCCGCGGATGGAGGTCAGCGGCGTGCGCAGTTCGTGCGAAGCGTCGGCGACAAATTGGCGCATCCGTTCCGTCGCGATCCGCTCGTTCGCGAACGCCTGCGCCAACCGCTCAAGCATGGCGTTGAAGGACTCGGCCAACACGGCCACCTCGGTCTGCGGGCGGACCAACTGCACGCGCTCCGCGAGGTTGCCGGCGCCAATGTGGCGGACAGTCCGAATCATGCTGGAGAGCGGCACGAGGGTGCGCCGGACCGTCGGGGTCAGCGCCAGGATGGCAGCCAAGAGCGCGGCCGCGGCCAGGATGATGAAGACCAGCAGTTGCTGCACGACGACGTGGCGAATTTGGGCGACATCGGCGCTGACCTGGATGAGTCCGGACGGCTGCCCGGGCGGGCCGATGGGCGTTAACACGACCAATTGCGCGCCGGCTGGTGTCTTGACGATTTGGTACTGGTTGTCAGCCTGCCCGTACGTCAGCGCGGCCTGGTAAACAGTCTTCGGCAGGTGCGGCGCGGCATCCGCCTGCTGTGGGTGGAACAGCTCGTGAAACCCGCCCGTGTCGTCGATGAAGGTGACGATGGCCCCGGGCAGCGTGAACGGGATGGGTAACGGGCGCTGCGCGGCCGTCGGGTTGCCGGTCGCTGTGGATAGGGACGGATCGGCATCGACCGCATCAGTCGTGCTCCCGCTGGATGCACCGCGTTCACGCGGGACGGTGGCGTTCCCACGGGCCTTGCCTGGGCTCGCCGTGCCGCTGTCGGTAAAGGCGGCTCCAGGGTTGAGAAGGCTGCCCGCGGCCCATCTACCTTCCAGGCGCGGCGCATCGTGCAGCCAAAAGCGCAGCGGCAGAGCACGCACCTGGGTGTGCACCATGTGCGCAGTGTTCTGGTACACAAAGCGGCTCATCGCCAGGTATTGAAAGAAGCCGATGAACACGAGCAACCCGGCCAGGATGGCCAGGCACCGGACCAAAAGCTGCGCGCGCAGGGAGCGGGGGAGTTGAAACGGCAGCCTCGTCATGGCAGGTCCACCCTGTAGCCGAGCCCGCGCACGGTGCGGATGAGCCGGTGGTCGCTGTCGCCCAGCTTGTCGCGCAGGGATTTGACATAGACCTCGACGATGTTGTCTTGCCCCTGGAAGTCGTAGCCCCATACTTCGTCCAAGATCTTCGCTTTGCTGAGCACGATGCCGTGGTTGAGCACCAGGTAGCGCAGGACGTCGTATTCGGTCGTCGAGAGCGCGAGCGCCCGTCCCTGGTAGCGGATTTCCTTGCGAGCGTCGTCGATGTGAAACGGTCCAATCCTCACTTCGTCCAATAGTTGTGGAAACTGGCCGCGGATGCGCGCGTGGATGCGCGCCAATAGTTCCTGAAAGCTGAACGGTTTGACCACGTAGTCGTCGGCGCCCAGGTTCAACCCTTTGACCCGGTCTTCGACTTCATCTTTCGCGGTCAGCAGGATGACGGCCACGTTCTGGCTGCGTTTGAGCAAACTGCACACTTCGAAGCCGCTGATGCCGGGCATCATGACGTCGAGGATGACCACGTGCGGGCGGAAGCCCTGGGCGCGGTTGACCGCTTCCAGCCCGTCAGCGCAGGTTTCGACCTGAAAACCTTCGTTCTTCAGTCCGAATTCTAGAAACTGGAGTATGTTCGGCTCGTCGTCCACGACGAGAATGCGGATATCGGCGTTGTTGTACACAGTGTCACCTCGGGTTCCATTCTAGCGAATGGGGCGGCTGCGGAACACCCACCAGCGGCCGCCGGCGAAGTTGACGACGGTGGTGAGGCCGGTGGCTGTCATCTTGACTCCCAGCGCCGGCCAGCCTGCGTGCCGCAGGATGGCGAGGAGCGCAAGGGACAGGCCGCAGGAGAGCCCGTTCACCGCCGCAAAGCGCAACGCCTCCCGGAGGCTGGGGTGCGCCTGTTGCCGGAACGTGAAGGTGCGGTTGCACAGGTAGCTGTTGACGAGGCCGCAGGTGTAGCTGACGCACTGGGCCACAAGCCATGGCCAGTGGCCAAGGTGCACGAGCAGCCAGAACACGCCCACGTCAAGGCCGGTGTTGAACATGCCGATGAGCGCAAACCGCATCGCTTGTGGCATCACGGCCTGACCGAATCGGGTCTCCCCTTGGCCGGCGACACCCGGTGCACGCCCGGTATCCGTCATGTCTCCGCGCCCAATCCGTCGTCAAACCCATCCTTGCCGGCGACCACGTACAGCGGCCGGCGGCGGCTCTCGCTGTGAATGCGCGCGACGTACTGGCCGAGGACGCCGAGGGCGGACAGTTCTATCCCGGACAGCCCAATGATGAGAGCTGTAAGCCACAGCACGACGGGCCAAGCGCCGCCCGCCATGCCTTCAACCAGCGTCGCCAGCGCCAGGCCGAGTCCAATCGCCATAGCCAACGCGCCTAGGTACAGCGGCCACAGCAACGGCCTGGTGGAGAAGGAAGTGACGGCGTCGCCCGCCAGGCGCAGCATCCTCCGCAGCGGGTATTTCGTCGCCCCGGCGTAGCGGGGGTCCCGAACATACGGCACCGCCGTCTGGCGGAAGCCAACCCAGGCCACCAGCCCGCGCACAAACCGTCCGCGCTCGTCCAGTTTTCGCAGCACCTGGCAGACCGTGGCGTCCATCAGGCGGAAGTCCCCCGTGTCCATGGGGATCTGGATGTCGGTGAGCGCGCCGAGAACGCGGTAGAACGCGGCCGCGGTTGTGCGTTTCCAGACCCCTTCGCCGCGGCGGCGGGTGCGTTGGGCGTAGACCACATCGTACCCTTGCTGCCATTTGGCGATCAGCTCCGGGATGAGTTCCGGCGGATCTTGCAAATCCGCGTCCATGACGATGACCGCCGCGCCGCGGGCGTAATCGATCCCGGCCGTAATCGCCGCCTGGTGGCCGAAGTTGCGCGAGAAGTGGAGCACCCGCACGTGCGCGTCGCGCTGCGCGAGGGAGGTGAGCCAGGCCCCGGAAGTGTCCTGGCTGCCATCGTCGACAAACAGGATCTCGTACGGATGGCCCAACTGATCCATGACCGGCTTGAGCCGCTCGTAGGTCACCGGCAGCACCGCTTCCTCGTTGTAGACCGGGATGACGACCGAGTAACGCACGGCCTCTGCGGCTGCCGGGCCGAACGCCGGCCCCGCGTGCGAAGCCGCGTCCACCCGGTGGTGTGCGGATGCGAACTGCGGCGTCCGCGGGTCGCCCTGCGGCCGGCGAAACTCATTTGGAGCCGGTGTATTCATACAGCTGTGCGCCTCCCTGTCTCAAAAATCCACCCTGCCCCTGCGCGGAAGCCGCATTCCGGCCGGCCGCAGCGGATTGAGTCGACGATCCGGTGGATGCGGACGACGAGGTCCAGGCTGATTCCGGTACCACCTTGCAGTGTTGGAGGATCCACTGGGTGACCTGCGATTGCCCGCCAAACCGCCCGCTTGATTGAATCAAAAAGTAGCGCAGCTTGCCGGATTGGGTCAACTGCTGCAGTTCCTGGACGGTTACGGCCGGGTCCGACCCCGAAAAGCCGCCCATCGCCATGACCGGCAGACCGGTTTGGAGGATGATGGGCGCGGCCTGGTTGGCGTTCTGCGTCGCCACCAGATACGCCCCGGCCGAGGCCTTGTAGTGGCGCTCCAGGTATTTTATCAGTGCGCTGTCCACCGTTTCGACGTCGCTCAACCCGCGCTTGCTCCCGTCCGGTCCGTTGCCGAGGCCGCTGTTGGCACTGCCGCTTGCGCCTGGGAAGCTGCCGCCGTTGGTGGCGCCGGGGAAAGCCCCGCTGTACCCGCGCGCGCCGCCGGCAAAGTAGCCGCGGCCAAAGCGCCTACCGGCTGCTCCGTTCCAACTGCTTCCGGGGGAGCCGCCTGTTTCCCCGCTAGAAAACCGGCCCGCCCAACGGCCTGGCTGGAAGTTTCCTCTCTGCCCGGTCGCTGCGAAGAAGGGCAGGCTGGTGCGGGTGAACGTCCCGGTCGGGCCGGCCGCTGGCATGACCGCGTTCACCCCGTACTGGATGGGGGTGAATGCCCAGTAGCCAGGGGCGACGAGCAACGCTGCCACACCGGCCGCCGCTCCGGCCCGCCGCAGGCCCAAGCCTGCCGCGTTCGGAGCGGCGGG
>NZ_BCQV01000004.1 GCF_001552255.1 Alicyclobacillus shizuokensis NBRC 103103
GGAGCGGCGGGCCGAAATCCGGATGTCTCCGGGCGGAAGCCGGGTGCGTGCGCGGTTGGCTGCCGCAGGGCGCGCCAGATCGCGAGCGCGAACAGGGCGAGCAGGATTGCGCCTCCGGCAATCAGTGGAACGCGCACCTGCGGGTAGGGCAGGACCAATGTCACCTGGTAGACAAAGTCGACCAGGGCCGCGGCCGGGATCACCCAGCGCCAGCGGCTGTTAGCCCGCGCGTCTCGCCACATTTGGGCAAACCCGGCACCCGTCAGGGCGGCGATGCCCGGGGCCATCGTGATCAAGTAGTACTGATGGAAGAAGCCCGCGATGCTGAAGAACACTGCCATCGGCAGCAACCAGGCGGCCCAGAACACAGCGTGTTGTTCACGCCGGCTGAGCGGCCGGCGCCAGCGCACGCGCCGCAGCAGCGCCACCAAGGAGACGAGCGCTATCGGCAACAGCCATCCGATTTGCCCGCCTAGCTCGGACTGGAACAGCCGCAGCGGACCGGGCCTGCCGGTGTTGAACATGCCGCCTCCGCCCATGCCGCCGCGCAGCCAGCCTGAGCGCTCGGCTGTGGCTTGGCCTCCCGTCCCGCCCGTGCGCCATGGGCTGGTGCCAGCACCCGCCTGTTCCCTGGCGCTTGAGACCGTGCCGGCCGAGCCAGACGAGCTGGAGGCCGCCTGCATCGGCGCGCTGTTTGCGCCTGATGCGCCGTGCATCTGTCCAGTCAGGCGCTCCAATCCGTTGTAACCGAAGATAAGTTCCATCTCGTTGTTCGTCTGCGTGCTGCCGACGTACGGCCGTTCACTGGCCGGGGTGGCGTCGACGGCCACCGCCCAGGAGAAGGACACCGCGGCCAACACGCCCGTCATGGCGGCCAACTGCAGGAGCTTCCTGCGCCAACGGATGCGCCGGGCCAGCAGGTAGGTCAGGTAGACGGCCGGCAGCATGAGGTAGGCTTCCATCATCTTGATGTTGAAACCAAGGCCGATGAATACGGCCACCCCCATCAACCAGCGCAGCCGTCGCGTCTCCAGCGCCCGGAACAGGCACCAGGCGGCCAGCAACATGACGAAGACGAGCAGGCCGTCCACCTGGTTGGTGCGCTGCACGGCCACAGCAATCGGGGTGAGCGCCATCACCAGGGCAGCGATGAGGCCGGCGGCGACGCCGAACACACGGCGCACCAGGTGGTACAGCAGCGCTACCGAACCGATGCCGGCCAGGGCCTGAGGCAACATCAGCGCCCACCCGTGGAAACCAAACACCCACGCGAACAGCGCCTGGATCCAAAAGTCCACAGGCGGCTTGTCGATGGTGATGAAGCCGTTCGGATCGAAGGAATTGAAAAAGAAGTTGTGCCAGTTCATGAGCATGCTCTTGACGGCAGCCGCATAGTACTCGTTGCCGTAGCCCTCCTGGTTCAAGCCGTACAGGTTGAGAAACGCGGAGAGCGCAAGGATGGCTGCGAGTATGAGGTGATGCAGCCGCCAGCGCGGGTTTCGTCTGTGCTCCATGTGCTCCACTCCTACGGGCATGGTAAGAAACGGGACCCAACAGGGGTCGGCTGGGCCCAAACTGCATGATGGGACACACACCTGAAACTCGGTTGAAGGGAAACTGAAGGTTTGCTGAAGGCGAGCGCTCGAAACCCGTTGTCGCGTATCTTGGGATGGGCAGTGAGGGCGAAGTCGTTGAAAGGTACAATATTTCAGAGCCACGAAACAATTTGTTCCATCTTGTCGCTGGGTCAGACAACCTATATACTTTATGCCAAAGCAGGGAGTGATGAAGCCGAATCTGTATCTGGGCACTTGGATTCGGGGGAGCGAGTAGTGCAACCGACCTCTTTCGATTCTAGGATTTTCCTAATTGCTAGGATTTCCTACGAGAGAGGTGTCGAGAAAATGCAAGAGAAGTGGCGGCGCCTTGCGGCCGCGGGTGCTGGGGCGGTTGGCACGCTGGGATTGTGCCTGAGCACCGCCTGGGCTGATGTTGATTCTGGCAATGGACGCGGGAATCAAAGCGACGGTGGGAGCGCGCAGGTGGCGGGATCCACGACCGCGCCGGTGTGGATTCAGGGCGGCAGCTTGGCGCTCGATTTTGGTGACGCACAGCTGACGCCGGCCTCGAGCCCCCTCACGGTCGGGGATGACGGCGTGTCGGGCACCTTGGCGACCATCACCGGCGCAGGGGTCATCGATGACCGCGGGACCGGCCAGGGGTGGCAATTATCAGTATCATCCGATGATTTGCGTGAAGCGGGCGGCCACGCCCACTTGACCATTCCCGCATCCGATCTCTCTTTGAAGATTGACTCGGTATCGCCCGCCTATCCGGACCAATCCAACCCTCCGACAAACAACGCAGCCAGTGCCATCCCGCTCGGTAAGGGGCAGGTGACACTGTTGTCTGCGGGGAACAATTTTGGCATGGGGAAGTGGAACCTGGGTGCGATCACGCTGGGGCTGCACGTCCCTCCCAGCGTGCCGACGGTCGATCCGTCCGTGAACAACGGGCCTACCCAGTTTTATGCTACTATCACCTGGAACCTCACGTCCGGGGTGTAAGGAGAAAAAGGGTCTCGCCCGCCACCGGGACGTCCCGTCCCGGTGAATTTTTTGTGCCTGCCCCAGACAGGCGGGGGAAGCGCCTCCTGCGCAAGTGCCGCGCAGGACGACAAAACCGAACGGACGGAGCCGATGTGTATGCATTTACGAATACGCCGAAACCTGGCCGGCCGCAGGCTGAGATGGGACCTCGCAGCAACTGCCTTTCTCGGTGCCAGCGCGCTGGCCGTCAACACCGCGCTGGCTGCCGGCCAGCCGGGCGGGGCGCCCGGTGCCTCGCTCCCGTTTGCTGTCACCCCCGTCCTCAACGGGCAGCAGGTTCACGGGGTGACCGGGTATTTCGATGTTCACGTCCGGCCGGGGCAGACCCTGCGCCTGCAGATGCAGGTGCACAACCTCACGCGCCAGCCGGTGACTGTCAAGGCGGCGTCCGCCAATGGCCTGACCATGGCCAACGGGGGCGTCGAGTATGTCCCACAAACCCAACTTGCGGGATCGCGGCTGCTTGACCACTCGTTCGCGTTGGCCAGCCGCATCTCTCTGCCCGCCAGCATTCGCCTGCCGGCGAGTGGGAGCGTTCGCGTGCCGATTGAGGTGAAGGTGCCCAACGTCGATGCCGGGACGTATCTGGGCGGTGTGGTGTTCAGCGCGTCCGGGGCCAGCACAGAGAGCACGGCGCGGGTTGCCGGAAACCAGACGGCCATCATCATTCAGAACCGCTTCAACATGGCGGTTGCGATAGCGTTGAACTTGCCGCACACCGTCTCTCCGCGGTTCGCCTTCGGCCGCGCGGATGTGGCGCCGGTCTCCACCGGCGAGCAGCTGCGGATTGGCATGAGCAACCAGGCGGCGGCGGTGTTGAAGGGGCTCACTGGCAGGTATGCGCTGGTGAACGAAAACGGGGATACGGTTCAAGCGGGATCGTTTGGGCCCTTCACGATGGCTCCGAAAACGGCCATCACCTATCCGGTGCCGCTCCAGGCGATGCCGCCGGCGGGCAGGTACACGCTCCGGCTGACCGCCCATGCTGCCGGAAGAACGGTGGCCGCCACCCGGCCGCTGACCATTGGTCAGCCGCAGGAACAAGCGTACCACGAGGCCACCGGGAAGCCGGCGCCGCGAGCCTCGCGCTCCTGGTGGCAATATGGGGCGGCGGGGCTGGTGCTGGTCCTCGTGGCGGCGGGTGTGTTCCTGTGGCGCACGGCCAAACGCAGGGCGATTGCAGCGTATGAGCGGCAACAACGCCAGGACCGCCAGCAGGGCGGTCGACCATAGGGTGGGCCTGGGGAACCTTGCGCGGTCTGAAGCAGGGAGGGTGCTGCCCCCCACCCGGTATGCCCTTCGGTACCGTCCACGGCGAGGATGTCGTATCATGATGGCGGAGGGGTTGACAGCGGCGAGTCGGCCTCGCGGTGTTCCGCATGAGGCCGGCACAGGTCAGGATAGAGAGACCACCTGACCTGCACAGGGGATTTGAGGGCACGGGGGTCGCCACATGCTCGAAAAATCCAGGGGCGGCGAACGCCCGCAGACGACCATTCGCCAATCGCTGCGCTTTGGTTTGGTGGGCGCACTCAACACCGCTGTCGACATGGGGACGTTTTTTGCCCTGGTGCGTTTCGGCCACTGGCATGCGCAGGGTGCCCAGGGGATTTCGTACACATGCAGCATCTGCAACAGTTATCTGTGGAACCGCTATATCACGTTTCGCCGCCGCAGCCTGCCCAATCTGGCCGAGGTAGTGCGGTTTGCCGCCATCACCGGAATCTCCTATGGGGTGTCTGAGTGGCTTCTGTGGCTGCTGCAGCAAGACGCGTGGCCCTTGGCCGGCATCAAGGTCACCATTTCCTTGACTGCCTCACTGCTCAACTTCATTGGCAGCAAATGGTGGGTGTTTCGCCGTCGCGCTGCCCATTGACGGTCAGGGTGGGCGTGGAGGCGGCGGCACAAAGGGGGATGGGCTGTGACCTGGCTGTTGCTGCTGCTCGTGCTGGCTTTGGCGGCCTGGGTGTACCTTCTGTGCGCCCACGGCGGGTATTGGCGGACCCACATTGGACTGCCTGCGGCCCTGCCGGCGGACGCGAGGGCGGTCCCAGCCACGGACAAACGGGACACCTGTTCTGTCGCGTCAGGCGGGTACCCGCCGGTGTGCGTCATTGTCCCGGCCCGCAATGAGGCCGAAATCCTGCCGCGCTCGCTGCCTGGACTGCTGCGACAAGATTATCCGGGGAGGTTGCGGGTGGTGCTTGTCGATGACCAGAGCGAGGACGGGACAGCGGAGGTGGCGCGCGATGTGGCCCAAAGCTGCGGCCGGGCGGAGCGCCTCAGCGTGGTGCGGGTGGATTCGCTGCCCGCAGGGTGGGCCGGAAAGGTTTGGGCCATGCAGCAGGGTTTTCTATCCACGTCCGCGGAGGATGCCTTTCTTGTCTTCACGGACGCCGACATCTGGCATCCGCCGACCTCCATCCGCGCGTTGGTGGACAAGGCGGAGGCGGAGGACTTGCAGCTTGTCTCACGCATGGTGCGCCTGCGCACGGACAGTTTCTGGGAAAAGCTGTTGATTCCGGCGTTTGTGCTGTTCTTTGCGAAGCTGTACCCGTTTCGCTGGGTGAACCGCGACAAGTCCCGGGTTGCCGCAGCGGCCGGCGGGTGCATTCTGGTGCGGCGGGCGTGCCTGCCCGACGGGTTGCTGCCGATACGCTCGGCCCTGATTGACGACTGTGCGCTTGCGCGCTGGGTGAAAGGACGCGGCGGGCGCATCTGGCTGGGATTGGGCCCCGATGTCCTGAGTCTGCGGTCGTATTCGCGGCTCGGTGACATCTGGCGCATGGTGGCGCGCTCCGCGTTTGTCCAGCTGCGTTATTCGGGTTGGCTGTTGGCGGGTGTTGTCCTCGGCATGACGTTCCTCTACCTGCTGCCGCCCATGTGCGCCATGGTCGAGTTCATTCGGCTCATCGCCGGCGTGGCCGCCACCCCGGACGCCTGGGCCCTGGCGCTTGGCGCCGCGACTTGGCTGCTCATCTCGGTGTCGTTCTGGCCGATGCTTCGTTGGTACGGCGTGAACGGGGCGTGGGCGCCGCTGCTCCCGTTGGCGGCTCTCCTGTACACGGGGATGACCATGGATTCGGCGCGCCGCTTCTGGTTGGGCGGCAAAGACATGTGGAAAGGGCGGCCGTTTGTCAGGCAGGCGTAGGGCCGCTCTCCCTGTGCTGTCGGCGCCAGGGCGGCCGTCTGGCCGCCGGCGCAGCCCATCTTGCCGCCGGTATGAAAGACTGTCATCAATCGAGGTCTATCATGCCTCTGCTCTGGAGATAGTCCCATAGGACACGCGCAGCCTTGGATGTATCGAAATGTAGAAAGAGTTCCTAGTTGTCCAGCCCGCGTCCCCATCCCCGTTTGCGCGACCTGCTTGTCGATAGACTTGCAAAAACGCATAATATAAGAACTGTCCTGTAACGGATTGGCGTATGGCGTGATTGTGCGCAGCCGCAGCTGACAGGGTTTTGATGCCCGTCGTCGGCGCAGGATTACGAATTGATGGAGGAATTCAGCCCATGTCGTTGACGATGAAAGCCGACCAGTCGAACTCATTCCAAGGCCAAGGAACGCTTGCGGCCTCCGCCAGCCGCGGCAGCGGGCAGCACGGCGAACGTGCGCGGTTGCGCGTGGTCTGTCCCGACCAGCCGGGCATCGTTGCGGCGGTTTCGCAGTTTTTGTTTTCACAGGGGGCGAACATTGTCCAGTCCGACCAATACAGCACCCACCCGGAGGCGGGGCGCTTCTTCCTGCGCGTGGAGTTTGACATGCCGGGAATCGCTGCGGACATGGCCGGCTTTCGGACCGCCTTTGCCGAGGTGGCGGACCGGTTTGACATGCGGTGGGAGGTGTCGCTGGCGGCGGTGCCCAAACGGATGGTGGTGTTTGTCTCACGCGAGCTGCACTGCCTGACGGAGTTGCTCTGGCGCTGGCAGATGGGTGAGTTGTTCACGGACATCCGGGCGATTGTCAGCAACCACCCAGATGCCCGCGAGCTGGCGGAGCAGCATCGCATCCCTTTCCACCACATCCCGGTCAGCAGCGAGACGAAACCCGAGGCAGAGGCCAAGGCGCAGGCGATTCTGGAGCAAGTCGGCGCCGAGGTGGTGGTCTTGGCTCGCTACATGCAGATTCTCTCGCCGCAGTTTGTACACGCCTGGCCGGGGCGCATCATCAACATTCACCATTCGTTCTTGCCGGCGTTCATCGGCCGTAACCCGTATCAGCGCGCGTACGATAGGGGAGTGAAGCTGATAGGGGCGACTGCCCACTACGTGACCGAGGAGTTGGACGAAGGCCCGATTATCGAGCAGGACGTGGAGCGGGTGGATCACCGCATGAGCGCGGATGACCTCAAGCGCATCGGCCGCCACGTCGAGCGTACGGTACTGGCCCGTGCCGTGCAGTGGCACTTGGAGGACCGGATTCTCCTGCACGGCAACAAGACCATCGTCTTTCGCTGAGTGAGGCGGTGCGTGGGGGCGTGCGGGGGATCGCTGGGACGGCAGGCATGATTGGGCCTGCATTCCCTCCTTCCAAGCCGGGGTATCAGGAAAACCGGGATGTGGGTGTTCCGGCCTCCGGCACCTATTCGTAGACGTGAATCCCTTGCCTGCGCAACTGTGCGATGGCCTCGGTCAAGGCCCCGATGTCCTCGTATTCCACCGTGTGCAAATGGTGCCCGTCTGTTAAAGTGGAGAGCAGCGTCGCCCCGGACGCCCGTACCTGTTGGAGAAACAGTTCCACATCGCGGCGCGACGCCAACCGCAGGGAGCCGCGCAGCTCGCCGTAGAGCGGATGCTCCACCAGCACGTCCAGCACGCGGATGCCAAAGTCGACCAGCGTCATCAGTTCCTTGCGCGTCAGCTCAGGCGGGTGATAGACCGCGAGCACGCTGCGCTGGGCGGGGGCTGGGCGCGATTCGAACAGGTAGCCGCGCGGGGTCGACACGATGTCCATGCCCTGCGCCCGCAGCAGGGCAATTTCGTGCACCACAACCTGGCGGGTGACGCCTAGCGCCTCGGCCAGGTCCGATCCGGTCACGGGTCTTTGGCTGTTGTGCAAAATCTGCATCAGCTTCTGCTGCCGCTCGTGTCGGTCTCCCATGCGAATGTGCACCTCTTTTTTCCACGCTGCAGGCTGCCCCCTAGTCTGCCCGTTCATGGCTACGCCCATTGTAACACAGGTCCCAGGCCCACCAGGTCTGGACATCTCCCTTCGGACGCGCGTATCCGCGTCTGCCAGCTCCCCGCGCGCACAGCCCGTCTACCTTGGCGGGTTGCCCCGGCAGCCACGCAGCTGGCGACGGGCCAAGACACAGGTTGCCTGTCCACGCGCGAGCGTGTCGCCTGCATACCTTGAAGACAAGTTGCCAAGGAAGGAGGAGTGCAGGCGATGACGCGGGGGAGAGTTCAAGCCACGGCGCGTGGGCAGGGTGCGCGCCGGCCAGTGGACAAGGTGACCCATGCGGTGACCAGCCCCGAGTATGGGTGGACGTCGCAAAACTGGTCCGGCTATGCGGTGGCTGGGGATTCCGGCGCCTTCCAGGCGATAACTGGGAACTGGCGGGTGCCGGAGGTGACGCCCACAGTCGGCGGGGACCAGGCCGCGGCTCACGGGGGCTGGTGGAAGCGCCTGCTGGTGTGGCTAAGCCGCCTGCTGAGCGGCAACGGATCGCAAAGGGATGCGTATTCGGCCACATGGATAGGCATAGATGGATTCAGCGACGCGCAGTTGATTCAGATTGGCACCGCGCAAAACGTGATAGCCGGTCAGCCGCAGTACTACGCCTGGTGGGAAATCTTGCCGAGCCCGGAGACGGTGATCCCGCCGCAGGCCTATCCTGTACGGCCGGGCGACCAGGTGACGGCCGCCATCACGCGGCAGGAGGATAGGCGTTGGCGGCTTTCGCTCTGGAATCGCACCCAGGGATGGGTCTTTGCGCGACCTAATTTGAATTACGATGGGCCGCTCACCTCGGCGGAATGGATTGAGGAGGCGCCGGAAGTGGACGAGCGGTTGGCACGCCTGGCTGACTTTGGCGAGGTGGTGTTCACCGGCTGCAGTCTCAATGGGTTGGCTGTGCGGTTGCAGCCGGCGGATGCCGGCGCGATGGTTCAGGGCCGCCAGACCGTCGCTGTGCCGTCGGCCCCGGCGAAAAGCGGCGACGCATTCACAATCGCCTTTGGCAGCACGGCGCCGGCGGCCCCGCGAGGTTGATGTGCAGCGCAGACCTGGCGCCCCGCCGGGTCTTTCTTCGTCCCGTGGCAGCGCGCTCCGCGTGCGGCAGAATGCGGCGAAGTACGGCACGTCCACTAGAGGACATGGCGGCACTTTTGCTAGAATTGGTTGTTGTCGCAACACATCACCAATTCGTTCACGGGGAGTGGGGTCATGGCAGAACGAGTGGTTGTGACGGGAGGCAGCGGCCGCCTGGGGCCGTGGGTCATCCGCGAATTTCTCGAGCATGGGTACGAGGTGGTCAACATCGACACCCGGCACCCGCAGGAACCGCTCTGTCCCACCGTGATTGCGGATCTCGCGCAGCTGGGGGACGCGGTCGACGTGCTGGAGGGGGCGGACGCGCTCGTTCACCTGGCGGCCATCCCTGCCGCTGGCCTGAGGCCCAATGAGTTCACGTTCCGCAACAACGTCCTCTCCACGTACAACGTGCTGGCGGCTGCGTCGTTGCTGGGCATGAGCAAGGCCGTTATCACCTCGAGCGAATCGTCCTACGGGCTGGTCTTTGCCCTGCATCCGTTCTCGCCGCAATACGTGCCGGTGGACGAAGACCACCCACAGCTGCCCCAGGACAGCTACGGCTTGTCGAAGGTGGTCAACGAGGCGACGGCCGACATGTTCCACCGCCGGTCGGGGATGCAGGTTGTGTCGTTCCGCCTCGGCAACGTGATTGCCCCGGATATGTACGAGAATTTTCCTTCGTTCATCCACAACCCGCGTGAGCGCGAACGCATCCTCTGGAGTTACATCGACACGCGCGACGCGGCGGTGGCCTACCGGTTGGCAGTGGAGGCGGATGGGCTCGGCAGCATGCGTTTGAACATCGCCGCGGATGACACCAGCATGGACATCCCCAGCCGTGAACTGATGGCGGTCAGTTATCCGGACGTGCGGGACTTTCGCGCACCCCTGGAGGGGTATGAGACGCTGTTGGACAATCGCCGCGCCAAACAGGTGCTCGGCTGGCAGCCTGTGCATCGCTGGCGCGACCACGTGAACGTCTAAAGCTTCCCTAGCGTTCCTTGCGACAACAGGTGCTGTCCCATAGGCGGCCGATCCGCGCGGCCGCCTGTTCTTTGCCTTGCTTCTCCTAATGAACTATGACGTTCTCCACAAAATCTCCACACCGACTCCACAACTGTCCATACTCCTTCCAACACTCCTGCGGGTGGGGTTGCTAGACTTAAAAACACATAACCCATGCGTGGAGGGCGTTCCCATGCTTATGTGTGTTTCTGCCATTGGGAATGGAGAACGGCGCCTACACGGCGCGCTGGACGGTCTTCTGGGCTAACGCGGCGTGAATCTGCCTCTAGGAGGGTCCCTTTTTATGACATCGTCAGCTAGGCTTGGTCCGTCGTCGCGGGCCGGTATCCCGGAACGCATGGAGCGGCTGCCGATGACCCGGTTCACCGGGATGGTGGTGCTGCTCTCGGGCCTTGCGTGGTTCATTGAGTCGCTCAGTATCGGATCGCTTGGGGTCGCGCTCGATCCGCTCAAACAAGTGATGCACCTGTCGGCGGGCCAGGTGGGCGTGCTCACGGCGGCCTCCACCTTCGGCATCGTGTTGGGCCTGATACCCGCCGGGTTTCTGGCGGACAAGTTCGGCCGGAAACAGATGTTGGTATGGGGGATTTTGGAGTACAGCCTGTTCACCTTGCTCTGCGCATTTAGCCCCAACTACGGGGTGCTTTTGTTGTTTCGCTTCTTGTCCGGCTTCGGCATGGGTGCGGTCTTCCCGCTGCCGTATGCGATAGTCAGCGAGTTTGTCCCGAGCACGCGGCGGGCTTGGTTCAACGGTCTGTTGGATGCCTGCCTGTCTGTAGGGTACTTTATCGCGCCCCTGTTGGGACTGGTCATTTTGCCGCGGTTTGACTTGGCGATGTCCTGGCGGGTTTTCTTTGCGGTGTCCGCCCTGCCGATGCTGTACGCCTACGTCATTCACCGGATGCTCCCGGAATCCCCGCGGTGGCTGGAGCGCAAAGGACGGCTGCAGGAGGCGGAAGCGCTGATGCGCTCCATTGAGGAGCGCGTGGAGCGTCTGACCGGGCAGCCGCTGCCCGCTCCCGTAGCTGCCGGGGTGGGCGAAGACGCCGAGGCAGAAGCCATATCGGCTCAAGGCTCGGGTGCGAATCCGGGGCCGGGTGGCCGCTTGAGCGCCGGAATCCTGGCGCCCTGGCGACCGCCGTATGTGCGCCGCACCGTGGCGCGGGCGGCCTCGGCCATCGGCACCTTCTATATGTTTTACATCGTGATGACCTATATGCCCACTTTATTCGTCTCGCAGGGGTTGTCGTTCGCGCATTCGCTCGAGTTTACGGCCATCATCACGGCCGCCGCCATCCCGGGCAAGCTCCTCAACGGCTGGATGGCCGAGTGGCTGGGCCGCAAGTGGGTCTATGTCCTGTTCATGGGCGTGGCCGGGGTGGCCTCGTTGTTCTTTGGGCTGGCCCGCTCCGCCGTCGGGATGGTCACATTCGCCTGCGTGATGTCCCTGTTTGGGACGGGCGCGTTCCCGGCGCTGAAGATGTCGTACGCGGAGCAGTATCCGACGCACCTGCGGACCACCGGCGCTGCTACGGTCGAGACGCTGGGACGGTTCTTCGGCGGCGTGGTGGGCTCCTACGCGATGCCGGTCATCCTCCAGTCGGCCGGCATGGCGGTCGGGTTTTACATTGTGGCCGCGGTGGCGTTGTGCGCCGTAGTGATTGAACTGGTGTTGGCACCGGAGACCAAGGCGCTCACGCTGGAGCAGCTGGAGGCCCGGTTGGCGCACTAGTTGGCTGAGCGTGCAAGGAGGTCGCACAGTTGGCCCAGAAAAAAGTTCACCTTTATGAAATCGACCTAATGCGCGCGTTTATCATGCTCGGCGTCCTGTCGGTACACACGGTCACGGTTTACGCGTCAAGACTGCGGGACGGGACCATCGCCTTTCTGTCGGTAGCCGCGGTTCACTCGTCGATGCACTTCACGCGTGAATCGTTCATGTTTATCACCGGCCTCGTGCTGTTCGTCACCTATTACCGGCGGCCCTTTCATACCCTCAAGTTCTGGTGGAAGCGGCTGACTCTGATTGCCGTGCCGTACGTGGTGTGGAACATCGCCTACATCCTGTACGGGCGCGACTACGGGGGGACGTTCGGTTCATTTCTCGCCAAGCTGGGCCATTCCTTGGAGGTGGGAGATCAGGGCTATGTGTACTATGTCCTGGTGTCCATTCAATTGTACATTGTCTTTCCCATCCTGCTTTATGGACTACGCTGGCTGGAGCGCTGGCACGCGCACATCCTTGTCGGCAGCTTCATCTTCCAACTGGCGTTGATGGGGTTTTACCATTACGTGCTGATTCACATCGACTATCAGCATCAATGGCCGTATCTGTTGGCGCGCATCGCCGATCGCTACGGGACGTTTGTGCTGACCTACCAGTTTTGGTTTGTGGCCGGCGGCGTCCTGGCCTGCCACTATGATCGCGTCAAGGCGTACGTAGAATCTCACGTGGCGCTGTTGCGTTGGCTACTCGTCATCGGGGTGCTCGCCATGTGGGCGCAGTATTTCTTTGAACGGTTTGTGCTCGGGTATTCGGACTCTCACGCCGAGTTGGCCGAGACGCCGCTCATGATTCCGTACGCCCTGGTGGTCACGGCCAACATGTGGCAGTTGGGCATGGCGTGGGCGAAGCGGCGCACCCGGCCCGGGTGGCAGCCGTTCAGCCGATTTGTCATGCTCGCTTCGTCAACATCGTTCGGGATCTTTTTGTTCCAACCGTTCCCGCTCGCCCTTCTGTGGCACGTTGTGCCACACCTGAGCACACCGAGCTGGGTGACCTACGGATCGCTCCCGTTTGCGATTCTGTTTGTCTACTTCTCGGGCATGCTGGTAGCCTACCTGATTGGCAAGGTGCCCTACGTGGCCTATTGCGTCGGTCGCAAGGTGCAGTGGCGGGTCAACAAGCCACGGCCCGACGCGGCATCGACCAGCGCCTGAGGCAGCGTAAGGGAGAGCGTCAAGCTTTGGGCGCGACTGTACACCGTCTTGGATGGAGAGGTACTGGATTGAGACAGGAAAGGAGTTCTTCGTGATGTCCCAGTTGATCGAACGCCTGTTCGCGGCACCGTTTGACGGCGATGCGCCATGTCTGTGTTTCGCCGGGCGCTGGTACAGGCGGCGCGAGTTGCTGGCCGAGGCCGAGACCCTGGCTGCGCACATGAGCCAAGCCGGCGTCCAGCCGGGCCAGCGGGTGATTTTGGGAGTGCCCAACTCGGCCGCCTTTGCCATCGCCTGGCTGGCGCTTATCCGGATGGGGGCGGTGGCTGCTCCCTGCAACCCGGACATGCCGGTTGCCGAACTGCTCGTGTTTCTCAACCGCTGCCAGGCGGCGGCCGCGGTGTTGCGACCGGAGCAGTGGCAGGCGCTGCAAGCGAGTGCGTCTATCCCAAAGAGCCTGACGCGCGTGTGGTTGGTCGAGGACGTGGCTCAGCCCCAGCCTGCACGATATCTCCTGCGGGGGCGGGATGGGGGCTGGTCCGAGGCAGCAGACGCCCTCGCACAGAGGGAGGCAGCCAGTGCGTCCAGCCAGGGCGAGGCCATGCCGGGGGCAGCCGGAATACTGCCGGATCTGGCCGACATCTCCGATGAGGCGCAGGGCGTTCTCCTTTACACTTCCGGCACGACCGGCGTGCCGAAGGCGGTCGGCCTGCGCCACCGGCATCTGTTGGCGACCGCCGACAACGTCATCGTCTCGCACCAGTTGACGGAGCGGGATGTGACCTACTGTTTCCTGCCGCTGTTTCACATCAATGCGCAGGTGATCGCGTTTTTGGCGACGCTGCTCTCGGGCGGGCGCATCGTATTGGCGCCCAAATTCAGTGCGTCCTCGTTCTGGCCGCAGGTGGAGGAGTACGGGGTGACGTGGGTGTCAGCGGTGCCGACCATCATCGCTATCCTGCTGAAGAAGCCGCGTCCAGAGCGCATCCCACCCCACCTGCGCTTTGTAAGGTCCGCTTCCGCTCCGCTGCCTGTGCTCGACGCGATGCGGTTTGAGCGCCGCTTTGGCATCCCCATCATCCAGTCGTACGGCATGACGGAGGCGGCCAGCCAAATCTGCGTCAATCCGCTGCCCCCGGGGGAGCGTCGGTTGGGATCGGTGGGGCTGCCGGTGGGGCTGGAGCTGATGGTGGTGGACGACGACAACCGGCCGCTGCCGCGCGGGCAGGCGGGTGAAATTGTCATCCGCGGCGCCAGCGTGATTGAGGCGTATGAAGGCTTGGACAGTCCAAAGGATTTTGCCGGTGGTTGGTTCCATACTGGCGACCTGGGGTACCAGGACGAGGACGGCTATGTGTTTCTCACAGGCCGCAAGAAAGAGATGATCAACCGCGCTGGCGAGAAGATCAGCCCGTACGAGGTGGAGAATGTCATCCGCGAACACCCGCGGGTGCGCCAGGTGGGCGTCATTGGCCTCCCGGATCCCCTGTATGGGGAGCGGGTGACCGCCTGCGTCGTGAGCGATGCGCCGCCGGCGGAACGGGACGGGGTTGCAAGCGAGATTCTAAAGCTGTGTCAATCGTCGCTGTCGCGTTACAAGTGGCCGGCCGAGGTGCTGTTTGTCGACGCTATTCCGGTCGGGCCGACCGGCAAGGTACAGCGGACGCGGCTGAAGCAAGAGTTGCTCGAAGGGGAGCGGGTTCCGGCGGATTCGGAGAGGAGGTCGATGCCGTGAACGCGGCTGAATTGACGCTGCCGGAGCGGGCCAGCAAGCCTCGCTCCCGTGGTCTCACCCTGTTGATTGACAATGGCGTTCCCCTGCACCACTTTCAGGACGTCGTCGAGAGTTTTGACGGGTTCATCGACTTCGTCAAGTTCGGTTGGGGCACCTCCGTCATCACCAAGCACCTGACGGACAAGATCCGATGTTTGGAGGAACACGATATCGGCTGGTTTTTTGGCGGCACGTTGTTTGAGAAGTACGTCTACCAGGGCAAATTGGCCGAATACCGTCGATACCTCCGTCAGCACGGCGGGCGCTACGTCGAGATTTCCAACGGGACCATCGACCTGTCGAATGCGGAGAAGGCCCAGTACATCCGCGAGTTTTCCAGCGAGTTCACGGTATTCAGCGAGGTGGGCTTCAAGGATGGCGAGAAGTCTATCCACCTTTCCCCGGCGCGCTGGATTGAGTACATTCAGGAGGACCTGGCGGCGGGCGCCTTTAAGGTCATCACCGAGGCCAGGGAAAGTGGCACCAGCGGAATCTGCCGCAGCAACGGCGAGGTCCGGTACGGCCTGATTGAGGAGATTGCCGATTCGGGCATCGATCTCGACAAGGTGGTCTTCGAAGCCCCCAACAAGACCTTGCAGACCTACTTCATCCGCCTCTTTGGCACCAACGTCAACCTGGGCAACGTCGCCTTTGACGATGCGGTGGCGCTGGAGACCCTGCGCCTGGGCCTGCGTTCCGACACGCTGCTGCAGTTTTCCTGAACGGAGCCGCGCGGAGGCCGGGGCGTTGTCGTTGACAGGCGGTGCGCCCGCAAACAGGGTTTTGCCCGGGAAATTCAGACAATCCTCGACAAAGGAGGCGTTGCCCATGCGCAACCCGAACAACGTGTTTCACCTCGCCATACCCTGCCGCGACTTGGACGAAGCGTACGAGTTTTACGTGAAGGGGCTCGGGTGCAAGCTGGCCCGCCGCTACCACGACCGCATCACCTTGGACTTTTTCGGCGATCAGGTGGTCTGCCACCTGTCCGACGCCTGGGAGCGCGATCCGAAGATGTATCCGCGCCATTTTGGCGTTACGTTTTCGGACAAGCGGGAGTTCGATAACCTGCTGCGACTGGCCAAGATGCGTGACTTGCCTTTCTTCCAGCCGCCCTCGAAGCGCTTTGAGGGCCTCGTCGAGGAGCATGAGACGTTCTTTCTGAAGGATCCCTCCAACAACCTCCTGGAATTCAAATATTACCTGGATGAGCGGATGATGTATTGACGGCATCCCGCAGTCTGACCCGGCCCGGCACAGCAACGCCGGACCGGGTCTTCATGCCTCGCCTCTGCGCCTCGCGTTCACACTCTGCCAATCCCCCGAGTTCCCGTATAATGAGATAGGATCATGAGGCCTAGGAGTCGGCCAAGCCATTTCCATCAGGCCATGGATGAAGCGGCTTTCCGGGAGGGATGCGCGTGACCAGGCAAGAGGACGGTCTCCCGCAGGGCCATCATGTCGAGTCCGCACCCGCACGGGGGGAGAGGGCACAGCCCCTGCCGGGGGAAGAGCGGGCTTCCCCGTCGGCTGGGGCTCGCATCTTCCTCGTCGAGGACGACGACAAGTTGGCAGCGCTTATCATGCGTCGGCTCGCTGGGTACGGATACTGTGTACGGCAGGCGGCCGATTTCAACCGGGTCGCCGATGAGGCCGCCGCGTTTCAGCCCCACCTGGTCATACTCGACGTAAACCTGCCGCGTTACGACGGCTTTCACTGGTGCCGAGAACTGCGCCGCTTCTCGCGTGTGCCGATTCTGTTCTTGTCGGCGCGCACGGGCGACATGGACAAGGTGCTGGCGTTGGAGCAGGGGGCGGACGACTACCTGACCAAGCCGTTTCACCCAGATGTGTTGACGGCGAAGGTCAAGGCGTTGCTGCGCCGCGCCTATGGCGACTACGCACAGGCGGCCGAGACCCAAGCGGCGCTGGTATGGGGCGGCTTCGTCCTCGACGTGCGCAGGTCCGTCTTGGCCCTCGGCGGCGAGCGGGTGACCTTGTCCAACACAGAACGGGAGATTTTACGCTTACTGTTGCAACGCCAGGGCGATATTGTCACGCGGGAGGAACTGTTGGAGGCGGTGTGGGATGAGGCGGATTTTGTCGAGGACAACACGCTGACCGTCAACATCGCGCGCATTCGGGTCAAGCTGGCCGCCGCTGGGGCGCCGCGGGTGTTGGAGACGGTACGCGGCGTGGGCTACCGCCTGCGGCCGCTGGCCGAGGGGGTGGCGGAGTGAGGCTGCGCGACTATGTTCTCGACCTCGGCCGCCTTCTCTCCCTGGCCTGCCTGGGGCTGGGTCTGTTTGTGTTGGTCGTCGTGCTCTCGCTGCAAAGCCGAGGGCTGGCGGTGCCGTGGGCGGACTTATTGTACGGCTGCCTGCTGGCGGCGCTGGCCACCGCCGCCGGCGTCCTCTGGGAGGTGTGGGTCCGCATACCTCAGGGGCGTGCGCTCGCGGCGCGGCGAGCGGCCCTCGAACAAGGCGGCGCCCAGCCGCGGATGCGGCTGGTGGGCACGCGTGAGCAGCGGGCATGGGCCGCCCTCGTCAACGCGGAGTACGCCCACAACCTGCGCGAGCGGTACGAATCCGAGCGGCAGACCAAGTTCTACGAGGCGTTCGTCACCCGTTTTGCCCACCAGATGAAGACTCCGCTGGCGGTGATGACCCTGTTGTTGGCAGAATTGCGGGAATCGGTCGCCGCGGGTAACGCAGGCCCCGCAACGGACGCGGGGCAGGGCGGAAAGGCGGGCGGCAACCGGAACGTGAAGGCGGCAGGCGTGGCGCCGCTGCTCGACAGCCTGCTTGAGGAGAAGGAACGGTTGGAGGCCAGCCTGGAACAACTCCTTCAGACCGCCCGCGTCACCTCATTCCGTTTCGACGCCCGGCCCGAGCGGGTGGACGTGGTGCCACTCCTGCGCGAGGTGGTGAACGAGCACAAATCCGCCTGGATACGCCGCCACCTGTATCCACGCATCGATGCCGAAGCGCCCACTGTGTACGCGTGGACGGATGGCAAATGGCTGCGCTTCATCGCCGAGCAGTTGGTGCGAAACGCGCTCCAATACGGCGTTCCTCCCGGGACGGATGCGGGCTGTCCCTTCGTTATCCGCGTTCGCCGTCGCGGCGGGGATGTGGTGCTGGCGTTTTGCGATCAGGGCATCGGCATCCCGCAGGCGGACCTGCCGCGCCTCTTCCAGCCGTTTTTCACCGGTGCCAATGGGCGCCTGCATTCTCGTGCCACCGGGATCGGCCTGTACCTGGTCAAGGAGGTGTGTGAGCGCCTCGGTCACGACATCCAGGTGTGTTCCACTGCGGGGCAAGGCACCACCTTCACCCTCACCCTGCACGACTCGACCCACCTGTCCCCTGCCGCGTTATCGGACGACCTTACAAAACTGTAAGTTTGGCGGGAGCGACTGTAAGCTTCCTGTTAAGGTTTGCCCGGGTCCGTTCTGGCACACTGGCGGTAGGATGAAAGGAGGCCGGGGCGATGCAAGTCCTTGAAATTGTCCATTTGACCAAGGTGTACCAAGGCCGGCGCGGGCAGGTGGCGGTCCGGGCGCTCGACGGCATGGACCTGTCGGTGGCCAGGGGTGAGTTCGTGAGCATCATGGGGCCCTCAGGCAGCGGCAAGACCACCCTGCTCAACATTCTCGCCGGGCTGGACCGACAAACCGGCGGCGAGTGCTGGATTGACGGCCGCGAGCTGTCGACCATGAGCAATGAAGAACTGGCGGTGTTCCGACGGCAGAAGCTGGGGTTTGTCTTTCAGGATTTCAACCTGATCGACACCCTCACTCTGGCGGAAAACGTCGCCCTGCCGCTCGCCCTCGACGGCGCGCGTGGGGCGCGTCTCTACGAACGCGTCGTGTCGGTGATGGCGGACCTCGGCTTGGACGCCGTCGGCGACAAGTACCCGTACGAGGTGTCCGGCGGCCAGCAGCAGCGGGCTGCGGTCGCTCGCGCCGTCGTGCACGAGCCGGCGCTGCTGTTGGCGGACGAACCGACCGGCAACCTCGACTCCGCCTCCGCCCAGGCTCTGCTGGAGCTGTTCCGGGCGTTGAACCGGCGGCGGCAGGCCACATTGCTGATGGTCACGCATGATCCCTTCTCGGCCAGCTACGCGGACCGGGTTGTGTTCATCAAGGACGGGCGAGTACACAGTGAACTGGTGCGCAACGGCGGCCGGGAGGCGTTCTTTCAGGACATCCTGAGCGGGCTGGCGGTGCTGGAGGGGGCGCGGGCATGAGCTGGTTTCGTCTGTTGGTGAAAAACAGCCTGCGCACCATCCCGCGCTACCTCGGTTTCTTCCTGGCCGGTGCGATGGCTGTAGCGGTTTACATGCTGTTTGCCTGCTTCATCGGCAACCCGAGCGTCATCCACGGCACCATGCCGGGAGACGCGCGCGGCGTCCTGCGTCTGTGCCAAGGCATTGTCGTCGTCTTCTCTGTGTTCTTTGTCGTCTTCTTCCACGCTGCGCTGCTGCGGTTGCAAAGCCGTGAGTTTGGCCTGCTGTTGGTGCTTGGCGTGCGCCCGCGCCAACTGGCGCTGCTGGTGTTTGTGGAGAGTCTGTTGCTGGGCGCCGCCGCGCTGGCGCTAGGCGGCGTACTGGGTCTGTTGTTCCTGCGGCTGTTCCTGATGGCCATCACAGCGGCCCTCGCACTGCCGCCGGTGCCGTTTGCGGTCCCCAGCTCGGCCTTGCTGAGCACCTTTTTGGGTTTTGGGTTGCTGTTTGCCGCGGACGGGCTTTGGCAGGCGTTGCGCACGGCGCGGCGGATGCCGCGAGCGCTCATCCTGGGCGGGCGGGTGCACCAGCGGGAGCCGCAGGCGGCGCCGTTCAAGGTGGTGTTGGCCCTTTTGTGTCTGGCCGCCGGCTACACAATGGCCATCCGCTTCCCCCACGCTGTCATGGTGACGATGGTCCCGGTTCTGGTGTTGGTCATCTTCGGCACGTTGCTGTTGTTCAGCCAGGTGTCCGTATACGTCCTGCGCCGTCTGCGCCGCCCGGCGATGGGCGGAATCACCTGGCTGACGTCCGCCCGTCTCATCCATCGGATTCGCGATCACGCCCGCATCCTGACGGTGATCACGACCTTATCGGCCGTGGTCATGACGGCGATGGGTGCCGTGGTGAGTTTTGCCCAGTTGAATGCATCGAATTCAGAACGCCTGGCTCCGTTTGCGGTCCAGGTGACCGCGCCGGTGGGCGCGAAGACGTTGTGGCAGAGTGTGGGTGCCTCCGACCTGCGGCAGTCCGGGTTGTCGGTCTCGCAAACCGTGCAGGTGACGGTGCTCACAGTCGAGGTGAGCGATCCCTCCGGGAGCGGTCAGTCGGTTACAAAGACGGGCGGATCGACTCCAATGACGGGCGCCAGCGGGGACGCCTCAGCGCTGAAGGCGATGGTCATCTCCGACACGGGCTATCACCGCCTGCGAGAAGCATTGCTCGCCAGCCATCCCAGCCTGGCGCCAACCATCCCCGATTTTTCGCTGGCCGGCAATCAGGCGGAGTGGGTGGTGCCGTATCCGTACATAGTGCCGCGCATGTTTCAAAGCGGACGTGCTGTGGTGCGGTTGGGCGGGCAGGAGTACGCGGTGCGCATCCAGGGACAGAGCGACACCCGGGCCTGGAACGAGCAGCAGGAAATCGACCGGGCGCTCATCGTTTCGGACGCGCGCTTCCAGGCGTGGGCGGCCGCCGCAAACCCGGCGGGGCAGTGGCGGATAGCGGCCGCCACGGCCACGAATTGGCGGAAGAGCACGGATATCCTGCGCCACCTGCGGGCGGGGCTGCCCGCGGCGGACCGGTGGTGGGTGACGGGAACGGTGGAGATGTACACATCGGGGATGCAGCTGTTCTCGACCAGCTTGTTCGCCGGGTTCTTTGTCAGCGCCCTGTTCTTCCTGGCCTGCGTCAGCACGCTGTACTTCCGCCTCTCGGCCGGGCGCGAGGAGGATGTGCGCCAACTGCGCGCCCTTTTGCGCATCGGCGTGCGCAGGCGGGAAGTCGGGCGCCTCATCAGCGTGGAAATGGCCTGCCTGTTCTTTGCCCCCCTGGTGTTGGCGTTGTCGCACACCCTGGTGGCGATGGTGGAGTTCTCCCGGTTGGTAAGCATGGGATGGTTCAGTTGGCGGGATGTCGCTCTGGTGGCGCTGATATACGTTGCCTTCTGCGCCTTGTTCTTCCTTGTCACCCGCTGGGTTTACCTGAACGACGTCTTGCGGCAAGCGGGCTGGCAGGACGAAGCGGCGCCGCCGGCGGCGTGAGGCGAAGGTGAGTGGTGGTGCAGCGGCGCCGCCCTCGGCGCGTTGCGCATCGTGCGTGGCGCGCGGTGAGCGGTCGGGGATATCTATTCGTCCTGTATCGCCTGCTCGTAGCCATCGGCCGACAGCAGGGAGTCCAACTCTCCCGTATCCGCCAGCTTCACGACGACCATCCAGCCGTCCCCGTAGGGGTCGTGGTTGACCGTTTCCGGGTCGTCGTCCAGGGCGGAGTTCACCTCGACGATTTCGCCGCTGACCGGGGCAATCAGGTCGGACACGGTCTTCGCCGACTCCACCGTGCCAAAGCTTTGGCCCTGGGTCAGGCGACCGCCTGGGGATGGAAGGTCGACAAACACGATGTCTCCCAGTTGGTCCTGAGCGAAATCGGTGATGCCGATGCGGGCCAGGTCGCCTTCGACCTTGGCCCAGGTGTGTTCCGGGTGGTACTTCCTATCGGATGGATTGGCCATATTCTCCCTCCTCGTTCTGTCTCCGGGCGGCGCCTCGGTTTCCCGTCCTCAGCCTTCGACCGGCAGGCCGAGCGCCTCGCGGATTTTTGGTTCGACTTTCTGGAAGCCTTTGTCCCCGGCGGCGCGGAACTTAAGCGTGCCGTCCTCGCCAAACACGAAAAACGCCGGCACATACTGGTTCTCAAACCGTTCCGCAACCTCCATGCGGTGGTCCAGCCCTACCGGTTGCTGAATATGGTATTCGGCAATGTCTCTGAGGACCTTGTCCTTGTCTACGTCTTCCTGCTGCCGCGGCATGTGGATGGCGATGGTCTGCAGGCCTTGGTCTTTGTAGCGGTTGCGGATGGCCACCACGTCGTTCATTGTCTCGTGGCAGATGTGGCAGGACACAGCGAAAAAGTGGATGAGCGTGACTTTGCCCGGCTCCACGCGAGGCTGGCCATCGCTGTTCAGCCACTCGGTGGCGCCCTCCAGACTCGGCATCGGCGTTCCTAAACGCATTGGCATGCGGATAAAACCTCCTTGGACAGGGATGCAGTGTTCACGTTGCCCATACACGCATCCGCGTATGTATAGGGCGCGGGAAACACTCTTCATGATTTATGGTGAACGGCGCCCGGGCAGAACCCGGACGCCGGAATGGGCAAACCAGCCGCCAGCGGCGTTGCCGTTTCTGCGGCCGCCAGCGTCCGGTCCCCATCGCGCCGCAGGCGCAACCGCCGGGTGAGGCAAGCCTCAAACCTCCAGCAGCTTGTCGCCAGGCTTCCAGTTGGCCGGGCAGAGTCCGCCTGCCTGGAGAGCTTCCAGCACACGCAGGGTCTCGTCCACGCTGCGCCCGATGTTCATGTCGTGCACCACCTGGTAGCGCAGGATGCCTTCTGGATCTATGATGAACAGTCCGCGCAACGCCTGGCCTTCCGATTCCACCAGTACATCATACTTGCGCGCGACTTCTTTCGTGAAGTCAGCCGCCAGTGGGTAGTCGAGACTGCCCAGCCCGTTTTTGTCCCGCGGCGTCTCAATCCAGGCCTTGTGGCTGTGCACACTGTCGCAGCTAACCCCGAGCACCTCCGCGTCCAGGTCCTTGAACTCCTGCAGGCGGTCGTTCATTGCGATGATCTCGGTGGGGCAGACAAAGGTAAAGTCGGCCGGATAGAAGAACAGGATCAACCACTTCCCCCGGTAGTCGGACAACTTTACGCGTTCATCCAGGGTCTTCAAGTTCTTTGTCGACAGCATGTCGAAATCGGGAGCCGGATTTCCTACGAGCGGCATTCCAATCACACTCCTAATCCAGTTTTGGTTCTTGATTTAGACTAAGTCTAAATCGACAACGCGAGTATATCACAGGGTCGAGGTGGCTGTCTAGTCTCGACTCTGTCCGTCCTGTTCTGCGCTCCGGCAGGCGGGGCACAATCCGGTCAAGTGCACGTTCAGGGAATGCACCTTGTAACCCGTCTCAGCTTCAATCTGCCGCACCAGCTCGACCGGGATGTCGACATCGGCCTCGGCGATGGCGCCGCAGCGCGCGCACACCACGTGCTGATGTTCCTCCATTCTTCCGTCGTAACGGGTGATTCCGTTGCCAATGTTGAGCTCACGTATCAAACCATGATCCGCCAGGTACCGCAGGGAGTTGTAGATGGTCGCATAGGCATACCGCTCGCCGCGCTTGGCCAGGGTATCCATGATGTCGTTCGCGGTGGGGTGTTCCCTGGACTGCCGGATCACCTCCAAAACAGCTCTGCGCGGAGCAGTCATGTTGAGCGATTGCACCGAGAATTCCTCCAATAACAGATAGTCATGCTCCCATCGTACACGAGCTTTCCCTCTCGCTCAAGGGAGATACGCTGGCAATGCGCACCTCCCTGTCGCCGCGGGAGGTTCAGGGCCGCGGCTGGCCGGGCGCACAGGCGATGGCCAGGGCCAGATCGGCGGCCGCGTCCTCCCAGCTGACGAGGCCGCGCCAGCCGGGCTCCTCCATCATTCGGCAGAAGTCGAGCCAGCGCGCCTGCGCCATCGCCTCATACCACCCCTGGCGATCCGCCAGTTCTATGGTCCTCTCGTAGGCGATGCGTTCGTCCGCATCCGCGCTGGAGACGGGCGCCGCATCCACGGACGTCAACCGCTCCAACGCTCGGTGCGTCGGTTGCGTCGGCACCGCATCCAGCACGCGGTCGCATAGTTCGGCCTGAGCTCGGGTGAACTTGGCTTGCACACGCAGGTCGGTCGGGATCCACCCGTTTATCTGCAACCTGCCTTGCGCCAGGTGCAGCGTCCAGCCGGTCGATTCGGGGATATCCCTGTCCAGGGTGAAGCCGTGATAATATTGCACCACGACTTCCTGTTGGCTTCCGCGGTCGGCGTGTACCACCTGCGCGAATACGCGTGATTCGCGCCCCTGTTCATCCGGGACCACGTCGCCGGCGGCCGTTGCGGCTTCACCGAACCAGCGGCGCGCCACTTCGAAGAAGTGGACACCGTGCTCCACGAAGATACCGCCGCTCATCTCGTGCGACCAGAACCAGTGCGAGTCGTCGGGCACGCGGTGGGCCGAGTTGTACAGAATGGCCTGCCAAGGGCGCCCGAACACGCCCAGTTCCAATAATCGCCGCACGGCCTCCACCAGCGGGTTGAACGGTTGCACCAGATTGACGGCCAGCGCGAGGCCCCGGCCGTCCGCCAGGCGTCCGTTTTCTGCCAGCGTTTCGACCGAAAGCGCTCCCGGCTTTTCCGCCAGGACGTGTTTGCCCTCTTTGAGGGCAAGGGCGGTGAGGGAAGCGTGCAGGTGTGGCGGCGTGGTCAGGATGACCGCGTCCAGCCCAGGGGCGGCGACGAGTTGCGTGGCGTCCTCATATTCCTGCGGCCGCTTGGCGTCCGCGCCGCTGCGCCGGTGCAGGTAGGCCTCGATGACGGTCTGCCGCTTTCGCGGTGTCCGGCCAGCCACAGCCGTGAGTTCGAAATTGGGCAGAGGCGCCAGCGCCTGCGCCAAAAACGCCGCAAACGCGCCGGCACCGGCGATGCCCACGCGATATCTGGGGGAGCAACCCATAGGGCCACCTCCTCAACCGCGGTGTCTGTCCGCGGCGTCTAGCGTGTCTATCTGCATTGTAATACAGCCATTCTGTCTCGGCGAATCGGCCGCTCACCTCCTGCCCAGTTCAGTGGTGAGTCCACGCCCGGCGGGCGGCCGATTGCTGCTTTGCACAGTTCGCGGCGCCAGTGGTAACCTGAATGAGGCGGGAGAAAATACATACATTCCTAAAGAGGAGATGACCGTGCAGTGGATGCGAAACAATTGCGCAAGTACGCCGACTTGGCGGTGCGGGTGGGCGTCAACCTGCAGCCCGGCCAGCACCTGGTCATCGGCTACGGGATTCGCCAGGTGCTGCCGGAGCACATTGAGTTTGTCCGGATGTTGACGGCCGCCGGCTACGACGCCGGGGCCAAGTTTGTGCAGGTGGAATGGGGGGACGAGTGGTGGCAGCGCGAGACGATTCGCCGCGGCTCGTTGGAGACCTTGGAGGCGCGCGCCCGCTGGCAGCTGTCGTGGATTGAGCAGCTGGCCGAGGAAGGGGCCGCCTTCATCGGCATCCCCGCGTCCGATCCGAACCTCTTCCAAGGCGTGGACGCAAACCGCGTCACCCAAGCCAACCGTGCCGTTGCCTCGGTGTTTCGCGCGTTCAACGACAAGCGGACCAACGACGAGTACAGCTGGACGCTGGTGTCGGCTCCGACCCAGGCGTGGGCGGACCAGGTGTATCCCGAGCTGCCGCCGGAGCAGCGGGTGGAGGCGCTGTGGAAGGACATTCTGTTTTGCGCGCGTGCTGACGGGGACGATCCGATTGCGGATTGGCGCGAGCACATCGACAACCTCAAGCGCCGCAGCCAGCGTCTCAACCAGCTTGGTATCCGCAAGCTGCACTATAGGGGGCCTGGCACGGATTTGACCATCCGTCTGCACGAGCGGGCATATTTTACCGCCGCCCTGCAGCACACACCAGAGGGAGTGCGCTTTGTCGCCAACATGCCGACGGAGGAAGTGTACACGGCACCCCTCAAGGACGGTGTGGACGGAGTCGTCTCGAGCACGATGCCGCTCAATCACAACGGCCACCTGATTGACGGCATTCGCCTGCGCTTCGAGCAGGGGCGCATTGTCGAGTACCACGCGACAAAGGGAGAGGACGCGCTGCGTGACATCATCGAAGCGGACGAGGGCAGCCATTACCTGGGCGAAGTCGCGCTGGTGCCCGTCGATTCGCCGATCGCCAAGCTTGGGCGCCTGTTCTACAATACCCTGTTTGACGAGAACGCGTCCTGCCACCTGGCCATCGGCAAGGCGTATCCATTGGTCGAGGGCGGTCACGACCTGGAGCGTGAGCAATGGGCCGAGTATGGACTAAACGAAAGCCTGATGCACGTCGACTTCATGATGGGTTCCCCGGAGCTCGACATCGACGCGGAAACAGCGGACGGCAACACCGTTTCGCTGTTTCGCGGCGGCCGCTGGACTGAGTCCGTATAAGACAACCGCCATCGCCGCGCCGGGCAGCCGGGCGGGCGTCTGCCTAAGGCGCCTGCCCGGCCTGTCCAAAACGCTCACCTATTGTCGACATAAAACTTGCGTCCAACCCGTCAGGTTATGTATACTTATTAGCAGACATCTTGATTGAGTGCTAAGTGGCCGTGTCGCAGCCGCCTGATTGAGGTGTCGAGGATACGCGCACCGTCGCGCTTGGCTGAGGGTGGTGCAGGGTCGAGTCGGCGGCATCCATTTTTTCCTCCGGTCGCGGGACGCGGCTGATTTTTTCTCCCATTCATCGCTTCTCATTTTTTCATTCGTCTATTTCGGAATTCGTATCTGTGGAAACACTGATCTCGAAACCAAATGGAGGGATGGGAAAAATGAAGGCGCTGCTGTTTGCCAGCGGGCATGGTACCCGCCTGCACACACACAGAGGCAGTCTGGCCAAACCGGTGGCTCCGGGGGTCCACCGGACCGGGCCGCATTCACACTTCCGTCAACGAATGAACCAGGGCATCGGACGATGCACCCGGGCGGCCTATCAGGGGCTTAGGGTGCCAGCCGCAGAACCGCTCGCGCACGCCGCCGTCGGCAGAGGCGGAGAGGCGGTGCGGGTATGAAGAACCTTGCCTACGTCAGCACCTATCCGCCCCGCCGCTGCGGCATCGCCACATTCACCGAACACCTGCGGCACAGCATCATGACCGCCAGCCGACGCCGCGACGGTGATGTGGTTGTCGTGATGGTTAACGATGACGGCGCCGCGTACCGGAGCCAGCCCAACTTTTGGCCGCTCCCCGCGGCTGACCGGGCGGCCTATGCCAAGATGGCCGAGAAGCTGAACAAGAGCGATGTGTCGGCCGTGATCTTGCAGCACGAATTCGGCATCTTCGGAGGCGAGGCAGGGGAGTATGTGCTGGATTTTGTCCGCGCGCTGCGCAAGCCGCTCGTCACCACGTTTCACACCATTTTTCCAAACCCCCAGCCGCCTTATCGGCCCATCCAGCAGGAGCTGGCCGACCGTTCCGACGCCATCGTCGTCATGAACCGGCGGGCCATCCCGTATTTGACGAACGCGTACCGGATTGCGGAGGAGAAGATTGTCTATATTCCGCACGGATCTCCCAAGCCCAAGCGCGAAGAGCGGGCGAAAATCCGGCGCCGGCTCGGGGTTGCAGGACGCAAGGTGATGTTCACGTTTGGTCTGCTCAGCCGCGGCAAAGGCATTGAGTCGGTGCTGCGGGCGCTCCCGGGCGTGGTCAGGGCCGTGCCAAACGCGCTGTACGTGATTGCGGGCCAGACGCACCCGGAAGTGCGCCGACGCGAAGGGGAGGCGTACCGCGAAGAGCTGCTGGGCATGGTGCACGAGCTGGGTTTGGACGGGCACGTGCGCATGGTCAACCGATACATCAGCGAAGAGGATCTGGTCGCCTACCTGATGGCTTCCGATTTGTACCTCACTCCTTATCCGGGGCTGCAGCAGATCACCAGTGGCACCCTGGCCTACGCGGTGGGGCTTGGGCGGCCAGTGCTCTCGACACCGTATGAGCACGCCCGCGACCTTCTCGCCGGCTGCGACGAGCTGCTGCTCCCGTACGGCGATGTGTCCGCATGGGAGGCGGCGCTCCGGCGCCTGCTCGGCGATGACACCGCGCTGCGCCGCTTGGAAGAGAAGATCCGCCAAATCGGCCAGGCAACCCACTGGCCGCGGGTGGCGGCGCAGTACCTCAAGCTGTTGGCCACAGTGTGCGGCGAGAAAGTTGGTGACGCGACGCTGGCACCGCAGGTGAAAGGGAAGGTGAAACCAATTGTCTCCGTCAGCGATTCGATTTGACCACCTGGAGCGCTTGACCGACGACACGGGGTTGCTGGAGCACTGCCTGGGCCGTATCCCGCGCAGGCGTGAGGGATACTCAACGGACGACAACGCGCGCGCCATCTGGCTGTGCGTGGAGTGGCTGGCCCAGCTGCCTGAGGACTGCCGGGCTGAGCGAAGCCTGCTGTACCGCCTGCTGGACCGGTATCTGGCCTTCCTGCTCTGGGCGCAGAAGGAAGACGGTTGGTTCCAGAACAACATTCGCTTTGACCGCACGCCGGAACCCGAAGAACGGTCCGAGGATTGTCTGGGCCGCTCACTCTGGGCAGCGGCGGTGGTCTCTGTGCATTTGTCCGACGAAGCCCGCAGACAGGTGGCTGCGGAAGTTCTGCGCCGGGCGCTGCCAGCCGCATCGGAACTCCGTCGCATGCGCGGGCTGGCGTGGGCGCTGGCCGCGGGCTGTCTGCTCCTGGCCCACACCGGCCTGACGCCGACGCGGCGAGCCCATGGCGTCCGTTTTGATCTCTTGGGGGATGCCAACGGAGACAATCAGCCGCAGCGGCTGGAGGCGTGGGGGTTGACGAGGGAACAGTTGACGTCCCAGGTCCAGGAGTGGGAGCGGCGGCTGACCAACGCGTACCAGGCCGAAGCGGATGACGGTTGGCGCTGGTTTGAGTCCGAGCTTAACTATTCCAACGGACTCTTGCCGTGGGCCATGTGGTTGGCCTGGCGGGTCGGCGGGCGGCAAACGACGCAGCGCATTGCAGAAGCGAGCCTCGATTTTCTCGTCCAGCAGATGAGCGGCGAAGACGGACGCATCCGGCCCATCGGCAACCGCGGCTGGTGCACCCGCGAGTGGCGGGCGCACTGGGACCAGCAACCGGTCGACGTGATGAAACTGGCGCTGGCGGCGCGGGAGGCCTACCTGGCGACCGGCGACGAGCGTTGGCGGGAGATCGTGCGACGGTCGTTGGACTGGTTTCACGGTGACAACGACCTCAATCTGCCCATGGCCGATCCGTCCGATGGCAGCTGCTGCGACGGGCTTGCACCGTCCGGAGCCAACCCGAATCGCGGCGCCGAGTCGACCTTATCCTACCTGTTCACCGAGGCGTACGCTGCATCGCTCAACCTGGCGGGTGGGCGCCACGACCTGGCGTACACCTCCGATACGGCGGCCAGCGTCTGAGCGAGCCATGGATTCATCCTCGAACGTCGATTCCGCTGACGCGCTCACGGCCCACCGGCGATGCCGGTGGGTTTTTGTGTGTTCCAAGCCATATCGCAATCCCCCAGTTCCGTGATAAGATGGGGACGCACTTTACAGCGGGGTGGGGAATTGCGTGACCGTCGTACAGCTGTGGAAACACATTCTCAAGCTCGCGCTGCCGTCCATCGCCACGTTTTCTTCGATGACATTGACCGGGATGATCACGCTCATCCTGGTGGGCCGGTTGGGACCGAGCGCAATCGCCATTGTCGGCGTGAGCAATGTGTGGATGTATAACACCTGGGCGCTGTTCGCGGGGTTGAACGAGTCCGTCAACTATCTGGTGTCGCAGAATTACGGAGAAAAGACGATGCGGGAGGGCAACGAGCGAACGCAGATAGCCCTCTGCATCTCGGCGTGCTTGTCCGTGTGCGTAGTGCTCGCCAGTTTTTTCGCTCCTTACGCCGTTCTGGTGGCGATGGGGCTCAATCATCCTTTGGCGGCGCTTGGGGCACCCTACCTGCAGGCACGTCTCATCGCCTTTTCCTTCACGCTGTTGACCAACGTGTTCTACGCCTACATGCGCGGTGTCGGCGATACCAAGACACCGATGTACATCTCGCTGGCCACCAATGTGCTTTTGGTGGTGCTGACATATGGCCTTACCTACGGCCACTTTGGTCTTCCGGATCTCGGCCTGGTCGGCGCCGGGTGGAGCATGGTGACCACAGAGTTTCTTGGCTTTACGGCCAGCATCGCGGTGTACTACGGCCGCTATCACGCCCAGTTTCACACCCGAACGTGGCTGGCCATGGCCCGCAGTCAAGTGCGCCTGATTTTGGTGGAAAGTGTCAAGCTCAGCGTGATGGAGCTGTCCATGAGCCTGGGGATGTTGGTGTTCACCGCTTGCATCACGCGCCTGGGCACCGACGCGATTGCCGCAAATGAAATCGCGCTCAATATTCTGTCGCTCGGGTTCATGCCCGCCAACGGCTTTGGCATGGCGGCCACCGTGGCCGTCGGTCAGGAGATTGGCCGCGGCCAGCCGCAGGCGGCGAAGACGGTGGGCCTGCACACGCTGTTGCTGGGGCTCATGTTCATGGCGCTGTTTTCTATCTGCCTGTGGCTGTTCGCCCTGCCGGCAGCTCACATCTACACCTCCGACGCTCGAGTGGCGCTGTTGGCCGTCTCGCTCATCCATATCGCTTCCTTCATCCAGCTGTTTGATGGCGGCGGCATTGTCTTGTCCGGTGGCCTGCGCGGGGTGGGGGATACGACATTCCTCTTCCGGATGTCGCTCATCCTGAATTGGTTGTTGTTCATTCCGATGACGATTGTCGTGACCCGTGTGCTGGATTGGGGACAAGCGGGCGCCTGGCTGGCTCTGTGCACGCTGTTGGTGGGCATCGCGGTGGCCAATCTGTGGCGGTACTTGTCCATTCGTTGGGAACTTATGGTCACGAAATCACAGGGCGCCCGCGAACGCGGCACCCATCAGCCCACGGCGCCCAGCGCTTCCGTGTGAGAGGATCCGGTTGACTTACGTATAGTTAGTAATATACAATAGGTGTGTTGAAAGCTAAAAGTGAGCTAAACAGACAAGAGGAGTGGAGAGAGATGACAACCATGACGGTGACCAAGGACCTGTTCGCTGCGCTTCGCGACCGCCGCTCTATCTACGGAATCAGTGCGGAATCGCCGATTTCGGACGAGGAGATTCAGAATATCATTGAAGAAACGGTAAAACATACCCCGTCCGCCTTTAACTCGCAGAGCACGCGCGTCGTGCTGTTGTTGGGAAAGCAGCATGAGCGGCTGTGGGACATCACGACCGATGTGCTGAAGGCGGTTGTGCCTGCGGACCAGTTCGCTTCGACGCAGCAGAAGATGGACAGCTTTCGTCAGGGTCATGGTACTGTGCTGTTCTTTGAGGACCTGGCGGTCATTGAAGGCCTGCAGAAGCAGTTCCCGCTGTATCAGGAGAACTTCCCGATTTGGTCGCAACATACCAACGCCATGCATCAGCTGGTGATTTGGATGGCGCTTGAGGCCGCCGGTCTCGGGGCAAGCCTGCAGCACTACAACCCGCTGATTGACGAACAGGTGAAAGCGGAGTGGAACCTGCCGTCGGCCTGGAAGTTGATTGCCCAGATGCCGTTTGGCAAGCCGACCGCTCCGGCCGGTGAAAAACAGTTTCAGCCGCTGACAGATAGGGTCAAGGTGTTTCGCTGAGGATCGATAACCAGCCAGTGCCCAGGCGCAGGCAGGCCCGCCCTCTCGCCTCACCTCGGGACAACACACAGCCACCGACAGGCTCTGTCGGTGGCTGTTTCTCTACAGGCGTCGCAATTCGCGGGCGATGGAGAGCAGACCGGCGTAAGTCTCCCTCTCTTGCCGGTTCAGCTCTTCCTCGGGGTGGCGGGCGGTCTCTCTGTCCGCGTGGATGCGCGTGGCAATCCACAGCAGGTGGATGGCCGCAAACCGGAGATACCCGCGCAGCCAAGTCGCCGTTCGCTCTCGCAGGTCAGAGCGTGCCCGCGCATACGCCAGCAGCACCCGCCTGCGGCCGAGTGGACGCCAAAGCGGGGTCGTCGGACTAGTGGCGTCCAGGAGTTGAAAGAGATCGAAGTAATCGTAGTCCGGGTGTAAGAACTCCCAGTCGATGACGGCCGGTTGCCGATACGCCCGCGACCACATCAGGTTGCCCAGGTGCAAGTCGCCATGGCAGAGCACGCGCGGCCGGAGCATCAATTCCTCACCCCAGGATTCCATCCGTCGGTGGAGCTGACATACCTGCCGCCGCGCCGCCGACGCCCAACCGCCCGCGGCCATGGTAGCCGCGAACACGGCCGGATCGACCGCGAGGGTTTGGCGCAGCACCTCCGCCAAATCGGGGGTGTGCGAGCTCAGGGCCACCCGGGCTTCGCCCGCCGGGAGGTCCGCTTGATGTAACCGGGCAGCCGCCGCCACCGCCAGCAGGATCCCGTGGCGGCGCGTGGTGATGGGCACCAGTTGGTCGTCCCGGTAGGCAATCCACGCCCACTGGCAGCTTTGTCCGCTTCCGGCCACCTGCGGTGCGCACACGGGCAGGTGGCGGACGCACGTCTCGTACAGCGCGGCTTCGCGGCGAATCGCCGCATGGTTGTGCGAGGCTTTCACAATCAGCGGCAGTCCGTGCCTCGGCACCAGACGGACCACCGTCGCCTGGGCCGTGCACGCTATGGGCTGCACCCGCTGCACTTCGATCGACAGCGGGCTGGCGATGTCCAACCAATCGGGCTCCCAATGGTCGTTTGGCACCAGCCTTCCTCCCGTCCCTTCCACGCGCTTTCATGCGCCGGCTCAGATGTCGACTGCGCGCCGGGGCGCGCATCACTCTCGTCACGCCGCAGCTGCCTTCGGCGCCAAGTGGCCATACACCCATCGCTCACCGGCGCCCCACAGCCCGGAGATAGCGTAGTAGATGGCAGCCGCCACGGGCGCCTGCCACAAAACGGCTAGGCTCACCAGGCCGCTGATGACGGCGCCCGGGATCTTGGCGCCAAGACGCGCCGGGCGGTGGCTGACCAAGCCGGCGAGGAACAGCAGCACCGCCGCGACAAGGGGCGCAATGTGCCAGGGATCTACCGCGGTCAGCGGCACCCAGGGCACCAGCATGCTCGTCACCGGATGGTTCAAGGTGCGAAACAACTGGTAAACCACGTACAGCACCGGCGCCTGCAGCAGCGGCAGCAGCACGGACGAACTGCGCCGCACTCCGTGCCGCTTGAGCAGATCCTGCTGCGCGGTCAGCAGTCCTTCCTTCGATCCGTTCCATTTGGCGGCCAGTTCCCGCAGATGCGGGGCCACCGCCATCTGTTTATCCATGTTTCTCAGCATCCGCATCGACAGCGGCATCAGCAACAGCCGGACGGCCACCGTCAGCAGGATGATGGCCAGGCCCCAATCGTGCGTGTAGGTCGCCATGGCGAACAGCAGATGATGCAAAAGCGATTCAATCGATCCGTACATTCCCTGCGGCCTCCTCCATGCATGCGTGAACATGTGCGTCTCCAGATGTGCGTTTTTTGTGACGCGCTGACGGCGCATGCATGGAGAGGCCCCTCGTCGTCGTCACCAGGCCCCGCCAATTTTCGGCGAGTCGTGCGCAGGATGCGAAGGATGGGCGAGACTTGCGTTGTCATGCCGGGACGGGCGACGCGCACCACTCCGACCGGACGGGAGTACGTCATCCGCGGGGCGGGCGAGCGGACACAACTCCACACCAGGCTCGCCAGTCCCACGAGAATCGGCAGCAGCGGGAGCAACGAGAAAACCGACGTGTCCAACTCGCTCACCCCTTCGCATCGTGGTTTGCCATAAGCCTACTAGGACGCTCGACCCACGTCCAGCAGAGGAATTCTGCAGGCCGCGGCGGATGCGCTGGGAGTAGCGCCGCCTCTAGACCATGGATTGCACAGAAGAGACGGGCAGCTTCTTGTACACCTGAAAATAAACCCAGACTGCATCCATCAGCAACAGTGCGCTTGTGATGAGAAACACGTACGGGATCCCCATATAGGCTGCGATTTGCCCGCCCAAGACGGAGCCTCCAAATACGCCCAAGTACCCGGCCGACATGCTGAAGCCAAACACCCTGCCTGTGACCGATCCCGGTGTGATTTTCTTCAGGAGGGTGTTGACAGAGGGACTCAGCCCTGCCGCTGCCAATCCAAACACAAAGCGAAGCACCATTAACTGCCAGGCGTCTTGCACGAAGGCGTGCGGAATAAATACGATCCCGGCCACGGCCAGCGCCACCCATATGACTCTGTGGGCTCCGAATCGGTCAGAGATTTTTCCCAATATGGGAGCGGCGATGATATTGGCCAGTCCCGTCACGGAGAATGTGATCCCGGCCAACAGCGCCACATGACTGGCATTGTGGGACAACTCGCCGACATAAACGGTGATGATGGGCTGAACCGAATATAACGACAGGTTGATCACAAAAAAGGTCGCCAGCATGATCAGTGTCAGGCTTTTTTCTGGGAGAATGCCCCATATCTCCTTGGTGCTGAGCGTCTTTTTGCCTGGACGGGTAAACGACTCCTTGACGAACAAGACGGTCGTGATAAAGGCAATCAGCAGCAGTGCGCCGGTGATGAAAAACACATCCGGCATGCCGAGGTTGTCTTCAATAAAGCCGCCGATGGTGGGTCCAAGCAGAGACCCGGCGATATTGGCTGTGGAAAGCGTGCCCAGGGCCCATCCGGCGTGTTCATTGTCCGTTTGAGTCGCAATCAACGTGGTGCAGGCTGTGCCGTAGCCGGTGATGACGCCCTGCAGCAATCGAAGCCCTATGAGTTCATAGACATTCTGGGCAAAACCCATGCTGAAAATCACCACGGCCATACCCAGGCTGGCCCGCAGTAGCATCGGTTTTCGCCCATATTTATCGGCGGCCTTGCCCCAGATTGGTGAAAACACAGCTGAAACGATGTAAGTGATACCGAAGGCAATCCCGGAAAATTGGTCGATGAGAGCCTTATCGTGAACGCCGAGGTGCCGTATGTACAGTGGCAGCACCGGAGCAATCTGGCTCATCCCGATACTGGTGACGAACATCCCAAACCAGCAAACGAATAAATTCCTTTTCCATATCGGCATGGATGAAGACCTGCCTTCTGCTCACCCTAGGGTTGGGTACAGCGACAAGCCTGACGGACCATGCTGGTTCATGGCCCGTCGTTGTCGCCGCGCCGGTTGTAAGGGCTCGATATTCAATCCAAGGTTTTGATCCAGTCGTCCACGGTCAGCACATCCGCTTGCCGAGGGAACACCTTCTCCATGAGAACACGGTGCACCTCAGTATCGGCGTCAAGACAAGCATCCGCCAGCACCGTTAGCGCGAAGTCTTTGTCCGCTGCTTCCCGCAAGGTTGACAGAACGACGCCGCTGGTGGCGATACCGCTGAGAATCAATGTGTCGATCTGGCGGGCCCGGAGCAAAACCTCAAGGTCGTTGCCAGCGAACGCACTGACACGAATCTTTGTCACCACCGGTTCGTCCGGCCGCGGTTGTACGGATTCGTGAATCTGGGTTGCCGCATCCGAGTAAGTCATTCCCGGGCGTTCGGAAATTGCGGAGAACGACTTGTTGCGGGGACTGACCTCGGGATAGCCCTCGCGAAACGCGACGCGCACGAAGATCACCGGAATGCCGTGTTGCCGCGCGGCCTCCACGGCTCGTTGGAATGGCAGCAGGACTTCCTTGTTCTCGGCAAAACGCGATACAATCCCGTTTTGCACATCCATGACCAGCAGGGCAGCGTTACGATTCGGCATCATGTGGCACACTCCTCGTTTCTGTGTTACCATTAAGTGGAGAATTCTCCCCTTGATATTAACCGGAGACTTCTCCGCTAGTCAAGGGCGCTTGGCAATCGGATTTTCAGGAAGTGATGATACTGTGCATGACGCGGAGACAATCCGCACCCGTTCTGAACGTCGTGATGCAGCCGAGAATCGCCAGCGCATACTGAACGCGGCGCTCAGGCTGTTTGACCAATACGGGGTTGAACAAGTCAGCATGAATCAAATTGCCACAGAGGCCCAAATTGGCCCCGGAACGCTCTACCGCCGCTATCGAAACAAAAGCGAATTGTGCCTGGACCTCATCAAGGACAACATTTTTTTGCTGTTCGAGGACATTGAGGCGTTCTTGAACGAGCATGGGACCGATTCGGCCGGCCAACGATTGAAGGGGATTCTCAGCTTGTTCATCCGTTTCCGCGAGACAAAAGCGCAGTTGTTGAAAGGGGTCGAGGACTCCGGGTCCAGCCATCGACCCAGGAACCGAGCGCGGAGCGCCTTCTATAACGATTTGCATCCTATCCTCGTCCGGCTGTTCGACGAGATGAGTGCCACCGAGCAGACCCCAGCCGACAGTACCTTCCGCGCGGATATGCTGATGACAGCTTTGACCAGTGATTCTTATCTGTTCCAAAGAGAGGTGCGGGGCCTTTCGCCCGAGGAGATTTTGGAGCAGCTCTGTTTGACCTTTATTCCACCCCAATCTCAGGTCTGACGGCCAAACCTGCATTCAGGTGACCCATGGAGTAACCAAAAGAGAAACTCAATGGGCCTTACTTGTATGAAAATACAGAAAAAATGAAACCTACTTTCATTTTCCTGGGTCACATAGACTGCGTCTCTATTTCACGAGGCTATTATCTTATCAAAACCAAATATCAAAACCAAAAGATTATTTGTTGTAAAAGTAGAATAGCCGTGCTATATTTAAAGTCAAGTTATTTCATGTTGAGAAAAAACAAAAGCCATTCCTACTTGAGAGGAGTGCTGGCTTGTATGAGACCCGTGAAGATCGTCATCATTGGCGCTTGCAGCGCCTCGTTCGGACTGGGGGCCTTGCAGGACGCAGTGCAGACTACAGACCTTCAGGGCAGTACGCTGGTTCTGGTGGACACGGATGAACCTCGTCTGCAAGTCATGTTGAAACTGGCACACCGGATGAACGAGGAAGCCGGCACGGGTCTCATCATCCAATCTACGACAAATCGCCGGGAGGCCTTGCCGGAGGCGGATTTTGTCATCACATCCGTGGCCGTACGACGAGATGAGCTGTGGCGGAAAGATTGGGAAATTCCAAAAGCCAACGGACTTCGCCAGGTGCTTGGGGAAAACGGCGGGCCTGGCGGACTCTCGCACGCCTTGCGAAATATTCCTATTATCCTGGATATTTGTCGTGACATGGAAGAACTTTGCCCCGATGCTTATTTGATTAACTTCACCAATCCCGAAAGCCGAATCATCATGGCGGTTCATCGATATACCAACATCAAGGCCGTAGGACTGTGCCACGGTGTATTCATGGGCCGAGAACGTGTCGCCAACATTCTTGGCCGCCATCCGACGGAGATTGACGTTAAGGCTGCTGGCGTGAATCACCTGCTTTGGCTGATGGATATACGCGATGCAAAGTCCGGTGAGGACCTGTATCCCGAACTTCGGCGTCGGGAACGGGAATTGCCAGAGAACGACGTGGGACCTTGGGGGGTGGATCTTCTCAGTCGGAAATTGTTCCGTCACTTTGGCTACTGGCCATCGCCCACCGACGATCATGTGGGAGAGTACCTGCCTTATGCATGGGAGTTGGTGGGGATGGAGGGATACAACTTTGACCAAGCCGAAGCCTATCGTAAACAGCGGCAATTGGAGATTGAGGCCTGGGCCGACGGCAGAAAGCCGCTCGGAGAATTGCTGACAAAACCGTCGGGTGAAATTGCTTTTGATATCATTCGGGCGATTGCAGGGAATCGAAATGAGTACGTGTTGGCCGTCAATATCGCGAACAACGGATGCATAACCAACCTTCCTGCCGACGCAATTGTCGAGGTTCCTGCATTGGTCAGTGGTTTCGGCATTCAAGGTTTGACGATGGGAGCGCTGCCTGACGGCATCGCCGCCCTGTGCAACACGCAGGTCAATGTGCAGCGTTTGGTGGTTAAGGCGGCGGTTGAGGGGGACCGACGTGCCGCCCTGCAGGCACTGCTGGTAGATCCCGTTGTTGACAGTTTAAGGGCTGCAGAAGTTACGCTCGACCAGTTGCTGGCGGTCCATCGCGAGTATCTTCCTCAATTTCAGCAGTCGATGGCTCCGTGATGCAGGCACTTCAGGTTTGAACGCATTTTTCATTGTCGACCGGAGGTGGATACAGATGAACATCAAGGTGGTCGGCCAGCAAGAGTTTGCAACCACCGCAGCGGACGTCATAGCGGATCACATATTGACGGGTCGAACCTCTCAGATTTGCTTTGCGACCGGGAAAACCCCTGTGGAGACATACAAGGAGCTTGTCCGACGGAGCCAGACTGGTGAACTCAATGCGGACAAGCTCAAGGCCTTTACTTTGGATGAATACGTGGGATTGCCGCTGCGTCATCCAAGGACGTGCTTCTATACCCTAAGCACTCAGTTATACGACGGATTGGGTTTGAGTCCGTCCCAAAGGTTCACATTTGATATGAAAACCTCACCCGAAGACGCAGCCAACCAATACGAACAAACAATCAGAGACGAAGGTGGTCTTGACCTGTGTGTCCTGGGCATTGGCACCAACGGTCATGTTGGCTTTAACGAGCCGGGAACGCCTCGTGATTCGCGCGCGCATGTCGCTCAGCTTGCCGAGGCGACGATGGAGCGCGCTCGGCTCTCGGGGTGGCTGGATGTTCCAAGTCGAGGATTGACCTTGGGCATTGCTTCCCTGTTCGATGCCAAATCTGTGCTCCTGATGGCGAACGGGCGGCACAAGGCCGACATCGTGCATCGCATAGTTCACGGGGACATCAGCGAGAACATTCCGGCCAGTTGGTTTCGCCAACACCCAAACTGTCTCCTCCTGCTGGATGAAGAGGCTGCAAGCCGCCTGTAGTCGGCGGTGTGAGGAGACAGGGGTGCGCATATAAAAACTTGTCCATATTAAGGGGGTAGAAGAACTATGAAGAGACATTCAGTGGTGGCAGCCGGTATTGTTGGCCTTTTTCTCGTCAGTGGTTGCGGAGGTGCTCCGCCGACTACCAGCGGCGGGGGCAACTCGGACTCGAACGGTCAAAACGCCGAAGGTTCATCCAATGGCCTGAGCTGGTCAGGTACCAGCGATCCGTCCCTGAAGGGTCAAACCATCACCGTGCTGTGGACCGATACCAATGGCATTCGGGGCAAGCTACTGAAGCAGTTCACGAAGGATACTGGTATTAAGGTAAAGGAAATCGGTGTCGACTACAATTCGGTCTACAACAAAGTGACCACAGCAGCCATGGCTCGTTCTTCTGATATCGACGTGGTCGAAATGGACACGATTTGGGCCGGGCAATATTACAAGGGCAATATTGCCGTGGATTTGACCCATGTGATTCCAAAGGATGTCCAGGACAAATTTACTCCCTCCTCGCTCAGTGCTGCCTCTTATGACGGACATTTGATGGGTATTCCCTGGTTCTCAAGTTCCAAGCACTTGTTTTGGAACAAGGAGCTGTTTAAGGAAGCGGGACTCGACCCCAATCGTCCGCCAAAAACATATGATGAATTCCTGAAGGATTCTAAAATAATTCAGAGTAAGCTCGGCGGGAAAGGCATCTATGCTTCCGGCTGGTCCTGGAAGCAGGCTGAAAGCTTGACATGCGACTACGTGGGCTTCCTCGGAGCCTACGGTGGAGCATTCTTCGACAAAAACAACAAGCCGATTTTCGACACAGGCGGCGGCCTGCAAGGATTAAAAGAAATGGTCACCCTGATGAAAAGCGGGACGGTGGACCCGGCCAGTCTGCAATGGGATGAACAAGACGTCGCCAACGCATTCATGGCCGGGAAAATAGCGATGATGAGCAACTGGGAGGAAGGGGATAATCTGAACGATCCGAAGCAGTCAAAAATCGCCGGGAAGTGGGCTGTAGGATTGCTTCCTGGGGAGGGACAGGTGACCTCCGCGGCATGCACGGGCTCCGAGGGTCTGGCGATCATGAAAACGAGCAAGCACAAAGAAGCTGCGCTCGCCTTCTTGAAATGGATTGCAGGCGACGAATATCAAACGATGGAATACAAACAGGAGGGCCAGTATCCGTCTGTTCAAGCCTTGTATACGAAGCTCAGTTCGTCAGACAAATCGGGTCTTCTGTTGAAGTTTGACGAACAGTTCAAATATGGGGTGAACCGGCCGAACGCTCCGGGCTACGTGCAATGGTCGGATATTATTAGCGCCCGCTTGCATGACGCGCTGCTCGGACAGGGTACTCCGGAATACAACCTGAAGGTGGCAGCAAACGAGGTCCAAAGCCAAGAGGCGCTTTCCAGTTCGCAATGACTAGGAAGAGCGCTCCTGTCGGGCGGTACATTTGTGCCGCCCACATTCCCGAAACCTGGGGGCTGTAAATACCATGAAAAAATTCTATATAACACAGCGCCACAAGGATGTCGGATTTGCCCTCCTCCTCATTCTGCCGACCGTGTTGGTGCTCTTGCGTATCTTTGTATATCCTATCTACCAATCTGCAGTTTGGAGCTTTTTTCATTATAATCTGATGGACGGTTCACCCGTTCAGTTTATTGGATGGCAAAACTATAAAGATGTGTTGACGAGTGTAGCCTTTTGGCTTGCTACACAAAGAACTGTCTATTTTACGGTCTTGACCGTACTGTTTGAATTAGTGCTTGGGTTTTTCAGTGCCTTGTTGCTCAATCAGCATTTTCGCGGGCGAACGTTCTTTCGTGCCATCATTATTATTCCATGGGCTCTGCTTACCCTGGTGAATGGTCTGCTGTGGGACTGGATCTATCAGCCTGGTTTTGGGCTCTTCACCGTTCTGCTGCATGGCCTTCATATTTTGTCTCCCCAACAGAATCCTGTATGGTTGGCAAATTCGTCCAGCATCATGAACTTCGTCTCGGTGGCTGATATATGGAAGATGACACCGTTTATGACTTTGATCTTGCTGGCTGGAATGCAGGCAATTCCGGAAGAACTGTATGAAGCGGTAGCTATCGATGGGGCTGGTTTTTGGAACAAACTGATTCATGTTACCATTCCGCAGCTTATGCCGTCGATCCTCGTGGCCATTGTTTTGCGCATCATGGGGGCCTTCCGCGTTTACGATATTTTGACTGTATTTACAGGAGATCCGCAGACCTCCATCACCTATCTTACATTTAACTACGCTTTTCGATATTTCTATCTTGGCAAGGCATCAGCCATGGCCTGGATTAGCACCATTTTCATCTTAATCTTGATTGTGATTTATATCCGGGTTCTGAAGAAAAACCTTGACCAAGCGTAAGTTCAGGGGGGGTCCAAATGGCCGTGTCGGCGGTTCGCAAGAGATTGTTTGAACCCAGACCCAGTGAATTGGTTCCGAAGTTCTGGTTGTGGTTGGGTCTGATGCTGCTTCTGATTTTTACCCTCGCCCCGTTTGTCTATCTGTTCACGTCATCCATATCGATCACGCCCGACTTGTTGAGCGGAAAACTGCTCCCTCACCATCCAACGTTGAGTAACTATGTCAATCTGCTGACGGGACAGGGATCTGCCAATTACATTGCTGCCATGCGGAACAGTGTGGAAGTCGCCGCGTGCACGACCGTTCTCTCAATGATCTTTGGCATCCTGGCGGCATACGCGTTTGCGCGAGTCCGTTTTCCGTTTCGCATGTCGATGTTGTTTGGCATTCTCGCCATGCAGATCTTACCTTCCATCAGTATTCTGGTTCCGCTGTACATCATGATGAGGAACGGGGTGTCCATCACTATTCCGTTTACCCATATCACATGGCAGACTGGTTCATTACTGGATTCTGTCTGGTCCTTGGTCATTGCCTATACGACATTTTCGCTGCCATTTGTCATCTGGCTCTTGGCGGGCTACTTCCAAACAATCTCAAAAGACTTGGAGGAGGCTGCGTTTGTAGACGGATGTGGCCGATGGAGGGCGATGTTTCGCGTCATCTTGCCGTTATCTGTACCAGGGATTGCGGCAACGGCTATCTTTACACTGCTCAACGCCTGGGATGAATATGTGATTGCCAATGCGTTTACCCAGACATACGCTTCGAAGACTCTGCCAATAGCGATTGCTGAATTCGTAGGCAAGCATGGAATGGACTGGGGGCTGATGACTGCGGGTGGCTTCGTTGGGTCCTTACCGCCCGTCATCATTGCCATGTTTCTTTACCGATATATCGTCAATGGCCTCACCGCTGGCGGGATAAAAGGGTAATTCGGAAAGGAGGAAAACCGGATTTGCCGTCGGTACGGATTTCTCCCATTCACAATCGCCTTCAATTGGAAGCGTGTTATGATCTATGGGCCCAAGTATTTCCTGAGGAACGTGCATTTTTTCAGCGTCGGCTGGACTACGATTCAACCTACGATTATGAGACGACATGGGCTGCCTATGTGGATGGGGCTCTGGCGGCTGCGGTGCAGATTTTTCCGTATGAGACAGCGATTGACTCGGTTCGATTGAAAGTGGGGGGTATTGGAAATGTGGCAACATTACCCCAGTATCGAGGCATGGGCTTGGCTGGAACCATCCTGACGGCCCAATCGGATTGGATGCGTGCGCATGGTTTTCATGTGTCTCTGTTGTTTACGGGCATCCACGCTTTCTATGAAAGGCTCGGCTGGGGCTCGGCGACGACCCTGCATTGGCGGGTTGCACGTGAACACCTGCAAAGGTTTGGCGGAGAACAGTCGCTCGCTTGCCGGCGCTTCCAAATGGGCGACCTGCCCGCGCTGATGGATATTTATAACAAATGGATCGAAGGACGGACTCAAGCGCGAATTCGCACGCTGACGTATTGGCAGGACGCACTCCATTGGCTGCCGGATGACACGTGGGTTGTCGATAATGGTACGGGTGTCGTAGCCTACTTGCGGGTGCGTGTGAGTTCAACCCATACCATGGAGGTCACAGAAGTCTGTTATCTACCAGGGTATGAAGAAGTGTCGAAGGGCCTTTTGGCAACCGCACTTCATAGTCATTCGTCCGTGTCTGAGGTGAAGCTCACGTTGCCTCTTGATCACGCATGGGCCGTGCAACTTACGGCGTCTGGCATCGCACCGCAAACCGCATCCCCGATGTGGAAGACACTGGATAGCTTTCGGCTGATACGGCGTTTGCGACCGGTGCTGTCATGCCGCGTTCAACAGAAGATGACCGGAACTGAGCACCTGCTGTTGCAGTGCCCTGACGCATACGTTCTGCTCATTGCTGGACCAACCGGTGTGGACGTCGTGGCTCCGGGAACCGGCATCGAGTACACCGAGTTCATCCGGCTGGGCGCGGCTGGCTTGGTGGACATGATCATGAATGGGGCTCCTGCCGATGCGCCACCGACTGTGCGGCTGTTGTTCCCCAAGCAGTCGGGTATTTTATGGCCCACCGATTATTTCTAACAGCTGTTTACAAGCAGCCTCTTGATACCCTGAGGGAAGCACGATGGATTGGCTGAAAGGTGACATTTGAAACCAGGGGGGATGCATGTATGGCTTCCAGAGGGATAAAGATTGCGGTGATAGGTGGAGGCTCTTCATACACACCGGAATTGATGGAAGGTCTTATCCGCAATGTGGACATTCTCCCCGTACGTGAAGTCTGGTTGGTCGACATTGAGGCTGGTCGGGAGAAGCTGGACATTGTCGGCTCCTTGGCCAAACGGATGGTGGAAAAAGCGGCTGTACCCATCAAGGTTCATCTCACCCTCAATCGACGGGAGGCCATTGCCGGAGCCGACTATGTGGTGACACAACTGCGTGTGGGGCTGTTGGATGCCCGGGCCAGAGACGAACGCATCCCGCTGAAGTACGGCTGCATCGGTCAGGAAACCACCGGCGCCGGAGGGTTTGCCAAAGCCCTGCGAACGATTCCGGTCATCCTTGATATCTGCAAGGATATTGAGGAACTTTCCCCAAACGCAGTGTTGTTTAACTTCACCAACCCTGCAGGTTTGGTAACGGAAGCCGTGCTGAAATACAGCAACGTGAAGTGTGTGGGACTCTGCAATTTGCCCATCGGTATGCGAATGAGCATTGCCAAAGCGCTCAGCGTGGATGAATCCCGCATACAGACCGAAATGGTTGGAATCAACCATTTGAATTGGACAACACGTATCTTTCTCGACGGTGACGATATCACCGACAGTTTCTTGGACAAGTACGTGGGTGCGGCAGATATGACTCCGAAAAATATTCCGGATCTTCGATGGGATCGAGACTTGCTGAATGCTCTGCATGCAGTGCCTTGCGGATACCTGAGGTACTACTATATGACGGATCAAATGTTGGAAGAGCAACTCGAGTCGGCCAGGACGGTGGGAACAAGAGCGGAGGTTGTAAAACGGGTCGAGGCCGAACTGTTTGAGCTGTATCGGGACGTCAATTTGGCCGTCAAACCGAAGCAGCTGGAGCAGAGAGGAGGAGCTTACTATTCAGAGGCAGCCGTTCGTCTGATGACATCGATGTACAACAACACCCGGGACATTCAGACGGTCAATGTCCGCAATGGACACACGATCCCCTTTTTGCCCCCTGACGTCAGCATAGAGGTGAATTGTGTCATCGGCAGGGACGGTGCCTATCCGTTACAGCCAACCGCGGAATTGAGCGGGAGCGCCCGCGGGCTCTTGCAGGTTGTCAAGGCTTATGAAAGCCTCACTGTGGAGGCGGCAGTTCATGGGGACAGACTGGCCGCCTTAGAAGCACTGACAGTGCACCCGTTGATCCCGTCGGTTTCCGTGGCGAAGAAGCTGCTTCATGAAATCTTGGCAGCGAACGAGGCCTACCTGCCACAGTTTAAGTGACGACAAGGAGGACCAGTCTTGCGTTATTTCCTAGGGGTGGATGGCGGTGGCAGCAAGACCGAATCCATCATCGTGGATGAGCAGGGAAATCTAGTCGGATGGGGATGTACAGGCGGAAGTAATCACCAAACCATCGGGATTCAGGCCGCGCTGGCGAATATCCGCGAGTCCATCAGTATGGCGATGGAGTCGGCCGGCGTGAAGCCAAGGGACATCTGCCATGCCGTTTATGGCTTGGCAGGGGCGGATCGCCCAACGGACCATGCCATTTTGCAGCCGGCTTTGAGCACACTGCCGATTCCCTCCTGGCGCGTGGTCTGCGACACCATGATTGGACTGCGTTGCGGCAGTCCCAGCAATACAGGTGTCGTCGTGGTTTGTGGCTCGGGAACCAATGCGGCTGGGCGAAACGAGTACGGGGTTGAGGTTCAGACCGGTGGATTTGGTTATCTGTTTGGAGATTGGGCTGGCGGCGGCGATCTTGCCAGGCAGGCGTTTCGGATGGCTATCCGTTCGTGGGAGGGCCGTGAGGAGCCTTCGTTGCTGGCGCAGCGTGTGCCAGACTATCTCGGCTTTTCTGATGTTCCCGCCATGTTGGATTACTATCTCGATCATCCGGGAACCCCAATCCCGCGGGATCTGGCCGTTCTCGTCCATCAAACGGCAGACGACGGAGACAAACTGGCCGAACATTTACTGTGGAAGACCGGGAAGGAGCTGGGGTTGGCCGCCCATTCAGTGGCAACCCGACTGGGTAATCTTGTGCAACCATTTCGCTTGGTTCTGATTGGAAGTGTCTTGCAAAGAGGGAGACACCCCATTCTCTTGTCCGCCCTTGACGAAACGCTGCAAGGCAAGGGTTGGAGGTATACGCGGGTGCTGCCAAAGGTCGCTCCTGTATGTGGTGCCGTGTGGTTGGCACTGGATGATAAAGGCGTGCATCTACCTGAGAGCGTCGCTTTGAACTGGGTGCCCTTTCGAGGCAACTCGATCTCCAGCGGGGAACGTCGAGAGACAGAGGTGTAGGGACGTGCAACTGTTCGTGGGAGTGGATGGGGGCGGAACTACGACACGAGTGATAGTCTATGCGGCAGGCAGCAGACAAGCCATCATGGTTGACGGGGAGCCGACTCGTATCAGTCTCGTTGGATTGGCGCGGGCCCGCGACTGCATTGTAGACCTGTTGCGGCAGGGAATTGCGACTGTCGGCGGTGACATGGCTGAGGTCGTGGCTATGTCGGCGTGCCTGTCCGGCGTGGACACAAACAGGCAGGCCGATGCCATGCGGCATGAGTTAAGGAGATACTTTCCCAATGTAGCCCTTGAGGTGACCAACGATGCTTTCGCGGCCTTGTCGGCCGGAATTCTGGGACGCGTCGGCGTGGCGGTCATCGGTGGCACGGGTTCCATCGCAGTCGGCGAACGAGCCGACGGGGCTGTAGCGCGAGCTGGGGGTTATGGGAGTCTCGTAGGCGACGAAGGCAGTGCCTTCGACATTGGCCGACAGGGTATTGCAGCCGCCATTCGTGCATTTGAGGGCAGGGGTCCAGAGACGATGCTCTGGCGGCAGGTGGCCGCTCATTTTGGCGTTGACCATCCCATTGAATTGGTCAACTCGCTGTATGAAGATGGGAAATCGGTGTCCACTGTGGCTGGGTTTGCAGGAAAAGTCCTGGAAATCGCCGAGGAAGATGGTGTTGCGGGCGCAATTGTATCCGGTGCTGTAGAGGCTTATGCTCAACTTGTATACGCGGTTCGGCGCTTATTGGCTGACAAGCTCGGAGGTCGGGTGGTTCTCGCCGGAGGGATATTTGAAGCATACCGTTTTATGCAAGATAAGTTACAAATATATCTCCCCTGTGATACATTGGTTACCCTCAATCGTCCACCCGCCTTTGGCGCCCTCATGCGGGCGATTGAATTGGCCAAGGCGCGTCATTCACGACTTGGCGAGGTTTCGGCTCTGTCACGCAGCCATCTCGAGAGCTTGGTCATTCGCTCCATCACTTCTTCTGGGATAGCAGGGGGATGACGCCGGTTGGAAGTCAGAAATCATACGCAGCTCCGCGACGCGAACATGGGTCTGATATTCAGGACCCTCCACGAAGAGGGGCCGCTTTCGAGAACAAGTTTGGTTGAACGTACGGGATTGGCCCCAAGCACCGTGTCCGTGATTACAGCGGAATTACAGGCCCGCAAGTTCATTCGTGAACGCGGACGGGATGCGGAGACTCGAATTGGCAGGCCCCAAGTCCTCTTAGAGGTGAATCCTACTGGCGGCTATTTTCTGAGTGCGGATCTCGGCTCTGACGGTCTTGCCGTGGCGGTGATCGACCTCTCGCTCGAACCTGTATTATCCAAGGTGTATCGGACAGACAGCACCCTTCAGGGCGAGGAACTCTACCGGCAATTGATTCGGGCCCTGAACGATTTGCAGGATACCTGCACATTTCAAAAGTGGCCCGTTCTCGGGATTGGTGTGGCGTCTCCAGGATTGATAACGCCGACAGGTCGTGTGCTCCAGGCTGATAATCTGGGATGGATAGATTTTGACTTAAAAGCTCGATTGGAAAGCGATATCTCGGAAATGGTTGTCGTGGAAAACGACTCCAATGCAGCGGCTTCGGGAGAGTTCCGACACGGATCGTATCGCGACGTGAGTGTCCAAAACATGATGTACGTTTCCGTAGACACTGGGATTGGCTGCGGGCTTATCTTGGACGGCGAGCTGTTTTCAGGGACCCACGGGCTGGCCGGGGAATTTGGACACATTGTGGTCATGCCGGACGGTCCAAGGTGTGCATGCGGCGGGAGAGGCTGCCTAGAGGCGGTGGCTGCGGGACCAGCCCTGTTGAGGGATTACTGGAACATATCCGGGAGTGGCAGCGTTCGAGAGGTGGCAGACCTGACAAGGCAGGCCAACCGGGGAGATGAGAACGCGATTGGAGTGCTGGTTGAAGGCGCCCGTCGCATAGGAACGGCCATAGGCAACCAAATCAATGTGCTGAACGTAGATACCGTTGTCTTGGGTGGAAGTGTTGTGCTGGGGTGTGATGCGTTTTTCTTCGACGAGGTGGAACGCGCCGCTCGGCGAGTCACCCTGCCCAGGTTCGGTGAAACGGTCACGTTCCGCAGGTCTTCGCTGGGCACCAATGCAGGTCTGGTTGGTAGCGCCTCTCTCTGTCTGTTGCAGCTGTTTCGGGTATCGGCGTGATGCCCAGGGTTGCAGACGTGAGCGAAGGCGTGGATGAACCTGGAGATGGAGGGATAAGGAACATGAAGGTTATCGTGATTGGCGCCGGCACCATGGGGGCTACGCACGCACGGGCGTATGCGCAAATGGTGGATGTCGAACTGACCGGCGTTGTCGACATCCGGCCAGATGCGGCCAAGTTGCTCGCCGATGAAGTGGGGGTCCGCGCCTACGCAGATCTGCATGAAGCGTTGGCAAACGTCGAGGCGGACATCGTGGATATTTGTGTTCCCACCCCTTATCACAAGGAGCTCATTGTTCGGGCCGCAGAGCTGGGCAAGCATATCATTAGTGAAAAGCCATTGTGTACGAATCTGACTGATGCCCACGAGTGTGTGGATGTCTGTCGAGAGGCAGGGGTTCGACTGTTTGTCGGACAGGTTGTGAGATTCTTTCCAGAATACCAAACCATTCATCGCCTGATTCAAGACGGCGCCGTCGGTGCTGTCGGAACGGCCCGTGCCTACCGAGGCGGTTCTTATCCCCGGGGATGGAATGATTGGTACGCCAATCCAGATGCCAGCGGGTCTGTGCTTGTGGACCTTATGATCCACGATTTCGACTTTTTCCGCTGGTGTTTTGGGGAAGTGAAACGGGTATACGCCAAGACCATCAGGCATACCGAAGGCGTGCTGATGGAACACGCTTTTGCCAGCTTGCGCTTTGAGACCGGCGTGATTGCGCATGTGGAGGGTACATGGGCTGTGCCTTCCGGATTCTCTACCGAGATTGAAGTGGCAGGAGCATCTGGGCTGCTCACGCATCGCAGCGAACAAAGCGCAGCCATCCGTATCAGCCTGCGGGAGACCACCCATGATTCACCCGCCGTGGCAGTACCGGAAAGTCCACTCGCCCGCACGCCGTATCACACGGAACTGGCCCATTTTATCGAGTGCATTCGTGAAAACAAGGAACCGATTGTCAGACCGGAAGACGCCATCAAGGCGCTGGAGATCAGTCTGGCAGCGGTCGAATCTGCCCAAACAGGCCAGGTTGTGACTCTAAACTAGCGCGTTAGGGGGAATTACCGATGAAGGTGGCAATATTCAGCTTTGCGCATATGCATGCATACAGCTACGCTGCGATTCTCAGCAGGAGAAAGGACATAGAATTGGCGTTTGTGGCGGATGAAAACGAGGAACGCGGAAGCTCGGCAGCCGAGAAATACGGAGCGCGCTTCGTGCCTGACTATCAAGCTGTCTTGAATCAGCCCGACGTGGAGGCCGTCGTCATCTGCAGCGAAAACGCCCGTCACGCGGAAATGGTTGTGGCTGCCGCTGAGGCGGGGAAGCATGTGTTGTGTGAAAAGCCGATTGCGACCTCGATGGAAGACGGAAGGCGCATGGTTGCCGCGTGCAACGAAGCTTCCGTGAAGTTTCAAATTGCCTTTCCTATTCGCTTCAGCACGCCCGTGCAGCGAGTGAAGCATCAAGTCGACCAGGGCAAGCTTGGCCAGCTGATGGCTATCAATGGCACGAATCGGGGACAAAATCCGGGAGGCTGGTTTGTAGATCCAGCTCTGTCCGGTGGTGGAGCGGTTCTCGATCACACCGTCCACGTGATAGATATTATGCGCTGGTACACCGGCAGCGAGGTGCGTGAAGTATACGCCGAGGTCGGGACAAGATTTTCTGCTCGCAGCGTGGACGATTGCGGACTGCTGACGATGTCGTTCGAAAACGGTGTGATTGCTGCACATGATCCCAGTTGGTCGCGGCCCAAAACGTTTCCAACCTGGGGTGACGTGACCCTTCGCCTGATTGGAACCGCAGGCGCCCTCACGGTCGATGCCCTTGCCCAGAATCTTGTCCGTTACGATGATGAGGCAGGGACTGTGAAGCACATCATGTGGGGGGATGACCCTGACGAGCAGATGCTGAACAGTTTTATTGAGAGCATCTACAACGACGCCGCTCCGCTTGTGACAGGAGAAGACGGGCTCAAAGCGACAGAGGTGGCCTTGGCAGCCTATGAGTCGGCGCGAACCGGACGCCCGGTTAAGCTGCCCTTGTCTTGACGGAGAACATCCGGCTGCCCGTCGCGTCGCCACGGCGGGCAGTCGCTGTCGGCCGTCATGCACAGTTTCTCATTTGCGCCCATTTTTTATTTAGTGTCGCTATATAATATAATAAGAGCAGAGGATGACAATCCGCCTGCGGGACACAGCTCCCGTACGGGAAAGGAGGCGCTCCATGGGAACATCGGACGATGCGCGTTTGGAGCGGCTGTTTGAAGCGCTCCAGGTCGTCAACCGAAGTCTGCGGAAGGGCTCGCTCGCCCAGGGCGGGTTCAACATCACCCGCGTTCAGTGGATGATTCTCCGGCACGTGTATCGGCATCCAGGGTGCACGGTGGGAGAACTGGCGGAGCGGTTGGACGTGCGCCCCAGCACCATGTCGCAGATGCTGGATCGGCTCGAAAAGGTTGGCTATGTGCAGCGGGAGCTTGCGCCCGAGGATTCGCGGGTGAAGCGGGTTCACCTGACGGAGCTGGGTCAACAGGTTGTTCGCCAGGTCGAATCGATATGGCTCACCCGCCTTTCCCGGCCGTTTGCCCGTCTGACGGCCTCCGAGCAGGAGCAGTTGGTGGAATTGATGGAAAAGTTGGCACAGTCGGTTCGTGATTCGGGGGAGGTTCCGCAGATGCGGGAGGAGAGAGCAGGAGACAACCTGGAGGCAAGGGAGGGAATGCCGGATGACGCAGACCTCAGATCTGGCCATTGAGGTGGAGCACCTGTGCAAGCAGTTCGGCGAAGTGCGGGCTGTGAACGATGTCAGCTTCACTGTCGCCGCGGGGGAGTGCTTTGGCCTGCTCGGGCCCAACGGCGCGGGCAAATCCACCACCATCAAGATGCTGACCACGCTGCTCAAGCCGGACGCCGGGCGCGTGCGGATCGCCGGTTGGGACCTGGCCGTACAGCCGACGCGGGTGCGCGCCTCCATCGGATATGTGCCGCAGGCGTTATCGGTCGATGGGTCGCTCACAGGGTACGAAAACCTTCTTATTTTTTCCAAACTGTTCGGCCTGACGCGGCGTGAGCGGCGCCAGCGCATCCCGCAAACCCTGGCCATGCTAGGCCTGGAGGACGCGGCCCAGCGGCGCGTGCGCACGTACTCGGGGGGCATGATTCGCAGGCTGGAAATCGGACAGGCGATTCTCCACCGTCCGCGTGTCCTGTTCCTAGATGAACCCACGGTCGGGCTCGATCCGGTCGCACGCAAGGGCGTCTGGGACCACATTGAGCAACTGCGCCGGGAACACGGTATGACCATCCTCCTCACCACGCACTACATGGAGGAAGCGGAGCAGCTGTGCGGGCGCATCGCCATCATGAGCCGCGGCCAGGTGGCCGCTCTGGGATCCGTGGCGGAACTGCGCGCCCAGATGGGCCAGTCCGACGCCACCCTGGATGACATCTTTGTCCACTTTGCGGGCGCGTTTGAGCCCCAGGGAGGAGGCATGCGCGATGTCTCAAGAAGCCGTCGCACCGCGCGCCGACTGGGCTGATTCGCGCTTGCGGGCGGTGTGGCTGTACGTTGTGCACGCGATGACCGTGGTGGAGCTGGAGGTGCGCAAACTCCGCCAGGATCCGTCCGAGCTGTTGATGCGGGCGGTGCAGCCGGCCCTGTGGCTGCTTGTGTTTGGCCAAGCTTTCGGGCGCCTGCGCGCGATTCCGACGGGGGGCGTCAGCTACATGGCGTTCCTGACCCCGGGCATTCTGTCGCAGTCCATCACGTTCATCTCCATTTTTTACGGAATCGCCATCATCTGGGAGCGGGACATGGGACTCCTGCAAAAGTTTCTCTCGTCGCCCATGCGCCGGTCCGCCCTGGTTCTCGGCAAGATGCTCGGCGCCTCGGTGCGCGCGGTCGGGCAGGGCATCATCGTGGTGCTGTTGGCCCTCATCGTCGGTGTGCACCTGCGCATGGGCTGGGATCTCATCGGGGTGCTCGTCACGCTCGTTTTAGGTTCCGCCTTTTTCGCCGGGATGTCGATGGTGTTGGCGGCGCTGCTGCGCACGCGCGAGCGGATGATGGGCATCGGCCAGGTCATCACGATGCCCTTGTTCTTTTCTTCGAATGCCCTCTACCCGATTCACATCATGCCGGCCTGGCTGCGCGTGGTGGCCACCGTCAATCCGATGAGCTACCTGGTCGACGGCCTGCGCGGGCTGCTGCTCGGCACCAGCTTCCACCTGTGGTTGGACTGGGCCGTGCTCGTCGGTGCGGGGGCGCTGATGCTCACGCTCGCCTCTATTTTGTTTCCGCGTCGGTTGGCCGGGTGAAGGATGTGTCCCCTTGAGCGGATGCGCGCTCCCAGCGCATCCGCTGGGAGCGGCAACGGCTCATGCGTCCTTCTCATTCGGGACGGAGACTGGCGCGCGCCGTCCGCGCCACCTGCTGCGGTGCATAGAAGCAACAGAACCGGGGGGCGTACCCGACGATGTACAGCACCAGCAGGGTAACCGCCGCGTTCAGGATCATGAGTGAGGCGTTCAGACTCAAAAAGGTGGTAAGAATGCCGACACACACGCTCGGCACAACAAACCCCGCGTAAGCCGCGAAGTAAAACATGGAGATGACTCGGGGGCGCTCCCGCGGTCCGGCCAGCCCACCCGCCAACTGCAGGCCTGCCTGGAACGTCCGCCTGCTTCCGAAGGTTTGGAACAACATCCCCATCCAGAGCAACCCCATATTCGACACCTCGCCGGATGTCACCGTTGTCCACGCCCCCACCGACAGCAGACTGACCCCGGTGCAAAGTTTCGCCACAGGATGGGCCGGGCGGGGAATCAGCTGTACGAAGGCCGCACCGCCGAGCAGCAGCAAGATTAGCAAGCCGGAAATCGACAGGTTGGAGGTATGGATGACATTCTTCACATAGGAGGGGACCAGGGACAAGACGATCCCGTTCAGCGTAAAGTTGGCGAACGCCGACAGCGCGACAAACGAGAGGAACGGGGCCCTGATGTCACTAGCGGAATACAGCATCCATGCCTCGCTGCTGAACAAAAACAAAAGCGTGGACGGCAGCGAAAGGCCGACGCTAACTCTTAGCACCCGCTTTAACCCCCAGGCGCTGCCTTTGCTTCCCACAATCAGCAGCGTTGGCAGTAAAAACACAGCGTAGACGACGAACAACGCCGTCACCCCAAGGCCGTTCAGTCCATAACGCTCCTCGTACAGCGGAAACAAAGGCGACACGAAGGTCGCGCCAATCACATCGACAACAGGACGGCTAGCATTCTCTGCATCGTCAACAGCTCCTGGGCGACCGTTTGCCGGCGCCGTGAATTTTGGAACGATCGTTCAAATATGGGACAGGCAGCGGGAGAACGGGCGCCTCGTCCGCATTTACGGCATCTTCAAACAGCGTTCATAAACCACCAACATTCCACCGGTACACTGCGAATTGCACAAAAGCGATACCTGGGAGAATCCGATGGAGGCGATGCATGATGCAGCCACGCTTGCAGCGGCCGTGGGCGGTACTGGCCGGTCTCGCGGCCCTTGGTGGGGCACTGGGCGCCGGTGGCTGGGCGTACGCTCAGGCCGTCATGCCTGGGACAGGCGGATCTGGCAAGGCGGTGCACGGTCACTCAGCGGCCCCTGCTACGACGACGCCAATCAAGCACGTCGTGGTGATCTTTCAGGAGAACGTGTCGTTCGATCACTACTTCGGCACCTATCCCAACGCGAAGAACCCGCCCGGCGAGCCCAAGTTCACGCCGGCCAAGGACACGCCCAGCGTCAACGGGCTGAACACGCCGCTTTTGACCCACAATCCCAATGGCGTCAACCCCCAGCGGCTCGACCGCTCGCAGGCTGTCACCGCCGACATGGACCACGGTTACACCAGCGAGCAAAAGGCGTTCGACGGTGGCCTCATGGACAACTTCGTGCAAGGCACGGGACACGGCAACGACATCGTCATGGACTACTACGACGGCAACACCGTCACCGCCCTGTGGAACCTGGCGCAGCATTACGCGATGAGCGACAACTCGTTCGGCACCACCTTCGGCCCGTCCACCCCGGGGGCGCTCAACCTCGTCTCCGGACAGACACACGGAGCCACCGCGTATACCGCCAGTGTCAGCAGCGGCGGCAAGCCGGTTCCGGGCAACGTGGTGGCCGGCAAGCTGAACAACGGCACTCTCTACAGCGATATCGATCCGTATTACGACAAGACCTCGAGCGGGCAGACGGTGGCCATGAGCGGCAAGAACATCGGCGATCTGCTGAACGAGAAGCACATTACCTGGGGCTGGTTTGAGGGCGGCTTCCGCAACAGCAAGGAGCAGCACGACAACGTGGCGGGCAGCGCGTCAACCGACTACATCCCGCACCACGAGCCGTTCCAGTACTACAAGTCCACTGCCAATCCCAACCACCTGCCGCCTTCGTCCATCGCCAAGATTGGCTACACCGACCAAGCTAATCACCAGTACGACCTGACCGATTTTTGGTCTGCGGCGGACAGCGGCCACCTGCCGGCCGTCAGTTTTCTCAAGGCGCCGGCGTATCAGGACGGCCACGCCGGCTATTCCGATCCGTTGGACGAACAAACCTTCCTTGCCAACATCATCAACCACCTGGAGCAGCTACCAACCTGGAAGGATACGGCCATCATCATCAGTTACGACGACTCGGACGGCTGGTATGACCATGTGATGGGTCCGCTGGTCAATCCTTCTGACGATCCGGACGCCGATGCTCTCGACGGTCCGGGCAAGGCGGGCACCCCAAAGCCCAGCGCCTACCTGGACCGGGCGGGTTACGGCCCGCGTCTGCCGCTTCTGGTCATCTCGCCCTACGCCAAGGTGAACTTTGTCGACCACAGCGTCACCGACCAGGCGTCCGTTCTTCGCTTCATCGAGGACAACTGGCGCTTGGGCCGCATCGGCGACCAGTCGATGGACGCGCTGGCGGGGTCCATTGACAACATGTTCAACTTCCAGAAACCGCAGGCCAAACCGCTGTACCTCAACCCAGCCACCGGCGAGCCGGAGAGCGCGGGAGAGGCAAGGAAGCAGATTGCGGCCTATCTCAAGTCACTCTACCACGATGCGGGGGTCCGGCAGCCGGCCGGTCCGTTCTCCAACGCTGCGTCCGCCACGTCGGGCGGCACGCGCTGAAGCCCGCGCCGGGGGGTTGACCAATGAACGGCAAGAGGCTGAAAACACGCGGCGCCTCGGACACACCGCTTGTCATGCGGGGGGATGAGCAACCGCCCCAGCGCTTTTGGTCAGGGTGGCGGCTCGGGCTCGCGGCGGCGGCCGTAGGTGCGGCCGCCACCGTGCTGGGGGGGTGGTTGTTGCCGGCGCATGCTGCCACGCAGACACCAGCCACGACCGCGGCGTGGCCTGCGGCCAAGCCGACGGACGCTGCCACAGACGTGGCGGCCGACGCCACGCCGGACGGGGCACCGGCGGTCGGGCAGGGACAGGCGGGTGCCCTGGCGGATGGGACCCTGCACGAACAGGCGCTCAAGCCCCAGGTCCTGCCGGACGGCACGAAGCGCTTTGTCCTCACCGCAGCGCCCGTGCGGTGGCCTGCCACGCCCGGCCGGACGGTGCAGGCTTGGGCGTTGAACGGCCAGGTGCCGGGGCCGCTCATCCGCGTCCAGGTGGGCGACCGGGTGCAGATTGTGGTGCGGAACCACCTGCCCGAGGACACCACGCTGCACTGGCACGGCCTGGCTGTACCGAACGCCATGGATGGCGTCCCGGGGATGCCGACGCCGGCGATTCGGCCAGGCGCGTCCTTCACGTACACGTTCACCATCACGTCGCAGATGGTGGGCACGCACTGGTATCACAGCCACGTCGATGACGACTTGCAGGTGGACATGGGCATGTACGGGCCGATAGTGGTGGACGGCCGCGGCGCGGCCGACACCCAACCGAAAGCCGACGTGGACGCGCTGGTGATGTTTGGTGCGTTCAAGGTGGACGGCATGGATGACGAAAACCTGTTCACGGTCAACGGCCAGGCGTATCCGCTGGCGCCCACGCTCCACCTGCGCAAGGGGCAGCGGGTGCGCCTGCGGCTGGTCAACGCCAGCGCCGAATCGTACCACGCCATCACCCTGGACGGCTACGACTTGACGCTGGTTTCCGAGGACGGGCAACCTCAGCCAGATCCGCAGTCGATGGCCGTGGTCTCGCTCGCTCCCAGCGAGACCGCGGATGTGGAGTTCACGGCGAACCGCCAAGGCACCTGGCTGCTGCGCGACACCCTGGCGGCCAACCTGGAGAACCCCGATACCCAGGGGTTGGGCGGGGCGGAGATGAAGGTGCGCGTGGAATGAGGACAATTCAGGCGTGGGTCAGAACCGTCCGCTCGGCGGCGGCCATGTGGGGTGTGGCCGCGGCCCTGACGGTGGGGGTGATGGGGTGTGCACCCAACCCGTTTGCCTCCGGCGGCACAGCGTCCACGCCTGCCGCCGCGAGCCAGCCAGCTGCTGGGGCAACTCAGGCCGCGGCATCCCCAGGCGGGCAGGGCCAGCCTGAATTTACCCTGCCCGGTGTAGCGGACGCGGGACAAGACGCCTTGTCGCAGGCGGCCATTCGCAAGCAGCAGGCGGTTGCCCGCGACCTGATGGAAGAGCGTCCCATGCGCGGACAGCGGCTGGCGGACGGGGCCGTGCGTTTCACGCTGACGGCAGAGCCGGTCACCTGGCACCTGTACCTCAAGAAGAACGTGAAGGCTTGGGGGTACAACGGACAGGTGCCCGGTCCCTTGATACGGGTCCAGGTAGGCGAGAAGGTGAAGATTGTGCTGCGTAACCACCTGCCGGTGCCGACCACGCTGCGTTTCCCCGGGCTGTCCGTGCCCGCCGGTGTGGAGCGCATGGGTGGGACCAGCCAGTGGGCTGTGACACCGGGATCGTCCTTCACATACCAGTTCACGGTGACGAAAGACATGGTCGGGACGCACCTGTACTGCAGCGGCACCGACATGGAGACGCAGATTGACCGCGGTCTGCATGGGGTGCTGCAGGTGGATCAGGCGGGCGGGCAGCCACAGGACAGGGTGGATGCCCTGTTTGAGATTGGCTCGTTCACGGTCGACCAGGCGACGATGGACAACGTCTTCCTGCTTGATGGCAAACCGTACCCGCTGGCGCCGGAGCTCACCGTGCGCCGCGGCGAGCGGGTGCGGCTGCGGTTTGTCAACAACAGTCCGGATTGCTACCACGCGATGCACCTACACGGGTACACGTTCTGGCTGGTGGCCGAGGACGGGCGCCCGCTGCCCAAACCGAGGCCGATGAACGTGGTCAACCTGGCACCGGAGGAGACGGCCGACATCGAGTTCGTCGCCAATCATCCGGGGACCTGGATGCTGCATTGCCACATTCTTGATCACATGATGAATCCGGGCGACGCGGTGGAAGGCATGGGGGGCCTGACCACCTTCGTGCGCGTGCTCCGATGAGGCCGGCGTTCGACCGTCCTCGGCAGGCGGATTAAACGCGCCCTCGCCAAGCCGAAACCAAAAGCCCCACCACCAGTGCAAACAGGGTTATCAGCGTCACTATGGGCACCACCGCCGCAACGCCGCCCGCGGTAAACTGCACCCATACCTCGACCGGCAGGGTGTACGGGTGATAGGCGACAATCATGGTCGCGCCAAATTCGCCGATGGAGCGGGCAAACGTCAGCAGCATCCCGGACAGGATGGCCGGGCGCGCCAGAGGCAGGCTGATGTGCCAGAACACGCTCCACAGGTTGCCGCCCAAGGTGCGGGTGACCTCGGCCAGTTCCCGAGGTACGTCTTCGAACCCGGCTTTGGCCGTCAGAATCAGGTACGGACTGGTGATGTACGACTGGGCCAGGAAGACTCCGAGAATCGAGTTGGTGAGCGGCGCGTGGTGTGCACCAAACCAGGCGCCAATCGGCGTCATCGGACCGTATAGGAAAAGCTGCCCGATGCCGCCGACCACCGGCGGCAGGAGCAGCGGCAGCAGGAGCAGCGCCTCGAGCAGGCGGCGGCCGAAAAACGGCCGCAGCGACAATAGGTACGCCGCCGGCAGGCCGAACACCACCGCCGCCGCGGTCGTCATCAGGGCGCCCGCCGCAGAAGCGGCCGCGGCGCTGGCCAGCTCGGGACTGGCCAGCTGCGCCACGGCCGCACGCGGCGAGAGAATGCTGAACATATGCACCAGCGGAGCCGCGATGTAGAGGAACGGCAGCAGCGCAGCCGCCGTCAGAAGGCTGGGGAGCAGACGTCCAGACTTCATCCGCCCTGCTTCGCTCCTCCGACAATTCCTTTCAGGGCCGCAGGCACTGCCTGGCGGCTGCCGACAAACTTGAGCTGCATCGGCACAAATCCGTCCTTCTGGAGCAAGGTTTTCCCGTGGCCCACGGTCAGGTAACGGATAAACTGGGCCCCCGCGGCAGGGTTCTTGGCCACGGTCGGGACGGTGGCGGTGAACACAATCGGGCTGCCGTACTGCGCCGGGCCGCCAGAGGGCTTGTACACCGCCTTAGCGTAGGTCTTCGCCTCGGCCGGATCGCCCAGGTTGATGGCGTCCGGGAGGGAGATGTAGGGGACCTTCCATTCGACCGCTTCGTGCCGGTAGGCGACGATGGCGTCAATCTGGCCGCTGGTCAACTGAGCCAGGAGCGACTCCTCGGGAAACACTTGCTTGGGGTTCTCGTCCCCGCCCAGAACCTTCTTGGACAATTCCGGCTGGTGGTAGTAGCGTGCGGCCAACTGGAACAGCATCAGCGTGTAGACCCCTTTCGGGTCCAGTTTCGGATCCGTCCGGCCGAAGCGGAACCCGGGTTGCTCCAGCACCTGCCACCACGGGGTCTTGCCGGCCGCCGCCTGCTTCAGTTGGTCCGCGAAGCGGCTTTTCGGCGAGTACGCGATGACCAGCTGATCGCGCGCAAACTCCAGGTACCAGCGAACCAGGTTGTGGTTCTTGCTGCCCATGAGCAGGTTGTCGTTGACCGAGGGCGAGGCGCTGATGAACACATCCGGCGTGGAGATGCCGGACTTTATCATCTGCGCCAAGGCCGCGGAGCCCTTGCCTTCGCCCTGCAGGTCCAGGCGCAATCGCTGCTTGACGTCCGGTCCGATGGTGTGCTCCATCAGGTCGGTCATCGATCCGGCGTATAGCACGGACAGCTTCTGGGCGGCCGAGGTCGGCTTGGCCGCGTTGCTGGCGGTTTGATTCCCCGACGATGCGGCCCCCGATTGGGCGCTCGCAGCGCCGTTCTGGCTGTTCGAGGTGGTTGTGCCGCAGCCGGCGAGGCTCAGCACGAGCGCCAAGCCAATGCCGGCGCACCAAAAGCGAATCGGATTCATCTCTGCTTCTCCTCCGTTGTGAGACCTGTGCCCAGCCCCGTGACGTCGTATGGGCCAAAGGCGGAGAGTTCGCTGCGGAACTTGTCCGACTGCAGCGCCTCCAGCAGCGCCTGCACCGCGTCCGTTTGGATGTGCCGAGGGTGGATGAGCAGGAAGCACACCTCTTCTTGAATCGGGGTGAAGGCGAGGCCAAAGAAGCGAGCGGCAGCCGCGTGCGCCACGCCCACGTCCGCCAGGTTGTCCCTCACCGCCGCCGCCACCGCCAGGTGGCTGTGCACCACCGTGTGGTACCCGTTCACCTGCTGCGGCGCCACCTCGGCCCTGGCCAGCTCCGCGTCCAAGACAGCCCGCGCGCCTGACCCAGGCTCGCGATTGACCAGGCGCCAGCGCTGCTGCCTGAGGCTTGCCGCACCGGCAAATCCCGGGCGGACATCGGATCGCATCACCCAACCCAACTCCGCCCCCGCCAGGCGAATCGGCCGCAGCTCCGATAGCCACTCCACCGACTGACCTGCGGCGGAAGGTATGGCCAGCGCCTCTCGGACACTCTGCCAGAGGGCCGGTTCGTCTGGAACGTGCGCGGCGGCCACGTGCGTGGTGCCGGCTGCCAGTTCCACCACTGCCTGCCGGTTGCTGACGTTGAACCAGACCCCGCGGTGCCCCCTGGCGACGACACGCGTGTACTCGCCGAGCAGGCCGAGGGCTGGATCGCACCCGGAGATGAATACAGTCTTGCGCGCTTCAGCCAAGGGGGCCAGCAGTGAGAGGCGCGCCTGGCGGCGCTCAGTGTCAATCGTCTGGACGACGCCGTGCACCGGAGCGGCGGGAGGGACGGTGTCGGCCAGGGCCGGTCGGGCCACCCAGCGCCCGTCGATGGCAGCCAGGTAGGCTCGCTGCGGCGTCGCTGCCGGGGAAGGCGAGGCGGCGGACGACCAGTAGGCGTCTACCGACGTCTCGGGATCTGCGAACAGAGTCTCCACCGTCTCGCCCAGCGCGCTCGCCAAGCGCAGAGCGGTAACCGTGTTCGGGCTGACCTTCCCTGCCTCAATCAGACCGACGCTCTGGCGCGTGATACCCGCGGCTTTGGCCAGGTGTTCACGGGATAGGCCCCGTTGCATTCGGACCTCGCGCACGCGGTTGGGGAACTTCACACGGGCGGCCTCCCTTGCATGGAAAAAATAATATACATTCAGAAAGTATATTTGACAATCACAATATACCGAGACGGCCCCAACGTCAACCACTTTCCGCGCGGGTCCGTCACGGCCGCACGGACGCTGGGCCGGTGCCGCGATTCTTGGAACCACAATCTTCCTGTCACTTGCCGTTTTTGCCGTGCCGGCCGTCTTTTCCGCCGGGAAAGACCATTCGGACGTGATCCAGGCCGTGCTTGTCAAACTCCTGCTGGTACTGCTCTTTGCGCCGCCATAAGCGCATCTCCAGGGCCGGTGTGAGCTCCGCGTCGGCGTCCGCGCCCAGCATCACGTCGCGGTACGCCAGGTGGTGGGAGAGCACATCCCAAAACGTCTCTTCGTCGTATTCGTCGACGATGGGCAGCAACGCATCTTCCATCGCCTGATTGGCGTGATAGGCGCCACAATCCTCGCAATACTTTATCCAGTCGCCGCAGCCAAACTGCTCCGCAAGGGCGTACACGTGGTCCGCCGTCTCCTGCAGACCCTGGGGACGCCGTTCGGGCGGCAGGCCATTCACCATCCACTCACCGAGAAACATCAGTGTGACCAAGTGACGGTACTGTTCCGGGGTCAACTCCATCTGCAACTGTAACACCTCTGCCGACCATTCTGCGTTAAGCGTACCACAATTACACACTGCAGGGTGGTCCGAACTGTCAAAGGCAGCGGGCGGTTGTGTTACCATTTAAGATATCTTGAACAGAAAGAGGGTGGGCACATGGAATACGTGAAGCTTGGCCGCACCGGCCTCGAGGTGTCACGGATTTGCCTCGGCTGCATGAGCTATGGCGTCCCCGAGCGGGGGAATCACCCGTGGGTGCTGGACGAGCGGGAGGCGCGCCCCTTCATCAAGCGGGCGCTGGAGTTGGGCATCAACTTTTTCGACACGGCGAACGTCTATTCGGACGGCACCAGCGAGGAGATTGTCGGCCGCGCCTTGAAGGACTTCGCCCGGCGGGACGAAGTGGTTTTGGCGACGAAAGTGCACGGGCGGATGCACAGTGGCCCCAACGGCGCTGGATTGTCACGCAAGGCGATTATGGAGGAGATTGACAACAGCTTGCGTCGGCTCGGCACCGATTATGTGGATTTGTATCAGATCCACCGTTGGGATTACACCACTCCGATTGAGGAGACGATGGAAGCTCTGCACGATGTGGTCAAGGCGGGCAAGGCCCGCTACATCGGCGCCTCTTCGATGTATGCGTGGCAGTTCATGAAAGCTCTCGCGGTCGCCGACCAACATGGCTGGACGCGCTTTGTGTCGATGCAGAACTACCTCAACCTGCTTTACCGCGAAGAAGAGCGCGAAATGCTGCCGCTGTGCGAGGCGGAAGGCATCGGTGTCATTCCCTGGAGCCCCTTGGCCCGCGGACGCCTGACGCGGGACTGGGAGGAGACTACGCGCCGCTCGCAGACGGATAGGTTTGGACAGACCTTGTATACCGCCATGGAGGAGGTGGACAGGCAGATTGTCGCCCGGGTCAAGGAGGTGGCCGAGGCGCGTGGCGTGTCGCGGGCGCAGGTGGCGTTGGCCTGGGTGTTGCAGAAAAAGCAGGTGACCGCCCCGATTGTCGGGGCAACCAAGATGCACCACCTGGAGGATGCGGTGGCGGCACTGGACCTGCACCTGACCGAGGAGGAAATCGCCCGCCTCGAGGAACCCTATGTTCCACACCCGGTACTTGGCTTTCAATGAAACAGCAACTTTGGAGACGGCGGAGGGGAATCGCGTGAATTGGTGGTGGCCGGGGCTGTCGCTTGTTGTCTGTGCAGCATGGGTGGGCATCGCCCTGTTCAACGTGTTCGACTTACTGCGCGTGCCGTGGCTGCCGAAGGCGGGGACAGGGCGGGCAGACGCAGGCGCAGCGGGCGTCGGCTCCCAAACGGACCCGGCGGGCGCGCGCCCATCGGTCGGCGCGGGTGCAAGCGAGCGTGTGCAGGTCAGTGTCATCATCCCGGCGCGCAACGAGCAGGAACGCCTGCCGATGACGCTTGCCGCGTGGGCGGAGCAGACGTACTCGGAATTTGAGGTGATTGTGGTGGACGACCGTTCGGAGGACGCCACCGGGGCCCTCGCTGACGCGTTCGCGCAATCTCATCCGGGATTTCGTGTGCTGCACATCGCCCAGCTGCCGGTCGGCTGGCTGGGCAAAAACTACGCCCTGCAAAAGGGAGCCGAGGCAGCGGCCGGGTCATGGTTGCTGTTTGCGGACGCGGATGTGTGCTTTGCGCCGGATGCGCTGGCACGGACCATGGAATACGTCGGCCGCCAGGCACTCGACCACCTGACCGTGGCTCCGCGTGTTGTCGCCCGCGGTTATTGGCTGCGCGCGCTGACCGCGCTGTTCGCCTACAATTTGGTCTTGTTCAAGCGTCCGCACATGGCCCATCGCGCCAAGTCGCGGGCGTACGCCGGCATTGGAGCGTTCAATTTGGTGCGCAAGTCGGTCTACCAGCGCATGGGCGGCCATCGGGCGCTCGCCTTGCGACCCGATGACGATATCCAGTTGGGACGCCTGGTAAAGCGGGTGCACGGCCGCCAGCAGTTTGCGCTCGCTGACCAATTCATGCAGATTGAGTGGTATCCGAGTCTGAGGGATATGGTCAAGGGCCTGGAGAAGAGTCCGTTGGCAGCTTTCCATTACTCGGTGGGAAAGCTGGTGGCCAGTCTGATCCCGCTCCTGCTTCTGTACGACGGCCCTTTTGCGTGCGCGCTGCTCGCGCCCGGCTGGTGGCGCCTCGCCGGGGTGGGGGCGCTCGTTATCATGTTTCTCTTATACTTCATGGTCAACCGGTTTTTGCGTTTCCCGCTGCACCAGTTCCTCGTGCTGCCGGTCACGTTGTGCCTGTTCATCTACACGTTTGTCCGATCCGCCTGGCAGGCGCTGCGTCGCGGAGGCCTCTTGTGGCGCGGCACCTTGTACCCCCTGGCGGAACTGCGTCGCGGCCTCTGATGCATCTCCTGCACCGCCTCAGGTGCGCCTGAGTCCGCGCCGCGCCGGAGCGGCGGGCCGAACGCCGGCCCGCTCCTCGGCCCAATCCCATTTGACAAATTGATTCACCTAATCAGATAATTGTACCGATTGAGCCGGGCGTCCTGTCGTTAAGGGGCCCGTTGTGCCACCTGTCTGTGGAAGGGGGTGTCAGGCATGAATTCACCGTCCGGTCGCCGTCGCCAAGTATGGTATTGGCTGCTCTTGCTTCCCTTCATCGGCACGCTGTTTCCGTCCTGGTATGCGTCCGATGAACCGGAGTTATGGGGATTCCCGTTCTTCTATTGGTACCAGATTCTCTGGGTCTTCCTGAGCTCGTTCATCACGTTCTTCGTCTACAGGATGACACGTGAGCGGGAATGAGGAAACCGTCGGAGGGGGCATCGAAACCATCATGGTGAACTGGCCGGCACTGGTCATTTTTATCCTCTTTTTTGTCTTTGTGACCGTCTTGGGCTTTGTGGCGGCGCGCTGGCGGCGCGGCGACCTGGGCCAGCTGCACGAGTGGGGGCTGGGCGGGCGCCGGTTTGGCACGGTTATCACCTGGTTCCTTCTCGGCGGAGACCTGTACACCGCTTACACGTTCATCGCGGTGCCTGCCCTGCTCTACGGAGCGGGTGCCACCGGATTTTTCGCCGTGCCATACACCATCATCGTGTACCCGTTTGTGTTTGTCGTGATGCCGAGACTGTGGTCGGTGGCCAAAAAGCACGGGTACATCACCGGCTCCGACTTTGTCAAGGGTCGCTATGGCAGCCGTTCCCTGGCGCTGGCTGTGGCGGTGACCGGCATTCTGGCCACGATGCCGTACATCGCCCTGCAGTTGGTTGGCATGCAGGCGGTGATTGCGGCCATGGGCATCACCGGCTCTGGATTGCTCGGCGACTTGCCGCTCATCATCGCCTTTCTGATCCTGGCTCTGTACACATACACCAGCGGCCTGCGGGCGCCGGCGATGATTGCCGTGGTCAAGGACCTGATGATCTACATCACGGTGATCGTCGCCGTCATCGTGATACCGCTCAAGCTCGGCGGCTTCAGCAACATTTTTCACGCCTCCGAGAAAGCGATTCCATCCGTGATTCTCCCGCCGTCCGGGTACTTGGCGTACTCGACACTGGCGCTCGGGTCGGCCTTGGCGCTGTTCCTGTATCCGCACTCCATCACCGGCACGCTCAGTTCCAGCGACCGGCGCGTGATTCAACGCAACGCGGCGCTTCTGCCGGCGTATTCGCTGGTGCTCGCGTTCATCACGTTGTTCGGATACATGGCCTGGGCGGCCGGCGTGAAAACGACGGACAACACGTCGGCGGCGGTGCCGCTTCTGTTTCTCAAGGAGTTTCCGTCCTGGTTTGCTGGCTTTGGATTTGCCGCCATCGCCATCGGCGCGTTGGTGCCGGCGGCCATCATGTCCATTGCCGCCGCCAACCTGTTCACCCGCAACATCTATAAGGAGTTTTTCCGGCCTGGCTGCAGCGGCCAGGAGGAGTCAAAGGTGGCGAAAATCGTCTCACTCATCGTCAAACTGGGTGCTCTCGTGTTCATCGTCGCGATGCCGAAGGCGTTCGCCATCAACCTGCAGCTCCTCGGTGGCGTCTGGATTCTACAGACGCTTCCCGCCATCATCCTCGGCCTGTATACCCGTTGGCTGCACCGCTGGGCGCTGTTGCTCGGGTGGGCGGTCGGCATGGTGATGGGCACCGGCATGGCGATTGCGAACCATTTCGCCAGCTCCATTTACACCGTGCACATCGGCGGTGTCGCCGTTTCCATCTACGCGGCGGTGTGGGCCCTGGCCGCCAACCTGGTGGTCGCTGTGGTCTTCACCTGGGTGTTTCGCGCCCTCGGGGCCAAAGAAGGGGAGGACGAAACGGCGCGTGCCGACTATGAGACGGGGCTGGGAGCCACGGTTTAATCTGGGCCGGCCAGCGATGGGCGTGACGGCATGAGCGCCGGGCACCGGCAGTCTCGGTGATCTCGGTGGGTCTCAGAGGCCGGGCGGATGGCCGTGGCCGGCTGGCCACGGTTGCAGCCTCCACCTGCGGTATGATATGGAAAGGTGGTGAGTCTCAGTATCGACGCAGGAGGAGTTGCCCATGCAACGGCCGGTATGGTTATTGTTGGCGATTGCCCTCGGGATGTTGCTCAACCCCCTCAACTCTTCTATGATTTCGGTCGCCATCGCGCGCTTCCAACACGTATTCGGGCTCAGCTTTGCGACCGTCTCCTGGCTGATCTCGAGCTACTATCTGGCGAGCGCGATAGCCCAACCGGTCATGGGCAAGGTGGCCGATTTGTTCGGACACAAGCGCCTGTTTTTGATTGGCCTGGGGTTGGTGGCGCTCTCGTCCGTCACCGCCCCGTTTTCCCCTAGTTTCGCTTGGTTGGTGGTTTTCCGGCTGATACAGGCCGTGGGCAGCAGCGTGCTGTTTCCGGCTGGGATGGCGATTGTCCGCCACCAGGTGAGCGACCGGCAGGCGAAGGCGCTCGCCTTCCTGGCCGTGTTCTCGTCGGGGGCGGCCGCGTTCGGGCCGACCATCGGCGGGGTGTTGCTGCACAGTTTTGACTGGCCTGCGATTTTTACCATCAACCTGCCCATCATCGCCGCGGCTTTCTGCTTGGCGTTGTGGGCATTGCCCAGAGACCCGCGGCGTTGGTCCCAAGCGGCGGATGGCGAAGGTCCGCGCTCGGTTCTCGGTGTCCTCGACTTTCCCGGCATCCTGTTGTTCGCGCTCACCATCGTCGGTATTCTGATGTTCCTACTGTCCTTCGGGCAGGGGGTGAACGTGTACGCGGGCGTGGTCGGTGTGCTGGCGTTGGCCGGGTTTGTCTGGCGTGAGCTTGACGCTGATAGCCCCTTCATCCGTATCCGGATGTTCACTCAAAACCGCCTGTTTCTCTGGGTGCACATCCAGTTTGCTGTCGTCAATGTGATTTTCTATTCTTTCTTTTTCGGCATGCCGACATATTTGCAGGAGGTGCGCGGCTTTGACGCGCAGCAGACCGGTCTGTTGATGCTGTGTCTGGCCGGTGTCTCTGTGTTGGTGGCGCCTCTGACCGGGGCTTGGGTCGACCGGTCAGGGTCTCGGCCCGGTCTGCTGCTGTCCGGCGTATTGATGACGCTGGGAGCACTCGGGATGACCACGTTTCATCAGGCCAGCCCGCTGGCGCTGCTGATTGCCGTCCTGCTTGTGCTGGGCGTCAGCAATGGACTGAACAACGTGGGCATGCAGGCCGCCCTGTTCGCAAGTGCGCCTAAGGAGATCATCGGGGCCGCCTCCGGCCTTTTCATGACCGCCCGCTACATGGGCACGATTATCTCGTCCGTCCTCCTCGGCATGGTCTTCGGGTCTTCCTTGACGACCGGGCGGTTGCGCATCCTGGCGGGGATTTTGGTTGTGTTTGCGGCGTCCGTGATCTGGATGAGTTGGCGTCTTCCCAAGGGGCGTCCGCAACAAGCGGGCTGAGTCGGCAGGAACAGAGAAGGGGCATGGGCAGCGCCTCCCGCAGCCAGACGGTGGCCCGACCCGGTTGGCGCTGTCCTCCAGGCGCATTCAGTGGTTCTTGGCTGCGTCGCGCTCCGCCAACACTTCGCACAGTGCGGCGACAAAGCGCAGGTTTTTTTGTACAACGGGCTCCTTGAGCAGGCGCAGAATGCCAAACAGGCCAATCTGGGCGTTGCTCGCCTCGGCCCGCTGCTTCGCCTCCCGAATGGCGGACGGCAGATCACCCAACTTCGCTTGAATCGGCTTGGTCTTCTCGCGGATCATCTCGTCGACGGCGCCCATGAACTCGGCGTCGGTGAGGACTTCCTTGGTCAGGTCGCAGACCTTGTTCAGGACCGCCACCATGCCCGCGATGCGCGGCAGGTTCTCGACCAAGGTGGCCAGCGATTGCTGCACCTCAGGCTTGAGCAACAGATCGAACACCTCGTCCTTCGACTGCAGGGAGTTCGCCGCCTCAGGCAGGGTCGCTTGGGTCATACCGGGTTCCTCCTCGTGTACGAATGCAATTGAATCGATATGGCGAACGCCCAAGTGGGCACCTTGTCCATTATACACCATGCGTCGATCCCTTGTTCCCCACATAGCATACGCGCTGGCGGCAAAAATACTCCGCCCGCGACCCGGAGCGTATCGGCCACGCCGATGAAGGTGTTCGCCGGCGGTGCAAACGGGGGACTTCCCAAAGCCCGGAAAATACCGTAATATCGTTACGCTTGCACACAAGCGCTCTCCACAAGGATGGTGATGCATGTGTCCGAAGATATCGCCCTTGAGGCGCGCAGCCCGGGTGGGCGCGGGAAGCAGACCGCTGCATCACGGCCGCTGCGCCAGGGGCCGATGTGGAAGACGCTGTTTGTCTTCCTTATCCCGCTGATGCTGAGCAACGCCCTGCAGTCGATTGGTGGCGCCATCAGTTCGGTGCTGCTGGGCCAATTCATCGGCGTGGACGCGTTGGCGGCCGGATCGGCCGTGTTTCCGGTGGTGTTCTTCCTCATCTCGTTCATGATTGGCATCGGCAGCGGCAGCAGCGTGCTCATCGGCCAGGCCTACGGGGCGGGGCGGATGGACAGGGTGAAAGCGGTGGCCGGCACGTCGCTGACCTTCACCTTTTTGGTCGGGATTGCCCTCGCCGTGGCGGGGGGGATCTGCACGCACACGGTGCTGACGTGGATGGGGACGCCGGCCAACATCCTGGCCAGCGCGACCGGGTACGCTCGGATCTTCTTCTACGCCATGCCCATTCTGTTTGTCTACGCGGTGTACACAACCTTCATGCGCGGAATCGGGGACTCCCGGACCCCGTTTTACTTCTTGGTGGTCAGCACTGGGCTCAGCTTGCTGCTGACGCCGACGTTCATCTTCGGTTGGGTGGGGCTGCCCAGACTGGGTCTGTACGGGGCGGCCTGGTCGAATGTGCTGGCCACGCTGGTGACGTTTGTCCTGATGCTGGGCTACCTGCACGTGCGGCGGCACCCGCTGCGGCTGGACCGGGAAATTGTGGCCGGGCTGAAGATTGACGCAGGCATTCTCGGCCAGTTGTTGCGCATCGGCCTTCCGACCGGGGTGCAGATGGTCATGGTGTCTCTGTCCGAGATCGCGATTGTCACGCTGGTGAACCGCTATGGATCGGACGCGACGGCGGCCTACGGCGCCTACTATCAAGTGGCCAACTACGTGCAGATGCCGGCGGTGAGCATCGGCATCGCGGTGTCCATCTTCGGGGCGCAGGTGATTGGCGCCGGCAGGCCGGAGCAGCTGCGGCAGGTCATCCGTTCCGGGGTGCTGCTGAACTACGTGGTCGGCGGTGTGTTGGTGATTCTTTGCTACCTGTTTGCTCGCGACATTCTGAGCTGGTTCCTGACGAATGAGCACACCCTTACCATGGCCTACCAACTGTTGATGATCACGCTCTGGAGCTACCTCATCTTCGGCAACGGGCAGGTGTTTTCCGGCATCATGCGGGCCAGTGGCACGGTGGTGTGGCCGACGGTGCTGTCGGTGATTTCGATTTGGTGCGTCGAAATCCCGGTGGCGTATGTCCTGTCCGCCCACATCGGCATCGACGGCGTGTGGCTGGGCTACTGCGCCGCGTTTGTGGTGGGCCTGCTGCTCCTGTACGGGTACTATCGCTGGTTTTGGCGCCGCAAGGAGCACAAGCGGCTGATCGCCTAGGTTTCTCCTGCCACACCCGCGCGCGTCGCTTCGTCAGACTGGATAAACGGCAGCAGGGCGGCCAACGTGGCTCTACGAAGCGGCCGCCCAAAGGCGAGGCGATGCGAACATGAGAAGAGCCATGGGGCTTTCTATCAGCGCGGTGATGATGGGCGTGGTTTTGACCGTCTCCGGGTGTTCGGGGCTGTGGGGTGGCGCCGGGGATGCAGGCGGCCACGCCGCATCCCAGGGCTCCGCAGGGGACGGGCGGAAAGCGCAGAGTCAGGAGAAAGAATCTGCCCGCCCGTCGGACGGGGCCGCATCGGCCCATAGCGGTGCTGGCGGCGGTGACCGCGCAGACGCTGCCAACACAAGCGGGAACTCGACAGGGCAGGCAGGCCAGACCGCAGGCACAGGCTCCGGACGGACGGCCGGATCGAACAACGGAGTTTCTGGCGATGATTTGGCCATCCGGGCGTTTCCGAAAATCATCCGCATGGCTATGGACAATCTGCCCTCCGGGGCTCGAAACGGAGCGTGGGCGCCGACCGTGTTCCCAGTCGGGGTGGGCGGTGAGACCACCTTGTATTATCACGATGTGGTCACCGAGGGACCGGTCTCCGGGCGGCCCGGCTTGATGACCGCCTACGAGGTTCAGCTCTCCACCCCGCAGGGCCGCGTGGCCGTGTTTGGCGGGGCACGCTACGACTCGGCGGAAGAGGCGGAGCGGGGGCTGTGGAACGACATGGGCGACGCCCGCCGGGTGCCGGGGGAGGCCAGCCGGGTGTCCCTGGGCAGCGGACTCACCGGCAGAGCGGCGGTGGACCCAGACCGGCGCATCGGGCGCATCGGTTGGTCGGAGGGGCGGTGGCAGATTCTCGTGACGCGCGAGAACACGACCTCGCCTCCTACCGATACGGCCAAAAAGGTGGTCCAGCTGCTCAACCGGTACTTTTTGCCGGTGCCGCACAACGCAGGCGAGATCCTGGTCCATGAGCGCGGGAGCTCGGTGGACGTGACGGTGGCCTGGTTGGAGCAGAACCAACTGTTCGATGTCCAAACGACGGCTCTCTGCGAGCAGCCGATAACGACTTCCGTGCGCATGGCGGCAGGCACAAAGCCCTATCCGGAGTGAGTCGGCTGGCGAACGGCGGCAGCAGGGCAGCCGCAGGTCCCGCGCATCTTTTGATAGCGTCGCCGAATGCGATCTTCCTGCGGATTGCACGGTCGGATGTTGTCGCGTACACTGAAGGCACAAGACTCGGCACGGAGGGAGGCAAAGCGCCTGTTCGGCTAATGGGTTCCGAATTTTCGGATAGTCAGGTGCTGCTCGGGGGCGGAGTCGGCCAAGTGAGCAGGCGGCAGGCTTGCGAACGGAGGTGTCCACAGATGGCGGGACTGCAAGAATCGGATGTTCAGGGCGCGCTGTCCCAACGGAGCGCGGAGGAGCGCTGGGAGCGGCCGCGCTACGAGCTGGGGTCCACCCGGCTGTTGGCCAACTACCGGATGGATTTGCGCCACCCGCGCGTGGCGGAGCTGGATGATTTTATCGACGACGACCTGGTGCGTGACTGGTCGCAACTGCGCTGGCAGGACATCGGACGCCCGTTTCGCGTCGAGAACTACGCCCAGGGCAGGCGCCTGTGGCAGGAGCAGAACGGCGACACGATGCCCGTCAAGCTGTCCTGGGAGATGTTCAATCGCTCGTTTCACTCTTGGTTTGTCAAGAACGTGCCGGAAGAGCGGAGGCGGACAACGCGGGACCTGATGAGGGCGCTGGGGCGCCTGGATGCCCCTCGTGCGGCGCAGGCCCTGCGCGAGTGGGAACAGCTGGCGATTTGGAACCTGGCTCACCGGGTGGAGGACGCGATTTGGGATCCGCGCGGCAAGCGCGCCTTGTTTCGCGGCCTGGATCTCACCCGCCCGCGTATCCTGTTTCTCGGGGCGGCGGACGGGTACGAGGCGATGCAGCTGTACGCCATGTATCCGGGCGGGGAGGCGGTGCTTGTCGATTACGATCCGTTCTGCGCCAGCAACCGGTTCGGCCAGTTTCCGGAGACGTATCCGTTTCTCGGCACGAACCCGAGCACCGGCGGGCCGGGCGTATGGTACCGGCCAGAGATGAACCTGTCGTTTGTGGTCAGCGACATCCGCGACCTCCCGTTCGGCCGCGAGTTCGACATCGTGCTCAGCGTCGGCCTTATCGAACACTTTCCGGACGAATACAAGCCCGAGGCGATAGAGTGGCACCGCCAGTTTCTCAAGCCGGGCGGCTACGCCATCCTGACGACTCCCCGCTGGCATTGGAAGACGCGCATGTTCTACCATGTCATGGCCGAGGCGATGAACTACACCTACCGGGAACTGATGACCGTACAGCAGATGGGCCTGTATCTGTACGAGAACGGGCTGTCCGTCGTCCGCCACGGGGTCATCAAGGCCCACAACGGCATCATCGCGCAGATCCGGTAAACGCTCGCAAGGGCGGGGCAGCGCGTCGCCCGCCCGGCTCCCCGCGCTCCCGTTCTGGTTTTTGTCCTCCAGAATGTCCCTCAAGGTTCTGCGCCAGGCAAATGGACGCCAGGAAGTCAATCTGATATATTTGATACATCATATATATAACAAGTGGAGGCGAACGGCGTGCGCATGGAGCTGGACCTGGGCGGGGAGCAGCCGCTGTATCAACAGATCCGGGACCAGGTGGTGTTGGCCATCGCCACTGGCGCCCTGCGCGAGGGCGACCATCTGCCTCCCATCCGCGAATTGGCGGCCGAGTTTGGGATTCACTTCCATACGGTGAACAAGGCGTATGACCTGCTCCGTCAGGAGGGATTCATTCGTCTCTCGCGCAAATCCGGCGCCGTGGTGCACACCAGCCGCAGCGAGGCGGACACCGAGGTATGGCAGCACAAGCTGCGCCTGGTGCTGGCGGAAGCGGTGGCCAAGGGCGTCGCGCGGGCGCAGGTGGAGGCGGCTTACCGCGCGGTGCTGGCGGAGTTTGAGCACGGGAGCAGCGAGGACGCGCCCTCGCAATCGGGGAGGGATGCCTGATGGATCCTGTATACCAAGCTGTATACCAAGCGCTGTTGGTCGTTGTGGTCTCGCTGGCAGCTTGGCTCGTGCCGAGCATGACGGTGCCCACGCTGGCCTTTGGTGTGCGTGTTCCGACAACGCACCTCGGCCATTCCGCCATCCAGCGGGCGCGCCGTGTGTACCGGCTGGGCGTCTCGCTCATCGGGATTGTGGCGGTCGCCTGGGGGTGTCTAGCCGTGCGGCTGTGGGGCGGGTGGACATGGTTAGGCCTCTCCGGTTTGTTCCTGGCCCTGGTCGGGCAACTGGTGATGTACCTGGTCTGCCACGATTCGGTCCGCCGGGCCAAGCGACGCGAGGGATGGTTTGCCGGACAGCGCCAGGTGATCGCGGTGGACACCGAGTGGCTGCCCTCCAGCCGTCCCAAGGTGAGCATGGTCTGGGCCTTGCCAGCGTTGGCCGTCCTGGTCGCCGGGGCGGTGCTGGCAGGGATGGCCTACCCTAGCTTGCCTGACCCGCTGCCCATCCATTTTGACCTGCAGGGCCACCCGAACGGCTGGGCGCACAAGTCGTTCCTCAGCGTTTTCTCGCCCGTGCTCATGGGGCTTGGGCTGACCTTGTTGATGGGCGTCATCATCGCCATGACGCAGCGGGCGCCGCTGCGGACCGGCTCCGACGCCCAGGCCGCCGGCCGCGAATGGGCCTTCACGTGCACGATTGTCCGCGGTCTGTGGCTGCTCGCCGCTTGCGTCAACGCCGTTTTTGTGGGCGTCGAGTGCATTCTGGTGACCGGTACCGGGCATGGGCAGGGAGTGGCCATGGCGGCCGGGGCACTGCCGCTGCTGGTGGTCGTCCTGCTGGTCGTCGTCACCTATCGCTCGGCGCGAAAGGCGCGCGGCCAGGGGTCTGTCGCCGCGTTCTCCGCTGCCGTCCCCGCGGCCCCGCACGATGATGACCGGTTCTGGCTGGCCGGGGTCATCTACTTCAACCGGGATGATCCGGCCGTGCTTGTGCCCAAACGGTTTGGCGTGGGCTGGACGCTGAACATGGCGCGCCCGGGTGCTTGGGGCTTGCTGGCGGCGATTGTAGCGGTACCGCTGCTGTTGGTGGTGTTGGGGATAGCGGGCAGCCGTTGACGCGTGGCCCTTGCCCGCTCCATCCGGTGTGCAGCCTGCGAAGGTTTTCAGTATAATGGAAATCGACTTGCAAGGTTTGCGGGTGCGGCCGGTGACGGCTTGGCGAGGGGGATGTGGGTTGGACAACATCACGCATGGCCTGTATGGACTGGGCATCTACGGGGTATGGGCGGTGGCCACCGGGCACACGGCCCTCACTGGGGATGCGGTGGGCGCGTGCTTGGCCGCGGTGATTGGGTCGGAGGCGCCCGACTTCGACTACGCCGTGCGCATCCTGCGCGGGCCGGTGGATTACCTCCGCCAGCATCGAGCCGCGTCACACAGCGTCCCAGCCTGGCTGATGTGGCCACTCCCCATTGCGCTCGTCCTGTCCCTGGTCTGGCCAGGACACTGGGGACAGTTTTACCTCCTCGCCCTGGCCGGTGTGCTGGTGCACGTGGGACTCGATATCCTGACATCGTATGGCACCCAGGCATTGTGGCCGTTCTCTTCGCGTAGACTGGCCTTGGACTGTCTGTTCATCGTGGACATCGTCCTCATCCTGTGCGGGTTCGCGGGCATCGCGCTGACGCTGCGCGGCTGGCCGATTGGGCACGCGGTGTTGGTGTTTGGCGGCGTGTCGTTCCTGTATATCGCGTGGCGCTGCTTGCACACCGGGTTTTTGTACGACCGCCTGCGTCGACTGTATCCCGGCGCGCGGCGGGTGAGTGTGCTGCCGGGGCCGATGCCGTGGATGTGGAGCTACGTCGTCGAGACGGAGGTCGGCCTTGAGGCGGGCGGCCTCGGCAACACCGGCCATACCCGCCCAGAGGTGGTCTGGCAGCAGGAACCGTGGGATGAGACGGCCGCCTTCGTGTTCACCCACAGCCGCGTGGGCGTGGTCTTTCGCTGGTTTGCCCGGCACCTGATTTGGACGAAGACCGAGTTAGAATCCGGAACCTTGCTGACGATGGCGGATGCCACCTACCGCTACGGGCGTGTCTTTCCCTTCACCGCTTCCGTTCAGGTGCAGCCTGACGCGGGCGGGCACGGTCTGCGTGTGGTGGACGAACGGGTGCGGGCGCAGGAGGTGGACAGGGCTGCGCTGCAGCGCCAGCTGGCGGCTGCCAGTCGTCGCGGGGACGAAGACGGCCCACCTGCCAGCCAGGCTACGTTGCGCAAGCCCTGACCGGCCGCTGTTCATTCAGCCGGAGGCTCGTCCGTGGGCTGCGTCGGGCTCTGGGGGGCCCGTTGTTCGCGGATAAACTCGGCGATGACCTGCAGCACCTGGGAGGTGTGGTCGGTGAGCGCGTCGGCGTCCATCAGCCGGCGGGCCAGCGCCAGGTACGGCCGGGAATGATCTGACGTGAGGAGGGCCCAGACGTCCGCATCCAGGGCTAGGTTGCCGCTGTGCGGCGGGTCGTAGGCCGCAGCCCGCGGCGAGGGGTCGCCCCTGCCGGTAGAGGAGGGGCTCGCAGCCGTTGGCGCCGCTGGGTGGGTGTCGTCGTGGCTCGCGCAGGCGCCCTCGTCGCTGAAATAGCAGACGGGCACGTCATAGGTGTGGGCGAGTTTCAGCACGTTGCGAAACGAAGGGTTGGGGCGTGTACCGTTTTCTATCGCACTGAGATGGCTGACGGAGATGCCGGTGCGTTGGTGTACCTGTTCCAGCGTCAAGCCGTGCCGGAGACGCAGCTGGCGTGCCTTGTCGCCGATGGACACCGTCCATGCCCCCCTTCGGAAAACGCTGTTCTCGCTCTGAATTATAGCGGGATCCACGGATGTACACAATTGTAGAATGCGGGAGGCTAGGCCATGGGCATTCCACTCTGGGCAGCGTTTGCGGCCGGTGTGCTGTCGTTTCTGTCTCCCTGCACCCTGCCGCTGCTGCCGTCCTATCTGGGGTACCTGAGCGGCGTTTCGGCGGGCGGGCGGCAGCAAGCCAACCCTCCCGCGCCGGTGCGTCTGCGCATGTTGGGACACGCGGTGTGCTTCTGCGTCGGCCTGTCGGCGTTGTTCGTGGCGTTGGGGTGGGGTGCAAGCGCCATCGGATCCTTGTTCATCCAGTACCAGGCGGTCATTCGCGTCGTGGGCGGCTGGGTCATCGTGCTTCTCGGACTGTTCCTGGCCGGGGTCCTGCGCATCCCCTGGTTGATGCGCGAGCTGCGTCCGGCCCTGCCCAGCGAAAAGCCGTACGGCTACCTCTCCTCCGCCCTGGTGGGCGTGGTCTTCGCCAGCGGATGGACCCCGTGCATTGGGCCCATCCTGGCCTCTGTGCTGACCTTGGTGGTCACGCACCCAACCCGAGGTGGGATACTGATGAGCGCCTACGCTATCGGCTTTTCGGTGCCCTTCATCCTCTGCGCCCTGCTGTTGGATTCGGTGGCCCACATGGCCCGCATCGGACAGCGGCTGCAGCAGATTGGCGGCTGGGTGCTGGTGGCCATGGGGCTGCTTTTGGCCACCAACCAGATGCACCGCATCACCATTTGGCTGGCCCACTGGAGCGGCTCTTCGGTCGTCTAAAGAGGGCGTATCCGGCCGCCTGGGACAGGCTGTCGCGGGAGAAGGCGACGGCCGCCAGGGGGTGTCCCTCCTCCCACTCGCGGCGGCGCAAAAGCGCTGCAAACCGGCCGTTATCCCGCGCGCTTTCCACCTGGTGTGGCCAGGGCAGGCGGGCGAAGGCCGCGAGCGCCCGCCGGTTGTCGCAGGGGACGAGAAACACACACCATGCCGCCGCAAACCTAACCCAGGCGGCCGCCAGCAAGCGCTCCTTAATCTGCGCATTCAGGCCGCGGCCGCGCGCCCAAGGCGTCAGGTAGGTCCCTCCCTCGACCACCGTTCCTTCCTCCGCCAGGGGTCCCAGGTGGGACATCGGGACTGGCTGCAGGACGCAAAATCCGGCCAGGCGGCCATCCACCTCCACCGCTTCCAGGCAGGCTTCTCCCAGGGTGGAGGCCGACTGCAGCCCTTCGACGAGGCGGAAGAACGCGCCTCGTGTGCGGGGGCGGACCGGCCAGTCGGCGTCTTTGGCCGCCGCTTCCCAGAGATGCTCAGTATCCTCGGTTTCCAGCGGTCGAAAGACAGGTTCCACGTTCATCCCCCCCCCTGGTAGACGTGTGCCTATGGATTCAGCTGTCGGCTTCACAGTAACGAAATTCCGGCGCTAAAGAAAGCGGCCTGAGAAAGCGGCCTGCGCAGTTCACCATGAGTCTCGAACTGTTCTACGATCGTGCAAATCTTTCCCACAAGTCGCGTTGAATCCGGTATAATTTCCACAATAGAGAAACATCGTGGGGGGATTGACATGCTGGACATCGGAACCCGGGTCAAGAAACTGCGCACCGAACGGCAGCTGACCGTGCGTCAACTGGCGGCGCGGGCGGGTGTGTCGGTGAGCTACGTGTACGCGGTGGAATCGGGCAAGCGGGGGAGCAACCTGAGCAAGCTGGAGCGCATCGCCCAGGCGCTGGACGTATCCCTCACCGCACTGTGGGATGAGGGACGGGATTGAACGTGGAGCCGTGGACGCTGTTGCGCCAGCTGCGCCGGCTGGCCGGTCTGACACAGGAACAGGCGGCCGCTGGGCTGCTCACGACAGGAGAACTGAGTCAGATTGAGAATGGCCGGGTCCTCCCTGGTCGACGCACGGTTTGCGCCTTGTGTGCCCGCTACGGTGCGGACGCGGACGAGGTGCTGAGCGGTTACGCGCCCCTGCGCCAACGGGATCGACTGCGCAATGAGATGTACAAGGCAGCCATGCGGGCGCGGGAGCCCGGCGACCTGTTGGATCCTGGGCCTGCCCGGGGCAGGCTCAGCCGCTTCGAACGGCTGGTGTACGCTGCGCTGGCGGCGGCGTTGGCCGGACGGACGGTCGCAGCCGAGCACCTGCTGACGATGGCCTGGCAGGCCAGCCTTGACGGGGCCGGGTTGACCCGCCGGGGAGCGGATCGAATCTTGGCTGTGGAAGCGCGGGTCCACTTTTTGGTGGCCCTCGCCTGCGGCCGTCTGTCGGCGGCATTGGAGTGGCAGCAGAAGATGTGCGCCCGGGCACGGCGGCTGGGGCCGACTGCACCCGTGCAGCCAGAGCCCAAGCGGCTGTGATACAATCGGATCGACCAATATGGAGGCGGAGCGCGAAGGGGGAGCCCAGGATGTCGACGGAAGAAGAGATCGGCTACAGGGACGCCATGCGGCAGGTGCAGAAAAGCCTGGAGCGCCGTCACAAGGCAATCTCCGAGGAACTGGAGGTGGCGGACGAAGCGCGGCGGATGGAGTTGAAGGCGCGCCTGGCCGAGGTGCGGCACCTGATGCAGGTTATCGAGTCGCTGCACCGCTGATTTCGCGGGCCGCTCGACACCCCGGGCCGGGCCGTGCGGGCGCGAGATGACAGATTGGGACAGCCGTCGGACAGGGGCCTGTTGTCCGCAGTCCACTGGGGAGAGGATGCAGTCGTGATGTTCAATGAAGCCATGGAGACGATAACCCGGCCGGAGCTGGAGCGAATTCAGCTGGAACGGTTGAAGCAAACGCTCCACCGGGTCTACGAACGCGTGCCTTTGTACCGGGAGCGGTTTGACGAGGCGGGCGTGAAGCCGGAGGACCTGCGGCGGTTGTCCGATTTGAGCCGTTTTCCCTTTACATACAAGCGCGACCTGCGGGAGACGTATCCCTTTGGCATGTTTGCCGTCCCGCGCGAGCAGGTGGCGCGGCTGCACGCGTCGTCGGGAACCAAGGGGAAGCCGACGGTGGTCGGCTACACGAAGCGGGACCTGGACGTGTGGGCCGAGGTCGTGGCCCGCTCCATCGCCTGTGCCGGCGGACGGCCGGGCGACGTTCTGCACAACGCGTACGGCTACGGCCTGTTCACCGGCGGCCTCGGTCTGCATGGCGGGGCCGAGCGCCTGGGAATGACGGTGGTCCCCGCGTCCGGGGGCCTGACCGAGCGGCAGGTGGAGCTGCTGATTGACTTTGCCGCCGACGGTCTCAGCTGCACGCCGTCGTACGCCTTGCATATGGCCGAAGTGATGCAGCGCAAAGGCATCGACAAGTCGGCCCTGTCCCTGCGCTACGGTATCTTTGGCGCCGAGCCGTGGAGCGAAGGGATGCGCCGGCAGGTCGAGGAGGCGCTGGGCATCGACGCGCTCGACATCTACGGCCTGAGCGAGGTGATGGGGCCGGGCGTCGCCATGGAGTGCCGCGAGGAGAAGAACGGCCTGCATGTTTGGGAGGATCACTTCCTGGTCGAGGTGCTCCATCCGGTCACGCACGAGCCGGTGCCGGACGGCGAGTTGGGCGAGCTGACGTTCACCTCGCTCAGCAAAGAAGCTTTCCCGATTGTTCGCTACCGCACCGGCGACCTGGCGTCCATCATCGCGGAACCTTGCAGCTGCGGCCGCACCCACCGGCGCATGACGCGCATCAAGGGCCGCGTCGACGACATGCTCATCATTCGCGGGGTCAACGTCTTCCCGCAGGAGGTGGAGGCGGAGCTGATGGAGGTCGAGGAACTGGCGCCGCACTACCAGATTGTCCTGCGCCGCGACGGAGCGCTCGATGTCATGGAGGTGCACGTGGAACTGCGGCCGCAGACGGCGCCCGTCATCTTAGACGGCGAGGAGCGCCTGGCCGCCTTGGCCGGTCGGATTGTCGGGCGGCTGCGCCAGCGCACCGGGCTGACGGCGGCGGTCACCATCCATCAGCCGGGTGAATTGCCGCGCAGCGAAGGCAAGGCGGTGCGCGTCATTGATGAACGGCGGCTCCGCGGCTGACGCGTGGTTTGCGGCCGTGGGTTTGCAATCGACAACGCGGTGTTGGGAGGAGAGTCAGCGGTGAAGCGAGGGTTCGGCGTGGGGGTGCGGGCCGTGGTGGAGGACGTGGTTGCGGGCGACATGCGCGCCCGCTTTGGTCCGCACGTGATTCACGAGGTGTACGGCACCGCCGCCATGGTCTATCACATGGAATGGGCCGCCCGCCGGGTCATCCTGCCGTACCTGGAACCGGAGGAGGAGGGCATCGGCGCGGGCGTTGCCGTGCGTCACCTGCGGCCGGCTCCAGTGGGCGCCGCCATCCGGGCGGAGGCGGTGTGCACGGAGGCGGTCGGAGGCAAGGTGGTGTGTGCCGTTCGCGTGTGGCACGGAGAAACCCTCCTCGGCGACGGGACGGTGGAGCAGCGGATTGTGCCGCGCACGCTCCTGTGCGAGCGGTACCCGGACTGCTGGCCGGCGGAGCCGAGCGCGGACGGGCGCAGGCTGGCGCGCCTGGCCGGGGACCGGCGCGCGTGAGCGTCTGCGGCGCGGGCGGTGCTCCGAAGGCGGCCCAGGGAGGGATATGGTGAAGATGATTGCACTGTAGCGCCGTCCCGCGGACGTGGAGGCCTTTGCAAGCGTTTGCGGGCGATTTTGTGCAGTTCTATTTTGCCGATGTGGAGAGCGAGGTGCTGTGAGTGTACGAAACGATCCGCTACCAGGTGGAGGACGGTGTGGCGCTGGTGACGCTCAACCGCCCGCAGGTGATGAACGCCGTCAATCAGCAGATGGGGAAAGAATTATACGACGCCTTCAAGCGGGTGGATGCCGACGCCTCGGTGCGGGCCCTTGTCCTGACCGGAGAGGGGCGCGGCTTTTGCAGCGGACAGGACCTGTCGGAAGGGCAGTCGGTGGAGCCCGGTGCGTCGCTTGGCGATACCGTGCGCGAGCGATACAACCTGCTGATTGCGCGCCTGCACGGGCTGTCGGTGCCGACCATCGCCGCCGTCAGCGGGGCCGCCGCCGGCGCCGGGTTTTCCTTGGCCCTCGCCTGTGATCTGCGCTTCGCGGCGGTCAACGCGAAGTTCACCCTGGCCTTCAACAAGATTGGCCTCGTGCCCGATTCCGGTGCCAGCTACTTCCTGCCACGCTTGGTCGGCGTCGGCAAGGCGCTCGAATTGGCCTGGACGGGCGACGTACTGTCCGCAGAGACGGCGCGGGCGCTGGGGATTGTGAATCACGTGTACGAACCGGATCAACTGCTGCAGGAGACGTTGGCGTTCGCCCGTCAGTTGGCGCAGGGGCCGACGTTCGCGTACCGGCTGACCAAGCAAGCCCTGTTCGCCAACGCCACCGCCAGCCTGGCGGACGCGCTGGAGGTCGAAGCGCAGCTGCAGGACGCGGCGGGGCGCAGTGAGGATTTCCGCGAAGGGGTGAGCGCGTTCCTGGAAAAGCGCCGGCCGCAGTACCGCGGCCGCTAGACGGCGCCCGTAGGCTGGTGCGAGGGCGGCCGGAGAGGAATTTGCGTCGGGGCTGTCGAATGTATCGTGAGCGGGGCCGGAAAATCCGCCTGGAATCGGCGGTTGTGCGGCCAACAGACAGAGAGGACCGGAGACCGTCCGGGGTAGGGGTCAACGTGAACGAGGCGGGGCAGCTTGCCGGCTGCCTCGCGGTCGGTCTTGCACAGGCTGGGACCGCGGACAACCGAGAAGGCGGGCCTTGACGTATCGGCGTTGGAAGGTAGGTCCGGGGAGGGGCTTGCTACCTGCTCTGAAAGCGCTTGCAATAATCCGACGGGTAGGGAGCGTCGCCTCCGCGCGTCAGCCTGATGTTCAGGCGGCTCGCGCCTCGGCGGTGGCCGGGGTGAATCCGGCCCACATGGGCCTGGGCCCGGTGCCCGACACAAAAAGGCGTTGGCCAGGGCGCGAATCTCCCCGGACGACCTGGACGTGGTGAAACTGAACGAGGCATTCGCCGCCCAGTTGCTGGCCTGTATGCAGTGTGGAAGAACCTGGGCGCGCTAAATCTCCCTTGGCGCGCGGGCAGCGGGCGAGAGAACGGCGAGCGACCGCTTGTTACCTTGCGAATTGGCGTCGGCTTGTTCATCATATCAACATGTGCCATCGGTCCCAGGAGTGGGTGTACGCGGGCGGACCGGTGGGTACGGGTGCGGACTCACCGGGTTTGACCGCCCGCCTATGGAGGAGAGTAGAACGTGGGCATTTTTGCGGAAATTCAACCGTACGGTCACTAGCAGGTGATCTGCTCTCGGCATCAGTCGCTTCGTCACTGCCGACCTTGTTTGGCGTGATGCAGGGAATTCGCGCCACGGCGTGGAATTCTGAGGAAGCACGGGACTGAGCGGCCGCACGTTTGCGGTTCAGGGGCTGGGCAAGGTCCACGGCCCCAAGACCATCTACTCCTGACGCCGACGCAAGCGCCCGAGGGGGATACCCCTGCCTCGGACAACCTCGAGAAGGGATGATGGACGTGTCGTACGTGATTCATCCGGCCCCAGCTGCCGACGAGCCGAAGCCAAGCGGGATGGACGACGCCCTCTTGGTGCACATGTACGAGCAAATGGTGTGGGTACGTCAGTTTGACCGCCGCCTGGTGGCGCTCCAGCGCAGCGGGCGCATCGGCACCTATCCGCCGGTGGAAGGCCACGAGGCGTGCCAGGTGGCCAGCGCTTTGGCGCTGCGCCAGCAGGACTGGGTGTTCCCCACCTACCGGGACACCGGGGCGATGCTCGTACGCGGGGTGCCGATGGAACGGCTGCTCCTGTATTGGAACGGCCGGGCCGAGGGACTGTACATCCCGGAGGGGGTGAAGGTGTTCCCGATTGCCGTGCCGATTGCCACACAGCTCCCGCACGCAGCGGGGGTGGCCTGGGCGGCCCGCCTGCGCGGGTTGGACGAGGTGGCGTTGGCGTTCTTCGGAGACGGCGCCAGTTCGGAAGGCGACTTCCACGAGGCGCTCAACTTCGCCGGGGTGTTTCGATTGCCGATCATCTTTTTCTGCGAAAACAACCAATATGCCATCAGCGTGCCATATGCCCGCCAGACGGCGAGCGAGACGATTGCGCAAAAGGCTCAGGCATACGGTCTCGTCGGCAAGCGGGTGGACGGCAGTGACGCCATCGCCGTCTACCAGGCGGTGCGGGAGGCGCTGGCAGAGGCCCGGCAGGGCGGCGGCGCGACGTTGATTGAGGCGCTGACCTATCGCTATGGACCGCATACAACCTCGGACGACCCGTCCAAGTACCGCCCGAAAGAGGAGGCCGAGGCCTGGCGCGAGCGCGATCCGCTGCTCCGCCACCGCCGCCGCCTGGAAGGCTGGGGCCTATGGGACGAAGAGCGGCAGCAGGCGTTGGAGCGGCGGGTGAACGAGGGTATTGTGGCGGCCATCCGAGCCATGGAGGCGGCACCGCCTCCGAACCCGGACGACCTGTTTGACCACGTCTATGCCGAACTTCCTCCGCGGTTGGTGCGCCAGCGCGATGAGCTGCGGGCGCGGTTGGCGCAACGAGAGGGGGCGGAGCGATGAGCGGCCGGGAACTGACTCTGATACAGGCTATCAACGCGGGCCTGCGTGAAGCCATGCGGCGCGACGAGCGGGTCATGTTGCTGGGCGAGGACATCGGCAAGAACGGGGGAGTCTTTCGTGCCACCGAAGGGCTCCTCGAGGAATTCGGCGAGGACCGAGTGGTCGACACGCCGCTGGCGGAGTCGGGGATTTTGGGCACCTCGCTGGGCCTGGCCGCCAACGGCATGCGGCCGGTGCCGGAGATTCAGTTCATGGCCTTCATCTACCCGGGATTTGAGCAGGTGGTCTCACACATCGCCCGCATCCGCATGCGCTCGCGTGGCCGCTACACGGCGCCGCTGGTGGTGCGCGTGCCGTACGGGGGCCGCAACCGGGCGCCGGAGCTGCATTCGGACAGTACCGAGACGTTTTTTGCGCACACCCCCGGGTTGGTGGTGGTCAGCCCCTCGCGGCCGTACGATGGCAAGGGGTTGCTGCTGTCGGCCATTGAGTCGGAAGACCCGGTTATCTTCCTCGAGCCGATGCGCCTCTACCGCGCTTACCGGGAGGAGGTGCCGGACGACTACTACACCGTTCCCCTCGGCCGGGCCGAAGTCGTCCGAGCTGGCCACGACGTGACGCTCATCAGCTGGGGAAGCACCATGCGCGACGCCCTCAAGGCGGCGGAGCAGGCGGAGCAGGAGCATGGATGGAGCGTCGAAGTCATTGATCTGCGCACTCTTTCGCCGTGGGACGAGGAGACGGTGTTTGCCTCGGTCATCCGCACCGGCCGGGCCGTCATCGCCCACGAAGCGTTTGGCCACTTGGGGCTTGGAGCGGAGTTGGCGGCGCGCATCGGCGAAGAGTGCATCCTCGACCTGGAAGCGCCGGTGGCGCGGGTGGCCAGCTACGACGTGCCAGCCCCGTTGTTTCAATTGGAGGACTGGTACGCGCCGGACGCCGGGCGTATCGTTGAAGGCATTCACAAGGTCATGACGTTTTGAAAGGGGGTTGACGCATGGCGGTCGAGTTTCGCTTGCCCGACGTGGGGGAAGGCATCCACGAGGCGGAGATTGTGCGCTGGCTGGTGCACGAGGGAGACCGCGTGGAGGAGTTTGACCCGATGGTAGAGGTGCAGACGGACAAAGCGATTGTCGAGTTGCCGGCGCCCGCATCCGGGGTGATCACGCACATCCACGCACCCACTGGCAGCATCGCCCACGTCGGCGACGTGCTGGTCGAGATTGAGCCGGAGAGTGTGATTGGCGATCCGGTCGTCGTCCGCGCCCCAGATCCGTCCCCGTTGGCTGCGGCGCGAGGCGGTTTGTCCGGCCCGGCGCCTGCCGATGCGGCCGGAGCGGACAAAGGCCGGCAGCGCGAGCACAGGGCGGTCGACGACGGTGTGCGGACGGTCGAGACCACCCCGTCGCAGCGGCGGCAGGGCCACGCCGCCGGACACAATCTGGACTCCGCGGCCGCAGGCCGCGCCGACACGGCGGGTGGCTCAGCGGGCGGCCCGGAGGCGGGTGCCCGGCGTCCCAAGGCGACGCCCGGTGTCCGCCACTTTGCACGCCAGCACGGGGTCTCCCTGTGGGACGTAAAAGGCACCGGCCCGGGCGGGCGCATCCTCAAGTCGGATGTCGAGCGGTATCTCCAGGAGCGTACAGCGCCGACTACCTCCGGCCCGGCCAAGAGCATGAGTGAACATGGGACATCTTTGCTCTGGTCGCTCGCCCAGCGACCGGTTCGCGGCGAGCGCGACTTGCGTCAGGGCGGCTATCCCACGCCGGTCCCGCGGTCCGCGCGACACGGGTTTGCGGTGGAAGACGGGCCTTACAGCCCTTCCCGGCCCGCTCGCGCGGATTCTTCCCCCGCAGGCGAGGGGGACGATGCGGTGCGGCGGCCCCTCGGTGCCGCTTCCCGCGCCGCCACTGGTGATGCGCGGACGCCGACGCGGGTGCCGTTCCGTGGCATCCGCCGGGCCACGGCTGAACACGTCAAGCGATCCGTCTTCACGGCCCCGCACGTGACGGCCTTTGACGAATGCGACGCCACTGCGCTGGTGGCGCTGCGGCAGCGTTGGAACGAGCGCCTGGAGTCGGAGGGCCGGCGCATCAGTTACCTTCCGTTTATCGTCAAGGCGGTGGTGTCTGCGCTGCGCGCCTTCCCGTACTTCAACGCGAGACTCGACGAAGAGGCGGAGGAGATTTTGCTGCTGCCTGAGTACCACATCGGCATCGCCGTCGACACGCCCGACGGTTTGTTTGTCCCGGTGGTCCGGGACGCCGACCAATTGACGTTGCGCGAGATCGGCGAGGAGATCTACCGTCTCTCCACCGGTGCGAGGAACCGGACCCTGACGCCGCAGGACCTGCGCGGGAGCACGTTCACCATCACCAACATGGGGCCGATTGGCGGCCTGTTTGCCACGCCGATTCTCAATTATCCAGAGGTGGGCATCCTCGGCATCCACCAGATTCAAAAGAAACCGGTGGTTATCGAGGACGAGATCCGGATTCGTCAGGTGATGACCGTCACCCTGTCCTTCGACCACCGCGTCATTGACGGGGCCATGTCGGTGCGTTTCCTGAACCATCTGAAGCGGTTGATTGAACACCCTGAGGAACTGATGCTCGAACTGCGATAAGTTGTGCGGGCGGGCCGCGCCGGTTGCCGGGCGGCCCGCTGGCGCGCCCGCGGGATGCGGCGTTTCCCTGGGGGCTGGGCGGTGCCGGCAGCGTGTGCTACCATAGACGGGAAATGGATTCAACACTGTAAAGGGTGAAAGTGCATGCCCATCGATAGGATTCGCGATCCGATGGTGACCCGTCTGTTTGAAGCGGTCCTGACCCTGCAGTCGGTCGAGGAGTGCTACCGATTTTTCGACGACCTGTGCACCATTGGCGAGATCAGGTCGTTGGCGCAGCGCCTGGAAGTGGCGCGCATGCTCCAGGCTGGTCAAACGTACCACCAGATCGAAACGGAGACGGGCGCCAGCACGGCCACTATCAGCCGTGTGAAGCGCTGTTTGAACTACGGATCGGATGGATATACGCTGGTGCTCGGGCGTCTCAAGGAAGCCGGCGGGTGACGCGGCAGCGCCCCCTGGAACGCTGGCGTGGATTTATCCCAGGAGGCTCAAAAACGCCACCGGCGACACGATACAAGTGATGACCGCGACGAGGATGACCGATTGCCCCACGACCTCGGGCAGAAGCCCCAGTTTCACCCCAATTTCGGCCGCGGCGATAATCAGGCTCAGGCGGGCGGAGAGCAAAAATCCACCCGCTGCGGCCGCCCGCCGGCCGAAGCTGCGGCGCAGTTGCCAGGCCGGCGCCAGCTTGACCACAAACGCGGCGGCCAGCAGCGCCAGCACTCCTGTCCAAGAAGCCGACTGATAAAAGCGGACGAAGTCAAACTGTAGGCCGACCGACAGAAAGAATACGGGGATGAGCAAGCCGTAGCCGATGCCGTGGCTGTACTCCTTGATGCGCTGCTTGTGGGCAAACGGCAGCGCGGAGACCAGCATGCCGACGAGGAAGCTGCCCAGAATCGGTTCTGAACCGGTGAATTCGGCGACCGCGCAAAAGCCGGCCAGCAGTGCCACCACCGCCCGCATGCGCGCCTGGGCGTCGCCGGCCAGTCGGCGCAGCGCTGGCACCCGCTGCCCCCAGGCAAGAGCCCGGTAGAGAATAAACGCCAACGGGAAGACGGAGAGCGTGAGCAAAAAGTCGTCCAGCTGACCGGAGGAGTGAACGCTGACGAACAGCGAGAGCAAGAACATCGTGGCCACGTCCGCAATCAGGGCGCACAGCAGCAGGGTCTGACCGTAGAGGGCCAAGAGTTGCCTTGACTCCTCCAGCACCGGCAGGATGATGCCCATGGACGTGGTCGCCAAGAGCAGGGTCAACATCCACGGGTGAGCGCCGGGAAACGTCAATCGGGTCAGGGCCAAGGCCGCCCCGAGGCTGACGACGAGCGACGTGCAGAAGAGGGAGATGGCCAGAAACAGCGGATTCGTCGGCTGCCCCTTCCACAGGTGCGGTTTGAGCAAGGTCATGTCCACTTCCAGGCCGGACAGGTACATTAAAAACAGCATCCCGAGCTCACCCAGTTGTTGTATCCACGCAGCCTCCTCCGGGCCGACACGGACCAGGTGGCCCGCCAACAGCATCCCAAAGCCGAGGTACCCCAGCGCCGCCGGAATGCGCAGCCACGGCAGGCGGCCGAGCAGTGTGCTGAACACAAACGACGCGCACAGGATGAGCAAGAAGAAGCGGAGCGTATCTGTCACGTCACATCCCCTCCCGGCGCACAGATGGACACTGGATGTGTATGTGCGGAGCGGACAACCCTATGCCTGGTCGACAAAATATGACACGGATGTAGACGAAATGTGAACATTTGTCGAATCCGGGCTAAAATCGTGCCACGGCCCGGGACAAATCTGAATGTTACGTGGTACAGTAATGCATGGTGCTGTTCGGGGCTGGTTCCGCCTCCCGGGCAGCATTACCGGACCGAAAGTTGGACATGCTGTGGACAGTGAGGGCGGGCGGCTTGGTCTGTCGGTTCGGAAGGCGGAACAAATACTTCGGATTGTTAGGAGAATGAGCGTTGAAACTGTTGGAGAAGGTTCAGGAACTTGGCCAATTGTTGCGGTCATCCAGTGACCAGGTGAATTTCAGCGACGTCGCCGAATTTCTTAGCCGCGTGATGTCCTGCAATGTATACATCGTCGGCCGCAAGGGCAAGATTCTCGGCTACGGCGTGATTGACGAGGCGCTCACCGAAGAGTGGCTGAAAATCATGACAGAAGACGGCCGCTTCCCGGAGGAGTTCAACAAGCATCTGCTGCGCGTGGAGACGGCCACGCCCAACCTGCAGAACAAAGAACCGTTTTACGTGTTCTCGACGGAGGAGGAAAACGCCTCGTTCCAGTCGAAGTACATCGCGGTGGCGCCGGTCATCGGCGCGCGGGAACGTCAAGGCACGCTTGTGTTCGCGCGTTCGGAGCGCCCGTTTGACGATGACGACATGATTCTCATTGAGTACAGCGCGACGGTTGTGGCGTTGGAGGTTGTGCACTCCCGTCAGCAGCACAAGGAAGAAGAGGGTCGCCAGCGCTCGCTCGCGCGTTTGGCGGTGGACTCCCTCAGCTTCTCGGAACTGCAGGCTGCCAAGTACCTTATCGACGCGGTCAAGGAGTCACCGGACGGCATCGTGGTCAGCAGCCAGATTGCCGACGAGCACGGTGTCACTCGTTCCGTCATCGTCAACAGCATTCGCAAGCTGGAGAGCGCCGGCACACTGGAGAGCCGCTCTCTCGGCATGAAGGGTACCCACCTGCGGATTCTCAACCCGTACGTCGAAGAGGAAATCGCGCGCCAGTTCGACCGCTGACGCAGGGATATAGGCCCGCACCGGGCCGCCAGAAAACCAAGGGACCCCCTGGGCCGTCTCCCCAGAGGGTCCCTTTCGCATACCCTTTGCACACCTTTGGCCAAACCGGTAAATCCTCGATTTGGCTGGAGCCTACTTTCCGCGCAGCGCGTCCTCCAGACCTAGCCAGTACCAGCACAGGGTCTCCAACCCTTTTTCCAGGTTCGCCAAGCGGAAGAACTCGTTCGGCGCGTGGAAGTTTTCATCGCTGGAGGCAAACCCCATCATGACAATCGGGGCTCCCAGCAGGCGCGCGAACGTGTCCACGACTCCTATGGATCCGCCCATGCGCGTGAACGCGGCCGGCTTACCGTAGGCCTTCTCATAGGCGCGTGCAGCCTGCTGGATGGCCGGATGGTCAAACGGGGCTACATAGGCGCGGCCGGCGTCAAACCGCTGTACGCTAGCTGTCACCCCTGGCGGTGCGTGGCGGCGCACGTGCGCTTCAATCGCCTCGAACACCCGCTCCGGGTCCTGGTCGGGGACCAGGCGGCAGGTGACCTTGGCGTGCGCCTCGTTGGGGATGACCGTCTTGGTGCCTGACCCCTGATAACCGCCATAGATGCCGTTGAACTCCAGGGTCGGCCGTACCCACAGCCGTTCCAGGGTCGTGTACCCGGCTTCGCCGTAGAGGGCAGGCACCTCCAATTCGGCGGCCAGTTGAGCGTCGTCAAACGGCAGCGCCGTTATCGACCGGCGTTCTTCTTCGCTCAGGGGCTGCACACCGTCATAAAACCCGTCCACCGTGATTCGGCCGGAATCGTCGTGCATCGAGTCCAGGATGTGCACCAGCGCCCGAATCGGGTTCTGCACGGCTCCTCCGTACAGCCCGGAGTGCAGGTCGCCCTTCGCCCCGCGCACATCAATCTGCAGCGCCGCCAGGCCGCGCAGGCCGTAACAGACCGACGGCTGGTCGGGCGCTAGCATGGTCGTGTCGGAAATGACGACGACATCCGCCTGCAGCAGGTCTCGGTGCTGCTCCACAAACCCTTCCAGGTGCCGGCTGCCAATCTCCTCCTCGCCCTCTATCAGCAGTTTGACATTGACCGGCAGCTCTCCCTCGGTTGCCAGCAACGCCTCGAGCGTCTTCAGGTGCATGAACACCTGTCCCTTGTCGTCGCTCGATCCGCGCGCATACAGCCGCCCGTCGCGCACGGTCGGTTCAAACGGCGGTGTCTGCCAGAGCTCGAGCGGATCGACCGGCTGCACGTCGTAGTGTCCGTAGATCAGGACCGTCGGCTTGCCGGGCGCCGCCAGGCGCTCTCCATAAACCACCGGGTGGCCGGGCGTCTCCATCACGGCGATGCCGTCGAGGCCAATCTCGCGCATGGCCTGCGCCAGATACTCCGCGCAGGCGCGGACATCCTGAGCGTACTCCGGTTGCGTGCTGATGCTCGGAAAACGCAGGAATTGCTTCAACTGTTCCAGGTGCTGCTCGCGATGGGACGCCAGGTAAGCAGCGAATGTGTGGCTCACGTTTCCATTGCCCCCTTTCCAGGTCACCCCTTCATTATAGCCTGGCGCCGGGAGCGGTTTACCAGACACTGGGCAAAACAAAGCGCGCCCTATGGGCGCGCTCCGCAGATGGGCATCAGTAACGGTTGGAGTAGTGAAGAGAACGGCCGGATCGGGAAAACCGCCCCTGCCGGAAGATGCGCATGAGCAGGCGGCTGACCACGGCCAGCGGCCGGTCAAACAGCCAGGCGACGCGGCCGGACACCGTACCGACGACGACGCTGGCCAACACGTCGGTCGGCCAGTGGTCACCGACGTAGACACGGGCAATCATCACGAGAATGGCCAGAATCAAAAACGTCCAGCTTACCCAACGGGACGCTTTGCCGAACGATCCGCTGGTGAACCCGAACGCGCCGGAGGTGTGGTCGCTGGGGAACGAGGCGTCATCCGCGTGCGGCGCAATGTGGTTGACCTGGTGCGGCATCGCGACGAATGGACGGGGCCGGTACCAAATGGTTCCGATGATCAGGTTGATGATGAGCGCAATCACGCCGCCGGCCACGGAGACGACCAAAGCGTGCCGCCTGGCTTCTTCGCGCCGCGGCAGGGCGAACCAGGCGATGATGAACAGGAGGGCGTACAGTTCCAACGAATACTGGGCGATGAAATACATAAACTGGTCGAGGCCGGGCGTATGGCCGGCATACTGGTTGATCGCGTGAAAGACCTCGTCGTCAAACGGATTCATATGGCTCTCCTTATCCTGCGAATGTGCCAGGGCGTGCAGGGACTGTCTGTCCGGTATGATACGCCAGCCCGGTGCGCCTGACAAGCGATTTTTTGTCAGCCTGCGTCGAAGACTGTGGCCGCGCCTATGTCGCAACCGGCGCGGGGGTTCACATCCAGCCGCATTTGTCATATAATGGCCTCAGAAAGTTTCCTTAGGGAAAAATATTGTCCTTGGTGAAACTTTGTGTCTTGAAGCGAAAAAGGAGACCGATACCGTGAGCGACTATGTGGTTTCCAGGAATACACAGGGATCACCCAGGCCCCGTAAGGACCGTCGGGCCGCGTATCGGCCTGGCTCGGTCTCCGAACGCACGGTGCGCTCGGCGCGCGGGGCCCTGACTGGCGGGCACGGGATGCGGCGTCTCCTGCCGTTTCTGGGCCCGGCCCTGATTGCAGCGGTGGCCTACGTGGACCCAGGTAACTACGCGACCAACCTGCAGGCGGGGGCGGCCTACGGATACCGGATGCTATGGGTGGTGGTGTTGGCCAACCTGATGGCGATGGTGATTCAGACGCTCTCTGCGAAGCTCGGCATCGCCACCGGCCACAGCCTGCCGGAGTTGTGCCGGGCCTATTACCCGCGTCCGCTCACGTGGACGCTGTGGGTTGTGGCGGAAATCGCGGCCATGGCGACCGATGTGGCGGAGTTTCTGGGGGCGAGCCTGGCGCTCAATCTGCTGTTTGGCATTCCGCTTTTCCCCGCTGCGGTGTTGACCGGGATTATCACCTATGGGGTGCTGACCTTGGAGCGGTTTGGTTTTCGGCCGCTGGAGGTGTTTGTGGGCGCACTGCTCGGCGCCATCGCGCTGTGCTATGTGCTGGAAACCGTGTTCTCCGCCCCGGATTGGGGGCAGATTGCGCGGCACGCGGTGACGCCGTGGCTCGGCAATTCCGACAGCGTGCTCTTGGCCGCTGGCATCATCGGCGCCACGGTGATGCCGCATGCCGTGTACTTGCACTCTGGGCTGACCCAAAACCGCATCGTGCCGCGGACCACGAGCGAGGCGGTGCGCATTCAGCGGTTTGAGCGCATGGATGTGGTTATCGCCATGTCGCTGGCCGGGATGGTCAACCTGGCCATGATGTACACCGCCGCCCGGGCGTTTCACGGCCGTGTGGGAGGGACGCTGGACATCAGCCAGGCGTTCCACACCCTGACGCCGTTGTTGGGGCCTGCTGCTGCCGGCGTGTTTTTGGCTTCGTTGCTTGCTTCCGGTCTCTCCAGTTCCGTCGTCGGGACCATGGCCGGGCAGGTGATCATGCAGGGCTTCGTCGGATTTACCATCCCTGTCTGGGTGCGGCGGTTGGTGACGATGCTGCCGACACTGGCCATTATCGGGTGGGGCACCAATCCGATGCGAGCGCTGGTCATCAGTCAAGTGGTGCTCAGCTTCGCGCTGCCGGCGCCGCTCGTCTCCTTGATTGGCTTCACGAGGCGGCGGGACGTGATGGGGCGACTGACCAATCCGCGTTGGTTGACCGCACTGTCGGGAGCCATCGCGGTCGTGGTGATTGGCTTAAACTTGGTCCTTCTCTACCTGACCTGCACCGGGGCCGGCTGAGGCATCGCCAGAGCCCGCCCCGGCTCGCCGCCGGTCCCCCAGGGCCAAAATTGAAACTCATCATCCAATCGCCGTATCCCCAACCTCCTGGCGGACACATTCTGTGGAGCCAGGGGGTTATGGCGCCACGCCCGTTCCGGCCGCGTCCGGCGTGGTCGACTGGCAATGGGGGCAGGTGCCAAACAGGTCGGCGCGGTGAGATTCGACCTGAAACTCCCGCGGCACGTGCAGGAAGGACGGGCACTCGCGGATCTCATGCACACGGTGGCAGGAGAGGCACACGAAATGGTGATGGTGGCCGTCACTGCAAAACGCGTAGTAGACGTTGCCGTCCACCAAAAACGGCATTGCCGCGCCGACCTTTGTCAGGACCTCCAAGAGTCGGTATACTGTGGTTAATCCGACGCGCGCGCCGTGTTCCTGCGCCCACTCGTGCAGTTGCGCCGGGGTCAACATGCGCTCGGACTGCACGAACAGTTCCAGCAGGGATTGCCGTTCGCGCGTCAGGCGAAAGTTTTGTTCGTGCAGCAGTTGCCGCAACCGTTCTTGATTCATTATCTCTCACTCTCGCGGGTTTATCGAAAATCGTTTTGCATACGCAATGTAACGCGGTGGCACCTATCTGTCAATCCGCGTCTGTGTTTTATCACTTCAGGTCTGGTCCTGATCTTGCGCCATGAGGAGGTTTTCCGGTGAGTTCGCGACACGACATCGCCCAACAGATGAAAAGGCAATGCTGCCAATGGTTTGAAGGTCGCGCCTGCCATCCCGAGCCGGATGGGATTCGGCAGATTGTCCAACTGGTCAGGCAGTTGATGGCGTGCAACTATTTTCCTCCCGAGAGCGGCCGCAGCCTCGGCGATGTCGTCGATGACCTGCACGTGACCCTGGCTCGACAAATCCATCGAGCCCTGTTCCGACGCTGCTACGACCAAGATGCCACACCCGAGTCGCGGGCGGAAGCCGACGCGAAGGCGGATCTCTTGATTGCTAGGCTGCCCGACCTGCAGGCCATGCTCTACGACGATGTGTTGGAGACCTATAACAACGATCCGGCTGCAACCGGTTACGACGAGATCATCCTGACCTACCCAGGTCTGCAGGCGCTGCTCATCTATCGGGTCGCCAATGCCCTATATCACCTGGACGTGCCGTTGCTGCCGCGCATGATGACCGAATACGGCCACCGCCTGACCGGAGTGGACATCCACCCAGGGGCCACCATCGGTCGTGGCATCATGATTGACCACGCCACCGGGATTGTCATCGGCGAGACGGCGGTGGTCGGAGACCACGTCAAGATCTACCAAGGAGTCACGATTGGTGCACTGCACCTGCCGCGCGACGAGGCGGGCCTGATGGTGCGGCGGACGAAGCGCCACCCGACGATTGAAGACGGCGTTGTGCTGTATGCCAACGCCACCGTGCTCGGCGGTGACACCGTCATCGGGCACCATTCGGTCATCGGCAGCAGTGCCTGGGTGACCGAGAGCGTCCCGCCATACTCCAAGGTGTTTTATCAGGCTGAGACCGTGGTCCGATTGCGCCGCGGCTGAGGGATTGCGGTGCCCACGGCAGGGGGTGAAGGTATGGCCACACGTCGAGACGTTGCCCGGCTGGCCGGGGTTTCTCCATCCACCGTATCGCGCGTTCTCAACGATAACGGGTATGTGGCCGATGACGTGCGTAAGCGGGTGCACCGGGCCATTGAGGAATTGAACTATGTTCCCAATCGGCTGGCGCGCAGTCTGAGGATGCAGCAGTCCCGGCAGGTGGCCTGCATCACGCCCTCCATCAGCAACTCCTTTTATCTGGAGATCGTCGCCGGCATCGAGGAGACGGCGCTGGCCCACGATTACACCTTTTCTCTATACAGTCTGACGTACGAGAAGCGTGAGTACTTGGATGTCGTCCTGTCCGGGTTTTACGATGGGATGATCTTGCTGGCTCCGTACGAAATGGAAAAGATTGTGGCATTATCCGAACTGGCTGGGCGGCTCCCGGTCAGTCTGTACTGCGACCGTGAGCGCCACCCCGACTTGCCGCACGTCTATGTGGACCTGCGCCGGGCGATGCGGGAGTGCACGGAGCACCTGATCTCGCTCGGGCACAGGCGAATTGTCTTCATGGGCTACCAGTTCTCCAGGCCGACTCAAAACCCACGCTACCTGGGATATCGAGACGCGCTGGAGAGCAACGGCATCCCATTGGACGAGTCCTTGACCCGGCTCTTTCCCGATTACCAGGATACCCTCACCTGCGGTTACCAGACGGTGTGCGACCTGTTGGACCGAGGGTGCTCCTTCACCGCCATCTGCGCGACCAACGACCTGATTGCAGTGGGGGCCATGCGCGCATTGGTCGAACACGGCCTGAAGGTCCCCGACGACGTGTCCCTGACCGGAGTGGATGATTTGGAGATCGCCAGTTTGGTCACACCAACCCTCTCCACCATTCGCATCCCCAAGCGCCAAATTGGGAATGTCCTCATGGAGCAGATGCTGGCGCAAATCCATGGGGACGCCGCCGCGCCGCGCGCGGTGGAGGTTTCGACTACCCTGGTGTTGCGCGAATCCGTGAAAGCCCCGGCAAGCCCTGCGCCCTAGGCCGGCGGCCTGCGGAGTCGGCCTCCTCCGTATTTTCATCCGTTTCGTTTGACAAGCGAATGGCCATCGAAATAACATGGACTCATGCGGAGTAACCGTTTTCAGGTGTCGTAGGTCGAATGTGGTCACGAAACCACAGGCGGAAGGATGGGGAGAACTTTGCCATTTGCACAAAACACCCGACACATCTTTTACGGAGGCGACTACAACCCTGAGCAGTGGCCAAAGGAGGTGTGGCAGGAAGACGTCAGGCTGATGCGCGAAGCGGGTGTCAACATGGTGAGTCTGGCGATTTTCGCCTGGGCCAAGCTGGAGCCGTCGCCTGGGCAGTTCGATTTTTCCTGGTTGGACGAAGTGGTGAACTTGCTGTGGCAGAACGGCATCGCGGTCAATCTGGCGACGGCCACGGCGTCGCCGCCGGCGTGGCTGGTGGTGCGCCATCCCGAAGTGTTGCCGGTGGATGAAAACGGGGTGCGCTACTCGCACGGATCGCGTCAGCACTATTGCCCCAACAGTCCGGAATATGGGGAATACAGTCGGCGGTTGGTGCGCGCGCTGGCAGAGCACTACAAAGACCATCCCGCGCTGGCGATGTGGCACGTCAACAACGAGTACGGCTGCCACGTGTCGCGCTGCTTTTGTCCGCGCTGCGAGGCCGCCTTTCGCGGCTGGTTGAAGGCGCGCTACGGGAGCCTGGAGGAGCTGAACGACCGCTGGGGCACCGCGTTTTGGAGTCAAACCTACTATGACTGGAGTGAAATTCCGCTCCCGCGCAAGACGCCGACGTACGCCAACCCGGCGCAGCAGCTGGACTACGCGCGCTTCATGTCGGACAGCCTGATTGAGTTATACGTGGCAGAGAGCGACGTTCTGAAGCAGGTCACGCCCCACGTCCCGGTGATGACCAACCTGATGGGCTTCTTCAAACCGATTGACTACTTCAAGTTGGCCCAGCACATGGACCTGGTGACCTGGGACAGCTATCCCGAGCCGACCGCCGGCATCCCTGTGCTGGCCGCGATGTCGCACGACCTGATGCGCAGCCTGAAGCAGGGGCAGCCGTTCCTCTTGATGGAACAGACGGCCAGCCAGGTCAACTGGCGACCGCAGAATCCCCTTAAGCGCCCGGGTGTGACGCGGCTGTGGAGCTACCAGACGATAGCGCGAGGCGGCGACGGCATCCTGTTCTTCCAGTGGCGCGCTTCCCGCGCCGGAGCCGAAAAGTTCCATGGCGCCATGCTGCCGCACGCAGGCAGCAACACCCGTGTGTTTCGCGAGGTTGTACAGCTGGGGCAGGAGCTGCCAGGGCTTGCCGAGGTTGTAGGCAGCCGCGTCCGGGCGCAGGTGGCCATCCTGTTCGACTGGGCCAACTGGTGGGCGTTGGAGCTGGGTTCAAAGCCGAGCCAGGACATCCGCTACCTGGATGAACTGCTGCGCTGGTACCGGCCTTTATTCGAGCAGAACGTCGCCGTCGACTTTGTCCCCCCGGAGGCGGACCTGTCCAAATACAAACTGGTGTTGGCGCCGCACCTGTACCTGCTGACCGAGCGCGCGGCCAGCGGCATCGCCGACTATGTGCGCCGGGGCGGAGTGTTCTTGACGACATTCTTCTCGGGCATCGTCGACGAAAACGAGCGTGTGCACCTGGGCGGATACCCGGCGCCGCTCAGGAAGGTGCTGGGCATGTACGTGGAAGAGTTCGATCCGTTCCTCCCGCGTCAACAGGTTCCCTGCCGGTACACCGGTACAGCTTTGCCCGTTCCCGGAACCGGCGGGCTTGGTGCAGAGACATCCGGGGCCATAGACGCAGGGGGCCTACGGGACGTGCTGCCCGAGACGTTCTCCGGCGATCTGTGGGCGGATGTCATTGTGCTGGAGGGGGCGCAGCCGCTGGCCGAGTTTGGTGCCGACTTTTACGCCGGTCGGGCGGCTGTGACGGCGCACAGTTTTGGTCAGGGTCTCGCCGTCTATGTGGGCACGCGGCCGGATGCGGACGCCATCAGGCGGCTGCTGTTCTCTATTGCCGATGTGGCCGGAGTGGAGCCCGCCTTGGTGACACCTGAGGGTGTAGAGGCAGTATGGCGGCAGCAGCCGGGCGGATCGCGCTTCTTGTTCCTGCTCAATCACACAGACGAGGAGCAGTCCATCGCGTTGGAGGACGTGCCTGGCCCCTTGAGGGATGTCTGGACCGGGGATGCGGTGGGGACAGTCCTGCGGTTGCAGGCACGGGGGGTGCGGGTGCTGAAACAATAGCCGCCATGGCGCGGGTTCGGCGTCCTGATGATGATCAGGGCCATCTGTCGGATCGGCCTGGTTAGCCGTAACATGGTTAGCCGTAACTATGTTACCTGGACAAAAGTTCGATATCAATTCGGGCAAAAGTCCGATGGATTGTCGATGTGGCAAGTGTTATATTGTAGACAACCCTTTTCCCCTAGGAAGGCGCAACCGCTCGGATGCGCCGATTTTTTTTGTCTTGTGTAGCCGGCGTGGCGGCCGTGCCTTGATCATTCATCACCGGGACAACCGGTAGGGCACCGACACCACCTTCACGGATTTGCCGAGCACCAGCCAGGCCATCAGCAGTCCGCCCGTCTTGTTGTGCAGGAGTGTATGCCACCAGCGGGTGGTGATGAACTGCGGGATGACCACGGTGATGTTGTCGGGGTCATACTTGTGCAGCTCAAACTCGACAAACCGCTGCAGTCGCTTCGCCACGTTGCGGTACTGGGAGTGGATGACGACCAGCGGTACCCCGCTTTGCAGGCGGTCCCAGTCGCGCTGAATCTTTTCGGTGGCCCGGCGCATCTCTTCCTCCGACTCATTGGCGATGACCGTCACGGCGATCACATGCTTGAAGTTGTCCACCGCGTAGCGCAAGGCCTGTACCGATGCCTTGTTGACGGAGGCAATCGGGACGATGGTGATGCTGTCCCCCTTTGACGTGAACGGTTGGGAGAAGTCGTAGCGCAGGTCAGCCTTGACCTGCTCGTAATGCGCTTTGATCTTGGAAAACATCACCACCAACAACGGTACGCACACCAGAACCAGCCAAGCTCCGTCGAAAAAGCGCGTGATGGCGAACACCAGGCAGGCGGCGACGGTCATGATGAAGCCAAAGCCGGTGCCGATAGTCGGCCACAGCCAGTTCTTTTGGCGCTCGCGCAGCTGTCGCACCAGCATGCCCAACTGCGATACGGAGAACGTGTAGAACACGCTCACCGCGTACAGGGGAATCAATCGCTCCACACGGGCGTCAAAGACGAGCGTCAAGGCGAGCGAGATGATGGTCAGGAACACGATGCCGTTGCTGTAAACCAGTCGATCCCCCTTATGCTGCATCCAGCGGGGCATGAATCCGTCGCGGGCCATCGACGACCACAGCGCCGGACAGCCGGCGAAGGCAGTGTTGGCCGCGATGACCAGGATGCACATGGTCGCCAGTGAGACGATGACGGCGGCGATGCGGCCGGCCAGGGAGGGACCGAAGACCACGTGCGCCTCCTGGTTGATCAGCGGGACGTTTGGGTTGTATTGTAGGCCGTGCAGCGTGGCGACACCGGATACGATGAGAAACAGCATCGACAGCGTGATGATCAGCGACAGCAGCGTGCGGGTGGCGCGTTTGGCGGACGGATCGCGGAAAACCGGGACGGAATTGGAGACCGCCTCGACGCCGGTCAGTGCGCTGCAGCCGCTGGCAAACATCTTGAGAAAGAGAAACAGGCTCATACCGCCGAGGGCGTGCATGCCGGCGGGTGTCGGCACGGTGATGGCGTCCGGGTGGCGGATGGCCCCGACGACGGCGGCGGCGCCGACCGCGCCGATGCAGCCGATGAACAGGTAGGTGAAGGGCACCAGCACCGTGGCCGATTCGCCGACTCCGCGCAGGTTGAGCAGCATGATGAGCAGGGTCAGCAGCACGTTGCACAGCAGTTTGTGGTCGTTCACCCACGGAATCTCGGGCCCGACCGCGTCGACCCCGGCGGCGATGGAGACGGCGACCGTGAGCGTATAGCCGATGATCAACGTGGCGGCGGCGGAGAGGCCCCAGTATCGTCCCAGGTCGTTGAGGCCGATGGCGTAGGCGCCTCCGCCCAACGGGTAGTGGCGGATGATGTTTCGATAGGCCAAATACAAGAGAAACGCCAGGATGACGATGAGGCCGGTACCAAGCATGGAAAACCCAAGCACATCGGAGACGGTCGCTTGGGCGGCGCCGGCGGCGATGAGGACCGCTAGCACGGATTCCATCTGGTCCGTCGCGTAGGCGACGCTGGACAGCGCGTCGGGGGTCAACAGCGCCATGCCCTGCAGGGCGCCGATGCGGGCCTGCTGGCTCTCCCTCGTCTTGAGTGGCCGGCCGACAACCAAGCGTTTCAAACTCGCCATCATGTCACGTCTCCAGTCGTAACGTCGAAAATTTGCCGTTACGCGCGTGCGCAGGGAGGCGTGCGCAGCGCGCGCAGATGTCGCTTGACGCCAAGACTCTACAGGATGCAAGGGCGCGTCCGCAAACCGCAAAACGGCTGATGAAAGCGAATTCATATGCCGTCCTTGCGGGCTTTTGCGAGGCGGCACGGGACGCGCGAATGGAATCGTGAAAATACGCGAGAAATCGCGGCTATGTTGCGATTCTTGGCCGCTTGTTCTATGATAAGTGTGCGACAATTGGATACCGAGTACACGGCAATCCTTCGGGGCAGGGTGAGGCGAAGGCCGATGGCCGCGCCAATTCCCGATCGGTGGTGAAGCGCACGGCGATGCGCGAAGTCCACGAGCGCCAATGCGTCGGCCGCGACGGCGGCGGCACGTCTTGGCGCAGGAACTGGTGAGACTCCAGTACCGACGGTATAGTCCGGATGAAAGAAGGATGGCGGTGGCAACGTCTGTTTGTGCGGTCGTGTCCCGGCAGACCGGTCTCCTGTTCCACTGGGGAAGCAGATTCCGCCGGTGCGGATTGGAGGAACGGGTCTGTACGGTGCGGACGCAGTCCTGTTGGACGTCAACCATCGTTCATCAATCGGTCAGGCCCCCTGGATGGATTCCAGGGGGCCTGCTTTGTGATCCGCTATGCTCCGCAAGGCAGAGGTCGCAGGGAGGGCAGATGATGACCGGCCTACAAGCTGCAGCAGGGAACGTTGATCTGGACGCTCACTTCATGCGCCTGGCCATCTCGCTCGGAGAGTTGGGGCTGGCGCAGGCGAGTCCGAATCCGGCTGTGGGCGCCCTCATCGTCCGCGACGGCGAAGTGGTGGGCCAGGGAGCGCACCTGAAGGCTGGCGGCCCCCACGCGGAGGTGCACGCGCTCCGCATGGCGGGCGAAGCCGCCCGCGGCGCCACCGCCTACGTCACCCTCGAGCCGTGCAGCCACTTTGGCCGCACGCCGCCATGCGCGGACGCATTGATTGCCGCCGGCGTGCGCAGGGTGGTCGTCGCCTGCACGGACCCGAATCCGCAGGTGGCGGGGCGAGGCCTGGCGCGCTTGCGCGAGGCGGGCATCGAGGTGGTCGTCGGCGTCGAGGCAGAAGCGGCCAAGCGGCTGCACGAGGCGTTCTTTCACATGATGGCGACAGGCAGGCCGCTGGTTGTCTGGAAGGCCGCCGCCACGCTGGATGGTTACATCGCAGCCGCGTCCGGGCACAGCCGCTACGTGACCGGCGCGGCCGCGCGGCAGGAGGTGCAGTGGCTGCGTTGGCGGATTCCGGCCATCGCCGTTGGGGTGCAGACCGTCCTGGCGGACGATCCGCAGCTCACCATGCGCCTCCATTCGCAGTCGGGGGCGCGGCAGCCGCTGCGGGTGGTGTTTGATTCGAGGTTGCGGACGCCGCACAGCGCCAGGCTGCTGCGGGAGCCGGGGCAAACCTTGATTTACACGACGGAGGCGGTTGCCGACGAGCGAGCGCAGCGGTTGACGGAGGCGGGCAAGGGGCGGATCGACATCGTGCGTCTGCCGCCTCGGGCGGATGGCCGAGTGCCGTTGGCTGACGCCCTGGCCGACCTCGCCCGGCGCGGGTGCGACAGCGTCCTCGTCGAGGGCGGGCGCACCTTGGTGAGCGCGCTGCTCCGCGAGCGGCTGATAGACCGGGTGGTGTACTACCTGGCGCCCAAGCTCCTGGGCGGGGGCATACCGGCCCTCGACGGCCTCGCGCCTGTGCGGATGGAGGAGGCGGTGACGCTTGCCGACGTCCGCACAGAGGTGGTGGGCGGTGACATTCGCGTGGAAGGGCGTCTCGTTTATCCTGCGCGAGAGGAGGAGAAACACGGTGTTCACCGGGTTGGTTGAAGAGGTGGCGCGCGTGGTGGACATGGAGCCGCGGGCCGAGAGTGTGCGCATCCGGCTGGCGGCGGAACGGGTGTTGGAGGACGTGCGGCTGGGCGACAGCATCGCGGTCAACGGCGTCTGTCTGACGGTGGTGGCGTTTGACAGCCGCACGTTCACCGCGGACGCAGTGAAGGAGACCCTGCGCCGCTCCAACCTGGGCCGCCTGCGCCCGGGCAGCCGCGTCAACGTGGAGCGGGCGCTGCGCGTGGGGGATCGCCTTGGCGGGCACATCGTCGCCGGCCATGTCGACGCGGTCGGCATCCTTGCCGCACGTGCGCGGGAGGGCGTGGCGACGGTGCTCACCATCTCCGCTCCACTGTCCGTCCTGCGTTATGTCGTGGAGAAGGGTTCCATCTGCGTCGACGGCGTCAGCCTGACGGTGATGGACGTGGACGACAAGGGGTTCCGCGTCTCCATCATCCCGCATACGGGTGCCCACACGACGCTCTTGGATGCCAAGGTGGGCCAGGAGGTCAACCTGGAGGTGGACGTTCTGGCCAAGTACCTGGAAAAGCTGGCCGCCCCCCGCTTGGGCACTCCGTTGGCTGTGGGCGCCGAGACGGACGGATTGTCAGGAGACGCCGCTTTGGATTTGGGCTTCCTGCGTCAGCACGGGTACGCCTGAGGGCGTTGACCGGAACCTAGGGAAGGAAGGCGAACGCGATGTTGAACTCGATTGAGGAGGCTGTCGCGGACCTGCGCGCCGGCCGCGTGGTCATCGTGGTCGATGACGAGGACAGGGAGAACGAGGGCGATTTTGTGGCGCTCGGCGAGAAGGCCACGCCAGAGGTCATCAATTTCATGATCACGCACGGGCGCGGGCTCGTGTGTGTCCCAATAACCGCAGACCGGGCCCAACGGCTGGGGTTCCGCTCGATGGTGGAAGAGAACACCGACGCTTACGGCACCGCCTTCACCGTCTCCGTCGACGAGGCGCGGACACACACCGGCATCTCCGCCTTCGAGCGGGCCCAGACGGTGGCGGCGCTGGTGCGCGCGGACGCGCGGCCCCAGGATTTTCGTCGCCCGGGGCACATCTTCCCGCTGATTGCCAAGGAGGGCGGCGTGCTGCGCCGCGCCGGGCACACCGAAGCCGCGGTCGATCTCGCCCGACTCGCCGGGGCGGAGCCGGTGGGCGTGATCTGCGAGATCCTGAACGAGGACGGTACCATGGCGCGCCTGCCGCAGCTGTTGGAACTGGCCGCCCGTCACGGTCTGAAGGTCATTTCGATTGCCGATTTGATAGCCTACCGCAAGCGGTCGGAAAAGCTCGTCGAGCGCCGCGCCAGCGCGAAACTGCCGACGGCTTACGGTGAGTTCCAAGCCGTGGTCTACACCAATCAACTGGACGACAAGGAGCACATCGCCTTGGTGATGGGCGAGATGGACGGGGAGCCGACGCTCGTGCGCGTGCACTCGGAGTGTCTGACCGGCGACGCCTTTGCCTCGCTCAGGTGCGACTGCGGGCCGCAGCTGCACGCGGCCATGCAGCAGATTGCGGAGGAGGGCAAAGGGGTGCTCCTGTACCTGCGCCAGGAAGGCCGCGGGATTGGCCTGTTGAACAAGATCCGCGCCTACGCGCTGCAGGACGAGGGGGCGGACACGGTGGAGGCCAACCACCGCCTGGGTTTCGCCGACGACCTGCGCGATTACGGCATCGGGGCGCAGATTCTGCATGACCTGGGAGTGCGCCGGATGCGGCTTTTGACCAACAATCCGCGCAAGATCCGGGGCATTGAGGGTCACGGTCTGACGGTGGTGGAGCGGGTTCCGCTGGAAGTGGACCGCAACCCTTACAATGAACACTATCTGCAGACAAAACGCGAAAAGCTGGGGCATTTGTTGCACCTGTGAGACGGGAGGAGCCAACATGAACATCCGCACGTACGAAGGTCACCTGACTGGAGAAGGACTGAAGTTTGGCGTTGTCATCAGCCGTTTCAACGAGTTTATCACAGAGCGCCTGCTCGGCGGCGCCCTTGATGCCTGGAAGCGGCACGGTGTGGGCGAGGAGGACGTGGAGGTGGCCTGGGTGCCGGGCGCCTTCGAGATCCCGTTCATCGCCAAGCAGCTCGCCCAGTCGGGACGCTACGACGCGGTTGTGGCCCTGGGTGCGGTTATCCGCGGGGCCACGCCGCACTTTGACTACGTGGCGGGAGAGGTGGCCAAGGGAGTGGCCCAGGTGTCGCTGCAGTCCGAGTGCCCGGTCATCTTTGGGGTGCTCACCACCGACACGATTGAACAAGCGATTGAGCGAGCCGGCACCAAGGCCGGAAATAAAGGCTGGGACGCGGCCGTGTCGGCCATAGAAATGGCCAACCTGACCCGCACCCTGCGTGGTTGATGGTGCTGGCAACCGGAGTTCTGCGATGGGTCAAAACAAAATGGAAAGTGATTGATACTATTCCTCTCATAGTCTAAACTACATACTAGTCGCACTCATAAGAGTTCGGGAGGAACGCGGATGTCAGCGAAACTGGACGCGATTGTGGCGTGTCTGGATGTGATTCGGCAGACGTACCCGGAGGACGCCAGTCTCATTGTGTTTGACACTGAAAAGGTGGTCACGCAGATCCCTGGGGAACATATTAAACCGGAGTTCGACGTTGGCACTCCCATTACGGAGATGGAGAATACGGTGACGGCGAAGGCGATGCGCTTGGGACAGACGCTGTGTGAGGAGCGGGACGCCATCATGGTCACCGGTGTTCCGTACGTAGCTACGGCCGTGCCCATCTTTGAGGACGGTCAAGTGGTCGGCTGCGTCACCGCCCTCGTCAGCCAGGGACGGTTGGCCGCACTGCGCGATGGTGCCAGTGAGCTCTCGGCATTGGTGCAAGAAATGTCCGCGAACGCCGATGAAATCGCCCAGGCTTCGGCCCGGATGGCGGAGTTTGTGCAAGGCATGGCGGCCCATGCCGGCACCGTGTCGGAGAACATCGACAAAATCCACTCCGTGCTCGACTTCGTCAAGAGCGTGGCGACGCAGTCACATATGCTTGGGCTCAACGCCGCGATTGAAGCGGCACGAGCGGGAGAAGCCGGGCGGGGGTTCTCGGTGGTGGCGGGGGAAATCCGCAAGATGGCGGAACAGAGTAAGCAGGCGGTGCAGGACATCCAGCAGCAGCTTGAGGTCGTCCTGGAAGCGGTGAGCCGCATGGACGAGGCCATTCGCACGATGAGCGGGGCCACCCAGGAGCATAACGCCAACATTGAAGAGTTGAACTCGGAGTTCGCCCATGTCGCGGCGACGGCCGAAAAACTGGCCAAGGCAGCAGGTTGACCAACTAACCGTTTACCTGAACTGGCCCGAATGAGGCGCGGGAGCGTTATTGTGTTCCGCGCATCCGCCGCACGGGACAAGGTGGCACCGGGGAGGCTCCCGCATCAGGAAAGAAGACACCCAGCCCGCGTCCGCTGTTGGTCGACAGCGGGGTGCCACCATAAATCAGGAAAAGAGCCTGGAGGTTTTCCGTCTCGCCCTCTGGCTGGAGTGGCGGATTTGTTATACTGGTCTCGTGGCCCGAGGTGAGGGTCATGCCACAGGGGGGGCGGTACCTGTCCAACAGGGATCGGTGGGCCCCATAGGGACTCGAGACCACATGGCAGAATTATCAGTAATTTATTGCATCCTGACAGCGATGAGGTGAGACGGTTGGCTGAATTGAGGTACAATCCGCTTCTCGGCGACTGGACGATGGTCGCTTCCAATCGCCAGAAGCGGCCCGACATGCCGAAGGACTACTGCCCCTTTTGCCCCGGATCTGGCAAGGTTCCCGAGCACTACGAGGTGCTTGTCTACGACAACGATTTTCCCGCCCTGTCGCCCAATCCTCCGCATCCCGACGACGTGGCGACGCCGTTGTACCAGGTGGCTGAAGCCTACGGCAAGTGCGAGGTGGTGCTGTATTCGCCAGAGCACACGACCACCCTGCCGCAGTTGTCCATCCCCCACATCCGCAAACTGGTGGATTTGTGGATTGACCGCTTCTCGGTGTTGGGTGAAGATCCGCGCCACCAATACGTGCTCATCTTCGAGAACCGCGGCCCCGAGGTGGGCGTGACGATGCCGCACCCACACGGCCAGATCTACGCCTATCCCTACGTGCCGCAGAAACTGCGCGTCGAACTGGAATCCTGCCGCAACCATCACGCTGCCACGGGCCATTGCTTGATCTGCGATATCAACCAGGAGGAGCTTCGCTTCGAGCAGCGCGTCGTCGCGGAGAACGATTCGTTCGTCGCCTTCATTCCGTTTTTTACCGATTATCCATATGGGGTGTTCATCAGCAGCCGTGCCCACAAATCGGCGATCACCGATTTGGACGACGCGGAACGAGACGATTTGGCCGCCATCCTGAAACGGGTGACAGCCGGCATGGACGCGTTGTTTGATCGAGAATTTCCGTACATGATGGTGATGCACCAGCGCCCGGTCCATGACCGGGACGCGGTGGCCTATTACCACTTCCACATTGAGTTCTACCCGCCGCTCAGGGACCGGAACAAGATCAAGTATTTGGCGTCCTCCGAAACCGGGGCGTGGGCGCCCTGCAACCCGACCGCGGTCGAAGAGACGGCGCCCAGATTGCGGGCGGCCATCGAGCAGGCGCGAAGGGGGAGTCGTGCATGACGGATCTGCGCGAGGCTTATCGGGCGTTTCTGAGCTTTTCTCCGGGGGCGGAGGGGTCATCCGCCCGTGCGGGTGTGCGCGTCTTCTTTGCGCCCGGTCGGGTCAATCTCATCGGCGAGCACATTGACTACAACGGCGGCCGGGTCTTTCCGGCGGCGCTGACGATGGGCACATGGCTGTTCGTGCGCCAGCGCGACGACGGGGTATTCCGGTTTGCCTCCAGTGCCTTTCCGAACACCGTGGAGCTCCGCGGCAGCGCGAAAGACTGGGTGTACCGCCCGGAGGACGACTTTGCCAACTACCCCAAGGGTGTATTATGGGTGATGGCTCAGCGGGGGCTCGCTCTGGCGGGCGGGGACTTCTACCTGCACGGCAATCTGCCGTACGGGGCCGGGTTGTCCAGCTCCGCTTCGGTCGAGGTGGCGACGGCGGTGGCCGTGCGCGATCTGCTGCAGGCGCAGCTTCCGGTCACGGATATCGCGAAACTGACGCAGCGGGCGGAGAACGAGTTCGTCGGCGTCAACTGCGGCATCATGGATCAGTTTGCCGTCGCGGCCGGTGAGGCGGACACCGCAATTGCGCTCAACTGCGCCACCCTCGATTATGAGTTGGTCCCGGCGCGGATGGAGGGGTGCCGCTTGGTCATCGCCAATACCAACCAGCGACGCGGGCTGGCCGACTCCAAGTACAACGAACGCCGTGCCGAGTGTGAGCGGGCGCTGGCCCAGGTGCAGGCGGTGCACCCGCTGGTCCGGCATTTGGCCGACATCCCGGCCGACCGCTGGGACGAGTTCGCCCCGCTCATCCAGGACGCCACGCTGCTGCGCCGGGCGCGCCACGTGGTGAGCGAGAACGGGCGCGTGAGCGCGGCCATCGCGGCGCTGCGCGGCGGCCGCTTGACCGAGTTCGGCCGCCTGCTCAACGCGTCGCACGAATCCCTGCGCGATGACTACGAGGTGACCGGTCAGGCGCTCGACGCGCTGGCGGAAGCCGCCTGGTCCGCCCCTGGCTGCCTGGGATCCCGGATGACCGGGGCCGGCTTCGGCGGCTGTACGGTCAGCTTGGTCGCGGACGACCAAGTCGAGGCGTTCCAGGCGCACGTGCGAGCGCGATACACAGAGGCGACCGGGCTCACCCCGTCGTTTTACGTGACGGACATCGGGCCTGGCGCCCGCGAGGTCACCGAGGAGGTAGAAGCCGCATGTCCATCTTGGTAACGGGGGGCGCCGGGTATATCGGCAGTCATACGGTGGCCGAGTTGTTGGCGCACGGGGAAGAGGTCGTGGTCGTGGACAACCTGGGCACAGGCCACGCGGCATCGGTGCTCGGGGCGCCCTTCTATGAGGCCGACATTCGCGATCACGACCGGATCGTCCACATTCTGCGCGAGCACGCGGTCGACACGGTGGTCCACTTCGCCGCCAACTCGCTGGTCGGCGAGAGCGTCAAAAATCCACTCAAGTACTATGAGAACAACGTGGCGGCGACGGCTCGGTTGTTGGGCGCCATGCTGGACGCCAACGTCAAGCGTATCGTCTTCTCGTCGACCGCCGCGGTCTACGGGGAGCCCGAGCGAACGCCCATCCGCGAAGACGACGCCACCGTCCCGACCAACCCCTACGGGGAGACGAAGTTGGCGATTGAGCGGATGTTCCATTGGTGCCGGGAGGCGTACGGGCTGTCGTCCATCAGCCTGCGCTACTTCAACGCCGCCGGGGCCCACCCGACGCTGCCGATTGGTGAGCATCACAATCCGGAAACACACTTGATTCCTATCATCCTGCAGGCGGCCCTCGGTCAGCGTCCGGAAGTGTCCATCTTCGGGGACGATTACCCGACGGTGGACGGGACTTGCGTTCGCGACTACATCCACGTGATGGACCTGGCCTCGGCCCATCGTCTGGCCGTGGAGCGGCTGCGTCGGTTGGAAAAGTCTGGGGAGACCGCGGCGGAGGCGTTCAACCTGGGCAACGGCGAGGGCTTTTCCGTGAAACAGGTGATTGACGTGGCCCGCGAGGTGACCGGGTGCGCCATCCCGGCTGTGGTCGGCCCGCGCCGCGCGGGCGATCCGGCCGTCCTTGTGGCCTCCTCCGACAAAGCGCGCGAGGTGTTGGGATGGCGACCCGAGCGGGCGGACCTGCGCGAGATTGTGGATTCGGCCTGGCGCTGGCACCGTTCCCATCCCCATGGCTATGAGCGGTGAAAATCGTGATTCAGCAACAAAGGGTTGTAGTGTGCGGGAGCCGAGTCGGCTCCCGTAGTTGTTTGGATCGGAAATAATACAATCTTTTTTCATTGGCACAAAAATTGCGTGACTCGCAAATCGTTTAGAGAAGGCCTAAGATAGATTTCAACAGGGGAGAAACGGGTACTCTGACGTGACTTACCACTGTCTCGTAATGAATGTTCAAGATCGGCATCTCTTGAAGTAAGCAAGGAAGAGGAGGGACGTTCTTGCGACGCACGTTCAAGGGAATCGCGGCAGCGTCTGCGGTTGTCGGGACCATGACTGTACCCACGTCGGTATGGGCGGCATCCACGCATTACAATACGACCAAAGTCGCACACGAATCTATAACCAAACTTCATAGCCTTTTAGTCAATCAGAAGGAATCATTCACAGTGACCATCAAGGACGCGCACAACAAGGCCATCAGCGGGGCACTGGTGTACTTTCACAGCTACGACCGGAGTGTGGCCACGGCTTCTGCGGGCCATGTGGTGACCAACAAGAGCGGTCAGGCCAAGGTGACCATCAGCGGCCACAAGGCTGGGTCCACCTGGTTGAAGGTAACGGTGAACGGCCTGTCGCACTGGTATAAGGTGACGGTGACCGCTCCGGCGGCGCCGACGGTGAGCATCAGCGGTCTGAGCAATGGGCAAGTTGTCACATTGGCCTCGCAAAAGGTCACCGTGAACAGCAATGAGAAGTCCGTCAAGCTGTATCTGAACGGTAAGCCGCAGAGCGGCAGTAAGTTGCAGAACGGTCGTTTCGCCTTTTCCCTGAAACTGCGCGATGGCAAGAACACCATCACCGCTGTCGCCACCAATGGTCTCCAGACCAAGAAACAGAGTATCGACGTAACCTATTCGTTTTTCAGCAATGTGGATTTGCGCTATCCGGCACCGGCTTCGGTCACCGCCAGTCAAATGGACAAGTGGATTGCCGCCAATCATAAGGGAGACATGGAGGGGTTGGGTTCATACTTTGTCAATGCCCAAAATCAGTATGGAGCCAATGCCACGTATTTGCTGGCCCATGCGGCTTTAGAGACAGGGTGGGGAACCAGTGACTTGGCATTGAAGAAGAATAACTGGTTTGGCTACGGGGCTTACGGCGACGACGCCTACGGTTACGGCGGTATGTTTCCTTCCAGCGAATATGCCATTATGTTTGAGGCATGGGAGGTCCGACAAAATTACTTAACGCCTGGGGCCACCCATGACGGCGGCTCTCCGACATTAACCGGAATGAGCAAGGCAAATTACGCCTCGGATCCAGAATGGGCCACTAGCATCGGGGAGATCATGAACGAATATGTGTCTCAAACTGGCGGTTCGAAGAGTGATTATGTACAATATCAGTCTTCCAACAAAGCGCCGGCGCCTTTATCGAGCACCGAGCCCGTGTACAAAGTCGGCACGGATGCCATGGCAGAGGTGGCTCCCACATCGCCGTACAGCTCCCTGCCTGTCTTTCCGAGCCTGAGCGCGGATGCTGAGGACGATTTCTTGTACGGTACCTTATCCCAGACGACGTCAGCGACGTCATTCCCTGCAGTGAAGCAACTCCAACAGGCATTGAATCAGGATCCGTACGTCTATCCCAAATTGACGGTGGACGGATTGTTCGGCCCCCAAACCGCTCAGGCGGTGGAACAGTACCAGCAGGCACACGGACTGTCTGTGACCGGAGTTTGTGATGACGCGACATGGGCGCAGCTATTCCCAGCCACCGGAACATCCTTACACAAGGGGCAAGTGTACCATATTGACGAAATGGCGGAATTCCTGACCACAGGCATGTCAGGCGGAAATAAAGAGTTTGCCACATTGTGGTATCACATCGTTAACCTCGGGTGGGTGCCTTCAACGGAAGTCCAGCTGGATAACGTGTACCAGGTCATCCCGTCCACAGGATACTCGGTGAAACTGACGGGCACCAGCGGTTCGGTCACATTGCATCGTGGCGACTTTGCTGTGCAGAACTCCAAGGGACAGTTGGAGGTGTACAATCAGCAGACGGGAAAACTTATCGTTGGATTGCCCAGTGCGCCCGTCAATCTTGAGAAATTCACCATGCCCGAAGTACACGGTAGTTGAGGTTCGTACCGATTCATGGCGATACCGTTGCAAGCGCGGCCGCCGCTGGTGTCACAGATCTGATGTCTTACGCGGCCTGTGCCTCGGTGGCGCCCGTTCACCCGTTGACCACGGTGCCGCCGTTGACATGCAGAACCTGGCCGGACACGTAGGACGAATCGTCCGTCGCCAGGTATACATAAGCAGGGGCGAGTTCGCAGGGCTGCCCGGCCCGCTTCAGCGGCGTGTTGGAGCCAAAGTGGGTCACCTGTTCCGCGGGGCTGGTGGAGGGGATGAGCGGCGTCCAGATAGGGCCCGGAGCTACGCCGTTGACTCGGATGCCGCGCCCGGCCAGGGACAACGACAGGGAGCGGGTGAAGGTGACGATGGCCCCTTTCGTCGCCGAATAGTCGATGAGGCCCGCATTCCCCTCATAGGCAGTGACCGACGCGGTATTGATGATGGCGGCCCCAGATTGGAGGTATGGGAGCGCCGCCTTGACCATATAAAAATAGGAAAAGACGTTGGTGCGAAACGTGCGCTCCAGCTGTTCCGCAGAGATCTTCTCGACGCTGTCCTGCGGGTGTTGCTCGGCCGCATTGTTGACGAGAACATCCAAGCGTCCCATGGCCTTGACGAGGCGACGGACTGCATCGCGGCAAAAGGCCTCGTCTCCCACGTCGCCCGCTTCGAGTACGCAGCGCCGCCCCAACTGCTCGACGCGCGCCTTCGTGGCCTCGGCGTCTTCATGTTCGTCGAGGTACACGATGCCCACATCCGCCCCTTCCTTCGCAAACACGATGGCAACGGCGCGGCCTATACCGCTGTCTCCGCCGGTGATGATGGCGGCTCGCCCGGCCAGCTTTCCGGCCGCCTTGTAGTTTGGGTCTTCCGCCGTGGGCAGTGGGTTCATCACCGATTCAAGCCCCGGTTGACGATCCTGATGTTGGGCGGGAAAGAACTGTGGAAAGGATGTTTGGACGGTCATGCTGCGCCTCCATTGAACTGGGTTGGTGACTTAGTTGCATCTTTCCCCATTTTGCGTGATGTCATGTTGGCTGGGAGCCGCCGTTGTCCGCACTCGCGTGGTTCGATTCAAGGCTTGTGGTGGGGGTTCCTGTATCCCAAGACGGGGGCGCCGTCCTACACACATCGGACAGGCGCGTCCTTGGCAAAAACCCGTCCCGAGCCTCACCGGCCCGGGACGGGCGAATGAACACTGTCTTCAGCCTTTAACCGTCAGCGTCAGCGGTTTTCCGTTGATGTCCCACTCCTTGGTCAGATCGCCTTCCATGCTGCCAAAATGGACATCGCGAATCAGGACAGTCCGGGCAATCCGCTCCTGATGGCGGCGCAGAATGGCCAGCACCTCCTCGTCCCCGTAGGCGGCGAACACAACCTTGGCCGTCACCTCATAGTCGACCTCTTTGCGCATCATCTGCATTTTGGAGATGATTTCCCGGACAAACCCTTCCTCAATGAGTTCTGGCGTCAACTGGGTGTTGAGGCCGACGAATCCACGGCCGGAGACGTCGATAAGACCCGGAAATGCCGCGTGGTAGCGGATTTCCGCCATGTCGCGGGTGATAACGCGCCCGGCCAACTCCACCCTGCCCTCGGCCGCAAACGCAGCCATCACCTGCGGAGCCGCCTGCTTGGCCGCCTGGTTGATGGCCGGCACTTCTTTTCCGTAGGCCCGGCCGACTTCTTTCAGGTTGAGGAACAGCTCCGGACGGGCAATCTCCTCCAGCTGCACAAAGGCAACCTCCTTGACGTTCAACTCCTCGGCCAGGATGTCGGTGAACTTGCTCAGCACATCCTGCAGGTTTCGCGGCAGATAGAGCGTGGAGAGCGGTTGCCTTATTTTCAGCTTGCTTTCGTTGCGCAGGTGCCGCGCGGATTCCACCGCCCAGAGAACCCAGTCCATCTCATCCAAGAGGCGTTCGTCCGCGAGGTCCACGTCCGCGACTGGGAAGTCGCACAGGTGGACGCTGACGGGAGCGGTCTCGTCCCAACTGCGCACGACATTTTGGTACAGTTCCTCCGCGATGAACGGGGTCAGGGGCGCAATCAGCTTGGCCACAGTCGCCAGGACTTCGTACAGGGTCAAGAACGCCGCTGCCTTGTCCGCCTCCATGCCGCCCGCCCAGAACCGCTCGCGGTTGCGGCGCACGTACCAGGTCGACAAGTCGTTGACCAAACCCTGGATCTGGCGCGCTGCCGTGGTCGCGTCGAACGCCGCCAGGGCCTCGTCCGCGCGCCGGATGGTATCGTGCAGGCGGGCCAGAATCCAGCGGTCCATGAGCGGCCGCTCGGCCACCGGCACGTGATGCTCGGCCGGGCAGAAGCCGTCGATGCCAGCGTACAGCGCGTAGAAGGCGTGCACGTTCTGCAGAAGGTCGATAAACTTCGCCTTGGCCTCCGCCACCGCTCGGTGGTAGAAGCGCTGCGAGTTCCACGGCTGGGTGTTGACCAGGAAATAGAAGCGCAGCGCGTCCGCACCGTGCAGGTCGAAAGCCTCAAACGGATCGATCACGTTGCCTTTCGACTTGGACATCTTCTTGCCGTCCTCGTCCACCACGTGGCCCAGCACCAGCACGTTTTTATACGGGGCCATTCCCTTGACCAGCGACGAAATGGCCAACAGGCTGTAGAACCAGCCGCGTGTCTGATCAATCGCCTCGCAGACGTAATCGGCCGGGTACAGCCGGTGGAATTGCTCCTGGTTCTCAAATGGGTAGTGCCACTGGGCAAACGGCATGCTGCCGGAGTCAAACCAGACGTCGATGACCTCGGGCACCCGCTCCATCCGGCCGCCGCACGCGCAGGTCCAGCGGACATCGTCGATGTACGGCTTGTGCAGCTCCTGCGGCAACCGGCCGGCCCGCTCCTTCAGCTCGGCCTTCGATCCGATGCACTCGGTGCGCCCGCAGCGGTCGCACACCCAAATCGGCAGTGGAGTGCCCCAATAGCGGCTGCGCGACAGGTTCCAATCGACCAGGTTTTCCAGAAAATTTCCCATGCGGCCGTCGCGGATGTGCTCCGGGATCCAATGGACGCCGCGCGAGTTTTGGATGACCTCGGCCTTGATGGCGGTCATGCGGATGAACCAGCTGTCAATCGCGTAATACAACAAGGGCGTGTCGCAGCGCCAGCAGTGGGGGTACGCGTGTTCGTGCTTGCCCTTGTCATAGACCAGACCGCGCGCCGCCAGGTGCTTGACGATATCCACGTTGACTTGTTCATCCTTGACGAAGCGGCCGGCGAAGTCGCTGACGGTGTCGGTGAAGTGGCCGGAAAGGTCAACAAAATTGACAAACACCACGCCGTTTTCCTGACAGACGCGGTAGTCGTCCTCGCCGAAGGCCGGCGCCATGTGCACGACGCCGGTGCCGGATTCGTCGGTCACGTGGTTGGAGGTGACGACGACGTGTTTTTGCCCGTCGACGGTCACGTACGGAAACACCGGTTGATAGCGCAGGCCGGCCAACTCCGCGCCGGTGCAGGCGGTGATGACGCGTCGCTCCTCCGTCAGGTAGTGCTCTTTGCGGCCCTCCGCGACAACGTAGTTCTCCTTGGCCGCCGCGTCATGAATCAGCACGTACGTAAACTCCGGGTTGACCGCCAGCGCCACATTGCTCGGCAGCGTCCAGGGGGTGGTTGTCCAGGCCAGGATGTATGTCGGGGTGTCATCCGGCAACTGTCCCTGCGCGAACACCCGCGCGACCTCCGATGGGTCAAGCAGGCGGAACTTGGCCGTCACCGATAAGTCCTTGACATTCTTGTAGCCCTGCGCCACCTCATGGCTAGACAGCGTGGTTTCGCAGTGTGGGCAGTAAGGGCTCACCCGGTGGCCTTTGTACAGCAGGCCTTTGTCGTAGATGGTTTTCAACAGGTGCCAGACCGATTCAATATAATCGTCTGTCAGCGTCATGTACGGGTTATCCAGGTCCACCCAATAGCCCAGCCGCTCAGACAGTTCCCGCCACGTCTGTTCGTAAGTGAAGACACTGTTCTTGCACTCTTGGACAAAGCGTTCAATCCCGAACTCCTGAATCTGCTTCTTGCCGCTGATGCCAAACTTTTTTTCCACTTCAATCTCGACGGGCAGGCCGTGTGTGTCCCAGCCCGCCTTGCGCGTGACGTGAAACCCCTTCATCGTCCGGTAGCGCGGGTAGACATCCTTCATCACCCGGGTCAGCACGTGGCCGGGGTGGGGCCGCCCGTTTGCGGTCGGGGGACCTTCGTAGAACACGAACTCCGGGCTGCCCTCGCGCATCCGCTCGCTCTCCCGGAACACGTCGTGCTCCCGCCAAAACGAGAGCACGCGCTGCTCGCGCGCTTTGGCCGGTTCCTTGGCGTCCACTTTTCGGTACATGGTTCATCCTCCTGCAGCGTCAATGGCGGAATGTGTCGGGGTGCGGCGGGGCTCTATAACAAAAACCTCTCGCCCCGTTTGGGGCGAGAGGACCTCCCGCTGTACCACCCAAGTTAGCCGCACATGGCCTGGCGCTGAGCCGGGGGTGCCTATGCGCACCCGGTCTTCACCATCGGCCATGAAAAAACTCTGCACCTGCCTGGCCGGCATGCCGCGATGCGGCGGGGCCGGATGGGTGCCGAGCTTGCCGCTCCATCTGCTCTCGATAACGGGAGAAACCGTCTGGGCCTACTGCCAACCCTCTGCAACCTGCTCGCCGGCGGGGCCGGGTTCAGCCAGCACCTCAAAGGGGATGTTCACCAGCCTGGGCGCGTGGGCTTTCACCTGCCCCCCACTCTCTGTGGCGTCCAAATGCTGGGTACTCGTCCTTCTCATCGGCCTTTGCTCATCGTTCCATCCGGCCGCGACACGGCCGGAAATTCACGCGTAATTGTAGCATAAATCGACGCCACGGCAAAGTTCCATCACCCAGTCCAGGCATAAATTGGGCTCGCGGGGGTTGGGCGGCCGTAGTACAATGACAACACCATCAAAGTGGGAGGTTGCAGACCTTGACTTCGAACAAGATAGGGTTCCCACTGGGGCCGTTTACAAAATACGAACTCAATCCTATCTTGGGACCGCAGGGGAATGGCTGGGAGGCCAAGGATCTGTTCAATCCGACCGCGGTCGCCAAGGACGGGAAGATATACATGCTGTACCGTGCCGAGGACCACAGCGGCAGCGGCCGTTGGAACGGCACCTCGCGCATCGGGCTTGCGTTCAGCGAGGATGGAATCCGCTTTCAACGCCATCCCCAGCCCGTGCTCGTGCCGACGGAGGGGTATGAGCTTCCGGGGGGGTGTGAGGATCCGCGTGTCACCCAGGTGGGGGCCACGTACTACATGACCTACACGGCGTTTGACGGCCGGAGCGCGTACCTGTGCCTGGCCACTTCGAAGGACCTGTTCACCTGGGAGAAACACGGGATATTGTTCCCTGAGTGGCGGGGCGGATCGGACAAGGTGTGGTCCAAGTCGGGAGCCATCCTGTCGACGCCGATAGACGGACGGTACGTCATGTACTTCGGCGACACCAGCATCTGGATGGCTCACTCGAAGGACCTCATCCACTGGACGCCGGTGGCGGAGCCGGTGCTACGTCCGTCCACCAATCCAGACGCCTTCGACAGCGCGCTCATCGAGCCCGGTCCGCAGCCAGTATTGACCGACCAGGGCATCCTCCTCATCTACAATGCCGCCCGGCGGATTGACAATCCGTCCAGTCCGCAGCATGGCCAGCTGCACTATGCGAGCGGCCAGGCGCTCTTGGCCAAGGAAGACCCGTTGCGAGTGCTCAAACGCACAACGGTTCCCTTCCTCACCCCGGGAACTCTGGACGAGCGGGTGGGCCAGGTGGACAATGTCGTGTTCGTCGAAGGGCTGGTGGAGCACAACGGTTTCTGGTACCTCTATTATGGCATGGCCGACTCGAAGATAGGGGTCGCGACGGCACCCGCTTCGGCGCGGGCTGAGGATGGGGAAGCGATGGCTTCCTGATCCAGCGGCTGGGCACTTCTTATTGCAGTGTCAGCAGCCGTTCGGCCAGCGCGAGGTCGGCGGGGTATGTGACTTTCAGGTTTCGCACGTCGCCTTCGACCACATGCACCGGAGCCAGTTGGAAGCGCAGAACCAGGCTGCAGTCGTCGCTGGCCAGCACAGGGGCCTGAGTGGCCATGGCCAATTGATGGGCGCGGCGGAGCACCTGCAGATGAAACGCCTGCGGGGTCTGCGCCCTCCACAGCCGGGCCCGGTCCGGTATGGCGTCGATGCGGCCCGAGTCGTTCACTTCAAACACGGTGTCGGTGGCCGGAATGGCGGCCGACACCGCCTTGTGTTGGTGCAGTGCGGACACGCACCGGGCTATCACCGCCTCGCTCACCAGCGGCCGGGCTGCGTCGTGGATCAAAACCCAGGCGTCCTCCTCCGCGATGGCGTCGATGCCGGCTTTGCTGCTTTGTTGACGGGTCTCGCCGCCGGGAACCACGCGTCGGAGCTTGGTGTAGCGATTGCGTCTCACGATGTGCCGGGTTCGTTCCTCTGTGTCCGGGTGTGCGACGAGAATCATCTCGTCGACGTGCGCGCTGGCTTCAAACGCGTCCAGGGCGTGCTCGAGAATCGTGCGCCCGGCGAGCGACAGAAACTGTTTGGGGACGCCGGCGCCCATGCGCTGTCCGGTCCCGGAGGCCAAAATCACCGCAAAAACCTTTCGCAACTCGAACAAACCCCTTACAATGGTCACGTACTGGATTTCGACACCGATTATACAAGTTTGTCTCGAATTCTGGTAGAAACCTGGTGGTGGCCTGTCCTCGTCCACACGCCCTGTCGTGGGACGAATCGGCGGCCGCTGAGGAGGGGAACGATGATGTCCACACCTTTGGCTGCACTGTCGTCCGCCCCTCTGCAGAAGGGGCGCGTATGGACGCTCAGCGGTGCTCACTTGATGAACGACCTGATGACCAGCGGTATCGTGCCGGCCCTGATGCCCCTGTACAAGTCGGCGTTCCATCTGAGCTACACCCAAGCCGGACTGGTTGTGCTGGTCTCGTACCTCACGTCTTCGGTATCGCAGCCGCTGTTCGGCATCCTGTCCGACCGGCGCCCGCAGGCTTGGCTCTTGCCGTTTGGCCTGCTGCTGGTCGGCGTGGGGCTGTCCTTGTCCGGGGTCGCCCCATCCTATCCTCTGTTGCTCCTGGCGGTGGCGGTGTCCGGGCTCGGTTCCGGCGTGTTTCACCCAGAGGCTTCGCGCGGTGCCCACTTGGCGGCGGGAAGCGCCAAGGGCACGGCCCAGTCCATCTTCCAGGTGGGCGGCAACGCCGGGCAGGCGCTCGGTCCGCTGGCCGTGCCGCTTCTGCGCGCCTACACCGGCATCCACGGGCTGCTGTGGTTTCTGGTAATCGGCGTGCTGGCGTTCTTGTTGACGATCCGGTTGGTGCCTTGGTACAAGGCCAACGCGCGCGGGCAGGCGGGCGCGCGTGCCTCACGGGCGGGGCAAGACCGGCCGTGGGCGATGGCGCTGCTGACCGTTGCCATCATCGCGCGCGCCTGGGCCCAGGTGGGGATTCCCGCGTTTCTGCCGTTTTTCTACGAGGAGCAGCACATGTCCCTCGACCAGGGCGAAATCTACAGCTTTTTGTTCTTGGGCGCCGGTGCGGTGGCGACGCTGTGCGGCGGCCCTCTGTCCGACCGGTTTGGCCGCAAGTGGCTGATGGTTGGGACGACACTCTTGGCGGTACCGTTTGCCTGGCTGCTGCCGCACACCCACGGCATCTGGGCGGCAGTGGACCTGGCGCTGCTCGGTTTTTGTATGCTCGCCACGTTCGCCGTCACGGTGGTCTACGGGCAGATGCTGCTGCCCGGGCGCATCGGGTTGGCGTCGGGACTGGTGATTGGCCTTGGCATCGGGGCCGCCGGCGTGGGCGCCGCGTTCATGGGCGGGCTGGCGGACCATTTTGGGGTGCAGTTCATCATCCATCTGTACGTCATCCTTCCGGCGCTGGCGGCGGTGTTGTTTGCGCTTCTGCCCAGCGATCGGGCCTTGGCGGCCGGCTCGGCGCGCTCCTGAGCGGCACCGGGCTGGAAGTGGGTGGCCGCTCCGCCCGTGCGGAGGGGTGAGGGTGCCTTACCAGAGGATAAGACCCACCACCGTGCTGACCACCAAACCCGCCAGCACGGGAACCAGGTTGCGTTTGGCGAGTTCGGTGACGTTCACACCCGCCATGGCAGCCACCGCGATGAGCGACGACCAGGCGATGAGCGTGCCGCCCCCGGACCAGACCGAGCCCATCTGCCCAATCGCTCCCAGCAGCGACGCGGTCTGCGGCTGGCCGGGGGCCAGCGCGCCGGCAACCGAGCCGACCAACGGCAACCCTGCAAAGCCAGATCCGTCCAGCCCTGTGACAAGCCCCAGAATGAGCACGCCGAATGCGGCTACCGCGCTGCCAGGCGGGAGAGCGTGGCTGACGTGCACCGCCGCGTCAAACAAAAACCCGGGCGCTCCTTGGCCGAGAATCCCCTTTGCTCCGTCGGGGCTGCCCAGGTAGAAGAAGCCAGCAATGGGGATGACCGGCCCCATGGCCCGGAACGAGAACGTGAATCCTTCCACCAGGTGATGGCTCACCCGCTCCAGTCCCCCCATACCGCGCCCTCCTCCGGCCAGTCCGAGGATGACCAACAAAAGCGCTCCCACTCCCCCAAGCAGGGCGGTGGCATCACTGCCCTTGAGCTGAAACACGTACAAGGCGGCCATCACGGCGACCAGAAACACCGGCACGACAACGGCGAACACCAAAGCCCGGCAGCTGGCGAGCGGTGGGCTTGGGCCTCCCTGGGAGGTCGCGGCCATCTCCAATTGGCTGTCGCCGAGCATGCCGGCTACCTGCATCCGGTCTTCGGCAGACTGTCGGCGGAACTGTCTGATTTCCTGGCGCTGCATCAGGTAGGCCAGCGGGATCGCCACGGCGCCTGTGACCCCGGTGAGGATACCGCCCTTGACCAGTACCAGGGTCAGCGGAACGCCGGCGGCGCCGGCCGTGATGCTCGGTGCCCCCTGAATCACCACGTCGCCGGCGAGGGCCATGCCCTGGCCAGCCAGGGCCACCGCCGCGGCTGCCGCCAGCGGGCTGAGGCCGGCCCGCACTGCCGCCGGGATGAGCAATGCGCCGACCAGTGGGATGGCCGGGGTTGGCCAAAAGAACAAAGAGATGGCCGCTGTCGCGAGGACCAACACGATGTAGGCGACCAGAGGGTTTCGCATCAGCTTCTGAATCGGCCGCACCATGTACACGTCGGCGCCGATGTGGTGGGCCGCCCGCAGCATGGCGACCATAATGGAGATGATCAAGAAGACGTTGAACAGCTGCGTCGCCGCATACAAGTCGGCGTTGAATATCGATTCCATGGCGGCAATCAGAGAGCCCTGATAGGCCCACGCGGCCAAGAACGTGAAGATGAGGCTGGGCACCACCAGGTTCTTGCGGAAAACCATGGTCAGCACGACAGCCAGCGCCCCCAACAGGTAGACCCAGTGTGCGAGCGTCATATCCATCACCCCCAGCAGCCTATGTGCGCGCCCACGGCCGGGTGAGGCCCGGTTTGTCGTCAAACCGTCGCTTTTTCTCGCCAGGACCCCTCGATTTTGACGCCCAATCCACGTACTCTATCCTTGAGTCCTTACGCCATCTGTCAGGGAAAGGGAATCTTCGCCGCAGGATCAGACCTGGCCGGGAAGGAGACGGAGGACCCATGAAAAGGAAGTATATCGCACGCATCGTGATCGCCTTTGCGGCGATCGTTGTCATCTTTGTCGGCGTGTTTGTGGCTTTGGTGGAACTGATGCCGTTTGACGCATCGAAACTGGAACTGAATACCACCCCAACGGTGGTCTACGACAAGGACGGGCATCAGCTGGCCACCATCAGCGCGCCGGGGAGCAACGATATCTCCTATCAGGACATCCCGCAAAATCTCCAGGAAGCCGTGGTGGCGACCGAGGACCGCAACTATTGGCAGGGGTCCAGTATCGATGTCCGGGGCCTGTTGCGGGCGGTGTTTGTGGACCTGTGGACAGGGAGTTTGTCCCAGGGCGGCAGCACGATTCAAGAACAATTGGCGAAAATCGTGTATCTGACGGATAAGAAGACGTTCTCACGCAAGTTTCAGCAGATTGTCCTGGGTGTCCAGATTGACCGCCACTTCAGCAAGCAAGAGATTCTGGCCATGTACCTCAACCGGGCGTACTTCGGCGAGGGAGCCACCGGCATTCGCGAGGCGGCCATCCGTTACTTTGGGGTGGACCTGGCCAAGCACCCGGATCAACTGACGCTCAACCAGGCGGCGACCTTGGCCGGGCTGTTGCAGGCGCCCAGCGCCTACGATCCGATTGCGCACGAGGCGGCGGCCGAAAAGCGGCGCAACCAGGTGCTGGAGAACATGGTCAAGTACGGGAATCTCAGCGAGGCCGAGGCCAAGCGGGTCGAGGCCCAGAAGATCAATGCCTCGTTCCACAACCTGCCTGGCGACATCTGGGACAAAAACCCGATGTTGGCCCGGTTCTTGTTTGATTACGCGGAGCAAAACGGCATCGACAAAGACCTGTTGTCGCAGGGCGGGTTGAAGGTCTATACGACCATCGATCCGCAGGTGCAATCGGCTTTGAACACTGTGTTCTATAAGAGCAACAACTACAACAACCACTTTGAACCGGCTGTCCATGGCCAACCGGTACCCGCCGCCGCCGTGTTTGTGGACCCGAAGACGGGCGGCATCCTGGGCGCCGCGACGGGGCATGGGGCCAATGCGGTGAACGGGATCGACCGGGTGTACGAGTATGGCTCGCCCGGCTCTTCCATCAAGCCGGTGCTCGACTACGGCCCGGCACTGGAAGAGGGCAAAATCACCCCGAACACGGTGCTGGACAACCAGCCGCACGACTTTGGCCACGGGTTTTACCCGCGAAACGACGAGCCGATGCCATCCCGTGTGACCGTGCGCTGGGCGCTGGCCCACTCGGCCAACGTGGCGGCCTGCACGGTGCTGCAGATGATTGGCATCGACAACGGAATCCAGTTTGCGGAGAACATGGGCCTGCAGTTTACGCAGAGCGACCATCAACACCTGGGCATCGCCATCGGCGGTATGCAGAAGGGTGTGACGCCGATGCAGATGGCCCAGGCCTATTCGGCGTTTGACAACGGCGGCGTCATGGAGCAGGCGCACCTGATCCGGCGCATTGTCAACCAATCCGGGGACGAAATCTACAATTTTGCCCCGGCCGCCAAGCGGGTGATGAGTGAGCGCACCGCGCAAGTCATGACCGACCTTTTGACCGACGTGGTCAGCTACGGCACCGGCACCGGCGCCCAGCTTCCCGGCTGGGGAGTGGCCGGTAAGACCGGAACGGTGCAGTACGACTCGTCGCAAAACGGGGGCCACCAGGATTGGGTGCGCCTGGCCTGGTTTGATGGCTACACACCAAACATGGTCGGCAGCATCTACATGGGATGGAACTACGACGGCCCAGGGCCGGAATATCACATGCTCAGCAGCGACCAGCCGTCTTATATGTGTTCGCAGATCTTCGGCGATGTGATTCGTCTGGCCGAGCAGGGACGCACGCCCGAGCAGTTTGACCTGTCGCAGGCCGGCAGCGAATCGACGCAGCCCTCCACTCAGACCAAAACGGCCGTGAAGGGGTTGCACGCGTCCTGGGACGCCACGCGCGGCAGCGTCGAGCTGTCTTGGCAGTCCGACCTGACCGGAGATGTGAACTTCATCATCTCGCGTTCGGGCGGCGGCACCAGCTCCACCCAGATTGGCGAGACGGCGAGCCTCAACTTCTACGATGCCAACGTCAGCGAAGGGCAGACGTACACCTACACCGTCCAGGCGGTCGATCCGGCCAGCGGATCGAAGGTGGGCAGCCCGGCTTCCCTCACGGTCAGGGTGGAGGCGCCGGCATCGCCGCCGGAGAACTCGACAAACAACGGGGTTGGTGAGGGAAATTCCATGGCCCCCGGTACTCCGGGGGCGCCGGAGAACGGCACGGGCAGCACGACCGCCAACAACTCCGTCAACAACACCACGGGCGCGGTCCCGCCCACCAATTCCACGGGCAACAACACGGTCCCCACGGGCCCGGTCGGGACGGGTAACGAAGGAGCGACGGGAGGCCCGGTGCCGCCGGTCCAGGGCGGCGGAAGCAATACCGGCAGCGGCGTCGGTAACACTCAGCCGAGCAGCGGTGCGAACAGCGAGGCCAAGACGGGCGGGACCAACTCCACAAAAGGATGAAACCGAGGAGAGGGGGCGCGAGCTTGCGCGCAGTTGTGATTTTGAGCGGCGGTCTGGACAGCACGACCTGCATGGGCATCGCGCAGGACGCCGGGTACGAGTTGTTTCCCATTACCTTCGACTATGGGCAGCGCCACCGGATTGAGTTGGAGAAGGCGCAGGCGGTGGCGCGCCACTACCGCGTGGCGGAGCACCGGGTGGTCCAGCTTGATTTTCTCTCCCAGTTCGGCGGCAGCGCCTTGACCGACCGGTCGCTGGCGGTGCCGACAGGAGGCGTGAGCCCGGAGAACGAGATCCCCATCACGTACGTTCCGGGGCGCAACCTCATCTTTTTGTCCATTGCCGCCTCGTACGCGGAGGTCAAGGGAGCAGAGGCGCTATACATCGGCGTCAACGCTCTCGACTACAGCGGCTATCCGGATTGTCGCCCAGCCTTCATCTCGGCTGTGCAAGAGGTGCTCCGTGTGGGCACCAAGGCGGGCGTCGAGGGTCGGCCCATACGCATCGAGACGCCGCTTTTGCACTTGACCAAGGCCGAGATCATCCGCTTGGGTATGCGCCTTGGCGTGCCCTACGAGCTCACCACTTCCTGCTACAACGGTCAGGAGGTGGCGTGTGGCGAGTGCGACAGCTGCCGGCTGCGCTTGAAAGGGTTCGCGGAGGCGGGGGTTGAAGATCCGATTCCGTATCGGGTGCGGGCCTGAAACCCCGCTCGGATTCGTCGGACCGGTGGCTCCTTTTTCCCAGGGTCCGCATGCGGACAGTCCAAATCCGGCAACACTATGCTGCAAACGAGAGCGGGCGGACGCCGCAGGTTTCGGCACGCGGCAGGCTGCCTGCCATCGCCGCTCCGAGCGGCGACGTGGAGGTGGAGGTCCGGTGGACTATCGCATCGCGGACCTTGTCTTTTTGCGTGGGGTGCACCTGTTTGACCGGGTCATTCAGCGTGTGACCCACAGCCCGTACAGCCACGTGGCAGGCGTTGTGCTCCCGGGCCAATTGATGGAGGTCCGTGCCTCGCGGCGCGTCGGGTATCTGCCGCTGTCTGCGTATAAGGGTCTGGCCGACCTGTACACCTGTGACGAATTGAACGAGGATCAACGTGCGGGCATCCGGGACTACGTGCTGCGGGAGTACGGCTATGATTATGATTATTGGTTGATTGCCTGGGAAGGGGTACGCTACCTATTGCACCTGGTGCTGCCGTTCCAGGAGCCGCCGCGCACACGCATCTGTTCGACGCTTTGGTGCGAGGCGTACCGCTCCGTCGGGGTGGACCTGTGCCCGCAGGTCCGTTTTCCGGCTCCGGCCGATCTCGCCCGTTCCTTACGCCTGCGCAAAGTGCGCGCACTGTAAGGCGGCGGCCCATGGGAGGACAGCCCCGCAAGGTCAGATGGGGAAGTTTCGAATCAACTGCCAGGTTTTCTCCAGTTGTTGCCTACGCTCCTCGGGCGCGCTCACATATTCGACGAGAAACGGCACCGCCTCCGGGTGCAGGCGCAGGAAGAGAACGATGCGTGCCTCCTCGCCCGACAGCGGGATGGCAGTGGTCGGCGACCAAGCGCCGGGCGGCGCCTCCGCAGCCGTCGACGCGTGGGATGTGGCCGGCGGCGCATCCGCCGTGGGTCCCGCGGCCGGGACGCCGTCCTTCTTGGCCGCCGCGTCCGCCCCAGCATCGGTGAGGTCGGAGATGGACACGCCCAAGGCCGCGGCCAAGCGGGCCAACGCGCCCGCATCCGGTGTGCGGCGGCCGGTTTCGTACATCGCCACGGCGCTCGCCGACAGTCCCGTTTCCTTGGCCAGACGGGCCTGTGTCCAGCCTTTCTGCTTGCGCCACTCGGCCAGTCTCAGCGGCATGGTTTTCCTCCTTCGCGAGTGGGTTTGCCTCTATTCGGCGTCATCATCCGGGGTATTGACCATATGGTGGGCAGTCAGTGTGAGCCTCTGCAGCATGAACTGGCGGGCATCCCCGGTAATCCCTGTGTCATCCATGGCTCGCTCCATGCAGCTCAGCCACGCCTTCGCGCGGCGCGGCGTAACCGGGTGGGGCAGGTGCCGGGCGCGCATCATCGGCGGGCCATAGGTTTCGCTGTACAGTTGCGGGCCGCCGAAAAACTGGGTCAAGAATGCGTATTGTTTCTCCCGAATCTCGGTAAAATCCTCTGGGAAAATCGGGCGTAAATCCGGGTCTTGCGCCACGTAATCGTAAAAATGCGTGACCAACTCGCGAATCGTGTCCGCCCCGCCAATCATCTCGTAGATGGTGGCTGGACTGGGAATCCCTCGCATGTGGCACACTCCTTTTCTGCGGATAAGCCCTTCAGGGTGGAGCCGTTTTTTCGCAAACCGGTAAAGCCGGCTCACACTCCATAGTATAGCGAATGGTTCGGTCCTCACAAATTCGCTATACTGGAACTAGATGCGTCGGATCTGCAAGGTGCAGCCGACGAGTCAGATGGGAGGTCGGCCATGAATCCGTACGACAGGGCGCATGAATTAGCCAAGGAAATCCGCAACTCCGAGGTATTTCGAAGGCTCAAGGACGCCCGTGAGCGTATCGAGCAGGACCCATCGACTTTACATATGCTGCAGGACTTTCGATTGCGCGAGTGGGAGCTGCAGACCAAAATCATCGACGGCCAGGAGCTTTCCCAGGAGGAGAAAGACAACCTCGCGAGGCTGGCGGAGATTGTCCGCCTCAACCGCGATGTCAGCGAGTACCTGGAGGCGGAGCGGCAATTGACCGTCATGTTGATGGATATTCAGGACATTTTGTCCAAAGTGGTCGAGGATGCGCTCCTGCCGCACCCAGGGCTTGGGGATACCAAAGAAAACGAGTGAAGCGGGAGGGATTGATGTGAAACTGACCTTTCATGGACAGGCGTGTTTTGTCGTTGAAGCGGACGGGCACACCGTTGTGATCGATCCGTTCCTGTCCGGCAACCCGACGGCGGTGGCGAAACCGGAGGACATCCGTGCCGAGGCGGTCCTGCTCACGCACGGCCATGCTGACCACGTGGCCGACGCGGAGGCTATCGCGAAAGCCAACGACGCTCTCATTGTGGCTCCCAATGAGTTGGCCATCCTGTACGGACGGCGGGGCTGCCGGGTGCACCCGATGCATTTGGGCGGGGCGCACGCCTTCGACTTCGGCCGCGTGAAACTGACCCTGGCCTTCCACGGTTCTGCCCTGGAGGACGGGGACCAGCTGCTGTATGCGGGCAATCCCTGCGGATTCTTGCTCACGATGGGCGAAAAGACGTTGTATCATGCCGGAGACACCGCCTTGTTCGGCGACATGCGGCTGCTGGGAGAACTCAACCGCATTGATGTGGCTGCGCTGCCCATTGGCGACAACTTCACGATGGGGCCACAGGACGCCCTCATCGCGGCGGAATGGCTCCAAGCCGGACTGGTGATCCCGATGCACTACAACACGTTTGACCTGATTCGCCAGGATGCGCAGGCATACGTGCGCTCGCTGGCGGAGAAGGGGTTGAACGGGGCGGTTCTCAAGCCTGGTGAGAGCATCGAGGTCTAATTCACAAGGGTACAGCATGCTGCCCATTCGCACTGAACTTCACACCTGCAGCAAGGACGGCGGCCGCTGGGATTCTTCCGACGGCCGCCGATTTGCACCATCGCGCGGGTCAGTGGACTTTGTGCTCGGACATCCGGATCATCATTCGCGCCAGAGCCTGTCGGTCCTGGTCGTCTCCCACATCCCATAAGTCCTTGAGCAGGCGCTCCTGCTCGTTCTTAGGGTCCACCTTGTTGGCCAGGTAGTCTCCCATTTTCTTGGCGACCGCGGTCACCTGGTCTTCGGACATGCCCATCGTGTGCGCCTTGTTCACCTGATCGCCGAGAAACTCTTGCCACCGGTCGAAATTCTCGAGAACGCTCATGCGTTTTCCCTCCTGCCTCTGACGTCGTTCGCTTCATTGACAGCGTGCCGCAATCCCGACCGGAGTATACGCGCTGCCCCTGCAGGCGTGCTGGCTGGTACTCGGCGCGTCAGGCGGGCATACCGGAGGGCGATGCGGCATAGGAATATAGCGCTGGACAAAGACGTGAGGAGGGATGAGGATGCGCAGGCATACACGCCCCGACGCCAGCAGCCGCAGGCGGGCGATGGTTTACGCGGGTGCCCTGGTTGCCTTAGGCGTCTATGGGATTCCTCGGCTGCCGGGGTTGCACCCGGGGCTGGCGGGGACGTTCGCCTTGGTGTGGATCTTGTTTTTGGGGCTGGGCATCGCGGCCAACCTGTACTTCGTGTTTGGCGCCGACCGGGAGCGCGTCCGCATGTTGGAAGAGATGGACATCTATCCCGAAAGGGAGCGGACAAGGTCGGGCTCGCTTGAGCGTGGGTCCCTTTGAGCGGTCGGCCGGTCGATCATTGTCGGCTGCCCCACGCGCACGACGGATGACGGCGCTACAGCCGGCGTGAGCAGACCATGACCACGGCTGCCAGCAGGCAGGCGAGAATCGTCAGTATCGGGGCCAGCGCCCCTCCCAGCAGCGGCACGTTCACTCCACCTCCTGACGCCGACGCGGCACCGGTGGCCTGGGTGCATCCAGAACATCCTTTTGCAGGGAAGTGCCGCGGGTCCTCTCGTTGCGCAACTCGCCGCTGGCATGGGCGGCCAGCATGCGCCCGCGTAGGATGATGTCCTCTCCGTATTTATCGCGCAGCCTGTCCATCACCCTATCCAGACGCTTCCAGCGCCGCGAGGTGCTTTGCACCACTGAGTCGCTTTGAAGGAAACCACGGGGCGCCCAGGCGCTCTCCGCCTCGGGGAACAGACGCAGTTGCACGGGAGTCGCCTCGCCCGGGTACGCCAATTGTTGCACACTGACTCCGAGTAGTCGAATGGGTCGGAACGGTTGCCAATGAGCGCGCACCAGTGTGCACGCTGCCGCGTACACATCCTCTGTCACATCGGTCGGTCTCTCCAGGGTCATGACGCGCGTGATGGTCTCGCGGGTGGCATAGCGGATGGTGACCTGCACAGCCCGTCCGACGGCGCCGTGGCGGCGCAGCCGTCGCCCAACACGGTCGCTGAGATTGAGCAGAATGGTTTGCACCTCTTCCCGGTCAGTGGCGTCCTGCGGCAACGTGATGGAGTGACCGATGCTCTTGTTCGGGGGGCGCACCGGTATGACGGGGCGGTCGTCGATCCCGTTTGACAAGCGCCACAATTCGACTCCGCGTTTGCCAAACCGCCGTTCCAGGACGTGCGGACGCGACGCCGCCACATCGCCGATGGTGGCCAGGCCCATCTCCTTCAAGCGTTGGGCGGTGCGTCGCCCCACCCCCAGCATCTCGTCCACCGACAACGGCCACAACCGGTCGCGCAGGTGGGCGCTACGGATTTCTGTGATTCCCATCGGCTTCTTTCGGTCACTCGCCATCTTCGCCAAAAACTTGTTGGAACCAATCCCGACGGAACACGGTAGTCCCAGCTCGTGCTGGAGCCGCCGCTGGATGGTCCGCGCAATCTCCGTCGGGCTGCCAAACTGGCCACTGCCCCCCACATCGGCGAAGCACTCGTCGATGCTGAATACCTCGACTAGGGGTGTGTACTCGCGCACGATTCGCATCACCTCGCGCGAGTACGCACGGTAGAGGGAGAAGTCCGGTTCAATTAAGATGAGGGATGGGCACACGCGTACCGCCTGTGGCACTGTCATGGTGGCGCGCACCCCAAACCTGCGCGCCTCGTAACTGGCCGTGACGACGACGCCGTGACGGGTCTCCGGGCTCCCCGCCACGGCTGTCGGTTTGCCCCGGTACCGGTGCGGATCGGCCGCGGCGTGGCAGGAGCAGTAAAAGGCGTTCATATCGATATGGAGGATGTCCCGTTCTGCCATCGTGGATGCCTCCGAAGCTGGCTCGTTTGCCTTTCATTGTATCACGACCGGACTCTGGGTAGAACACGTGTTCGTGGTTGCGGGGGAATCGGTTCTGCCTAGGGACTGGTTTCGGCGGCTGGCATCGCAGCGGATTTTCCGTCATACTTAACGTATTACCATTCCTGTGCAGCGTGAAGCGAGTCATCCCCTGTCGTGTCGCGGCTGCATGGTCTAGTGGACGAGGTGACCTCATGGATCTGTCGGAACGTCAATCCGGGCGTCGGCCGGCGCTGTGGAGAACGGCCTGGGAGTGGGTGTGGCCCATCGCCCTCGGTTGTCTGGTGGCTTGGGGCATCCAGAAATGGATTGTCGGGGTGGCGATAGTCCCGTCCGAGTCCATGTATCCCACCATCCCCAATCCCTGCTACATGCTCGTGGATCACCTCGCGACCGAGTTCCACGCTCCGTACGAGGGAGAGGTCGTGCTGTTCCACTGGCCTGACGATCCTTCGAAAATTTTTGTCAAGCGCATCATCGGCATGCCGGGGGACACGATTGTGGTCCGCGATGGACATGTCTATCGCAACGGCAAGCTGCTGCACGAACCTTACCTTGCCCCCGGCGGGACCAAGGGGGATTACGGTCCCTATAAAGTGCCCGCTGGCGAATACTTCATGATGGGAGATAACCGCAACGTCTCGGATGACAGCCGCTTCTGGCAGCACCGGTACGTACCCAGATCGGCAATCGTCGGGCGGGCGGATATGGTCATCTGGCCGCCGGGCAAGGCGCACAGGATTCACTGATGCCGCCGATGAGGCAGGAGGAAACATGAGTGAAAGAACAACGCCAGTTGCGGATTCGGGAAATCGTCAGCCAGTACGAAATTGAAACCCAAGAGGAGCTGATTCGCCGGCTGGAGGAATCCGGCTTCAATGTCACGCAGGCCACTGTGTCGCGCGACATCAAGGAACTGCAGCTGATCAAGGTGATTGGCAGCAACGGCCGCTACAAGTATGCCATTCCCGCGGCCGCGCCGCCGGTCAATCTCGACACCCTGCGGCGCCGTCTGGCCGACGTATTCATCTCCTTGGGGCGGGCGCAAAACCTGATCGTGATCCGGGTGATGCCCGGCAATGCACACGCGATTGCGGCCATGGTGGATGCCCTTTCGATTGACGGGCTGATTGGCACCATCGCCGGCGATGACACGCTCTTGCTCATCTGCCAAGATGAGCCTTCCGCCCTGCGGTTGGAGCAGGAATTTACCGCCGGGTGAGGCTGGGTGCGGTTCCCCTTTCTTCACCGCCGGCAGGCAACCTGTCGGGAGACGGCCCAGGGGAGGGTTCCTGTCACGGGGGCTCTGGGGAGCCACTCCATTCAGAGGCAAGGGGCCGTCCCAGTGCCCTCGGCACGGTGGGAACAGCCCCTCTGTGGTACCTGGGGGTCTTTTTGTCACCAGGGGCGGATGGGGCCGTCGTCCAGACAGCCCGGCCACACCAAGCCGGCGAACACCCGCTCAAACAACCGGGAGGCGTTTTGTGCCTGCGCGGTCCGTTCGATGGACGATGAATCGGGGAAGGAATCTGTCATCTCTCCATCGGGTTACCGACCCTGCTGCCCCACTCGGTCCATGATCCATCGTAGTTCTTGACGTTTTGTCCGGTGTAACCCCGACCGACCGGAGTCGCCGGCATCAGATAGGTATGAAAGAGGCGAAGTACACATGCCGTTGCATCACTCGATTTTGGAATTGGTAGGCAAGACGCCGATTGTGAGACTGAATCGAGTCCCCAACCCTCGGGGAGCCCAGGTGTACGTCAAGCTGGAATCGTTTAACCCAGGCGGCAGCGTCAAAGACCGCCCGGCGCTCAACATGATAGAGGTGGCGGAACGGGCAGGACGGATTCAACCGGGCCGCAGCACGGTCATTGAACCCACCTCCGGCAACACGGGCATTGGGCTGGCCATGGTGTGCGCGGCCAAGGGATACCGCTGCATCATCACCATGCCGGATAACGCCACCGCCGAGCGGGTCAAGATTCTCAGGGCGTACGGGGCCGAGGTGCACCTGACGCCGGCGGCCCAGCGCATGCAGGGCGCGATTGACGTGGCCAACCAGTTGGCGGCGGAGATCCCCGACAGCTTCATCCCTATGCAGTTTGAGAACCCGGCCAATCCGGACGCTCATCGGACGACGACAGCGCTGGAGATCTATGAGGCGTTCGAGGGGAAGCTGGACGCCTTTGTTCTGACGGCGGGCACAGGCGGCACCGTGACGGGCACCGGCGAGGTGCTCAAGGAGAAGATCCCGGGGCTGCGCATCTATGTCGTGGAGCCGGCCGGATCGCCCGTGTTGGCGGGGGGACAGCCAGGTCCGCATAAAATCCCGGGGACGGGCCCAGGGTTCATCCCGAAGATTCTCAACCGGGACATCTACGACGAACTTTTGCACATCGAGGATGAGCAGGCTCAGGTCATGGCCCGTCGTCTGGCCCGCGAAGAGGGCATTTTCGTCGGCGCCTCGGCAGCCGCTTCGGCGCACTTTGCCGTCAAGATTGCCGCCGAGCTGCCGCCAAAGGCGCGCGTTCTGTTCCTGGCGCCGGATACGGGTGAACGCTACCTGTCTTCCGATTTGTTCGCCTGAGGACGAGGGGGAGGGCTATGAAAAAGACGACAGCCGGGCATGTGGTGCGGGCGTTGACGATTGCGGGTTCGGACAGCGGCGGCGGCGCGGGCATCCAGGCCGATTTGAAGACGTTCGCCGCGTATGGCGTATACGGGATGTCCGCCCTGACCGCGGTGACAGCGCAGAACACCCTGGGTGTGCAGGCGGTGGCTTACCTGGATGAGAGCCTGGTGCAGGCCCAGATACGGTCGGTGTTGGATGACCTGGGCGTGGACGCAGTGAAGCTCGGCATGCTCGGGAGCGTAGACATCATGGAGACGGTGGCTGAGGAGTTGGCCGGGGTGGCGGCGCCGATTGTGGTGGATCCGGTGATGGTCGCCAAGGGCGGCGCCAGGCTGATGGACGACGACGCGGCGGCCACGCTGACGGCGCGGCTCCTGCCGCTCGCTACTCTGGTCACGCCCAACCTGCCGGAGGCGGAGACGTTGTACGGTCGGCCCATCGACACCTGGCAGCGGGTGCTGGACGCGGCTGCTTTCCTGTGCCGGCGGGCACAGGCGGTCGTCATCAAGGGCGGGCACGGCGCGGGCATCCTCTGGCAGGACTCGCCATGGCCGGAACTGGCTGCAGACTTGGCCGTGGACACACTCTACGATGGCAGCCGGTACACTCTGTTCGCGACCCCGCGGGCGCGCACCGAGAAGACGCACGGCACCGGCTGCACCTTCTCTTCAGCGGCCGCGGCCGCGCTGGCGCTGGGCGCCAACATCCTCGACGCGGTGGCGGGCGCCAAGGTGTTCATCGATCGGGCCATCCATGGCGCCATGAACTGGGATGTAGGCCACGGCCACGGCCCGACGGACCACTCGGTCCCCACAGTCACGTTCCGCGGCCTGGCGGCCGGGTATGTATATCTGTGGCAGAACGGCGAGTGGACAGCGATACATGAAACCTGAGGAGGAGTTTCTCGTGGATCTTGGGCAAGTACCTTCGTCTGTGGACACAGCCTACTGGCTCAATGGGGTGCGCGAGGCGCGTCCGCTGGTGCACAACATCACCAACTGGGTGGTCACCAACATCGTCGCCAACGCGCTGTTGGCCATCGGTGCCTCGCCGGTGATGGCCTACGCTCGTGAGGAGGTGGCGGATATGGCGCGGCTGGCCGGTGCTGTGGCGCTCAACATGGGCACTTTGGACACCCCGGTGCTCGACTCCATCTGTATCGCCGGTCAGGCGGCCAACGCGGCGGGGGTGCCGGTGGTGTTCGATCCGGTCGGGGTCGGTGCGACTCCGTTTCGAGACGCGGCGGCTGCCCGCGTGCTCTCGGAAGTCCATGTCGACATCCTGCGCGGCAACGCGGGCGAGATAGGCGTGCTGTTGGGTGCGGGCGGCGAGGTCAAAGGGGTCGACTCTGCCGGGGCGGACGTCCACCTGCCCGAGGCAATGAAATCGTACGCGGCCGCGCACGAGTGTGTGGTGGTGGCGACTGGTGAAACGGATTATGTCACGGATGGCGAAACGGTTTGGGAGTTGAACAACGGCCACCCGCTGCTGGCGGCCATCACGGGCTCTGGCTGCATGGCGACGGGCATCCTCGGAGCGTTTTCGGCGGTGGCCGGCCGCGGCGCGGAACGGACGCACCTGGCCCAGGCCGCGGCGGCCGCCCTGACCGCGTACAATGTGGCCGCGGAATTGGCCGCGTCGCAGGCCGCGGGCCCGGGAACGTTCCAGGCGGCCCTATTTGACGCGCTGTACCATCTGCACCCGGAAGTGGTCGCCGCACGGGCGCACATGCGGGTCTGGGGGGCGGAAGGGTGATGGCAACGGCATCGGAACTGGCCAAGCGCCTGCGTGTCTATGTGGTCACCGATGAACGCCCAGACGAGCGGTCGCTCATCGAGACGGTGCGAAGTGCTCTCGCCGGGGGCGCGACCGCCATACAGCTTCGCCGCAAGCAGGAGCTGGGTCGCCGCTTTGTCGAACTGGGACGGGCCTTGCGGGCGCTGGCGCACGAGACTGGCGCGTTGTTCTTTATCAACGACCGGGTGGACGTAGCGATGGTAGTGAACGCGGACGGCGTGCATGTGGGTCAAGACGATATTCCCTGCCGCGATGTCAGGCGGCTGCTGGGACCGGAAAAGGTGATTGGCGTGTCTGCCGAGACCGTGGACGAGGCGCGCCAGGCTGAGGCGGACGGCGCCGATTACCTGGGAGTGGGCGCGGTCTTTCCCACCCAGTCCAAGCCCGACGCCGGCTACACCGGACTGGCCGGCCTGTGCCAGATTGCGGAGGCGGTGCGCATCCCGGTGGTGGCGATTGGTGGCATCCAGATTCAAAACGCTCCGCGGGTGTTGGAACATGGAGCGGACGGTTTGGCGGTGGTGTCTGCCGTGATGAGCGCGCCGCAGCCGGATCAAGCCGCGGCGCAGTTGGCTGCGCTGTTCTGCAAGTCAGGAAAGTGACGAATGCGGTCCCACGGGGACGGTCAGTGTTCCGCAGGGGCTTCAATTGGGCATGCGGCGCGGTCGGCGCGCGTAGCTGCGCAGGGTCTCCAGTCCAAACACAATCAGGGCAGCGCCGGTGAAGATGGCGATGTGCCACAGGGCGTGCAGCAGAACGTGCGAGTCCAGCACACGGTCAAAGTCCGGATAGAAACCGAGGACAATCAGCAGTGCGCCAACGTACGCGGCCAGTGTGGCTTGGGCGGTGCGCCGTTTCATGAACTCACCCCCGTTTCTTCGAGCACAATGTCCGACGGGGACGCGGTCAGCCAGCGGCTGGCCTGCAGGCCAAGGCAGGCCCCGCCCAACAGGTACAGTCCGTGCGCCAGGTAGTGGTGAATGGTTGTGGCTGTGGCCCACGTCTGAACCGATGGCCAATTGACTGCCACCAGGCAGACGGCCATCAGAACCAACGTCAGTGGCACTTGTTTCATTCGACTCACTCCTCATTCGTTCTCGCTGGCCCTCGGTGGGCAGACGCCCGCCAGGCCAGTTGGGTCTAGTTACGTTATCACCCGGTTCGCGAGAAAATAAACCTAGATTGGGAACCCACCTAGATTGGGAGCCGCCGTGCGGAGGTTGACGAGGGTTGCGAGAACAAACGACATCAAAGGTGAAGCGCTGCGGAATCAGATAGGCAGGCGTCGGAAACGGCCCACCACTTCCGCCGTGTCGAGAACGGAGATGAACACGTGCGGATCGATCTCGGTGGCCAGCGCGCGCAGTTCGGCCAGTTCGAGGTGGGTCAGGACACAGACGAGAACGCCCAGATCGGCTTTCGTGTAGGTGCCGTGCCCCTGGATGAGGGTGCTGCCGCGACGCAGGCGCTGCGTGATGGCTTCGGCTATTTCCGCGGACTTCGGTGAGATGACGAGGGCCGTCTTGCGCGCTTGAAAGTTCAGCAGTGCGTTGACAACGCGGGCGGCGGCGAACATGGAGACGAGCGTATACATGCCGGCCTTGACTCCGAAGACGCCGAGCGAGAGCAGCACAACCACCACGTTGACGGCGAACGACACGCCGCCCACGCTCTTGCCGGACACGCGATTGATCACCAGGCTCAGGATATCGGTTCCGCCCATCGATCCACCGACGCGAATGACGAGCCCCGAAGCCAGTCCGGCGAGCACCCCGCCGTAGAGGCTGATGATGAGCGGATCTTCCAGGGGCAGGTCGAGGTGCAGGTGCACCCAGTCGGTCATCAGCGAGAAGCCGAGGATGGCCACACCGGTCAAGAGGATGAATCGCTTGCCCAAGTATTTGTATCCGAGCGCAAACAACGGCACATTGAACAACAGGTAGAGCAGGCCGATGGGCCACCCGGTCAGGTGGTGGATGAGCTGAGTCACACCGGTGATGCCGCCGGAGAGGATGTTGGCCGGGACCAAGAAGTTTTCCAGCGATACCGCGGCCAACAGGTCCGCCAACAGGATGACCACCACGCGCCCCAAGGTCGCCCAGATAGGGTATCCTTTCGACTGGCGCAGTTTTTTCATCGGACGCGACTGCGTGATGGCTTGTTCAACCATGCAAAAACCCTTCCTCTCTGCCTGAGTGGCGGTACGCCTGGGCGACGTGTAGTCTAGTGTGCCACACAGAAGAGTCTATATGATTCGTGGTGGATGGGCGCGAGGCAATGGTGGCAAATTGGTGAAGAGTGTTGTCTTATATAATGGACATAAAGGGATGCATGAAACACTGCTGACCGGAGGTTGCGGGATGACGACGAAGCACGAGCGGATCCTCGAATACATACAGAATTTGCAGGTGGGGGAACGCATCTCGGTGCGGGGCATTGCCCGCGATTTGGGGGTGAGCGAAGGCACCGCTTACCGCGCTATCAAGGAGGCCGAACTGCGTGGGTGGGTCAGCTCCATCGACCGCATCGGCACGGTGCGCATCGACCGTCAGGAAAAACGCGACATCGAGCGCCTGACCTTCGCCGAGGTGGTCGGCATCGTAGAGGGAACGGTCCTGGGCGGACGGGACGGGCTACACAAGACGCTGCAAAAGTTTGTCATCGGCGCTATGCAGCTGCCTGACATCGTGCGCTACATTTCGCCCGGCAGTCTGATGCTGGTGGGCAACCGCGAACAGGTGCAGCGGCTCTCGCTGGAACACGGGGCGGCGGTGCTCATCACCGGGGGATTCGAGGCCTCCGAGGAGGTCCAGCGGCTCGCCAATGAGCGCCAACTCCCGCTTCTGTCCTCTTCTTATGACACTTTCACCACGGCCGCGCTGATCAACCGGGCCATCTATGACCGTTTGATCAAGAAGGACATTCTCTACGTCGAGGACATTGTGGTTCGGCATCCGCTGGCCACCCTGCACCCGGAGCAGACGGTGAGAGACTACCTGAGCTTGGTCGAGTCGACCGGCCACGCGCGGGTGCCGGTGATAGACGAGCGAGGCCACCTGGTCGGTATCCTGACCGCCCGCGACGTGGCGGAGGCGCGGCCGGACGCCCGAATTGAACAATACATGCGCCGCAATCCGTTCTTCGTCACGCCCCAGAGCACGGTCGCCTCGGCGGCCCACCGGATGGTTTGGGAGGGGATTGAACTGTTGCCGGTGGTGGACCAACGACGCTTGGTCGGCGTCGTCAGCCGCCAGGATGTGATCAAGGCCCTGCAGTTGATGAGCCGGCAGCCGCAGGTGGCGGAAACATTGACCGATCTTACGCTGCGCGGCTTTCGCGAAGACCGGGACCAGGACGGCGGGGTACTGGTGGGGGATGTGACGCCGCAGATGACCAACGCGGTCGGCACGTTGGCCACCGGGCCGTTGATGACGCTGATAGAACGGGGGGCCATGCTCTGCCTGGAACGCAGCCGGCACGGCGACATGCGTGTCGAGAATGTGACCCTCTACTTTCTCAGACCCATCTCGGTCGATGGCCGGGTGGCGGTCAAGGCGCGCATCCTCGACAGCGGTCGCCGCTTCGCGAAGGTGGATGTGGAGGTCTATGAACAGGGGCAGTGTATGGCCAAGGCGTTGTTGACGGCGCAGACGTTGGACCGGATTGGCAATCGGGGGTAGAGGAGGAGCCGTGGTGGACGGGTTTGTCCATCTGCACGTGCACAGCGAGTATTCCCTGCTGCAGTCGCCGCTGCGGCTGACGCAGCTGGTGCAGCGGGCGGCGGAGCTTGGCATGCCGGCCGTCGCCCTGACGGACACCCACGCTCTCTACGGGGCGGTGTCGTTCTATACGCTGGCGCGCCAGGCCGGGGTGCGCCCCATCCTGGGCGCCCAGCTGACGGTGGTACGAGACGCTGGGGTGTGGGAACAACCGGGCCGGCCCGCGCCCGACGACCTGGACACGGCGGTGCTGTTGGCGGAGAATCTGCAGGGCTACGCGCACCTGGTGGAGCTGGTCACGCTGACACACACGCGGCCGCGCCTGTTGGCGGTGACGCTAGACGAGGTGGCAGCGCGGGCGGGAGGTTTGATTGCCCTCGTGGGCGGCGGTGAGTCGGCGGTTTTGCGCCGCTTCGCCGCGGGTGACGAAGCGGGGGCGGCAGCCTGGCTGGACGCTTGGCAAGCCGCCATGCCGACCGACAGCCTGTTCTTGGACCTGCAGGACCACGGGGTGCCGGAGGAGCGGCGTGGCCTGCCGGGGCTGCTGCGGGCGGCGCGGGCGCGTGGCCTGCAGCCGGTCGCCACCAATGACGTGCACTACCTCGAACCCTCGGATGCGCCCGTGCAGAGGCTTGTCGCCGCCATCGACGCAGGAGCAGGTTCACCGCGCCTGCAGTCCGATACCTACGCGTTTGTCTCCGGCCAGGAGATGGCCCGGCGCTTCGCCCAGATACCGCAGGCCCTCGCCAACACGCTGGCGATTGCCGAACGCTGTCAGTTGGAACTGCCACTCGGCCAGTTGCGCCTTCCCAAGTATCCACTGCCGGCGGGCGAGAGCGCGGCGCGGGTGCTGCGTCAGGCCGCCGAGGCGGGGGCCGTGCAGCGGTACGGCCAGGTGGGACCAGATGTGCAGGAGCGTTTGCAATATGAACTGCAGGTCATCGAGCAGCTCGGCTTTGCCGACTACTTTTTGGTGGTCGCGGACTTCATCCGCTTCGCCCACCGCCAGGGCATCTCCACCGGTCCAGGGCGCGGATCGGCCGCTGGGAGTCTGGTCGCCTATTGTCTGCGCATCACCGACGTGGACCCCATCGCGAACCAGTTGTTGTTTGAGCGCTTTCTCAACCCGGAGCGGGTCAGTTGGCCGGACATCGACACCGACTTCGAGTACGAGCGGCGCGGCGAAGTCATCCGCTACGTGGTCGAGCGGTATGGGGCCGACCACGTAGCGCAGATTGGCACCTTCGGCACCCTGGCGGCCCGGGCCGCGGTGCGTGACGCTGGCCGCGCGCTGGGGGTGGAGCCGCGGCTGGTTGACCAATTGGCGCGTCATATCCCGTCAGGCCCGGGTATGACGCTGCAGCGCGCGGCCAAAGAGGCGCCCGAGATCACCCGGTTAACGGCCGAAAAGCCGGAACTCCGGCCGCTATGGCAGGCGGCGCAGGCGATTGAGGGGCTGCCCCGGCACACCTCGATTCACGCGGCTGGCGTCGTGATTTCGCCCGATCCGCTGAGCACTCTGGTCCCCACGCAGCCGGGGCCGGATGGGGTGGCTGTCACGCAGTTCGCGATGGAGGATGTGGAGCGGATGGGGCTCATCAAGATGGATTTTCTCGGGCTTCGCACCTTAACCCTGATTGACGCCTGTGTGGAGAGCGTACGCCGACGTACGGGCAAGTCCATCCCCATCCGCGCGTTGCCCGACGGAGACGAGGCCACGTTCGCGATGCTCGGGCGCGGCGAGACGAACGGCTGCTTCCAGCTGGAATCTGCGGGCGTACGGCGCATCCTGCGGCAGATGCGGCCGCACAGGCTGGAGGACCTGATTGCCGTGATCTCGTTGTACCGGCCGGGCCCGATGGAGAACATCCCGACGTTCCTGTCTGCCCGCGAGGGAGAAACACCGATTCGCTACCCACACCCGGATTTGGAACCCATCCTGCGCGACACGTACGGGGTCATCGTATACCAGGAGCAGATCATGCAGATTGCCGCGCGCATGGCCGGCTTTTCGCTCGGTCAGGCCGACCTTTTGCGGCGGGCGGTGAGCAAGAAGAAGCGGGATGTATTGGATGCGGAGCGGGCGCGTTTTGTCGAAGGATGTGTCAGGCGCGGATACGCGGAGCAGACGGCGCACGAGGTGTATGACCTGATTGTCCGCTTCGCCGACTATGGCTTCAACCGTAGCCACGCGGCGGCGTACGCGGTGCTCTGCTACCGCACGGCGTACCTGCGGGCCCACTACCCGGCCGACTTCTTCGCGGCATTATTGTCGCTCGATGCCGGGCACCCGACCAAGCACCAGGAGTACCTGCGCGACGCTCGGCGCCTGGGCATTGAGATCCTGCCGCCGTCCATCCAGGACAGCGGTCCCCTGTACACGGTCGCCGGCGAGCGGCAGATACGCACCGGCCTTTTGTCCATCCGCAACGTGGGGCGCGGGGCGGTGGAAGCGATACTGGAAGCGCGCCGGGAACGGCCGTTCAGCTCCCTGGTCGACGTACTCACGCGCGTGCATCCGCGCCGCTGCAACCGCAAGGCGATGGAGAGTCTGCTGGCGGCCGGGGCACTCGACGTGTTTCTGCCGGACGGCGCGGCGCCGGCGGCCAAGCGGCAGATTCTCGATGAAGCCTATCAAGAAGCCGGGGAGGGTGCCCAGACGCGCGGGCTTGGGTTGACCTTTACGTCCGGGCCCGCGGCCGATGCCGCCGCATCGCTCGGGGCGGCGCGGGCGGGAGGGGACGCTGCAGGGGCTGGCGGGCGTGACCCCTCGGGTGAGGAGGCGCTGTTTGTCCGCTATCATCCGGATCGGCTGGCGGCGGACGGGCTGTTGGCGGTGCAGGAGGTGCTCCATTCCTACCCAGGCAGTTTGCCGGTCGCCTTGTATGATGAGAAGAGACGGCGCGCGCGATTGCTGCCTGGAACGTGGTCGGTGGCGCTGTCGCCGGACTTGATAGGGGCGCTGGAGGAGATTGTGGGGCTCGGCAACGCGCGCGTGGGGCGCTTGCCCAGGGCGAAGCGGCCAGCGTCGCCGTGAGGAAAGGATAGGATGTCCGTGGTGGAAAAGGTTGTCGCGCTGCTGCGCGAGCGAGGCGTGGAGGTCGACCAGATTGCCCAGATTGTATACGACTTGCAAAAGCCCTATCACCGGGAATTGACTCTCTCTGCGTGCACCGAGAGCGTGTTGCATGTGTTGGCGAAGCGGGAGGTGCAGCACGCCATTTTCACCGGCGTGGCGTTGGACATGCTGGCCGAGCAGAAGGCGCTGCCCACCCCCTTGCAGCAGATCATGGAAGAAGACGAACCGCTGTACGGGGTGGACGAAATCCTCGCCCTGTCCATCACCAATGTGTACGGATCGATAGGTTTGACCAATTTTGGCTATCTCGACAAGACGAAGCTTGGCATCATCGGCGTCTTGAACAACCATGCCGGCCGCGTCCACGTGTTCCTGGATGACTTGATTGCCAGTGTGGCCGCCTCCGCAGCCGCTCGCATTGCCCATCAGCACCGGGCCCAATCCTACGATGCGGACAACGTGGACGCATAGTGTCCCTCCTTTTCCGATTGTCCACGGGACATGGTATAATTCATGGAGTTTATTGATGCTGACAGGGGCGATGTGTATGTGGACGGTCATCTACATCGCACAGTCCGAAAAACAGGCTCGGCAGATTGTCGATCGACTGGCTGCAGAAGGATTCCTGGCAAAGGTTCGGCAGACTCGCGTGTCCCGGCAGCAGTTCGAAATCGTCGTTCCTGAGGCGGAACTGGACGAGGTGCAAGAGGTGTTGAACGACATCCTGCACACCTCCAATCCGTAGGCGGCTCGGTCTGATGTGCCCCCGGCTGTTGCGCATAGGCGCGGCGGCGCGGAAGGCAGAGACCGAGGTGAGAGGGTGCTGAAGGACTTGTTTTATAAGAAACGACATCGATACGCGACCGTGGCTCAGACAAACAGGCGACCCAGGCCCGAGATTCCGGACGAGGTGCCGCCGCGCGACGTGCCCAAGGGGTTGGTGGAAAAGTGCAAGGGCTGCGGCGCTCTCCTGATGGCTCGAGAGCTGCAAAAGCACGCGTATACATGTCCACACTGCAACTATCACTTTCCTATCGGGGGTCCGGAGCGGCTGGAAATGCTGCTGGACGAAGGCTCTTTTGAGGAGTTCGACGCCGCCCTCTCGTCCGAAGATCCGCTTGGATTCCCAGGATACCGGGAGAAGGTGGAGAAGGCCCAGCAAGCCACCAACCTGGCGGAAGGCGTGGTCACCGGTGCTGGCCGCATCGACGGCCAGGCGCTGGTGGTCGGTGTCATGGACTCTCGTTTCATTATGGGCAGCATGGGTTCGGCTGTCGGCGAGAAGCTGACACGGGCGATGGAGGCGGCGTTGGCGCGCCAATGCCCGATGGTGTTGTTCACCGCCTCCGGCGGCGCCCGGATGCAGGAAGGGATTTTGTCCCTGATGCAGATGGCCAAGACCAGCGCTGCCGTCAACCGCATGCACGAGGCGGGCATCCTCTACGTCAGCGTCATCACACACCCGACGACCGGCGGAGTCAGTGCCAGCTTTGCGAGTGTTGGGGACATCATTCTGGCCGAGCCTGGGGCGCTGTTCGGCTTTGCCGGGCGCCGCGTCATTGAGCAGACGATTCGGCAAAAACTGCCGGACGATTTTCAAACGGCCGAGTTCATGCTCCAACACGGAATGATTGACAAGGTGGTACACCGCAAGCAGATGCGCGATACACTCGCTACCATCCTGCGCATCCACGCGGCGAGGGGGTGGCAAGATGCCGGGGCAACTGGAGTTTGAACGTCCCATCGAAGAGTTGACCAAGAAGCTGGACGAGGTACGGGCGTTCATGCGTCAGCACGGCATCGACCTGTCCCAGGAGGTGGCCCGGCTCGAAGCCGAGTTGGAACAGGTGAGGGCTCGGGTGTACGGTGAGCTCACGCCGTGGCAACGGGTGCAAATTGCCCGCCAGCCCGGACGTCCGACGACGCTGGATTATATACGGGGGCTGTGCAGCGAGTTCATTGAGCTGCACGGGGATCGCAACTTCCGGGACGATCCGGCCGTCATCGGCGGCATTGGCCTGGCGGACGGCCGCCCCGTGACGGTCATCGGTACGCAGAAGGGCCGCGACACTAAGGAAAATGTCTACCGGAACTTCGGCATGGCCCATCCTGAGGGTTATCGAAAGGCGCTCCGATTGATGAAGCAGGCGGAGAAGTTCGGGAGGCCGGTTGTCCTGTTCATCGACACCGCCGGCGCGTATCCCGGCATGTCCGCGGAGGAGCGGGGGCAGAGCGAGGCCATCGCCCGCAATCTGCTGGAGATGGCCGGGCTTCGCGTACCCACCGTCAGCTTTGTGACCGGTGAGGGGGGAAGCGGCGGCGCGCTGGGGCTTGGGCTGACGGATAGAATCTATGTCCTGGAATACGCCTGGTATTCCGTGATAGCGCCAGAATCAGCGGCAGCCATCCTCTGGAAGGACAGCACGCAGGGGCCGCGCGCGGCCGAACTGATGCGCATTGGCGCCCGCGACCTGGTTGAGCTGGGCGTAGCCGACGGGATGATTCGGGAGCCCGTCGGCGGGGCGCAAAAGAACCCGCAAGAGATGGTCGCCCGTGTCGCCGAGCAGGCGTTGTCGGCCTTGCGCGAATTGGCTCAAAAGCCGCTTGAACAGCTCTTGGCGGAGCGCTATGATAAATATCGCCAGATGGGTATTTATTCGGAGTCGTGAACACGTGTCGGACCCACAACCAGACCGTGCAGGGACCGAGCGGCGGTGCGCGCTGGGAAGAGCAGAAGGGGCGGTGGCGGACAAGGTACGGCCGCCCCGCTTTTGTGGTCCCGGTGGCATGGCCGGTGGCCTGGAACGGTTTTCGGGCCAGTGCTGGAAGCGTGTTGCACTCCCGCCAAGGGACGCTTTGCGTCCCGGCGGGACGCAAAGCGTGCCCAAGGTTTGGCGCAGCGTTCACAAAAGCCTGCGATCCGGCTGCGGTCGTACGCCTTGCCGGCGGCCGGGGTTAGGCGCAAACGGGGAAGTTCGCCCGTCCGAACGGGCGGATACGCGCACGCGGGGGTGGCATGAGTGGAGAGGATTGCGGTATTGACCAGTGGCGGAGACGCGCCGGGCATGAACGCGGCGATTCGGGCCGTCGTCCGCACGGCGATCTACGAGGGATTGGAAGTCGTCGGCATTCGGCGCGGCTACCACGGGCTGATGAATGGCGAGTGGAGTGATATGTCGCTCGGATCGGTGGCGGACATCATCCAACGCGGTGGTACCATCCTGTTTACTGCGCGCTGTGAGGAATTCAAGAGCGCCGAGGGGCAGGACAAAGGCGCCAAACGGCTGCGCGAGGCCGGCATCGACGGGCTTGTGGTCATCGGCGGGGACGGGTCATTCCATGGGGCCTTGGAGCTGTGGAAACGCGGGATACCGACTATCGGCATCCCGGGCACGATTGACAACGACCTGCCCTGTTGCGACGCCACAGTCGGTTATGATACCGCGGTGAACACCGCGATTGAAGCGATTGACAAGATCCGGGACACGGCCACCTCTCATGAGCGGACGTATGTGGTGGAGGTAATGGGCCGGCATGCGGGCGATATTGCCATCCAGGTGGGGCTTGCGGGAGGAGCTGAATCGGTGCTCATTCCGGAAGTCCCGTTTGACATGGATGACGTGATTCGCAAGTTGGAGCGCGGGATGGCGCGCGGCAAGAAGCACTCCATCATCATTGTCGCCGAGGGCGCGGGCAGCGGTATGGAGATAGGAAAATACTTAAAAGAGCACACCGGCTTCGACGTGCGCGTCACGGTGCTCGGGCACATCCAACGCGGCGGTGCGCCCAGCGCGCGCGACCGGGTCCTGGCCAGCCGCTTGGGGGCTTACGCGGTGCGGTTGCTCCGGCAAGGGGTGGGAGGCAAGATGGTCGCCACCTGCAATGGCGAGCTGCACGCTGTCGACTTTGAGACGGTCTTCACCACCCCTAGGCAGCCGGAGCTGAGCCTGCACGAACTCGCGGAGATGCTGTCGATTTAGGCGAGGAGGAAAATCATGCGCAAGACCAAGATTGTATGTACGATTGGACCTGCCAGCGAATCGCCGGAGGTGCTCAGATCGCTCATCGAGGCCGGCATGGATGTGGCGCGGCTCAATTTTTCCCATGGATCCCACGAGGAACACGCCGAGCGCATCCGTCGCATCCGGGAGGCGGCGCAGGCGGTCGGCAAGCACGTGGCCATCATGCTTGACATCAAAGGGCCGAAGATTCGCACTGGGAAGATAGAGGGCGGCGAGGTGGAGCTGTCCGACGGCGCCAACATCACCTTGACCATCGATCCGGTCGAGTGCGGCACCGCTGAGCGGGTGGAAATCTCCTACAAGGGCCTCGTCGAAGACGTCTACCCAGGGGCTCCCATCCGGATCGACGATGGGCTGATTGGTCTGGTAGTGGAAAAAGTTGAGGGGCACGACATCCTGTGCCGTGTCACCAACGGCGGCATCCTGAAGGATCGCAAGGGCATCAACGTACCGGGCGTGACCCTGCGCATCCCCGGGGTCACCGAAAAGGATATCGCCGATATCCGCTTCGGCATCGAGCAGGGAGTGGACCTCATCGCGGCGTCCTTTGTCCGCAAGGCGGCCGACGTGCTGGAAGTGCGCCGTCTGCTGGAAGAGCAGAACTACCAGGCGGACATCATCGCCAAGATTGAGACCCAGGAAGGGTTGGACAGGCTTGAAGAAATTGTCGCCGTCTCGGACGGTATCATGGTGGCCCGCGGCGATTTGGGTGTGGAGATTCCCACCGAAGAAGTGCCGCTGGCGCAAAAGCGCATGATTCGTCTCTGCAACCAGGCGGGTAAGCCGGTCATCACAGCCACGCAGATGCTCGACTCGATGCAGCGCAACCCGCGGCCGACGCGCGCGGAAGCCAGTGACGTGGCTAACGCTATTTTCGATGGGACGGACGCCATCATGCTCAGCGGAGAGACGGCCGCCGGCCGTTACCCGTTGCAGGCGGTGCAGACGATGGCTCAGATTGCCGAACGCGCGGAGCGAGCGCTGGCCGAGGACGAGGTGGCTACGCGCCACCGCACCGATGTGGAGAAAACGGTGACGGACGTGATTGGGCACGCGGTGGAGACGATGGCGGCCGACTTGGGCGTGAAGGCGGTGGTGACCGCTACCACCTCGGGCCATACGGCGCGCATGATCTCCAAACACCGCCCGAACGCGCAGATTGTCGCCGCTACTCCGTCGGACAAGGTGGCGCGGAGGCTGGCGGTGTCCTTTGGCGTGCATCCGGTGGTGGTGGCCGAGGCGCAGACCACGGACGAGGTTCTGGAAACAGCGGTTGATGGCGCACTCGCCGCTGGCTACGTGCAGCCGGGCGACATGGTGATTGTCATCGCCGGGGTGCCCGTCGGGCAGCAGGGAACGACCAACCTGATCAAGGTGCACACCATTGGGGAAGTCGTCGTGCAGGGCCAGGGCGTCGGGCAGAAGGCGGTCAGCGGTCGGGCCGTGGTCGCGAGGCAGACCGAGGACTTGCTGCAGCGCGTCCACCACGGGGATATCCTGGTGACCATGGCCACCGACGCCGACGTGGTGCCCGCCATGGAGCGGGCGGCGGCCATCATCACCGAGGAAGGTGGGCTTACCTCCCATCCGGCGGTGGTCGGGTTGAGCCTCGGCAAGCCGGTGATTGTAGGGGCGCATGAGGCGACCAGTCGCATCAAGGACGGCGAGGTCGTGACGGTGGATGCGGTGCGCGGTCTGGTCTACCGCGGCCGCGCGCAGGTGTTGTAGACGCGGCTTGTGGCCTCGACTGCCAGGGAAATTCGCCCGTTCGTCGGAGGACAAGGCGGCATATATTGCCACAGCTTCCGACGAAGGGAGGGGTGACGATGGACGGAGTGTTCGGTGGATTCACCCGCTGGGCGGTGGTGTTTCTGATCATCTTCGTGCTGTTCATCCTCCTGGTTCCGCACGGGGCCGGCTGTTGATGCGGCAAAAGGTCCAGGGAAGCGGCGGTCTGGGCGTACGACCAGGCTGCCGCTTTTTCTGCGCAAAGAACAGGAAGATTCAAATGAATGCCGAATAGAGCCGAATAGAATAGATGCGTAGAGGAGGCGTCTCTATGATCTCTTTTCCCAAGCCTGACATTGAAGAGTTCTTTCGGACGTATGCCATCACCGGCTTTGCGGTCAGCCGCGACGAGCGGCGCCTCGCTTTTTCGACCAACCTCGGCGGGCAGTACAATCTCTGGGGCCTGGACATCGAACAGGGCTATCCATACCCCCTGACCTACGTGGACCAGGTGCCCCATTCCATTCGGTTTGATCCGCAGGGACGGTACATCCTTGTCGGCTTCGACCGTGACGGGGATGAGAACGTGCAACTGTACGCCATCACTCCAGCGGGTGGATCGCCAACTCCGGTTCGGACCCACGCGGGACGGAGGCACTATCTGGCCGCCGTGTCGGAGGACGGCAACCGTGTGTATTACTGTTCTGACAAGGACAACCATACATACCTGAACGGGTACGTCTACGACCTGAACACCGGAGAGGAGCGCGTACTGTACCAGGGCACGGGGGGCTCCACCCACTTGCTCCAGGTCGCGCCGGACGAATCGAGTTTCGTCTTTGTGCGCCTGTTCGCCAACTCCTACATGGTCGGGTACGTTCAGGCGGGGGATGAGGTGCGGGCGCTCACGCCGGATGAAAACGTCCCCCATGTCGTGTACAGTCCGGAGTATCTCGGCGAGGAGCTGTGGTTTGCCACGGATTTTGGCGAGGACCGAGCCTACTTGGCCAGCTTCAATCTATCCACGGGCTCATTCCAGAAGCGCCTGCAGATTGACGGAGCGGACATTGTTGCCGTCGCCGTGCACCGCCCCAGTCAGACCCTGTATCTGTGCGCCGCCCGCGGCGTCGAGGACCGATTGTACGCCTACCATGTGCCGACTGGGGAGGGGCGGCCCATCGACCTGCCGGTTGCCGTGGTGGAAGACATCCAGGTCGGGGAGAGCGGGATGGTTTATCTGCTGGGACGCAGCGACGTAGATCCGTTCAACCTCTACCTACGCTCGCCGGACGGCGTGTGGCGGAAGCTGACGGATAACCGGGTGATGGGCGTGGCGCGCGAACAACTGTCCGCTGCGGAGGTCGTTCACTTTGCCTCCTATGATGGTCTGGAGTTGGAGGCGCTCTGGTTCCCAGCCAACCCGGAGTCTGCCAACGGGTACACGGTCGTCTGGCCGCACGGAGGTCCGCAGGCGGCGGAGCGAAAGATGTTCCGTCCCTTCTTTCAATATCTGTGCAACCGCGGCTACAACGTCTGGGCGCCCAACTTTCGCGGCAGCACCGGGTACGGCACCAAGTTTATGCGCATGGTCGAGGGTGACTGGGGCGAGGGGCCACGTTTGGACATGCTGGCGAGCATCGAGTGGCTGCTTTCCCAAAAGCGCGCCGACAGGGACAAGTTGTTTCTTGTGGGCGGCAGCTACGGTGGGTACATGACGCTGCTTTTGCACGGTCGGCACGCGGAGTGGTTCCAGGCTTGCGTCGACATTTTCGGGCCGAGCAACCTGTTTACGTTTCTGGAGTCGGTGCCGGATCACTGGAAACCGATAATGCGTCAATGGCTCGGAGATCCAGAGGCGGACAAGGAGCGGCTGACCGCAGACTCGCCTATCACCTACCTGGATGGCATGACCAAGCCCATGCTGGTCATCCAAGGCGCCAATGATCCTCGTGTGGTGAAGGCGGAATCGGACCAGATTGTGGATGCCCTGCGTCAACGCGGAACCGAGGTGGAATACATCGTGTTTGAGGACGAAGGGCACGGGTTCATGAAGAAGCAGAATGAGATGGAAGCCTATCGGCGTATTGTGGAGTTTCTCGACAAACATCGACAATAGGCGGTTGCGAAGGACAAGCGCGGTGACCTGTGCGTGGGTCTTCCCGTAAGGTGGAGTGAACTCATCCTTTCCATCGGGAGGTCGCACGCATGAGCATTCTGTTGGGAGACACCGCGATGTTGATTGCGTTTGAGGTCGTGATGGCCCTCATTGCCCTGCGCATTCTGGTCACCGCGGCGTTAGACCTGAGGGGAACGGTCGATTGGTCCGAGTGGGCCCGTTCGGTTACACGCCCCATGTTGACCGACGCTCTGCCGCTCATCCTTCTCTCCTGGCTGACGACGGCAGACCCGACGCACCTCGTCGCTAACGCCTGGTTCTACGTGGCTGCGGCGTTGATTGTGGTTCGCACTTTGCTTGAACTGCTACGGCGCGTGCGCGGCTGACACAGAGTCCCGTCTCTGCAGAGAAGTTGGCAGGTGTGCGTACACACGGGTCAGGCACTGGAGCCGATCCCCCTTTCTTACGGCCGCCCTGTTGGGCGGCTGTTTTTGACTTCCTCGCCATCAATATTGTCCTCATGTACGTGTTTGTGCCCCCGGGAGCCCGTGTAGCTGTGCAATCCAATGGACGCGGGAGTGCGAGCGAATCCACGCGGCTGGGCCGGTGAAGCACTTGCGGGTCGGCGGCAACTTCGTTAAGATGATGCGTAGTCCCAGCCTCCGCAGCTAGCGCCGTTCTCCGGTTGTCCAAGGCGCGGCGGCGGGCGGATCGACAGAAAGCTGTCTTCTGGAACTTGTGTCGTGGAAACGGCTGTGAACGGGAAGAGTACGGGCTTGACTCCCATCCAGAGAGCCGGGGAGGCTGGAAACCCGGTTGGCGGTCGGCTCGGAATGGGCCCGGGAGCCGGTGTGCTGAAGGCCCCAGACCGGCGATGCACGGCTGAGACCGCTGAGACCGGTCTGCCAGAACGCCAAAACGCGTCTGGAGGTTGTGTAGGCGCATCCGGATGGCCCACGTTACGGGCACGAGTGCGGCAGCCTGGGGCTGTCGAACATGGGTGGTACCGCGGTTTTGTCCGTCCCATACGGGGCGGATTTTTCATTTTCTGGCAAGGAGGGAACCCAAAAAATGAAGCAGGTGTTTTCCGGCATCCAGCCCAGCGGGACCTTGACCATCGGCAATTACCTGGGCGCCATGCGCCACTTCGTCGCTCTGCAGGACGAGGCGGATTGCCTGTTCTGCGTGGTTGACATGCACGCCGTCACCGTCCCGCAGGATCCCAAGCAGCTCTTGCACAACACGCGCAGCCTGGCGGCCCTCTATCTGGCGGCCGGCATCGATCCGAAAAAGTCCATCCTGTTTGTCCAATCGCACGTCCCCGCCCATGCCGAACTCGGCTGGCTTCTGCAATGCATAGTCCACTACGGCGAACTGGGGCGCATGACCCAGTTCAAGGACAAGTCGGAAAGGGCCGAGGTTGTCACCGCAGGGCTGTTCACCTACCCGGCTTTGATGGCCGCGGACATTCTCCTCTACCAAACCGACTTGGTGCCGGTGGGAGAAGACCAAAAGCAGCACCTGGAACTGACCCGCGACCTGGCGGAGCGCTTCAACAACCGCTATGGAAAGACGTTCACGGTGCCCGAGCCGATGATTCCCAAGCTGGGAGCGCGCATCATGAGCCTGGAAGACCCGCTGAAGAAGATGAGCAAGAGCGACACCAGCGCCGGCGCGTACATCTCGATGCTGGACGATCCGGACGTCATCCGCAAGAAGATCTCCCGCGCGGTCACCGATTCGGAGCGCGAGGTGCGGTACGATGTGGAGAACAAGCCTGCTATCAGCAACTTGCTCACCATCTATTCGCTGTTTTCCGGGCAATCGGTGGCGGAGCTGGAGGCACAATACCAGGGGCAGGGATACGGCCCGTTCAAGAAAGACCTTGCCGAGGCGGTGGTCGCGGAGCTGGCGCCCATCCAGGCCCGGTATCGGGAGATCCTGGGCTCGGGCGAGGTGGACAAGATCCTGCGCGAGGGCGCCGAGCGCGCGGCCGAAAAGTGCCGGGCCACGCTCCGGCTGGTGAAGGAGCGGGTTGGCTTTTTGATTTGACCTGCGCCCAGCCGCATCCCGGGCGAGGGCCGTCCAACCGAGGCAGCACCGTCGCCGGGGTGCCCCCATCCGGGGGAACTCAGATTGTCGTCAGGAAAGCAAGGGTTTCTTCTGAACAATATGTGATTTTTCTTTGAAAATTGCCTGTGGTAAGATTTTCGAGAGACAACACGCGTGCAAAGGGAGGCCAGCGGCGATGGCGTTCAAAACCTACCAAGCTCCGGTTGACGGAGAACCGATAACAAAGCAAGCGGGGAAGCTGAAGGTTCCGGATGTGCCCATCATTCCGTTCATTGAGGGAGATGGTACAGGTCCCGATATTTGGCGCGCCTCTCAGCGTGTGTTTGACGCGGCGGTGGCCAAGGTGTACGGTGGCAAGCGGCGGATTGCGTGGTACGAGGTGTATGCCGGTGAAAAGGCTTTCAACAAGTTCGGCGAATGGTTGCCGGACGACACGCTGACCGCCCTCTCCACCTACCTGGTGGGCATCAAGGGCCCGCTGACGACGCCGGTCGGTGGCGGCATCCGCTCCCTGAATGTGGCGTTGCGCCAGGAGCTGGATCTCTACGTCTGCCAGCGCCCTGTCCGCTGGTTTCGCGGTGTTCCCTCGCCGGTCAAGCAGCCTGAACTCATCGATATGGTCATTTTCCGGGAGAACTCCGAAGACATTTACGCCGGCGTCGAGTGGGCGGAAGGGACTCCGGAGGTCAAGAAGGTCATCGACTTCCTGCGCAACGAGATGAAGGTCACCAAGATCCGTTTCCCGGAAACCTCGGGCATCGGCATCAAACCGGTCTCGCGTGAAGGCACCGAGCGGCTGGTGCGAGCGGCCATCGACTACGCGTTGGCGCACGGGCGCAAGAGTGTGACGCTCGTGCACAAAGGCAACATCATGAAGTTCACTGAAGGGGCGTTCAAAAACTGGGGCTACGAACTCGCGGAACGCGAGTACGCCGACAAGGTCTTCACATGGGCTCAGTACGACCGCATCAAAGCGGAGCAGGGGCAGGACGCAGCCAACAAGGCGCAGGCCGAGGCGGTCGCCGCTGGCAAGTTGATTGTCAAGGACGTCATTGCTGACGCTTTTCTGCAGCAAATCCTCCTGCGTCCGGCGGAGTATGATGTCATTGCCACTCTCAACCTTAACGGTGACTACATCTCGGACGCACTGGCGGCGCAGGTTGGCGGGATTGGCATTGCGCCGGGAGCCAATATTAACTACGAATCGGGTCACGCCGTGTTTGAGGCTACGCATGGCACCGCCCCCAAGTATGCGGGACTGGACAAGGTCAATCCGGGTTCAGTCATCCTCTCGGGCGTCATGATGTTTGAGTACCTGGGGTGGCAAGAGGTTGCTGACGCAATCACTTCGGCCCTGGAAAAGACGATTGAGCAGAAAGTCGTCACCTACGACTTCGCCCGCCTGATGGAGGGCGCCAAAGAAGTCAAAACCTCCGAATTCGGCGACGCATTGATTGCCAATCTATGATGGATTGGTTCGGCATTTCAGCTATGGAAGGGACTGCGAGGCATGGAAGTCAAGGAGGAATTGAAAATGATTAAACGGAAGAAAATTTCCGTTATCGGAGCGGGGTTCACCGGTTCAACGACGGCGTTCATGCTCGCGCTGAAAGAACTCGGGGACGTGGTGTTGGTCGACATTCCGCAGTTGGAGGACCCGACCCGCGGAAAGGCGCTGGATATGGCCGAAGCGCTGCCGGTGGTCGGCCAGGATGTGCATGTCATCGGCACCTCCAGTTACGAGGACACGGCCGGATCGGACCTGGTCATCATCACCGCCGGTGTGGCCCGCAAGCCGGGAATGAGCCGCGATGACTTGGTGACGACCAACGCCGGCATCGTCCGCTCGGTCACTGAGCAGGTGGTCAAGTTTTCTCCCGACACCATCATCATCGTGCTCAGCAACCCGGTGGACGCCATGACCTACGTGGCGTACAAGACCTCTGGATTTCCAAAGAACCGCGTCATCGGCCAGGCCGGTGTGCTCGACACCGCGCGCTTCCGCACGTTTGTGGCCGAGGAGGTTGGCGTGTCGGTGGAGGACGTGTCCGGTTTTGTGCTCGGCGTGCACGGGGACGACATGGTTCCGCTCATCCGCTACTCGTACGTCGGTGGCATCCCACTGGAGAAGCTGTTATCCAAGGACAAGATTGACGCCATCGTCGAGCGTACCCGCAAGGGTGGCGGTGAAATCGTCAACCTGCTCGGCAACGGCAGCGCTTATTACGCACCGGCCGCCTCGCTGGTCCAGATGGCGGAAGCCATCCTGAAAGACAAGCGGCGCCTGCTGCCGGCGATTGCCTATCTGGAGGGAGAATACGGGTACCAGGACCTGTTCCTCGGCGTACCCACGATTCTGGGTGGCAACGGACTGGAGAAGGTTATCGAGGTCGATCTCTTGCCTGAGGAGAAGGAAGCGCTAGACAAGTCGGCCCAATCGGTTCGCAGCGTCATCAACGTGGTCAAGTCCAAGCGGTAACCTCCGTTCCCATTCCACTCGGCCGTCTACCCTTTCACAGGATGCGTCCGGTCCGGGTAGTCTAGGTGTCGGCATGGTTATCGAGATGGCCGCTGCTGGTCTCCCCATCGCCCGGGCGGCCGGATCGCCCGAAAGCCTGTTGAAAAGCCTGCGCCTGACGGCGTAGGCTTTTTCTTGAACGCGTGTGGAACGGTATGGCAGGCTGACCAAATGCCGTCTGTCCCGGTTGCCTGCAGAGCGGCCAATTGGGTCCCGCCCGTGTGGTACAATGGGGAGAGCAAGCCGACGTTTCGACCCCCATTTGGGAGTGAGGTACCTCTATGGCCACGGACGCACCGAAACTTGTCCTCATCGATGGCAACAGCATCACCTATCGCGCATTCTTCGCACTGCCGCCGCTGTCCAACGCGCGCGGACAATTCACCAATGCGGTGTTTGGGTTCACGCAGATGTTGCTGAGACTCCTGCAGGATGAAAACCCAACACATATCGCCGTGGCGTTTGACGTCGGCAAGACGACGTTTCGGCACCATGTGTTTGAGGAATACAAGGGAACACGACAAAAGACACCCAGCGAGCTTTCGGAACAGTTTCCGCTCGTGCGCGAGGTTCTCCACGCGTTTCGGATCCCGGTGATTGAACTGGAAAACTATGAGGCGGACGATCTTATCGGCACGCTCTCGCGGATCGCGGAGGCGGAAGGTCTGCCCACCTTGGTCGTATCCGGGGACAGGGATCTCCTGCAGTTGGTCAGCGATACGGTTCACGCCGCCGTCACACGCAGGGGCATCACCGACATGGACGTGTATGATGTGGAGGCGGTGCGCGCCCGTTTTGAGCTGTCCCCGGAACAGATTGTTGATCTCAAGGGGCTTATGGGCGACAACTCGGACAACATCCCGGGCGTGCCCGGGGTTGGGGAGAAGACCGCCATCAAGCTGCTCAAAGAGTACCATACAGTCGAGCGCGTGCTGGAGCACATCGACGAGATCCCCGGCAAGAAACTGCAGGAGCGGCTGCGTGAGAACCGGGAGCAGGCGTTGATGTCCAAGCAACTGGCCACCATTTGCCGTAAGGCCCCGATTGACGTCAGCATCGACCAACTGAAATACGAAGGCTATGAGGCAGCGGCGGTGCGCCGCGTGTTTCACGATTTGGGTTTTCAGTCACTCATCGACAGGATTTCCGGGGAAATCGACAGCCCCAGCGAGGCTCGCTCGGACGTGGGCGCGGATGGCGGGCAACTGCCTGATCTGCAAGTGGAGGTGATTGTGGATAAACCGCAGCTGCAGTCCATGTGGACGAAGCTGAGCGGTACCGTTGGGATTGTGCCCCACTTCGCCGAGGGTGGGTACCAGACGGCCGACGTGTGCGGCGTGGCTATCGGTTTGGCCAATCACGGCTACTACGTTTCGTTCGCGGGCGAACTGGGTATGGCGGATGTCCAGAGGTTGTGGACGGACGACTGGGATAAAGTGGTCTTTGACATCAAGGCGTTGGCGGTCGCTCTGGACAGTCACGGCCACAGCCTGCAGCTGGACGACAGTTGGGACGACGCCATGATTGGCAGCTATCTGCTCAATCCTTCCGACGGAGAGCCGTCGTTGGCCGATATTCTGGAGCGGGAGTTGAAGGTCCGCCTGGATGATCGATTGCGCCGTGCGGCCGGCGGTCGGGTGTCAGGCGCCGGCCGCGGAAAGTCGGCCGATGCCCATTCCATGCCAGATGCCGACGCGGCGCGGGCCGAGGCCGAGGGGTTGGTCCGCATCGCCTCGCTGTTGATAGATCTGAACCGACACACTCAGCAGGCTCTGTCGGCGCAGGACCTGGAGCGTCTGTACCGGGAAGTGGAGCTGCCGCTGGCGATGGTGCTGGCACGCATGGAGTCGCTCGGCTTTCTGGTGAACGCTGATTGGCTGCGCCAGTATGGAGAGGAACTGTCTGGGCGCATTGCCGAGCTGGAGCAGGATATCTATCGTTTGGCCGGGTGCGAGTTCAACATCAACTCGCCAAAGCAGCTCGGCGAGGTGCTGTTCGACAAACTGGGCCTACCAGCGGTGAAAAGGACGAAGACCGGGTACTCGACCAGCGCGGATGTGCTGGAGAAGCTGGCGTCCTACCACGAAGTCGTCGAACGGATTCTCGAGTTTCGACAGCTCGGCAAACTGCAGTCCACATACGTGGATGGGCTGCTCAAGGTCATTCGGCCTGAGACGGGGCGCGTGCACACCCGTTTCCATCAAACGCTGACCGCCACCGGACGGCTTTCCAGCAGCGATCCGAACCTGCAAAACATCCCCATCCGCATGGACGAGGGACGCCGGTTGCGCCAAGCATTCACAGCCAGCTACGAGGATTGGTCGATTCTCTCGGCCGACTATTCGCAGATTGAGCTACGCATTCTCGCGCATTTATCGGGTGACGAGACGCTGATTGAGGCGTTCCGCCAAGGCATGGATATCCATACGCGCACGGCGGCGGATGTGTTTGAGGTGAGTCCGGAGGAGGTCACACCGCTCATGCGCCGCCAGGCCAAGGCGGTCAACTTCGGCATCGTGTACGGCATCAGCGACTATGGGCTGTCGCAAAACCTGGGCATCCCGCGCAAGCAAGCGGCGGAATTCATCGAGGGATACTTCGCCAAGTTCCCTGGCGTCAGGCGCTATATGGACGAAGTCGTGGAGATGGCGAAGCGGCAAGGGTATGTGACCACCTTGCTGAACCGTCGCCGCTATTTGCCCGACATCCGCAGCCGCAACTATAACCTGCGCAGTTTTGCCGAGCGGACGGCGATGAACACGCCGATTCAGGGCACGGCGGCCGACATCATCAAGTTGGCGATGGTGCGCATCGACGAAGCCTTGCAGGGCTCCGATTTGAAGGCGCGTATGCTGCTGCAGGTGCACGACGAGTTGATTTTCGAGTGCCCGAACAGCGAGTTGGAGGCGCTCCGTGAGCTGGTCGAGGACAAAATGGAGAATGCCATGGTGCTGAGTGTGCCGCTCAAGGTGGATGTACACGTAGGCAAAACGTGGTACGAAGCGAAATAAAGCGTCAAGTCAAGACATCAAGTCCAGGCGTCCGCCGGAACGCAGGTAGAAGGGGGTGCATGCTGTGCCGGAGTTGCCCGAGGTGGAAACGGTCCGACGCAGCCTGGAGGCGCTGGTTGTCGGCAAGACGATAGGCAACGTGGAGGTGCGACTGCCGCGCCTCATCCGTACACCGGACGATGTGGAGCGGTTCCGAGCGCAGCTGGCTGGATGCTGTATCGAGGCGGTGGAGCGGCGTGGGAAATATCTCATCTTCCGCGTTCCGCCCTACCGCCTGATCTCTCACCTGCGCATGGAGGGTCAATACCGCCTCCATCAAGCGGGGGAGCCCGAGAGGCCCCATACTCACATCATTTTTCATTTCACGGATGGGACGGAGCTCCGCTACCGGGACGTGCGCCAGTTCGGCACCATGGACCTCATTGCCGAAGGCGATGCTTTGCCGAAAGGGGTGGCGAGCCTGGGACCGGAGCCCTTTGCGGACGATCTGGATGGGGCGACTCTCTACCGTCGCATCCATCGGCGCAGGGCGCCCATCAAGGCGGTGCTGCTTGATCAGACGTGCCTGGCAGGGCTTGGAAACATCTACGTGGACGAAGCCCTGTTCCTGGCCCGCATCCATCCGGAGCGGTTGGCCGCGAAGGTCACCCGCCGCCAGGCGAATGAACTTTTGACCGCCATTCGTGCCGTGTTGAGGCGCGCCATTGACGCGGGCGGATCGTCCGTGAGCACGTACGTTGACGGCTACGGGCGGCACGGCGGATTCCAGATGGAGCTGAATGTGTATGCGCGCGAGGGGGAACCGTGCCGCGTCTGCCAGACCCCCATCGAGAAAACGCGCGTAGGTGGCCGAGGCACGCATTATTGCCCCTTGTGCCAGCGCCCGCCCCGGACCTCGCGCAGGCCCTCGACAGCCCGCGGGAAGAGGAGGACAGCCACATCCGGTCTAGACAACGGATCGGACACGCGGCTGACGGCGCATGAGCAGAACTCACAGCTGCCGGTGGACGACAACCCCGCCGGCCAAGGGGTGGGCGCATGAGCGGACTCATCGTGGGCTTAACAGGCGGCATCGCCACGGGGAAGAGCACCGTCTCCAACATGCTGCGGGAGCTCGGCGCCTATGTCGTGGACGCCGACGTGTGGGCGCGCCGAGTGGTCGAGCCCGGAACGGACGGATGGCGTGAGGTGGTGGAGGCGTTCGGGCCGGACGTACTCCACCCGGACGGGAGCTTGAACCGGGCGGCCCTGGCGGCCATTGTCTTCCACGACCGGGAGGCTCGGCAGCGACTCAACGCCATCACTCACCCCCGTGTGCGCCGCGGCATGCGCTCCGAATCGGACGCCTATTTGGCCGAGCACCCGGGCCATCCGGTCATCTGGGACGTGCCACTGTTGTTCGAAGGGGAGACGCGGTGTATGGTTCAGCGCACCGTCGTCGTCTATGCGGACGAGGCGACGCAGTTGTCTCGCCTGATGGCGAGAAACGGCTACAGTCAGGCGGAGGCCGAGGCGCGTATCCGCGCCCAGATGCCCATTGAGGAAAAGCGTCGATTGGCCGATTATGTCATCGACAATACCGGGACTTTAGAACACACCAGAGAGCAGGTTGAACGCGTATGGAAGAGCCTTCGCAGCGACGCGGCCGGGTGCGGATCTTCATCGTCAACAGGCGCATCGTAATCAGTCTGATTTTGCTGATTGCGCTGGTCGGGCTCATCAGTTCCAACCGGTTTTGGCAGTGGATGTACCCGATTGGATACGCGTCCGAGATACAACAGGCGGCCCACGCTGCCCATGTCGATCCGCTGCTGGTCGCGAGTGTGATTCGCGTCGAAAGCAAGTTTCACACCGACGACGTCTCCCACGCCGGAGCGGTGGGACTCATGCAGCTGATGCCCGGGACCGCCCAGTGGATCCGCGTGCAGATGCGGCGCCACGGCGACCAAGACCCCACGCTTTCGGGCCCATTGGATCTGCATGACCCCCGCACGAACATTCGCATCGGCAGCTGGTACATCCATTATTTGCTGGTCACCTTTCACGGCAACCAGGCCGCCGCGATTGCCGCCTACAACGCAGGGCCGCGGCGTGTGAGCGGTTGGTTGAACGACGGCACTTGGAGCGGCGGGCTCAAGGACGTAGAGCAGATTCCCGTGGGCGAGACGCGCCACTTCGTCGACCGGGTGTTCTACAACTATACGCTGTACAAACGGATTTACGGGTTTGAAGCGGCGTGGAAGATGCAGACATAGGAGAGCGCGGGCGGACGGTTTACGAGGGAAACCGCCCCGGCCTGGGGCCGGTTGTTGGGCTTAGCGTAAGATCTGGGACGGCGTTGGGTGGCGGGGATATGGCGTGTGTTCCGGCGGTTGACACGCCCTGGGGTAGCCCGTATAATAATGGTCGTCACTTCGAATCAATCGTGTGACATATCAAACCATATGTCGAGGTGGCGGAATCGGCAGACGCGCACGTTTGAGGGGCGTGTGGGGAAACCCGTACGGGTTCAAGTCCCGTCCTCGACACCATAGAGTCTTGTGCGGCAAGGGTTCTTGGGAAAATCGGACCAGGGACCCTTGCTTTCGCTTTGGCTTCGATAGTCGCCGTGACATGTGTGCAGACACATCCCAACGTGTGCGTGGCTCGTGAATCGAGGCGCATACGTCTCAGAAGGGGGCCGAAATGGCAGAAAAACGTGCTCACAGAAGTGTCTCCAGGGATGGCGACATACGACTCTTTGTCTTCAGTCGAGGCAACGTTCTCTGTCTATCGCCCAATCAACCATACCTGTCCTGGTCTGCGGCGAGATGCATATGGCTTTACTACCACCGTGACAATTTCAGAGACAAGGCAAATAAAAGACCTGAGTTGACATCTCTATGAATTACGTATACAATCTATATCGAGGTGTGAAAACGTTACCATATGATAAATGTGTATAAATGATTCCCAGTTTGTAGGTATAGGTGCAGATTCGATGACAACAATCAAAGATGTGGCCCAATTGGCTCGAGTCTCTGTATCGACCGTTTCTCGTGTTATCAACCAGAATGGTTACGTTGAAAGGGATACCTATAATCGCGTCGTTGCTGCAATGGAAACACTTAATTACAAGCCAAACGCTGTTGCACGAGGATTGGTCATCCGTAAAACAGCAACACTTGGTCTCATAGTTCCGGATGTTGCGAATCCGTTTTTTTCGGATGTCGCACGCGGGGTTGAGGACGAGGCGATTGAGAATGGATACACCGTAATTCTGTGTAATACAGATTGGCAAGTCACGCGTGAGGATATGTACATTCAACTCCTTCGCGGGAGGTGGGTGGAAGGCGCTATTATCGTAGGGAACCGAGCGGCCCCAGAATTCTTGATGCATCAATTGGAGGATGTGCCGTTCATCCTAGTGGACAGCAGGCCGAATCAGATCGTTAATGCCGTTTGGAGCAATAACTTGGTCGGGGGTAGAATGGCCACACAACACCTTATCGATAACGGTTGTTATCGGATCGTACATATATCGGGCCCGGAAGGTTCTCCTTCCGCGCTTGCTAGACGAGAGGGCTTCTATCAAGCAGTACTATCCGCTAGGAATGTCCAAGTTTCTGTCGTCTCAGGGGATTTTCGATTTGATGGCGGGTATCAAGCTGCGGTGGACCTGTTGAAATGTAGGCCACATCCAAATGGAATTTTTGCAGCAAATGATATGATGGCGATTGCCGTCATTCAGGCGGCAAATGAGATGGGGATCCGAATCCCAGAGGATGTTATGTTGGTCGGTTACGATGACATTACGATGGCACGGTGTGTGTATCCATCTCTGACAACCGTTGCTCAACCTGCTTATGATATGGGACGAACGGCGTCAAAGCTGCTGATAACACAGCTAAAACATGGAGTCAGTGACTTGCAGCACGTTGAATTCAAGCCAGAGTTGAAGCTGCGTAAGTCGACAGAAAGAATGTCATAGAAGAGTGATTTCCGAAAGGTTGCTTCACCTAGAGGAGGGCAGCATGAAATCTGCAGGGATATTACATAGTGAAATCTCGCTGTTGGTGGCTAATCTAGGGCATGGCGATGAGGTTGTGATTTCGGATTATGGTTTTCCCGTACCCGACGGCATCCACCGTATCGATTTGGCAGTTACTGCGGGAGTACCCGATTTTTTGACCGTTCTACGTACAGTATTGAGTGAACTTTGTGTTGAAGAGGCAATACTTGCTGAAGAATTAAAAGGCCAGAAGGGTTATTTGCAAAGTGTTGTGGAAACGTTACCATGTCGCCCGCAATACGTCTCACATAGAGAGCTGAAATTACGTAGCAATCGTGCCAAATCCGTTATACGAACAGGAGAATGGACACCTTATGCAAACGTTATTCTGCGTGCCGGTGTACCGTTCTGATGGGAGGGAAGTGAATGAGTGTCCTCGAGATGCGAAACATATCCAAGTCCTTTGGGGCCGTACGCGTTCTCAATGATGTTTCCCTGTGTGTCAAGTCGGGTGAGGTACTCGCGCTCCTTGGTGAGAATGGGGCCGGTAAATCAACTCTGATGAAAATCTTAACCGGCATCTACCCAGCTGATGGAGGTGAAATTGTAATCGATGACAAACGATTAATTATAAGAAATATTCAAGACAGCCGGGCAAACGGAATCGAAATCATCCACCAGGAATTAAGTTTGTTCAAGAATTTGTCTATTGCTGAAAATTTTTTGATAGGACATGAGGAACGCTATAGGCGGTCACTTGGTTTCATTGACTACAAGAAGCTGTACCTAGAGACGAAGGAAGCCTTGGAACGTGTAAACCTGCACAAGCCGGTCACGACGAAGGTTGCAGACCTCGGCGTTGGTGAGCAGCAACTGGTCGAGATCGCCAAAGCATTGCAGTCGAGAGTGCGATTCCTGATATTGGACGAGCCGACAGCGGCATTGACTGAATCGGAGACTGATCGTCTTTTCGCCCTCATTCATCAGCTCCGCGAAGATGGGGTCGGAATGATTTATATTTCGCACCGCATGGAAGAGCTCTATCAAATCGCGGATAGGGTTGAGATCCTCCGGGACGGGCGGATGATTGGAACGCGAGATATGAAGACGGTGGATGAGCGTGAGTTGATTGCCATGATGGTGGGACGTGATGTTGAAGATCGCTATCCCAAGGAAAGGGTGCCGGTGGGTGATGTTATCCTCGAGGTCGAAGGACTAACGAACGATGCTGTACATGACGTGAATTTGACTGTCCGAGCGGGTGAAATTGTCGGCTTAGGTGGTTTGATGGGAGCTGGCCGTACGGAAGTCGCTCGGGCATTGGCCGGAGTGGACAAGATGAAAGGGGGAGTGGTCCGTTTCAAGCAGGTTGAGCGGCATTTCAAGTCAATTGCTGACGCGATTCGCGCTGGGTTAGCCTTCGTCACGGAAGATCGTAAGCGGCAAGGGCTGATTCTGTCGTTTTCGATCCGGGAGAACCTAGCTTTACCCACATTGGATCAACGGAAGAGATTTGGTCTGGTTCAGAAACGCGCAGAGCAGACGTTTGCCAATGACTATATGAAACGAATGGGAATTCGAGCTGCCAACTCAGAGCAGGCGGCCGGTAGCCTGAGCGGTGGCAATCAACAGAAGGTCGTACTTGGGAAATGGATGGCAAGTCAGCCTGATTTGCTGATTTTGGACGAACCGACTCGTGGCGTCGATGTCGGCGCCAAGCAAGAGATATATGAATTGATGAACAAGATGGTCCGTGAGGGCAAAGGTATCCTGATGATTTCTTCTGATCTCCCGGAACTGTTGGGGATGTGCGACAGGATATACGTCATGTATCAGGGCACAGTGCAAGGGGAGATTACCGAAGAAAACAAGACAGAAGAAAACTTTATGATATTGGCCACAGGAGGAGTTCTTGGATGAAGAATCTTGTTCGAAGATATCATTTAGGCCCGTTTCTCGGGTTTGTCGTCCTATTCATCGTTCTATCCATTATCTGTCCAGAATTTCTGACTTTCAACAACCTGCGTAACGTAGCCATGCAGACGTCAGTGAATATACTACTAGCCGCTGGAATGACATTTGTCATCTTGACCTCCGGGATTGACCTTTCGGTAGGTTCCACCTTGGCCGTCACCGCGGCAATCAGTGCTCAGCTGATGGTCGCACACGTGAATCCATGGTTGGCGATGATCATCGCATTGATAATAGGGCTCTTGGCTGGCTTGCTAAATGGAATATTTATTGCCTACGGTCGACTTGCGCCATTCATCGTTACACTCGGTACGATGCAACTATATCGCGGCATTACTGAGATCCTAACGCAAGGCATGCCGATTTTCTACCTGCCGCACTCGTTTACGAGTCTCGGCACGGCTTACGTTGCTGGGATTCCACTTCCCGTCATTGTCACGGTCATTGTTCTCATTATGGCTTGGATTATTTTACATAAGGCGGTGCCTGGTCGTCGGATCTACGCCATTGGAGGCAACGAAGAAGTAGCTCGCCTTGCGGGCGTATCTGTAAAAAAATACCTATTAGTTGTATATATGATTAGCGGCTTGCTCGCCGCACTGGCTGGCTTGGTTCTGACTGCCCGTCTTGGGTCGGCTGAGCCAACCGCCGGTACTGGTTACGAACTGGATGCTATCGCGGCCGTTGTACTTGGCGGAACTAGTCTGTTCGGCGGTGAAGGCACCATCGTAGGAACTGTCATTGGCGGTTTGATACTCGGCGTGATCGACAACGGTCTGAACTTGTTGAGTGTTAACTCTTTCTGGCAGGATGCGGTAAAAGGCGCCATCATCCTGGTTGCGATTCTACTAGACCGGAAAAGACCGTCCCGCTAGTCGCTAGTTTGCTGCCAGTCGTGGCTGGTAGTCAACATATATATTTAGAATCCTTTTCTGAGTGCGAGGAGGTTTTCAATCATGAGAAAGAAAAGTGTTGTTGTAGCATCTGCGTTGACCATTGGCTTATTGGCTGGTTGTGGCGTGACAGGAGGCAGCCCGAACACTGTGAGTGGCAATACAAGCAGTTCGAGTAGTTCAGCGAGTGGCAGTGGCAAAACCATTGGATTTGCTGTATCGACGCTTAACAACCCGTTCTTTGTCGCTATGCAGAAGGGCGCCAAAGAGGAGGCGCAGAAAGAAGGAGTAAAACTCATTGTTGACAATGGTAACAACGATTCCTCCACACAATTGAATCAGGTAGAAGATTTAATTCAACAGAAGGTGGACGCAATTATTTTGAATCCTGTTGACAGTCAAGGGCTGGCACAGGCTGTAAAAATGGCCAACAACGCGAATATTCCGGTGATAACCCTGGATCGTACTGTGACAGGTGCTAAGGTGACGACTTACATCGCTTCTGATAACGTTAAAGCTGGCAAAATGGCGGCTGACGAGTTGATCAAAGCATTGGGCGGTAAGGGCAGTGTAGTTGAACTGCAGGGGCAAATCGGTACATCCTCGGAGCGTGAACGGGAACAAGGGTTTGACCAGGAAATCAAAAAGGCTTCTGGAATACAGGTTGTGGCTAGGCAAGCGGCGAATTTCGACCGCAATGAGGCTCTTAATGTTATGCAGAACCTCTTGCAAGCTTATCCAACTGTGAAAGGAGTTTTTGCTCAGAATGATGAGATGGCCCTTGGCGCGTTGAAGGCTATTGAGCAATCGGGGAAATCCGGGATTCGGATTGTCGGAATTGACGGTGAAGCAGAGGCCGTGAATGATGTCAATAAGGGCTTACTGTACGCGGATATTGCTCAACAGCCAGAAAGGGAAGGCCAACTGGGGGTGGAATACGCAATTAAAGCGGCTAACGGGGAGAATGTGGATGCCATTGTTTCCTCGCCCATCAAGCTCATCGAAAAAGGAAGTTCGTTTAAAGGCTTTTAATTGAAAGGCGATCAAATAAATGTCATATATTTCTGTTGTTGGTAGTATAAATATAGATGTCGTGTTGCGGGTTCGTCGGCATCCCCGTCCAGGAGAAACGATCCATGGCCATGGGGTCGTGTATCAGCCAGGCGGTAAGGGAGCGAATCAGGCGGTTGCTGCCGCCCGAGCTGGAGCCAATGTCAGGATGTACGGCGCCCTCGGGAATGATGAGTTTGCCAACACGCTCAATGCGGCACTAAGACGAGACGGGATTGACATCGCATATGTGCAAGCATTTGAGGGTGAGTCTGGAATAGCATTTGTCTCTGTCGACGAACTTGGTGAAAATACCATTATAGTGGCCGCTGGTGCGAATGGGCGATTGACTACCGAGATGCTCAGGGAAGCGGTAAATAACGGAATGTTTTCCGGAGTTGATACGCTGCTGGTCCAGAATGAGATCCCGGCGGACGTTAGCCTGTATGCCATGCAGACGGCACATGCTGCAGGCATCCACGTCATCCTGAATCCAGCGCCGGTGGCCGGGGTGTCACTGGATTGGCTAATGTACGTGGATACCTTGGTGGTTAATGAAACTGAGGCTGAAGCGCTAACCGGCATTGCCCCGACAACAGACATTGAGGCGGTAATCGCTTCCCTGCTGGAGGCCGGGGCAAGGGAGGTTATAATTACCCTCGGTACAAAGGGAGCGGTCTATGCCGCGCCCGGTGACGGCGGAGGCGGTCAAGGAGCTCTGAATTCGAATGGTATGACGCTCATTTTTCAGCCTTCGTTTCAGGTGAACGCACTTGACTCAACGGCTGCCGGCGACACCTTCGTCGGCGCATTTGCGGCTGCCCGAAGTGAAGAAATGGATATTAGGCAGGCGCTGCGATTCGCGTCGGCGGCGGCAGCGGTTACCGTTACACGTAATGGAGCGCAAAATGCGATTCCCACACGTCGAGAGATCGACTCTTTGCTAGTCGGGGAGTCGACTCATTAGATACAGAAAACTTGTTCGCCCGTGCGTTTCAAGGGAATCTGCGTGTATATCATGGCAGGCAGCAAGTATATCGTAGGCCTGTGGGGCTGTCCTAAAACTCATCGTAAGATGACGAAGGAGACAGCCCCGGTTGTGTCTGGTGATTTGTTTTTTAGCATTCTGTGCGAAAAGGCAGTTCTTCCCACGCTGATAAGGCCGCCTTCTTCATCAGATTGTGAGCTAAACAGATGAGTTCCATCTCGATGGGCGTCTTGAATAGACCCCCTAGGCGAAATCTGCGGAACCCGCGATTGGCTTTTAGATGTCCAAACATACTCTCAACCTCTACCATACGTCGGACGGAGAGTTCGCGACCTTCCTCGTTGAGCAGTTGTTCCCTCGTAATTTGCTTGTGTTTTCGTAGCTCACGACTTACGGCAATTTGCCGGTTACTCGATCCTTTCGTACACTGAGATCGCAGCAAAGGTATGTTGCACAGGCGTCACATCGGTAATATCTTTTCTTCGCTCAGTATCCCGTCTCCGTCCTTTCGTATCGTCTGTAG
>NZ_BCQV01000005.1 GCF_001552255.1 Alicyclobacillus shizuokensis NBRC 103103
GGCGGTCAGTTTTTCCTGATCCGCTTGCATATGTCACCCGCCGGTTTCCTGGACGGCCTGCCGCAGCGTGGCGGCATCGGTCAATTCCTCGTCGTAGGTGACCACAGCGAGGTTTTCCGACAAATCGATGTCGACGCCGTGCACACCGCGGATCTGCTTCAACGCACGGGTGATCGCCTGCATGCGCATGCCGTGCACGGGAATCGTCACCGTATCCATGTCATCACCTGGCCTAGAAGGTTTGTACAAGCAGTTCGCGCTTGTAGCATGCCCAGGCCGGGAAGATTCCATAAAGCCGCGAAGAAAGCCGCCACGCGGCCGGCGCGCAAATCCCCCAATCTAAATCCAGGTGAAGGGGTCCTCCTGCACCGCTGAAATCGTGACCGACAGCTCGGGCAGGTGAGTTAGGATTTGCCTCCTCACCGCCTCCAGCACCGGGCGCTCGAGAGCTGCGTGGGTGGCGTCGATGATGGCCAACCCGTCCAACCCAGCGTCGGCCACTGTGTGGTGATCGCAGTCAGAGGTCACCAGAACGTCCGCCCCTTTGGCCAAGGCCGAGGCGGCCCACCTTCCGCCGGAGCCGCCTAACACCGCGATCCGCTGCACCAGCTTGTCCCCATCGCCTCCAAACCGGATGTGCTCCAGGCCCAGCTCCTCCCGGACGCAATCGGCGAAGGTGCGCAGGGGCACGGGTTGCTCCAGGTTGCCTATGCGGCCAATGCCGTAGGCCTTGTTCGTGATCTCGAGCGGGTACACATCGTACGCCACCTCTTCGTAGGGGTGGGCGTCCAGCATCGCCCGCACCACCGATTCGACGCGCGATTCGGGAACCACCGTTTCCAATCTAACCTCGGCCGCTCGTTCCAGTTGCCCCACCTGGCCGAGATAGGGATGAGTGCCTGGCAAGGGCAAGAATGTCCCTTCTCCCGGGGTGTTGAAGGTGCAGTGGCTGTACTTGCCGATGTGCCCGGCCCCCGCCGCGCAGACCGCTTGCAAGACCTGTTCATGGTGGCTGGCGGGGACGAAGACCACCAGCTTCTTCAATTTGTCTTCGTGCAGGCGATCCAAAACTTCCACGTCGGTAAGACCGAGCTTGTCCGCCAACACGTCGTTGACGCCGCCCTCGGCGATGTCCAAATTGGTGTGGGCGGCATAGATGGTGATATCATGCGCCAACGCTTCGGCTATCGTCCTGCCTTTGACGGTGGTGGTATCCAGCCTCGGCAGCGGGCGGTAAAACAGTTCATGATGGGTGATCAGCATATCCGCACCCTGGGCGGCCACTTCCCGAATCACGGGCAGCGACGCATCCAGGGCCAACCAGACAGTACGGACCGGCTTGTCCAGACGACCAAGCTGGAGCCCGACCGGATCGCCCTGCAGGGCGAGGCGGGGCGGGGCCCAAGACTCCATCACGCGCACCACGTCGGCAGCTGTACAACGGACACTCATTCCACACCGGCTCCTTTCTCCGTCTCCTGCAGCCAATCCTCCAGCCATCGCCACTGCTCCAAGAGCCGCAAGCGGCGCAGGCCCACTTCCGCGCGCTCGCTCGTCTCCATGCCCGCGGCGGCGCGCTGCCAGCGGTTGACCTTGTCCTGCACGTGGTCCTGCCAGGCTGGGGTGGGCCGGCGCAGCAAGTACGGCCCAAACTCGAAGGCGGTCGCGAGCGCCGCCTCGCTCTCGGCAAAGGGAGCGTAGGCTGCGTCCATCCCAGTACCCGGAAAAAACTGTATCACCATGTATGTATACTCGCCGTCGCGGACCACCGTCTCCCTGCCTATCCACCAGTGATTTTGGTAAGCGTACCGACGCAGAGCGGCCGCCCCACCCATCGGCTGAACGATGAGGGTCTGCACCTTGGCGAGAACTTCAGCCGCGTTTTCCAGGATCTCTGCGGCCAAGATGCCACCAAGTCCGGTCAGTGTGACGGTGTCGATCTCGCCCGCGGCCACGGTCGCAAGGCCGTAGCCCAGGCGCACCTGAATGCGCCCGCAAAGACCGTGCAGCGCGACGTTGCGGCGGGCGCGTGCGACGGGACCCGGTCGGACATCCGTGGCAATCGCCCTCGATATGCGATCCGTCTGTGCCAAGTAGATGGGCAATAGGGCGTGGTCGGTTCCGACGTCCGCCAGCCGCGCTTGATCCGGGACCCAATCGGCCACCTGCTGCAAACGCGTGGATAACCGAATCGGCACTGGCCGCCCCCCTCTTCTCGACGCTATTCTTAGGATACCCGCAGCAGGGAGACTTGGCCATCTCGCCAATACTTTATCCAGGCAAACACCTCCCGTACCGCGTAGCGCAGTTCGCGCCGCGGCGACCAAGCAGCATAGCCGGACACATCCATATTCAAACGGCGGGCCACGGCCAGCGCCCGCGGCAGGTGATAGTCGCTGGTCACAATCACGGCCGTCGGTAGCCGCAGCCGCTCCATGACCAGGCGGCTGTTGCGCAGATTTTCCCACGTATCGGTGGACAGTCGCTCCTCGATGATGGCCTCCGGCGGGACGCCGTTCAGCACCAAGAACCACTTCATGGAACTGGCCTCGGACACCGATTCATCCTGCCCGCGACCGCCGCTGACAATGAATCGCCGCACATAGCCACACCGGTACAGGTGCAGTCCCGCCCGCAGGCGGGCCCGAAGCGTGGGGCTGGGGCGGTAGCCGTGCGTATAGGCGCCCAACACGATGGCGACAGCGGCGGGCTGAGGCCGAAACCCGCGCCCCCGCTGGCGAATAATGTCTGCCGCGACCACGACGCCCACTGCCACCAGCGCACTGGCCGCGACGAGGCAAAGTGCTCCCATGACGACAGCCCAGTGCACGGCCACCGCTCCCCCCACATGCGCTCGGCCACCTCCAAGCTGGACGGCCTGTCAAGACCAATGTACGGCGTCGCGCTCACAAATAGACTACACGCCTGCACAGAAAATAAAAGGCGCCCCGAATCTCCGGAGCGCAACCTCGCAAGAGCCTTGCTCTCTATCTCTGTTACTCCAAAAAATCCTTCAGACGTTTGCTGCGGCTTGGGTGCCGCAGCTTGCGCAGGGCCTTCGCCTCAATCTGGCGAATCCGCTCGCGCGTGACGCCGAACACCTTTCCCACCTCTTCGAGGGTGCGCGTCCGCCCATCATCCAGTCCAAACCGCAGGCGCAGCACGTTTTCTTCGCGCTCCGTCAACGTATCCAAGACGTCCTCCAACTGCTCCTTTAGCAGTTCGTAGGCCGCTGCGTCCGCCGGAGCCAACGCCTCGTCGTCGGGAATAAAGTCGCCCAGATGGGAGTCGTCCTCCTCCCCGATGGGCGTCTCCAGGGAGACCGGCTCCTGGGCAATCTTTTGGATTTCCCGCACCTTCTCCGGGCTCATGTCCATCTCCGCGGCGATTTCCTCAGCGGTCGGCTCCCGCCCGAGTTCTTGGAGCAGTTGGCGCGAAACCCGGATCAGCTTATTGATGGTCTCCACCATATGCACCGGGATGCGAATGGTGCGCGCTTGATCTGCAATCGCCCGTGTGATGGCCTGTCGGATCCACCAGGTGGCGTATGTGCTGAACTTGTATCCCTTGCGGTAATCGAACTTCTCGACCGCCTTGATGAGACCCAGATTCCCCTCCTGAATCAGGTCGAGGAACAGCATGCCGCGGCCCACATAGCGCTTGGCAATGCTGACCACCAACCGCAGGTTGGCTTCAGTCAGACGCTGTTTCGCCTCCTCGTCGCCTTCCTCGATGCGCTTCGCCAATTCGATTTCCTCTTGCGCCGACAGGAGGGGGACACGGCCAATCTCTTTCAGGTACATGCGCACCGGATCGCTGATTTTGACACCGGGTGGCATGGTCAGGTCGCCCAGGTCAATCTGCTCTCCGTCCTCCGCGTCCGCATCTGCATCGGAGTCTTCGTGGGCCCCCAGATCGAAGCCGTCATTCTCTTCTTCCTCTTCGTCTTCGTCGTGGTCGCCCCGGACTTCAATCCCGAGTTCGGACAGCTGGTCAAACAACTCGTCCAGCTGGTCTGGATCCTGCTGCTCGAGTCCGGCCAGGCGCTTGGTAATCTCGCCATAGGTCAGGAATCCTTTGGCCTTACCCAGCTCCATCAATTGATTCTTGGCATTCTGAAGGGTGTCTTCGCGGCTTTCATCGCCAGCTTCTCTCTGTATCTCTTTCTTCATCGACTCCCCGCCTCCTTCCCCCTCACTCGCATCAACCGAGAAGGGGCCGTTTCAATCGTTGAATCTCCTTCTGCAGCGTCTCGGCCCGATGCCGCAACGTCTGAGCCGCATCCGCATCCCCGCGCACCTGAGCGCGACCACTGTCCGTCAGGGCCTGCCGCCAAGCGGTCTCCAACGCTTTGAGCCGCACCGTATGCACATAACCGGCAATTTCGGACGGATCGTACTCGGGAATCTCTTCGACCAACAGCGAACTGGCGAACCGAACAAGCTCCGAGTCCGGCAAGTTATCCAGGAATGAACGGACATCGGCCGAGCTGTGTGTGGCAAAAAAAGCATAAATGAATGCCAATAAGGCCGTTTGCTCGGGTGTGGCCAATTCGTCAAGGCCTTCCTCCGCCAGCTGTTGGCGCGCCCGCTCGTCCGTCAACGCCGCCTGCAGGAGTCGACGGCCCGCCAGCACGTGACCGGGCTCCAAGGGCTGATGCGGCGTCTCCACCTGTCTGGGCTCTCGCTGCAGAGCACGCCGAGTCCGGCGAACTTTCCTGCCGATGGCTGCCAATTCCTCCGCGAGCGCTTCGCGCGACACCTGAAATTCCTGAGCCAGGATGCGCAGCTGACTGTCCCGTTCAATCGGCGACGCCCGCTCCCACAGCACCCGCAGGACCTTTTGCAAGAATTCGGTGCGTCCCGCCAACTGACTCAAATCCGCTTCCGAACGAAGACGCGAAATCAGGAACTCGGTGGCCGACAGGGCATCGTGCTCCAGCAACTGACGGAACGCCGACGCTCCCGCCTCACGGATGTATTCGTCCGGATCGGCCCCGTTCGGGAACACGGCGATGCGCACATCCAACCCCGCCTCCTGCGCGATGTCCAAGGCCCGCGCCGCCGCCGCCTGCCCAGCCTCGTCGCCGTCATAGGCGATCACAAGGCGGTTGGTCATGCGCTTCAGACGGGCCGCCTGTTCCGGAGTGAACGAGGTACCCAGACTGGCCACCGCATTTTCAACTCCCGCCTGCCAGGCCGAGACCACGTCCAGATTGCCCTCCATCAGCACCGCCTGATTCGCCTCGCGGATGGCCTTGCGGGCGGCATACAAGCGGAACAACAGGCGCCCTTTGTGGAAGATCTCCGTCTCGGGCGAATTGAGATACTTGGGTTTGCCGTCCGGCGCCAGAATCCGCCCGCCGAAGGCGACGACCCGCCCCTGCGCGTCCTCAATCGGAATCATCAGGCGCCCGCGAAACCGATCCACGATGCGCCCCCCCAAAGGGACAACCAGACCCGCGTCGATCAACACGTCGTCCGCGAACCCTCGCCGGCGCAAAAAAGCGTACAGAGTGCTGCCATCCGCCGGAGCAAAGCCGAGACGGAATTCCATCGCCGTCTTGCGCGAAATTTTCCGGCCTTCCAGATAGGCGAGGGCTTGCACACCGGCCGACGTATTCATTAAAATGTAGTTGTAAAGCTTCGCCGCCAACTCGTGGGCTTGTTGCATCGCCTCCCGTCGGTTTCGTCGGTGAGATGAAACCGTTGTGGACGAATCGGGTTCGAAGGGCAGCGGAAGATTCGCACGGCGCGCTAAAGCGACGACGGCTTCCTGGAAATCCAGACCCTCCAAATCCATCACAAAGCGGATGACGGTTCCGCCGGCACCGCAGCCAAAACAGTGATACAACTGCCGATCTGGGGACACGGAAAACGACGGCGTCCGCTCGTTATGAAAAGGACACAGCCCGACGAAGGACCGACCCGAACGCCGCAGTTGAACGTGTTCAGAGATGACGTCCACAATATCCACCCGTCGCCTGACTTCCTCGACGAACGAGTCTGGAATACGCGACATCACATCACCTTCCCGCCGCTCAACATCCCCAGGCACGCGGAAACCATGAAGCGTCATCCGTTTCGTGTCAGGCTTACAAAACAAGTATTCTACAGGAACCGCGATTTTTCCTCCCTGCAATAAAAATTCGTTTACGAAACGGGACGCAGCTTGTCGAATCCCAATCCTCTGCGTGCTGACGCTCGATGGGAGCGGCGAAAAGCGGCGTTTCGGAGTTTTTTCACAAACATTGTCTATTATCGACGGACCCTGGACAATTTATCCTTCTGCCACGGGCGTGGCGGCTCATCCCGTCCATTTCAACATATGGCCGGCGGCGTCGGCTTATGTGCGCGAGTATTGTTCCCGCCTGTGGACGTAGTCCAAGATGAGGCTCGCGGTTTCCTCCACCGCCTTGTCGCTGACATCAATGACGTAACAACCGAGGCGGCGCATAATCCCTTCCGCGTATTCCAGTTCCATGGCAATCCGCTCGTGGCTCGCGTAGTTGGCCGTCGGCGTCAAGCCCAGGGAACGCAGCCGTTCTCGCCGTATCGCATTCAGTTTGTCGGCGCGAATGGTCAACCCGACCACTTTGCCCTTGTCGCGGATTTGAAACAGTTCCTCGGGCGGATGGACCTCTGGAACCAGAGGAACGTTGGCCACGCGCATCCGGCGATGGGCCAGGTACATGCTCAGCGGCGTCTTCGATGTGCGCGATACGCCGATTAAGACAATGTCCGCCCGCTCCAGGCCGCGCGGGTCCCGTCCATCATCGTACTTGACCGCAAACTCCACGGCCTCCACGCGGCGAAAATACTCTTCATCCAGTTGATGAACCAATCCTGGCTTGCGCCGCGGTGGTGTGCCCATCACCTGTTCAAAGGCATCTATCATCGGTCCCATGATGTCCACGGCGTGTACGCCCAGCTCTGCGGCCCGATGTAACAGACGCTCGCGTAGCTCCGGCAGGACCAAGGTGAAGGCGATGATAGCCTGTTCCTCCTGTGCGCTCTTCACCGTGTCGTCGATCACGTCCACGCTGTCGACATGCGATACCCGGCGCAATTCAAAGCTGCCACCGTCAAACTGGCTGGCTGCCGCCCGGGCCACGAACTCGGCGGTCTCTCCGACCGAATCGGAAACTATGTAGATAATTGGCAGCTGCATCGGACTCAAAGCGTCGCCCCCCCATTCCCACATCAAACATCGCGATAGGCGCCCAACTCGACAAAGGCACGTGTAACCGTAGTCTTGGAGACACGCCCGACCAACTCCACCTCCGCGCCGGTGTCCGTCTGCCCCTCTGCGCGCGGCAGCGGCCGGACCACGGGCAGTGAATCGACCTCGTTTTGAATCATGCGCAACGCCGCATCGTAGAGAGAGTCTTCCGGATGGGCCGTGACGACGTGTGCCCAGCGGGTCATCGCGAGATTGACCGGGATGTCGTTGATATTGCTGCCGCCGACGGCCACTTTCAAGAGATCCTTGCGCGAGATGACGCCAACAGGCTGTCGATCCCGTACCACGATGAGGGTGCCCACGTCTTCCATGAACATCGTGACAATGGCGTTGTAGACCGATTCTGTCTCATCAATCACGGTGGGCACTGATTTGTAATCCTTGACCTTCAATTTCCGGAGAGTGTCGCCGAACAGGTCTGCGTTTTTCTTCCCGCTGAAGAAATAGCCCACGCGCGGGCGCGCGTCCAGATATCCGGCCATGGTCAGAATCGATAGGTCCGGACGGAGCGTGGCCCTGGTGAGCGACAGCATTTCGGCGATCCGTTCGCCGGTTATCGGGCCATGCCGCTTGACAATATCGAGAATCGTCTGTTGCCGCTTGGTCAGCTCGATGGTCCTCACCCCGCAACCGCGTGCCCATCCTCCTCTGTCCGTCGCAGACCACCGGGAGCATTAGGATGGTACTCAATATCATACCATTCCCCACCCATCTGGAGACATGGTCTATAAATCGAGACTGTCGAGAAAACGGGCAGACTTGACAGACAATCCGGCATACTCGCTGAGTTGGTGGCGCAATAGCGTGCGCAAAGACTTCTGTGAAGCCGCGGAGAGCTTGATCCGCCCCATGCGCGGCCACGGTACTGTGGCAAACTGCTCCAAAACGCGCGCCAGCGAGGAGGGAAGAAACAACAGCTGAAGGTGCTCTGCCTGTGCTTGCGCGCAGGTAGAGCATAGCAGACCGCCGTGGGCGCCACTGTAGGCAATCTCACGGGGAGCCGGGGTCTCGCCGCCGATGAGGCTCTGGCCGCACAACACACACGCGATCCACGGCGGGCCGACCCCCAACCAGCGCACGACCTTGGCCTCCCATGCCAAGGAGGTCAGCGAAGCCTCGTCAGGGTGCTGAACCAGCCGCTCCAGCGCCCCCTGCAAGAGTCGATACAAGGCCTCGCTGCCATCCGGTGCGTCTTCTGCGATGCGTGTGCACTGCTCCGAAAAATAGGCGGCATATGCCGCCAGTTCCAGGTGCTCCCGCAGCCTGCGGCGGGAATGAGTCACCTCGGCTTGCAGCAGTGTTCCCATTCCCTTGCCGCGGCGAATCGAATAGACGCCTTCCACCCCCAGTTGGATGGCGCTGACAAAGCGACTTTGGGGCCGCTTGCCGCCCCGAGCCATGACGGCCAGCTTACCCGAGGGCGTCAGGAGCGTAACAATCACATGATTCTCTCCGTATGCGGTTGTGCGAATCACAATGGCATCGGTGTTGAAGACCAACCTGAAGACCTCGATTCTCCGGCCGCATCGGCTATGACTGGGTCACGTAGACGTCGGCCGCATCGGCGACTGTCGCGCGTCCGTCTGCCGCATCGTCTTCCGCCTGCAACGCCTGCTGTTCTTTGAACAGCAGGTAAGCTTCTATGTCCCCGGTCATCATGAAGTAGCGCCAAGAAAAGTCCCGCACGCAATCATCCCCCTGTGACGTGCTGCGTGGCACTGTGCCTGCCAATTGTAGCTTTCCGCCGGTACCCGTCGGTATACGGGATGAATTTGCCATGAATACAGGCGGGACAAGGGTTTGCCGGATTGGTCATGCGCCTTCCTCGCTATTGCTCATCGATAGCTACTGCTGCTCGAATCCCCATCGGCGCAGCAGGCTCGGCTCGTTTCGCCAATCTCTGCGCACCTTCACCCGCATTTCCAAGAACACACGGGTGCCAAACAACGATTCCATCTCTTGACGGGCCAACGCGCCAACCTCGCGCAGCATCTGTCCACGTCGGCCGATGAGAATGCCTTTCTGACTGTCTCGCTCGCAATAAATGACCGCATAGATGTACAACACCCCGCTCCCCTCGCGGCGCTCAAGGTGTTCAACATCCACCATCACCGAGTGCGGCACCTCTTCCCGCGTCAGGCGCAGCACTTTCTCCCGAATCAGTTCCGCCATGATGAACTGCTCCGGGTTATCCGTGACCATGTCGTCTGGGTAGTACTTGGGGCCCTCCGGCAACCGAGCTGTCACCAGGCTCGTCAATGTGTCCACCTGCGTCCCGTCGCGGGCCGAAACCGGGACAATCTCCGCAAACGCAAACCGGTCCTTGTATGCGGCCATCATCTCCAAAACGTCGGGTTTGGGCACGGCGTCCACTTTGTTGATGACCAAAAAAACCGGCGTTTGAATCCCCTGCAGCCGTTCCACCACATGCCCGTCCCCCGGATGACTCGGCGCCGTGGCATCACAGACCAACAGAATCAGGTCCACCTCGCGCAAGGTTCCCACCGCCGCCTCCACCATGAACTCGCCGAGGCGATGACGGGGTTGGTGAATACCTGGGGTATCGATGAAAATCACCTGCGCGTCGTCGGTGGTCAAAATGCCGCGGATGCGATTGCGCGTGGTCTGCGGCCGGTTGGACATGATGGCCACCTTTTGTCCCACCATGGCGTTCATCAGGGTGGACTTCCCCACATTGGGCCGCCCTATCAACGCGGCAAAACCGGATTTGAACGGGCGCTGGTTATCCCCCATCGTCACTCCTCCTTCCAGCAAGCGCCACCGCAGCGGTTGTCCAGAGGGCCGCCAGCACCGTGGCGTTGAGAACCGCCGCCGCCCAGCCGTGATGGCTGAACAGGCGCCAATGCCATGGATACAGGCTGATACCGACGCACACCGCCACCCCCACCGCGGCCACCGCCAACAGGAGCACCGCTCCCGCCGCGCAATCCTTGGCCATCCGGGCCAACGCATTAAACCTGCCCCCGGAGACCAGGTCGCACACGCATTCCACGGCTGTGTTGAGGAGTTCCGCCGCCATGACCAGAAAGATGCACAGCAGAAGCAGGGCGGCCTGACCCAACGACGGGCGCACAATCAACTCCCCAACCAGCACCAGGGTCGCTGCCAAGACGTGCAGCCGCATGTTGCGCTCGCTGCGAATCCCCGCCAGGATGCCGGCAATCGCATACGCGAACGAATGGGCCAGGGGAATATTTCGGTGATGGGCACCCCTCTTGCCAGTCTCCGCAGGCTCAGCGCGTTTCATCCCGGGTCAACCCCAACCCTGCCAACACCGCTTCCTGCAAGCCGAACATCTCCCGCTCACTGGCCTCGTCGTGGTGGTCATAGCCGCTCAGATGCAAAAATCCGTGAACCAGCAGAAACGCCATCTCCCGATGCAGGCTGTGCCCGTACTCGGCCGCCTGGCGTACGGCCGCCGGCACACTCACCACAATGTCCCCAAGCGGCACAGGCTCTCCGGGCGGTACGGGCATGTCTTCTCCTTCCCCGAGGGCGAATGACAGGACATCGGTCGGCCTGTCCACTCCCCGGTAATCCCGATTCAGCTGGTGAATCTCGTCCTCGCCCACCAGGGAGACGGAAACCTCGCCGGACACGCCAACGCGCTGGGACGCCGCCTGCAGAACGCGATTGACAAAGCCCTCATCTACACCTTCGATGCCGGCCATGTCCACCCGCACATCAAGGTCCACAACGAGTCCTTGCTGGCTCACCCCTTCGCGACCTCCTTGCGGATTTTATCCGGGTCTGGGTATTCAATTCGGGAGTGGTAAATGCCTTTCAAAGTCTTCATAAACGCCCCCACCATAGCATCCAGATCTTGCAAGGTCAAATCGCATTCGTCCAATTGCCCGTCTTGCAGCCGGTCGCGAATGATCTTGCGGATCACGCCCTCCACCCGATTGGGGGTGGGTTTGGCCATGCTGCGCACGGCGGCTTCGACGGCATCACAAATCATCACAATCGCGCACTCGCGGGTTTTCGGCTTCGGACCAGGATAACGAAAGTCGTCCACCTGCACCGTTCCGTTCTTATCCTGTTCCCGCGCCTTGTTGTAGAAGTACCAGAGAATGGTCGTCCCGTGATGGGTAGCGCAGATGTCGCGAATCGGCTTGGGCAGCCCGGCCTCTTCCAACATCGCCAGACCGTCGCTGACGTGGGAGGTGATAATGAGGTGACTGAGGCTGGGCGCGATTTTGTCGTGCGGATTCTCCCCCGTCATTTGGTTTTCCACAAAAAACAAGGGCCGACGGGTTTTGCCGACATCATGATAGTAAGCCCCCACACGGCAAATGAGCGGATCGGCCCCGACGATTTCCGCCGCCGCCTCGGCCAGGTTGCCGACAATCAGGCTGTGATGATACGTGCCGGGCGCTTCCATCAGCACCTTCTTGAGCAACGGGTTGTTGGGATTGGACAATTCCAACAGGTGAATGGCGGTCAACAACCCGAAGGCGCTCTCGAAAAACGGCAATACGCCCATGGTCAACACGGCGCTGACCACCCCGTTTAAGGCGATCAACCCGACGTGCAGCAGAAACGTCTGCCAACTCAGAGAGTGATCCGTCTGCAACAGGTGCCGGGTGCTGACCGCGAGCACGCCAATACCCGCGACGAAAAAACCGGCCCGCATGAAGGTGCCGCGCGACGTCACCTTGGCTACTCCATAGGCGCCGACCAGAGAACAGACGATGCCGATAAAGGTGTACCAATAGTCAAACCCGAGCGCCGCACCGAAAAACAGCGAGACATAGAAGCTGCCCACCACGGCCAGCGAAGAGTCGACGAGCACGGCCAACAGCATGGCGCCCAGCGAGACTGGCGTCAGATAAGCCGTGGAAGCGGGACCGCCAGCGTTAATGATGGCTTTGGTCACGGCAACCAGAATGGCCATCAGCACCAGCACCAGGCTGGTCACCATCAGCATCAGGTTGTCCAGACGCCGGCGGGGGGAGCGGCGCTCCACGTAGACGGCCAACAGGCCCACGGACACGGCAACCATCAAGGCAAAACCAAACGACATCCCATAGTTGGGCCGCGTGCTGTACAGACCCACGTCGCGCAGCTTGCTGAGAACACTGGCGGTCACCACGCCGTTCTTGGAAACGATGACGTCCCCTTGATGTATGAGGATGTCCGAAACCGAATTGGCTGCCGCCTGGCGCGCTTCCTCGGTTTTCGCCCGCTGATAGACCATATTGGGCCGCAGAACGCTGACGACCACGTCCTGGACGACGGCGCGCGCATTGCGGTCCAAGTCATAGTTGAGCAGCTTGCTGTCCACCAACAACCGGCCCTGCTGGGCCGATTGCTGATTGAAGGGGGCACCCAACAGGTCTTTGACGATGCTGTCCGAAACCGTCTGGATGTCATGTATCTGCCGCGGTGTCATACCCATCAGCGACTTGATGGTGTCTGCCGAAACCTTGGCCGGTGCCACCTGCTGCACCGCCTGCAACTTCTCCTCACCCGACAGCGACTTGTTCGCCACCGTCTGGGCGGCGGTGGTCAACAACTTGTCCACGCTTTTCAGGGCCTCAGTCTCCACCTGCGAGGACATCTCGTACTGCTTGGGGACCTTCGCCATCGCCGCCTTGCGTGCGGCTTCGGTGGCCTGCGTATCGACCGCGGTAATGGGCGCGCGAATCGTCGCGGGGCTGATATCACCCACAGAGAACTGATACCGCACTGGTAGAATGCTTTCGAGCAATATAAGATACATGGCCACGCCCAGCAGCACGTAAATGGCGATGCGGACGCGCCGGTTGGCGCGAAACGCATCGTCCTCCAAGTACCGGCGTACGGCCTGCCACCATCTCCGAAACATCATCCGCGCAACCCCTCAACCCTTCTCGTACCCTAAAAAGGCTATGCCAACAGCCCTCTGTGCGCCTGGACCTCGTCGGCTTGCAACGGCGCCATCTGGTCGTAAGCGTCGATAATCTTTTGCACCACATGGTGCCGAACCACATCATGCGTCGAGAAATAATGGAACGCAATCTCCGGGATGGACTTGAGAATGCGAGATGCCTCTATCAAGCCGGACAGCCGGCCGGGCGGCAGGTCCACCTGGGTCACGTCCCCCGTGATTACCATCTTCGAGCCGAAACCCAAGCGTGTCAAGAACATCTTCATCTGCTCCGAGGTAGTGTTTTGCGCTTCGTCCAGAATGACGAATGAATCATCCAAAGTGCGCCCACGCATATAGGCCAGCGGAGCCACCTCGATGGTGCCGCGCTCCATGGCGCGGGCCACCTGCTCGGAGCCATACACATCGTACAGCCCGTCGTACAATGGGCGCAGATAGGGATCTACCTTCTCCTGCAGGTCCCCGGGCAAAAACCCGAGCCGCTCGCCCGCTTCCACCGCCGGCCGGGTGAGCACGATTCGCTTGACATCGCCGCGCTTGAGCGCCATCACCCCCATGGCCACTGCCAGATAAGTCTTGCCCGTGCCCGCGGGACCGATACCGAACACGATGTCATGGCTTTGAATCGCCTCCACGTAGCGGCGCTGGCCCAAGGTCCGGGCGCGCACCACTTTGCCGCGGTGGGTGGTCGCCACCTCCGAAGTGAACAGGGTCACCAGTTCCTTGAGTTCCCCGTTCTGCGCCAGCTCGATGGCGTAGCGATAATCGCTCTCGGACAACTGCGCACCCAGTTGCGTCAAATAGGAAATGGTCCGCACAATTTCAATCATCTGGTCGACTTCGGCCTCTTGGCCCATAAAAGAAACCTCGGTGCCACGGATGACGACCTTCGCCGCATACGCCTCGTCAAGCAAGCTGAGCAGCAGGTCGCCCGGACCCAAGGTGTGCATGGCTTCTTCGTTGTTTGCAAAAACCCATTTCCGACAGGTCTGTTCCCCGGTCAACCAACTACCAGCTCCTTTATAATGAGCCGGCGGCGTATCACACCCGTCGCTCACGCGGATCCCGCGTGCGGCGCCGCCTTCTTCTCGGGAGAGGGGGGAGCCGGTGCAGCCACAGCGATGTCCTCCTCCACCCGAGTAAAAACTTTTTCGTATAGCTTACCACGCGACACTTTGCGCTGTAAAACCTTTTGCTCAAGGATGACGCCGTCGCCGCCCATCTGCCGCTTTACGTCCGCCGCAGCCAGCGTCAACGCCCGCTTCTCCGCCGCGGTCACAGAATGGCGGACAGCGTACGGCTGCGCTTCGTACACGGTCGCCGTGCGCAGTTGCAGCGGCAGCCGCCACTTCCCCAACCGCCAATCCGTGTCGTGATCACGTTCGATGGAGGCCTTGTACCTTGGCTCCTGCCAACCCCAGACACGGATGGCCCATGGACCCAAGAGTAAGTACTGCCGCTGGACCTCCTGTCCAGTCAACCCGCTCTGTCTCACCTGGAGCGGCAGCGACACCTGGGAAGTGTACCATACCTCTGCCCAGACCTCGCCGTCGGCCGGCACCTCCTTGCCGTCTCCGAGCAGTCCGGAGATGAGCAATTGTCCCGGCTGCACGACCTGCCCGGGGCGCACCACGGACTTGCCCCGGGTGGCAAACACACGGCGGATGGTCGCCGGTTTCGCGGCGACGATGTTGTGAGGCTGCTGGGGTTTTTCCGGCACATCGGGCACCTTTTCGACAGCTTCGACGCGCGCCACCGTCCCCTGAATGTTGACCCCCACCCAGGTCAGATTGGGCGCGCGCTTCTGAATATCCGCCTGCAGCCGATCCAGGTCGCGGACTTGGCCCTTCCACGCCCCGACGTAGAGCCCCGCTTCGGCGGCGGCCTGGCGCAGGGACGCCTCGCTCTCTTCCGATACCCCGTCTATATTCACGCGCCAGATCAACTGGCTCTGCGCGTATACCAACAGCAAGAACAGCAACATCCCGGCGACAAACGCCTTGCGGCGGCGTACCCGGCGCAACGTGAACGGTAATCCGGAACGTTCGATAAAGCGGATCTTTACCCGTCTGGCACGGCACACCCGATAGACTGCGGGGAAGTCGCGCACGCCGGCCAGCAGGGTCGCCCGCCCCTGGCCGAGACGCACGTGCCGCATGGGTATACCTCGGCGCTGCAGTTCGACAATCACGTCCGGCACCGCCGCGCCCCGCAGCTCCATGTACAGGGACCCAAACCACCACTGCTCCAAGTGTGTCAGGTTCATCGCTCATTCCCCCGGCGGCGGATAAACTCGATGTGGTGGACGCGTCCCCGCACGTGGATTTCACCGGAGACGGCGAGCGTCACCTCAAATCCCTCGCCGGCCAGCCGCACATGAGCCCTCCCGATGTCCACGACGATCTCCGACTCGTCCACCCGCTCCAGGCCGACGATGTTCTCCATCACCACCTGTTCATCCGCCACAATCAGGACCCGTGCAACGCCAGCCACCGTGGCGGGGGGCAGAGACAACCATTCTGAGGCCCTACGCTTCCACGCTTTCCGCAACTTTCGCATGCGCATCCCCCTCGTCCGTGGATGGGACTGAACGCGGCCGCCGCAACGGGTCCAAACGTTCCACACTCTCTAATCCGTATGAACGGCTGGGTCAAGCTATGCCAGTCAAGCTGTCTCCGCCGCTCGACACAAAAAAAGACCCGCCATCATGGCGAGCCCTCAACTTGTCCAACACAGTTTTACCGTGCAATTATTTATGATGAAAGGGAGGGATTCGTCCATCCCCGCAATCCGAGCAAGCGGACCAGGCGGCTGGTCACCCAAGCAACTCTTGCACAATCCGTTGCGCCACTTGACCGTCGGCGCGGCCACGGATCTGCGGCATCAGCTGGCTCATCACCTTGCCCATGTCCGCTCGGCTGGTAGCCCCGACCTCCGCAATCACGTTGGCTGCCAGCTCCCGCAACTGCGCGTCGTCGAGCGGCTGGGGCAGATACTCGGACAAAATCGCGATTTCCGCTTCGGCTTGCTCCGCCAGATCCGCCCGCCCCGCCGAGACGAACGACGCCAACGAATCCTTGCGCTGCTTGAGCTCTTTTTGCAGCACCGCCACGACATCCTCGTCCGTCGGCGCCTTGCCGCTCTCAATCTCCCGGTTCTTGAGAGCCGAGCGAACCATGCGAATCACCGATGTCCGCAGTTTGTCGTGACTCTTCATCGCTTGCTTGAGGTCGTCTGACAACCGTTCCGCCAAGCTCATCGCAGAGCCTCCCTATCCATGGCCGTGTCTGTCCACTCAGGATCAGTAGGAACGCCGCTTCTTACGGGCGGCTTCCGACTTCTTCTTGCGCGCTACGCTGGGCTTTTCATAGTGTTTCCGCTTGCGGATCTCGGCGAGCACACCGTCCCTGGCTGTCGCCTTTTTGAAGCGCCGGAGTGCACTGTCGATGGACTCGTTTTTGCGGAGTTTGATTTCCGACATCTCTATCCCTCCCTCCGACACTTTCAAATCGAGAATCAGCGCTAATTATAGTACAGCGAAAAAACCAGTGTCAAACCGCCCGTTCGCAGAGGCGCGTCATGAAAATCCGCCTGTCCCCATACAAGTAGACGGGGGGTGTTGTCCATGTGGATTGCGGCGCTGGCGGCCGTCGCGTCGCTGGTCGTCTTTCTCGGAGGCCTGCGCCTGATGCGCAGCGGCCTGGAGGCGATGGCCGAAGGCCGTCTCCCCGCTCTCTTGCACAAACTCGCGCGCACACCAACGCGCGGCATTCTCACCGGGGCCGTGGTCACCGCCCTGGTCCAGAGCAGCGCGGCCGTCACCGCCGTCACCGTCGGATTGGTGGCCGCCGCCAGCCTCAGCTTCCGCGACGCCCTCGGCATCGTGCTCGGCGCCAATGTCGGGTCCACCATCACGCCGCTCATCCTGACGCTGGACCTGTGGCGGTTGGCCGTGCCCTGCTTGGTTGTCGGTCTGGTGCTGCTGGCTCTCCGGCGTCCGCGGCTGCATCCACCCGGCATGGCTTTGTTGGGTTTTGCCTGCATCTTCATCGCCCTGCAGTCCTTGACGCGGGCTTTGCATCCACTCACGACAACCCAGTGGTTTGCCGACAACCTGGCCGCGGCCGGCCGCAACCCTATCTGGGCGATGGCGGTAGGATGCCTGGCCAGCGCCGTCGTGCAGTCCAGCACCGCCACCACCGTGGTCACCATGGCCCTCGTGGAAAACGGCGCTGTCCCGCTGGTTAGCGGCATCGCCATGGTGCTCGGCGCCAATGTCGGCACCTGCTTCACCTCGGTCATCGCCGCCATTGGCCAACCACGGGCGGCCGGGCAGGTCGCCTTGGCGCACGTCCTGCTGAACGCCGCCGGCGTGCTCCTGTTCCTCCCGTTCATCGCCCCGTACAGCGAGTGGATGACGTGGCTGAGCCCGCATCCCAAGCAGCAAATCGCCGACGCCCACTCCATCTTCAACATCATCTGTACGTTGGCCGTGTGGCCGGCCATTGGATCGTTCGCGCGGCTGGTGGAGCGGCTACTCCCCGAGCAAAGCCGGACCTGAACTGGCCCCCAGGCGGCTGGCGCCCATGCGCAGAAACGCCTGAGCCTGCTGGGGCGTACGGATGCCGCCGGCCGCCTTGACGCCGTGGCCGCCCGCGGCTTCCAGGCCGGTCATTCGGGCCAGCAGCGCCACATCGGCCAGCTGCGCACCCCGGGGCGCAAACCCGGTGGACGTCTTGAGAAAGTCCGATCCGGCCGCCAGCGCAGCGTACCCGGCCTTCACCATCTGGTCAATCGTCAGGTAATGGGTCTCTAGGATGGTCTTGACCCGCACTCCCGCGTGTTCGCGGGCGGCCTCTACCACCGCCCGCACATGCTCGTAAACCGTCCACACGTCGTCCTCGCACATGGACCCAATCGGAATCACCATGTCGATCTCGTCCGCGCCGGCCGCGGCCACCCGGTGCGCCTCGTCCGCCAATGCTCCCGCGTCCTCCGCGCCGAGCGGGAAACCGACCACAGTGCATACTTTTATGCCGGTGCCGGCGACACGTCTGGCCGCCAGCGCCACGTGCTGCGGGTGAACGCACACGGTGCGGCATGCCAGCCGGCGGGCTTCGTCGACCACCCGCTCGATATCCAGTACCCCCGCCTCCGGGCGCAGCAAGGTATGCTCCAGTGCGGCGCGGATACGTTCGCCGGCCTCGGGGCCGAATCCGGGCAGAGGCAGCTGCAGGAAAACGGGATCCGGCAACTCACCCGCCCACTCCACGGTGGCCTCCAGTTCTTTGCGGCTGACTGTCAATAGCTGGTCCACCCAACCCTGAACCTGCGCCCACAGCTCGGCCAACCGCCGTTCGTCGACGGAGGCCGACAGCTCTCGCCAGGTTTGTTCGTGGCCCTCCGTCAGCCACGCCCAGATCACCGCCGCCTTGGCAAACACCCAGTTCCAATTCGCGTACCCGCGCTCGGCATGCTCGTGCACCGCCGCCTCCCACGCGAGGTAGCGGGCGCCCCGCACCTCTTCTTCCTGGGGAAGCGGATGAGCGGACGCATCATCCGGTTGCAGCAGAAACAGGCGCACCTGTTTGCGCACCTGTTGGCCGTCGCGGGAAATGGGGTACTCAACCCGCCCCAGAGGCGCGAGAATCCGCGCTCGAATGCCGGTCTCTTCAGAAATTTCGCGAACCGCCGCCTCCTCCCAGGTTTCCCCCAGCTCCACATGGCCCTTGGGAAACGAAATGTGCCCGTAGGCGTCGTCAATCATCAGCACCTCGCGGCCGCTCGCTCCCTGGCGGACCACCAATCCGCCTGCCGCACGCTCTATCGCCATGCCCGTTGTCATCTTCATTCCTCCCGAGGCTTAGGCTTCCATCGCTGCTGTCCAACCGGTCTTCGGCTGCGGCCAGCCGTCCTCGCTGCTCGTCACCTGCTCCACGAATTCGGCACACTGGACATCATCGGAGCAGCGCACCAAGCGCACACGGCACACCTCACCGGTCAAGTCCTCAGCCCGCGTACCCGCCGGCACGGGGAAGGCGACCTTCAAGTAGTTGTCCGTCCGCCCCACCAACCAGAACCCGGCCTCCCCGTTGGGACCTGCGCCTGGCTTGCCGCCGTCCCCGCAGGGCTCCTCCGGAATCACCTCCAGCAGACGAGAGCGCTGGCTTTGTGCGTAGCGCAGGGTCGATTCGCGCGACAACTGCAGCAGCCGCTGAGAACGCTCCTCCTTCACCTCGTCCGCCACCTGGTCCGGAAACTTGGCGGCCGGTGTGCCTCGACGAGGGGAGTACGGAAAGACATGCAATTGGGCAAACTGCTGTTCGCGGATGAACGCTTCGCCCTCGGCGAAGAACGCGTCTGTCTCGCCCGGAAAACCGACTATCACATCGCTGGTGATGGCCACCCCGGGCAGTGCTTGCCGCAGACGGCGCAGCTTGTCGGCGTACTCCTCCACCGTGTAGTGGCGGTTCATGCGCTTGAGCACCTGATTGTGCCCGGCCTGCAACGGGATGTGCAGGTGTCGGCAGACCTTGCGCGACCTGTCCAGGACCTCAATCAGGTGGTCGTCAATCTCACTGGCTTCAATGGAACTGATGCGCACCCGATACAGTTCGTCAATGGTCTCCAGGTCCTCCAGCAGGTGGGCCAGCCGATACCCGTTCAAGTCTGCCCCGTAGCCGCCGGTGTGTATCCCGGTCAGGATGATCTCGCGATAGCCCGCCTTAGCCAGCTTGCGCGCCTGGGCCAACACCTTCTCCGGTTGGCGGCTGCGAATCAAGCCGCGCGCCCATGGAATCAGACAGAAAGTGCAAAAGTTGTTGCACCCGTCCTGAATCTTCAGGTTGGCGCGCGTACGCTCCTCAAAATAGGGTACATCCAGTTCGTCGAAGGCCCGCGTTTTGAGGATGTTGCCAACCGATTTGCGGACGGCTGGAAACGGGTTCTGCTCGCGGCGGATGCTATCCACCAGGTCCACGATCTGCGACTTTCGGTCGTTGCCCACCACCAAGTCAACGCCCTCTATCGCCGCCACCTCGTCCGCCGCCACCTGCGCATAACAGCCGGTGACCACCACCGTTGCCTCCGAATTGGTGCGCACGGCGCGGCGAATCATCTGCCGCGACTTGCGGTCGCCCGTGTTGGTGACCGTGCAGGTGTTGATGACATACACATCTGCCACTTCCTCAAACGGCACCTGCTGGTACCCCGCCGCCTTGAAGCGCTGCCAGATGCCCTCGGTATCATAAAAGTTGACCTTGCACCCTAATGTGTGAAACGCCACCGTCGGCATGGCGCGGATTATCCCCCCAACTCATCCAATTCGTACAGAATCGCCGCCACAGCCGCTGGGCCGGCCGTCTCGGTGCGCAGAATGCGCGGCCCCAGGGTCACCGGCACCGCGTCGCAGGCGCGCGCCCATTCCCGTCGCTCCGCGTCACTCCAGCCGCCCTCCGGGCCCACCACAACCGCCATCGCCGCCTTATCCTCGCGCTTGCGGACCGCCGCCACAGCCGCGCGCAGCCCGTGGCTCGTCTCCGCCTCATCGAGCAGGAACGGCGACCCGACGCTCCGCGACTGCAGCCAGCGCGCCGCGTCGACCATTGTCACCGCCAAGTCGACCGACGGAATGACATCCCTTTGCGCCTGGGCCGCCGCCTCACGCGCCACCCGCCGCCAGCGGGTCAGCTTCGCCTCGGCGCGGCGCGGCTCCACGCGGGCCACCGAGCGTTCGGTCTCTAGCAATAAAAAGCCAGCCACGCCGATTTCCGTGGCCTGCTGTATGATGGAATCTATTTTATCACCTTTGGCGAGCCCCTGAATCAGGTACACCGGCACTCGCGACTCATGGCTGGGCAACACGCGCTCCGGCAGCAACGCAAACGCCCCAGCTTGCTTGTCCATCTCGACGATGCGCGCCAGACACGCCACTCCGCTGCCCACCACGGCCACCTGTTCGCCGATGCGGGCGCGCAGGACGCGGACAAAGTGATGTCCCTCGTCTCCATCCACCCAAATCGTCTGCCCCAACTCTGGTGGATGGGCGAGGAAGACGCGCGGCATCACCGCTCGTTCACCGCCACCAGGGCCAGCCAGTCGCCGCGGCTGCGCCGCTCGACGATGCGCATCCCTGCCCTAGTCAAAGCGTCCTCAATCGGCGGCGTCTGTTCGTGGACAAAGCCGGAACTGATGAAGACGCCGCCGGGCCGAAGCTTGGCGGCCGCCTGCGGGGCGAGTCGCACGATGATGTCGCGCAGGATGTTGGCCACCGCCAGGTCAAAGCCCGATTCCGCGACCGCCGTGAGCAGGTCGCCCTGGCGTACCTGCACCCGGTCGTCCACGCGGTTGTCGCGCACGTTTTCCCGGGCAACGTCGACAGCGACCGGATCGATGTCGATGGCGGTGGCTTCCCGAGCCCCCAGCTTCGCGGCGGCTATGGCCAGGATGGCGGTGCCGCAGCCGATATCCAGCACTCGGCTGTCTGCACGCACGAAGTCCTCCAACGCCTCCAGACAGAGCTGAGTCGTTTCATGCATGCCGGTGCCAAAAGCCATTCCTGGTTCCAAGCGCAGCGCGATGCGCCCCAGATGCTCCTGCGTGTCCGCGTCCGCCTGCCAGCGCGGCACAATGCGCAGCCGCCGGCCGACGGACAGCGGCTCGAAATCCTGCTTCCAGACGTTGTCCCATTCACTCTCGTCGACCAGCCGCAGGCCGACGCTGGCGCGGGCGCCCGCAATGTCCAGGCCGCCCTGCTCGACCTTCGTCAGCGCCTCCTCGGCCCGCCGGCGAATCTCCTGCTCCCTCGTCAACTCGGGCACGTACACCTGGATGTGAGTGAACCGGGCCTTGGTCAGCAGCGAGTCGTCAAACCATTCTCCCCACTCAGGATGGCCCGGCGCGGTGGCCACATCGCCTTCCATCGCCACGCCGCCGACCTCCGGCCACTCCTGCAACAGTGCCGCAAGCGCCTCTGCAGACTCGCTCGGGACCCGTACGTTCAACTGCCACCAGCGCACCTTCTTCATCCTTCCTGCCCTGTTCGGCCCTGCCGGTCATCGTCTACGTCAATTGTCAAACAGGGCGCTCTTCATCCGCTCAATCAGCGTTCGCGACTGCTCGTGCGGCGTCTCTCCCAGTTCTTTGCCCAGTTCCCGCAGCAATTCCCGCTGGCGATCCGTCAGGTTGGTCGGGGTGATGACATGCACCCGCACATGCTGATCCCCGCGGTGATGGCTGTTCAGGCGCACGATCCCGCGCCCGCGCAGGCGGAACGACGTCCCCGTCTGCGTCCCCTCCGGGATCCGCAGTTTGACCGGACCGTCGAGCGTCGGCACCTCAATTTCATCCCCCAGCGCCGCCTGCACGAAGGTGAGCGGGACGTCCACGTAAACGTTGGTACCGTCGCGCTCAAACAGTTTGTGCGGGCGCACCCGGATGACGATGTACAGATCTCCCGGCGGCCCGCCGTCGGGGCTGCTTTCGCCCGCGCCGGGAATGCGTAGCCGGTTGCCGCTGTCGACGCCTGCCGGGACCTTGACCTTGACCTTGCGGCGAATCCGCTTCCGTCCCTGCCCCTGGCAATCCGGGCACGGACTTTGAATCCGGACGCCGCGGCCGCGGCAAGCGGTACAGACGCGACGGTTGACCATTCGGCCAAACGGGGTGTCCACCACGCTCTGCTGCTCCCCGGTACCGTTACATACCGGACACTTGTCGACCCGGGTTCCGGGACGCGCCCCGGACCCATGGCACGTCGGGCAGGTCTCGGTACGCGGGACCGAAATCTCCTCCTCGACCCCGAACGCCGCCTGCTCAAAGTCAATTTGCAGCTCGTATTCCAAGTCGTCGCCCCGGTGCGGACCGCGGCTGCGGCCGCCGCCAAAAAACATGTCGAAAATGTCGCCGAAGCCCCCGAAGTCGGCGCCGCTAAAGCCTGCGCCACCCATCCCCTGAGCCGGATCCTCGTGGCCGAATTGGTCGTAACGAGCGCGCTTTTGCGGATCCGACAACACCTCGTAGGCCTCGGAGACCTCCTTGAACTTTTCGGCGGCGTCAGCGTCGTCCTTGTTCACGTCTGGATGGTACTTGCGAGCGAGCCGGCGATACGCTTTTTTGATCTCGTCTGCGGAGGCGTTGCGGTCGACACCCAACACCTCGTAGTAGTCTCGCTTGCTCACGCCTTATCCTCCGCTTCCCCAGTCTCTCCCGACAGTCGAAAAGGGCAAACGGCCGCCAGTCGCTGCCATGCCCTTTTCGAAGCTGTCGGTGTTTGCACGCGCCAAGCCCGAAGGTTACTTGTCTTCATCCACAACTTTATAGTCCGCGTCCACCACATTATCCGACGACCCACTCTTGGCGCCGGTCGACGCGCCGGTGGCTCCGGACGCGCTTGTCTGAGCTGCCTGCTCGTAGAGCTTGGTAGAGAGCCTGTGCAGCACCTGCGTCAACGCGTCGGAAGCCTGCCGGATGGCCTCCGTATCGCTGCCGTTCAGAGCGTCGCGTAGCTTTTGCTGCTTCTCCTCCGCCTCTTTGCGTAAATCGGCGTCCGCCTTGTCCCCAAGCTCTTTCAGGCTCTTCTCGGTTTGATACAGCAGTTGGTCAGCCTGGTTGCGGATTTCCACCTGCTCGCGCCGCTTCTGATCCTCTTCCGCGTGCAACTCCGCCTCTTTGACCATACGGTCGATCTCATCTTTGCTCAGGCCACTGGACGAAGTGATGGTAATCCGCTGACTCTTGCCCGTGCCCAGGTCCTTGGCGGAAACGTTGACGATGCCGTTGGCGTCGATGTCAAACGTGACTTCAATCTGCGGCACACCTCGCGGCGCCGGCGGGATATCGCTGAGGGTAAAGCGGCCGAGTGTCTTGTTGTCGCGCGCCAGCTCGCGCTCGCCCTGAAGGACGTGGATTTCCACCGACGTCTGGTTGTCCGCAGCGGTCGAGAAGATCTGGCTCTTCGAAGTCGGAATCGTGGTGTTGCGCTCTATCAGCTTCGTGAACACCCCGCCTAGCGTCTCGATGCCCAAGGACAGCGGCGTCACGTCGAGCAAGACCACGTCCTTGACCTCGCCCGTCAGCACGGCCGCCTGAATCGCCGCGCCGATGGCGACCACCTCGTCCGGATTGACGCCTTTGGACGGCTCTTTGCCAATCAGCCGTTTGATAGCCTCCTGGACCGCCGGAATGCGCGTAGATCCACCTACCAGCACGACCTTGTCAATCTGTGCCGCGGTCAAGCCGGCGTCCTCCAGCGCCTGGCGCGTCGGTCCCAGCGTCTTCTCCACCAGATCGGCGGTCAACTCTTCGAACTTGGCGCGCGTGAGATTGACCTCCAGGTGCTTCGGGCCGCTGGCGTCGGCCGAGATGAACGGCAGCGAGATGGTCGTCGTCAACGTCGAGGAAAGCTCCTTCTTCGCCTTTTCGGCGGCGTCCTTCAAACGCTGCATCGCCATCCGATCCTGGCGCAGGTCGATGCCGGTGTCGCGCTTGAACGTATCTGCCAGGTAATCCATAATGCGTTGGTCAAAGTCGTCGCCGCCCAAGTGGTTGTTGCCGCTGGTCGCCTTGACCTCGAACACGCCCTCGCCCAACTCCAGAATCGACACGTCGAACGTGCCACCGCCGAGGTCATACACCAGAATCGTCTGGTCGTCTTCCTTATCCAACCCGTAGGCGAGCGCTGCGGCGGTAGGCTCGTTGACGATGCGCAGCACCTCCAGACCGGCAATTTTGCCGGCGTCTTTGGTCGCCTGCCGCTGACTGTCGCTGAAATAGGCGGGCACCGTGATAACCGCCTGCGTCACCGGTTCTCCCAAGTATGCTTCGGCGTCGGCCTTCAGCTTCTGTAGAATCATCGCCGAAATTTCCTGCGGCGTGTACGATTTGTCGTCCACTCGCACCTTGTAGTCGCTGCCCATGTGGCGCTTGATGGAAATGATGGTCCGGTCTGGGTTGGTGATGGCCTGACGCTTCGCGACATCGCCGACCAACCTCTCACCGTCCTTCGAGAACGCCACCACCGACGGAGTGGTGCGATTTCCCTCCGCGTTCGGGATGACAACCGTTTCTCCGCCCTCCATCACTGCGACACACGAGTTCGTGGTACCCAAATCGATTCCAATGACCTTTGCCATGTCACGCGTCCTCCTCTGTCCTCGACAACTTGACGGCCCGGACGGGCCCCCGCCGTACGGCACACATGCGCACAAACACCCCTGGGGCAGACGTTCTGCGCCCAGGTTCAACAAGCCTGTAGTTCACACGGTCACCTTTACCATCGCGGGCCGCAACACGCGACCATGCAGCAAGTAACCCTTTTGCAGTTCTTCCGCGACGATGCCCACCTCGCGGTCGCCCGCCGGTTCCTGCATGACAGCTTCGTGCACCTTCGGATCGAACGCTTGACCAACCGTCTCCATTGCCTCTACGCCGTGCTTGGCGAGCAGGGCCAACAGCTGTCTGTGTACCATCTCGATGCCTTCCCGCACCTCGGCTTGGCCTGCGATGGCGCTGAGCGCCCGGTCGAAGTTGTCTACCACCGGCAGCAGGTCGGACAGCAGCTGGCGGGTGGCAAAGTTGCGCAGGTCCTCCATCTCCTGCCGCGTGCGACGGCGGTAGTTTTCAAAATCAGCGCGGGCACGCAGGAGTTGATCATGCAGCTCCTGCACCTGCTCGCGCAGTTCCTGCACTTCCTCAATAGCAGCCGCCGGCGCCTCGGCATCCGATTCGCACGCCGGCCCGGCCTGGTCCCCGGCATCCGCCGGAGCTTCCGCCACCGGTGCGGCGGCTTCCTCCGCCTGCCCCCCGACTGCGGCGTCGGCGCCCTCGCCGTGCCCAAGGTCAACCCGCGACTCCAGCGTTTCCGGCGTCGTCTCCTGGGTCCCCTGTTCCTCGTTCTGTGCTTCGTTGGCTGTCATGTCCATCCCCCTCGAGCATCGCCCGTGTCAGCCCAATCGGCGCTGCAAAGTGTCTGTCAAAGCTCCGGCGGTGTAATCGAGTATCTGCATCACACGCGCGTAATTCATGCGAGTGGGACCGAGCACTCCAATACGACCGACCGGTTGCCCGCCGACGGAATAGGTGGCCGCAATCACGGTGCAATCCTGCAGCGCCGGGACGGCGTTTTCTTCGCCGATGCGCACCGAAATGCCGCCTTCTTCGTCCGGCAGCACACTGTATAGCGCGTCCACCTGCTCCAACAGGGCCAGCAGCGGCCGCGCCTTCTCAACATCGTGAAACTCGGGCTGCGCCAACACATTGATGGCCCCGCCGACAAACACAGGCTCCCTTTTCTCTTCGGCAACCCGTAACAGTTCATCGAGGACGCCCAGAGCGCCTTCGTAGTGCTCCAGGACGCCGGCCATATCCCTGGCGATTTCCTGGTGCAGCGTCGATTTCATGTAGGCCAGCGGGCTTCCGGCCAATTTGCTGTTGAGCAAATTGACCAGCCGCTCCAATTCCTGCGCCGACATGTCGTCCGGCAAACGGATGGGCCGGTCGTACACCGTCCCCGTGTTGGTCACCACAATGGCAACCGCGCACCCTGGCGACAGCGCGATGATCTGCACCTGGCGGATTCGTTCCGAGTTCCGCCTCGGGCCCGACACAATCGATGTGTATGAAGTCAACTGCGAGACCACGACCGCCGTCTGCTGTATCATCCGCTCGACCGCGTCGATGCGCTGCTGGAAAACCTCGCGCAGACGCTGGACGGTTTGGGCATCAATCTCGGTCTGCATCATTAAATGGTCTACGTAAAACCGATACCCGCGTTGGGACGGAACTCGCCCAGCAGACGTGTGGGGCTGTGCAAGGTACCCCATTTCTTCCAAATCAGCCATCTCATTGCGGATGGTCGCCGCACTGTAACGGATCCGTTCATGCTTGGACAACGTTCGAGACCCCACGGGTTCGGCAGAGAACACATAATCTTCGACAACGGCGCCCAGGATGAGCTTCTGCCTGTCAGTCAGCACCGCCATCGCCTCCTCCCGAGGATTCACTGCGACCCGACGAGCACCTCACATTAGCACTCACATCGATCGAGTGCTAAACCGTATCTTGACAATAGCAAAATGCCTCGACCATTGTCAATTCCCGCGGAACCACAGACGGTCTGCGCAGCTCAGACAGATGCGGCGGTCAGCGTGCCGACGAAGGGCGCGAATGCGAGGTTGGCCACCGGCCAGGCTTGGTGAGTCAGGCGCAGGCTCCCGCCCTGCCACTCCACCAACTCGAGATCGACGAGCCGCTGCACCACCGGGCCAAATGCGTCGCGAATGCCGCATCCGTGCTGGCGCCGGAAGCGCGCGTCGGCCACACCTTCCGCCAAGCGCAGTCCCAGCATCATCGTGTCCTCCGCCGCTTCCTGGGCAGACACCGCCTGCGACTCCTGAATCGGCCGGCGCCCCTCTGCCAGCATCTGATTATATGCGGCCAAGTTCCTCACGTTCTCGTAGCGGACGCCGCCGACATAGCCGTGCGCTCCGACACCGGCGGCCAAGTAGGGATAGTTGCGCCAATAGACCAGGTTGTGCCTGGCCTCGCCCCCCGGTTTCGCGAAGTTGCTGATCTCGTAATGCACGTACCCCTGCGCGGTCAGGTATTCGCGCACCCTTTCGTACATCTGGGCCTCCAGGTCTTCCCCGGGCAGATTGAGCCGTCCTTGGTCGAGCCAATCGGCGAACGGGGTTCCGGCTTCCACTTTGAGCCAGTAGGCGGACAGGTGTTCGACGCCGAGATCGGCCATGGTCCGCAGCGAAGCCTCCACGTCCGCCATGGATTGATCCGGCAGGCCGAACATCAAATCTACATTGATGCGGGAAAAACCAGCCCGCTGCGCTTGGTCGATGCTGCGCAATACGGTGTCCGCATCGTGCAGGCGGCCGATGGCGAGCAGCAGCCTGTCGTTCAGGGTCTGGGCGCCGAAGCTGAGGCGGTTGACCCCGTGCCCGGCCAACACCCGCAGCTTCTCCACGTCTACCGTTTCCGGATTGGCCTCGACGGTGATTTCCGCGTTGTCAGCGATGGGCAGCACCCGGCGCAGACCGGTCAGCAGTTGGTCCCACTGCCGGCTGTCGAGCAACGTCGGCGTGCCGCCGCCGAAAAACACGGTCTCCAGCGGCGTGCGCACCTCCGCGGCCAACAACGCCAACTCTTTGGACAGGGCTTCCAAATACGATTGCCGCGCTGACGCCGGCGCCACATAGGTGGTGAAGTCGCAGTAGAAGCAGCGGCTCGCACAAAACGGAATGTGGACGTACAGCGACGCCGCCGGAGGCTGCCGATGGGGTCCAACCCCGGACCGGGTGTCGGTCACCTTGCATCACTCCATCTTCAGGACGGCCATGAAGGCTTCTTGCGGAACCTCCACGCGGCCCACCTGCTTCATCCGCTTCTTGCCTTCCTTTTGTTTTTCCAACAGCTTGCGCTTGCGTGTGATATCTCCGCCGTAACACTTGGCCAAGACATTCTTGCGCATGGCGCGAATCGTCTCGCGGGCGACCACCCGGTTTCCGATGGCCGCCTGAATCGGCACCTCGAACATCTGCCGCGGAATCAGTTCCTTCAATTTCTCACACAGCGCCCGCCCGCGTGTGTACGCCTTATCACGGTGCACGATGAAGGAAAGGGCGTCGACGACCTCGCCGTTGAGCAGGATGTCCATCTTCACCAGATTCGACGGTTTGTAACCAATCAGTTCGTAATCAAAAGAGGCGTACCCGCGAGTGGACGATTTGAGCCGGTCGAAGAAGTCATAGACGATCTCGGCCAACGGCAGCTCGTAGACCAGCGTCACCCGGGTGGTGTCCAGGTACTGCATGTCCTGAAACTCGCCCCGCTTCTCCTGGCACAGCTCCATGACCGGGCCCACGAAGTCGTTCGGGACAATCACCGAAGCCTTCACATACGGCTCCTCGACCCGGTCCACGCGGTCGGCCGGCGGCATGTCGCTCGGGTTGTCAATCTCCCTGCGGCTACCGTCAGTCAGGTAGACGTGGTACACGACGCTGGGAGCGGTTGTGATGAGCGTCAGCCCATACTCGCGCTCCAATCTTTCCTGCACCACTTCCATATGCAACAGCCCCAGAAAGCCGCAGCGGAAGCCAAACCCGAGAGCGCTCGAGGTCTCCGGCTCAAAGCTGAGCGCCGCATCGTTGAGACCCAGTTTCTCCAAGGCTTCCCGCAGATCCTGGAAATCGTTGCTGTCCACCGGGTATAAGCCGCAAAACACCATCGGGTTGATGCGCCGGTACCCGGGCAGGGGGGCTGCCGCCGGACGCTCGGCCGACGTCACCGTGTCTCCGACCCGCGTCAGGCGCACGTCCTTGATGGCTCCAGCCAAATACCCGACCTCGCCCGGTCCGAGCTGGTCCGCCTGCGTCAGGGCCGGTCGAAACACGCCCACCTCGGTCAGCTCCACCTCCGCCCCGGTGGCCATCATGCGCACCCGCATGCCTGGCCTCAGCACCCCGTTGACGACGCGCACGTAGACTATTACGCCGCGGTACGGATCGTAATGGGAATCGAAGATGAGCGCCTCTAGCGGAGCGTCCGCATCCCCCGTCGGCGGCGGTACCTTGGCGACAATCTGCTCGAGCACGTCGGCCACGCCAACCCCAGTCTTGGCCGAAGTCAAGACCGCGTCGCTGGCATCCAGGCCGATGACGTCTTCGATTTCCCGTTTGACCCGCTCCGGGTCTGCGCTCGGCAAGTCGATCTTGTTGATGACCGGCAAGATCTCCAGGTTGTTGTCCAGCGCCAAGTAGACGTTGGCCAGCGTCTGCGCCTCAATCCCCTGCGCCGCGTCGACGACCAGCAGCGCGCCCTCGCAGGCGGCCAGGCTGCGCGAGACTTCGTACGTAAAGTCGACGTGGCCAGGGGTGTCAATCAGATTCAGGATGTACTCCTTCCCATCCTGCGCTGTATAGATAAGCCGCACCGGCTGCAGCTTGATGGTAATGCCTCGTTCCCGCTCGAGGTCCATCTGGTCGAGCAGCTGGTCCTGCATCTCTCGCTCGCTGACGGTGTGTGTCAGTTCCAGGATGCGATCCGCCAGCGTGGACTTCCCATGGTCGATATGGGCGATGATTGAGAAGTTGCGGATGCGTTCTTGCACATGGGACTGGTTGTCGGGCACGGACCGTGCACCCTCCTCCATCTCCGCCTAGGGCGTCCATCAAGGGTACACACCCTCGCCGGACGCCCGCACAAAGTACGAAGGAGATTATACCACACCGCGGCCATGCCCGTGGCCGTGTCGGCGTCCCACGCACAGGAGACTCGCCGTCTCCCAGGCAATCGCCTGGGAGAGCCAACGCGCCCGCTTGACGCTGTCGGGTCCGGTCAGTTCCCAGTCAGTCCACGGGCCGGCCGCTCGAAGAACAGCGCCCGCAGCAAGCTGCCCAACAGTTGCCCGAACCCTTGCTGCACTTTGTCCCCCAACACAACCCCTCCTTGATCAATCGCCTCGCCGACCGGGCTGTAAAATTGCCCTCCCTGGCTCGATGAAACCGAGCCCGTGCCGGCGGCCCCGGCCTCAGACGCCGAGTCGGCAGGCGCACCCCCGACACCCGATACCCCATCACCGGCCGATGCCAGTCCTAAATCGGCGCCGTCGTTCCCGCCTGTGGCCGCGTTACTCCCGGTTGCTGTTCTGTTGGCATACCCCTCTGGCTGTGCGCTGACGGGCGCCGATGGCGACGTGGCCGCACCCCGGTTTGCCGAGAACTGAGAGAGAGAATTTATACCAGCCGCCAAGGCGGTGACCACGGCCGATCCCGCTCCCACCAACAGACAGACAAATACGACTGCGGCCAACAGGCGTTTGCCGGTCCGCCACAGGGACTCCAGTTCGTCGTTCATCTTCATCCCCCGCTTCAGGCCCACCCGCGAGGACAGTGCCGCCGGCTTGTCCCAGCCGATGAACATGGCTTCTTGCCACCATGTATACGCGCTGATCGCAAGTTTATGATTCTAGCGGCTTTATGAAGCATGATGATAGGTAAACGGAGAGGCTGGCAGGGTTCCCCGCGAAGGATGTCGAATCAAGAATGTCGAATAAAGAAGAGGTTTGCCCGCAGCCGTTCGCTGCCGGGCTGAAACAACGAGAGGAGGGTTAACGTGAACGGTGTCAATGCTGTGCAGGCCGGTGCGGCGTCACAGCCGCTCGTCAACACCCAGACCAGCGGCGACGGAGAGGCGTTCGCCACCCTGTTGGCGCAATCGCTCAGCGCGCTGCCGAGTCTGCCGCTGGGGGCGGAGGACAGTCTCGACCAAGCCTTGCCGACATCCGGATCGAGCGCCGTGTCCACCGCCGTGCAGATGCTCCTGCAGGCGATGCTGGAGAGCGCACAGCCCTCGACCCTGGACGCGGACACCCTTATCGGGCAGGATGGGGAAGTCTCGCCCGCCAGCCTGTTGGACTCAGACCTGGCGAGCCCATGGACAGCCAATGCCTCCACTTGGGGGATGGAGTTGGCCGCGCTGATGGGCGCGGCGGTTCCGTCCAACCCGAACCTCGGCGCGGCGGACGGCGCCTCGACCCTGGCCATGGAGGCAGCGGAGGGGACCAACCAGACCGGTTCAGCGAGCGGCGACGGAACGGGTGGGCCCACCCTCGGAGCCGACCTAAATCAGATTGTGGATGCGGCCGCGGCCCGCTACCATGTGCCTTCGTCGCTTATTCGCGCCGTCATCCAGCAGGAATCCGGCGGACGCAGCGATGCGGTGAGCCGCACCGGTGCCGCCGGGTTGATGCAGTTGATGCCGGCGACGGCTCGTGCCCTCGGGGTGACCGATGTGTTCAACCCGGTGCAGAACATCATGGGCGGAACCCGTTATCTAGCCCAGCTGCTTAACCAGTTTAACGGCAACGTGCGGTTAGCTCTGGCCGCGTACAACGCCGGCCCGGGCGCCGTGGAAGCGTACCAGGGTGTCCCGCCCTATGCCGAAACGCAGCAGTATGTTGCCCGTGTCCTCGACCTGGCCGCTCACTATCAGCAGTCAGGAGCCAGCGGTGTCTGAGCCAAGGGCCCATCCTATCCGCGGGGTGGGCCCTGACTGCCCCGCCGCAGTCCCACCATTTCACCATCCTACCTATCCGTGCGTCAGCACGTCCGCTTCATCCATCGTCATCTCCGGATGCAGGGCCAGATTTAATGCCTTGGCGACCAGTTGCGAGATGTCTTCGATGAACTCATCCACTTCTTTCGGCGTGACCATCAGGTTGTCGCCCATCGGCGCCAATACCTCGTCCACCATCTGCCGCTTCTCCAGCGCTGAAAACCGATCAAAAATCTGGTTGGCCCCGTTCCCAGGAACCGACTGCCGCAACCGGTTGAGCAACCGTTCCAAACAGTCGCCGGCGATGGTGGACGCCTGAACGACGGTGGGGACGCCGATGGCGTATACAGGCACCCCGAGCGTCTCCATCGTCAATTCACGACGGTGATTGCCCACACCCGACCCCGGGTGGATGCCGCTGTCGGCAATCTGAATCGTCGAATGCACGCGGGACAGAGAGCGGGAAGCCAGCGCGTCCAGGGCGATCACCAAGTCCGGCTGTACATGTTCAACAACCCCGCGCACCACTTCCAGGGTTTCAATGCCAGTCACCCCCAGCACCCCAGGCGCCATCGCTGCCACGGTGCGGTATCCCTCGTCCCGCAATTCCGGCATCAGCTGAAACAGGTGGCGGGTGACGAACAGGCGCTCGACCACCAGTGGCCCAAACGCGTCAGGCGTGACGTTGGCGTTGCCGAGGCCGATCACCAAGACGCTGGCTTTGTCGTCGATCTTGAGCAGAGCGTGAAACTCGTCCCGCAATACCTCAACCACCCGGTTTTGCAGATCCGGATCACGGCGACGCAGGCCAGGAGCTTCCAGGGTGACGTACCTGCCCTTTCGCTTGCCTATCCGCCGCTCCCCCTGCTTGGTGCGCACGTGCACACGGGAGACGTGGATGTCCTCGTAAGGCTCTTCTTCCACCAGGTCTACGCCGGAGATTGGGTCATCCCCGCCGCGAGCAAGCTCGTGGGCTTCCAGGGCCAGATCCAAACTGGGCCAGTCGTCCGACGGTTGGAGACGAACGGCCTGCGCCCGCTCCCGTTGGCGGGCAAGCAACTGCCTGTAGCGAGACAATGACTTCACCTCACGTCCTGTTGCAGGTCGCAACGCCGATGTGATAAACTATGCTCCGTCATTTGAGCCTTTTGGCCCGGGGAGGTGAAATGCGTGCCAAACATCAAGTCCGCAGAAAAACGTGTGCACATCACCGCTCGCCGGACGCTTCGCAACAAAGCGCTGAAGTCGTCGTTGCGCACGACGTTAAAAAAGTTTGATGCTGCGCTGACGCAGGATGATGTGGAACAAGCCCGTCTGGTTCTGCGTGCGGCGACGCGCGCCTTGGACAAGGCTGTCACGAAGGGTATCATTCACCGCAACAACGCAAACCGCCGCAAGTCGCGCATGGCTCGGCAGTTCAACGCGTATGCGAAGGCGCACGCCGCCGAATAGGCGGGGTCGCCCTCGGTTGTAGGCGCAACGATTTCCATACGCAAAACGGCCCGTGATGGGTCGTTTTTTATGCCCCGGGCCCGCTGCTCCCCCGTTCCCGGGCTCAGGAGGCGCGCTGAGTCTCACAGCAGCGGCGGCTTCTCCTTCTGCGCCAGTTCCTGCTCCGCGATCTCAATCAGCCGCTTGACCATGTTGCCGCCAATTTCTCCACCCAACTCGCCGGCCTCCCGCGTCGTCAGCTGACCACCATCGATGCGTCGAATCTGCTGCACCTGAGCCCGTGGGCGCTGCCCCTGTACAGGTGCGGCCGCTGGTGTCCCCGGTATGGCGGCGGCAATGGGCGGCGCTGGTTGCGTGTCGGGTGCGGATCCCTGAACATCGTCGCTCACCTGTTGCTTCAACTGGTCCATGGCCTGTCTGGCTTCGGGCACCAGCAGGCGGTTGCGCCGTCTGGCCATCGCAACACCCTCCTTACTGGCTTCTGTGGCGTTATCCTTGACATCCCCGCCACTTGGCCTCAGGATTACCTTGCCCAAGCTGGCCTGCTGCTACTCGCCAGGCAAGCCATGACCACCCACTCCAGCGCCAAGTCTGCATCCGCTCGCCCAGACTTGATGTCATGCTCGGCGTCGGCGACAATGAGCAGCAATTGCTCAACCTGCGTAATGGACACCATGGCCGCCATGCGCGCCGCCTGCTTGACGGCGAACGGATGCGCGCGCAAGCGTGCAGCCATTGTGGTCTCTGGTATCCCCTGTTGTTGAAAGATCCGGACAAAACCTATCAGACGCAGACGATGGGCGATCAATGCCAGGAGGGAGAGTGCGTCCGTCCCGCGCATGCGCATTTCATTCATGATGCGCACACTTGTCTGTGCCTTGCCTTGAAGGACACCTTCTACCCAGTGAAAGACATTGTCTTCCACCGGCTCCGCTACCAATTCCTCGACCACCGCCGCGTCGATGCGGTCACCGGCCGCGTACGCCGCGAGTTTGTCCAATTCCTGCCGGCACATGGTCAGCATGCGGCAACGCCGCCACAGCTCTTTCAGCGCCGAGTCCTCAATGGACAGACCGAGCTCATTCGCCAGTTCGCGCAAGAGACGTTGCGCGTCTGCGTCCTTGGGGGGATGACAATCCACGATCCGGTGTTTCTTGAGTAGCTTGGACGCGCGTTTGCGCTCGTCCAGCTTATCCGCCTCCACCGTGAGCACCAAGACTCGGTCGGGGACCGGATGGTCCAAGTACGCCTCCAACGGGGTGAGGTCAACCTTGCCATTCCCCCGCGCGCTGGTCAGAGCGTGAACCTGCTCCAGTACAATAATGCTCGCTTCTGAAAATAAAGAGGGAGTCTGGCAGGCGGCGATGGCGCCCGCGCACCCCTCCTCGTCAAACCGGTGGCGCTCCACAAACGGAGGTGCCCCAGACTCTCCCATCCTTTCCGCCAAAAGATGCAAAAAGCGGCGCACCAAAAACGGTTCTGGGCCAACCAGCGCATACACTGGCCGCACAGGTTCCCGCTTCAGTGCGCCGACCGCTTGCAACCAATCCATTTCTCAATCCCCATTTCTGCGGCAGCTAGAAGCTGACCACGCCGGGCGCCGCGGGACAGGGAATGCGGCTTCACCCGTCGCGCAGGGCCGGGTGAAGCGGCCATTCCGCACCGCCGCACCTTGGCTCTCCCTACGACGGCGGCGCAGCCGGCACGCCATCAAAAGTGGGCGATTTCCGGGGTCTTCTGCGCGGTCAACCGCAGACCCCCAATCTGATACAAATACTTCAGCTTGCTGGCCTCCTTGGCCAAGCCTGCTGCCAGTCCTTTGACTGGAATCCCGAACATGTTGCCGACACCCACCTCGGGTCCCACCGAGGCGAGCGTGCCCATGTTGTGAGCATGGAAGGCGCGCAGAGGCTGACGGTGGATGGCCGAGCTGACGTTGGCGGCCAGCACGTACCCCATTTGGGTGGCGTACTGCGCCGTGGGCGGCAGCGGGCGCCCATTCTCATCCTCGACCCAGGCGCTGTCTCCACCGATGAAGATGCGGGGATCATCCACAGACTGCAGATACTCGTTCACCTTCGCGCGCCCACGGCGATCCACGGTGAAGCCCGCCTCGGTCAACAGCGGGTTGGCACGCACACCGCCGGTCCAGATGATGGTGCGAGCCTTGACGCTCTCCCCGCCTTCCAGGTGCACCTCGTTCTCCGTCACCTCGACGATTTTGGTGTTGGTGCGCAAAATCGCGCCCTTCTCGGTCAGCATGCGGGCCGCTTCGCTGCGCAGCGACTCAGAGATCATGGGGAGAATCGTGCTCATCGCCTCAATGTTCTGCAGTTCCACCAAGCTCCGGTCGATGCCGTACTTCGCGCTCAGCGATGGCAGCCAATCCAGCAGTTCACCGGCCAGCTCCACGCCGGTCAGACCGGCCCCGCCAACCACGATGCGAAGCCGTTCTGGGTTCGGATCGTCCTTGTAGGCGGCAAACTGTTGTTCGATGTGCTCCCGGATTTGAATCGCCGTGTCCAGGTCGTTGAGGACCAGGCTGTGTTCCTTGAGACCGGGAATTCCGAAGTACTCCGATACCCAACCGAGGGCGATGACCAGCCACTCGTACTCGTGCTCCTGACCGGAACGGGTTTTGAGCACCCGCTTCTCCCGGTCAATCCCAGTGACTTCGTCAATGACGATGTTGGACGTCTCGCGCCGCACAAGGTCGCTCAGATTGACCGTGTAGTTGGTCGGGGTACCCCGTCCCCCGGCCGCCTCGTGCAACAACGTGACGAGCGTGTGATAGGGTGTTTTGTTGATCAATGTGAACGGTTCAGCAATCTTGTCCAGCTGCACCGCCGCCATGGCCCCTGCGTAGCCAGCGCCCAGAACGAACGTCTTTGCCATTGTCCTCTCCCTCTCCGTGGTCTCTATACCAGTTACCATGCGCCGCCATTTGGCCGCGCATGCCATACCAGTGTGCCACTTCGTGGCGCGCTATGTACGACCGTTCCAAAGTACGAGTATAGCACAGTTTCAGGATTAGGTAAGAACTATTATCGATTCTTGTCGATAGACGTCCACACCTGCGCTGTAAAATTTCGCACCCGAGGGGCGAGCAGCAAGAGCATGTACCAGGCGGCGATGAGCAACGGATTGCCCACCTGCGCCTGCACCAAAGCCCCCGGCAGATGTGCCACCCACCCTGTCCACTGCAAGAACACGTGCAACACTGCCAACGTTGCCAGCAGCACCCCCCGAGTCAAGAGGACAACGGGCCCCACCTGCGGTAACAGGGCCAGGGCGTCTGTCGCGGTCGCCAGCGGCAGGAGTAGAGTGAGCAACGGCTCACCCAGCAGATTGGCGAGCAGAGCGTAGGGTGTTAATTGATGGAACACGAGGAGAGTGAACGGGGTCAACCACGCTTCGACCATCAGGCAGACCCAGAGCGTCTCCAGCCCTTTGGCCCAAAGGCGCTGGCGCAGATTGCCGCCAGTGACCCGGGGAGCATGGGAGAGGGCATGCTGAATGGCGGCGGTCGCGGCAAAGGACAACCAGGCGCTGAGGCCCAGGAGCGTGGCGGGACGCCAGATGGCCATGGCACACGCGGCCACCAGCATACCATCGATGGTCTTCGGCGCCCTGGCCCATGCCAGGCCCAGTTCCCGATAGGCCGCCATCAGAGCCGCCCGTACAATCGAAGGCTGCCCGCCGCACAGTCGGGTGAACTCGCACAGGAACGCAAGCTTCGCTACGCAAAACGGGAGTCGGCGCGGATACAGCCAACGCAGGGGGCGCAGCAGAAGCGACAACGCCGACAGCAGCAGCACCACATTGGCGCCGCTGGCCGCCAACACGTGGAGCAGACCCGCGCGGAGGAATTCCTGGTGCAGGTTGGGCTCTACCTGCCCGCTGCCGAACACCAGGCTGTCGAGCAGCGGTACATTGCCGGCCTCCCCGGCCGGGGCGAGTACCGCCAGATGTTCATCCATTCTACTGTGCAGCCACTCCTCCAGCGACGGAGACGGCACGCTCCAGTGCCGAAGGCGCCCGCGAAAACCATACTCCGGCGGCTGCCAGGGTAGGAGAGAGCGGCTGGGTGCGGTCAACACCCCCGCCAGGGCCACCCTGGCCCCGGGCTGGGGCGGATCGCCTGAGTCATCTGCCAGCCATAGGGTCGTGACTTGGCACTGCTCCCACAGACTGGCATCTGCCACCGGGCGCAACCGGGTCACCTCCAAGGTGCAGAGAGTGCCACCGCGGCCGGCACTGACCTGCTCAAGGACTCCCTCGGCCAACACAGGCTGTCCGAGCCACGCGTTTATCCAGACCGGACGTTGTGCTTCCCGCCAGGCACCGCAAGCGAAGGAAAAGGCAGCCCCGGCCATGCAGACGCAGAGCCATACGGCATGACGCCGCTTGCGTCCCCACAGTCCAACGCCCAGACACGCCGTCATGCCCAAGGCCGCGGCGGCTACGGGCAGCGGCGTCCAGGCCGACCTTCCCTCGACGAAAAATCCACAAAGGATGGCGACAATGACCAGGCACAGGAGCCCGCGCCAACGCCCGGTTCGAATCAATGCGCCCCCTGGATTTCGATAGAATGGGTAAGCATGTGCGTAGACCAAAAATCGGGCGGGGCAAACCAGATGTCCTGTTCAGCACCCCAAGTCGTGTCCAGCGCCAGCCAGCGGCGCTGCTGGGCGTCCCAAACCTCGTTCCAGGCATGGGGGCCGTGCTGCTGCGCGGTGCCGCCGATTCCCTCGTCAATCTTCACGGTCAGACCCACCGCGTGAGCCATATCCGCATACAACAGCGCGTAGTCGGCGCATACCCCCTTGCCGGTGGTCAACGTCGTCAAAGGGCTCTGCTCGGCCCAGTGTCCGTGGTAGACGTAGTCGTCGTACTTCTTCCAATCGTAGTGCACGTGGTGAATCTCCCACTCGTACAGGTCGTACGCCTTCTCTCTGTCCGTCCGGTCCCCGTGCGTAACCCGTTCCGCCACTTGAGCGACCGGCTTTTGCACCACCAATACGCCCCGACTCTCGTCGCCGCCCACCGGCACAGCGACCAAGTTTATGTTTTCTGTCAATGGCCGCAGGGCGTCCTGGCTGAGCACCGGAATCTCGCGGCTCATCAGCGGCTTCAGCCAAGGTTGGTAAACAGTTTTCTGCAGCCATCGATACGGGGGCGACGCTTGCGCCCAAGCCTGTGCGGTGGGCATGCTCAGATACTGCAGGCCCAAAAACAGCAGTCCGCCCAGCGCCACACACCGTACAGCGCCGACCGCAGCGCCCATCAGGCCGCCGAGAATGCGGTTTTGCCGCAATGGTCTCGGAACGATGCGTGCAGCCCCTCGCGGCAGGACGTCCAACCACCCACGAATTAGGCTGGCGGACAGCAAAAAGATCAGCGCGAACGCCAGCCATTGAGCCGTCCCCGGCGCCTGCTGCCAGAACTGCACAAGCCGCGCCAGAAAATCCGGCACTGCGTCGGGATGGGCCTCCATAGCCAACCCGTTCAGCCGGTTGCTGCCCCACCAGGCGAGACTCAATGCCGCCGTCCCGACGACAAGCGAAACCGCCAGCGCCACCACGTGGCCACTCTCATACGCCAGCCCACGGCGGACCCCAGCCCATGTTGAGAACATGACAACCGCTGCCAAGCCCGCGGTCACCCAGTTGATATCCACGCCATCCCTCCTAGTCTATCTCCGATGTCTGCGCGTACATCCCGTTCTCATCCTAGCCTTGGTATGCCGACACGTATAGGTACGGCTTCAGGCGCGCCAACGTGGCCGGCCCGATGCCGGGTACGTTGTCCAAATCGTCCACGGAAGCGAACGGTCCATGCTCCTGCCTGTACTGGACGATGTCCGCAGCGCGGGTGGGTCCCACACCGGGCAGGGTTTCCAGTGTGGCCACGTCCGCGGTGTTCAGATCCACCTTGGCCACATCGGCACTACCGCCCCCGGCAGCCGCAGGAGTTCCGTTCGAGGCCCCGGCCGACAGTCCTCCCTCTGTCGATGCTGCGCCACCCGCGACTGCGCCCGAGCTGTTGCTCGCCTGTGTGGACGACCCCGCGATCCCGGAGGACCTCTGGATGGTGTGTGCGCCTGCCTTGGATGCGTCGGGAATGACGACCTCCTCGCCGTCGTCCAGCAACTCGGCCGCGTTGACCACCGCCTGGTCTGCCGCGTGTCGGTAGCCGCCCGCCGCCCGCACCGCGTCGCCGACGCGGGAGCCGGACGGCAGCGTGTACACCCCAGGCCGCTTCACATCCCCATGTACGTCAATTATAATTTGATTTTGCGAATCGGCGTTGAAAGCATGGCTACCAGTTTTTTTCACTCCGCCCACCGCGTGACCGGAGACATCGTTGTCGGGAGTCATCGACAAGCCGGAGCCCAACGCTCCCGCAACGTAGCCGCCGGCCACCAACACCAGTGCGAGAGCCAGCCACCCGGCCAGCCGCTGCAAACGGCGGCCAGCAAGCTCCTGTAAGCCGCCCTGTCCTCGCTGCCCCCCGTGACTGCGCTCCTCTGGGCTGAAATCCCCATCAGGATTCACACTGCCTGGATCAGACGGGGCCTCCTCCCAATCCTCCTGTGTGATCCAAGGAACATTGAACATCCGTATGTCGGCTTCCGCACTGACATCCGAAGCCGCGGCCCCAAAGTTGTCATGGGCTGGCTGTCGGCCGCCCGACTGGTCCTTGCGGCCATCCGCTTGTGCGACCTCCCATTCCCGCTGCATGGCCTGCCAGATTGATAGGACTGGTTCGTCCTGTCGCTCTCCCATCCGAGACCCTCCAGCTTTTTTGTCCAGAAATTCGGTCCAGCCAGCGTGGACTCCTGTTTTCCCGTCGGCAAAAAGCATATCCCTTTGCAGAAGTCGATGCATAGATTGCCGATGAGCGCTCGTATGTGTAAGATAAAGGGGCATATGCCCGGTCGATGGACAGGGCCCAGTGGGGGTTATAAACTTGTTGACTCCAAGCATGGAGGATTACCTAGAAAAGATATACGAGTTGATGAACGAAAAAGGCTATGCACGGGTTTCCGACATCGCTTCGTCGCTGGATGTGCAGCCTTCCTCGGTAACAAAAATGTTGCAAAAGTTGGATGAAAACGACTACGTGACGTACGAGAAGTACCGCGGCATCGTCCTGACCTCCCGCGGGCAGCGACTGGGCAAGCTGATGAAGCAGCGTCATCACCGCCTGGCCGCCTTCCTGCGCATGCTGGGCATCGAAGAAGACATCATCCAGAAGGACGTGGAAGGTATCGAGCACCACGTCAGCCCCTGCACTCTGGACTCACTGCAGTCTCTGGTGCTGTTCTTCGACGAACACCCGGAGTGCCTCAAAGGCTTTCAGGCGTTCCGCGAAAGACGCCGCCAGGCTGGCGCCGACGCCTGCGACGTCTAATGAAGGACTCATAGGAGAAGAACTCATGGGAGCCACACGAACCTACGGCTCACGGACTGCCCGCACAAGCCAACGCTCGGCCTGACTCACCGGTGTGTGGCCAAAATCCCCCAGCACCTGGACCTGCGTAAAGCCACACTCCTGGAGCAAGGCGCGAACCTCCTCCTGCCGATAGAAGCGCTGCTGATGTTCCTCCACGATGCGCCGATAGTCGCCGTCCTCCTGCCGCAAAAAGGCGTGCACTTCATATTGGACGAGCCCGTTTGCCGCGACGGCGCTGGTGAAGATGACGGCCGCCTCCTCGTCCAAGTCATAGGACAAGCCGTCCGCCAGAGACGCGACGCGGCTCGGGCCTATCAGATCGAAACACAGCCACCCGGACGGGAGTAGATTGTGCCGAGCAGCCAGCAGAGCGCGGCGAAAGTCGTCCGCATCGATGAGATAATTGAAACTGTCACAGGTGGACACCAGCAGGTGCACCGGCTCCGGCAGGCGCAGGTTACGCAGGTCTTGGAGCAACCATTGCACCGGCACGCGCAGCTCTCGGGCCCGCTCGTAGGCCACCGCCAGCATCGCCACCGACGCATCGACGCCGACGAGGCGTTTGACCCGCGGAGCCAAGCGCACTGTGAAGCGGCCGGTCCCGCAGCCCAGATCGGCCGCCGTCTTGTCCTTGAGATCCGGAATCTGGTCATCCAGCCAATCCAGCCAGCAGTCATCCGGGGCATCCGCCATGAATCGGTCGTATACGGACGCCAGCTCTGTGTAGGCTGGGTTCATGCCAGCGGAATCTCCTTGGCATCGCCCCACAGCCGCTCCAGGTGATAAAACTCGCGCTCCTCCGGCCGAAACACGTGGACGACAAGGTCGCCGAAGTCGATAAGGACCCAACGCGCCTCGTCCAGCCCCTCGGTGCCTTTGCAGTCAACACCCATCTCGGCCAGTTTATCGCGGACCGCCCGCGTCACCGCTTCGACCTGAGTGCCTGAACGAGCCGAGCAGATCACAAAGCAATCCGCGATTGGCGTCAGCTCATGAATATCGAGCGCCACGATGTCTTGCGCCTTCTTGTCGGCAGCCGCGTCGGCTGCGGCTTTCGCCAGTTCCAGGATGGATGTTGGCATGCACGTTCCTCCCTATTCACACATGATTGGCGCCTGCCTGCGGCGGTGTGTTCTCGGTGGCCTGGACCTGGCGCCACAGTTCGTTGCGGGCTGCGACCGTACCCGGGTAGATGGCTGCATGCCGCACAATCAAATACTGGATAGTCGCGTCAAACGACTCAGCCAAGGCTCGCATCAGATCACGGCGCGCCAGCTCCCGCAGGTGTTCGACTCGCGGATAGCGGCGTGTAGGTTCCACGGCGTCGGCCAGACACAACACGCACTCCAAGCGCGACATGCCGATCCGCCCGGTGGTGTGATAGAACACGGCGTTGCGGATGTCTTCGTCGGTGATGCCAAATTCACTCACCGCCAGGCGCGCCGCCACCGGGCCGTGCCACAGCTCGGGGATGGCCATCATCTCCTCCGGCAGCCCCATCGTCTCGACCACCGCCAACAACCGCTCTGGCGGCCACTCCCGGGCGTAATCGTGAAGCCAGGCGGCCAGACGTGCCTGCTCCACATTCACGCCGTGGTGCACAGCCAGCTCTGCTGCCGTCGACACCACCCCCTGCACGTGCGCAAAGCGGGCGGGCGACAGCGCGCGCTGGACCTTGGCCGCAATATCCGACTCCTTCATCTGGACACCCCTCCCTGTTCAAGACATCCTCGTTATCCCCGTGTGGGGCATGCCGCGGCTACACGGGCGCATCCGCCCGCTGCCAGACGCGAACGACCCGTTCTGGGATCAATCCGCAGGCCGACTTTCCCGCCAGCAGTCGCTGCCTGAGCCACGTGGAGGAGACATCGACGATAGGCATGTCGATGGCCCGCAGGCGCAGACCGGGCAGCTGACGGGACACCCGCTGGAACAACTCCTCAGTCGGGTAGCCGGCGCGGGGCGCGACAAGAAACGGGATGTCCCCCGCCAATCGCTCTGCGCCATGCCACGTCGGCAAGGTTTGCAGGCTGTCGGCGCCGATGAGAAACCAAAAGCTGTGTTCGGGGTGACGCCGCCGCAGCTCCGCCACCGTGTCCACGGTATAGGATGGCGGCGGCAGTTCCTGCTCAATCGCACAAACCAAGAGCCCGTCCCGGCCGTCGATCAGCGCGGCGACCATCTCCGTACGCCACGCGAAGTCCTGATACGGCCTTCCTTTGTGCGGCGGCACGGCCGCCGGCATGAACCAAACTTGGTCGGCTCCGGTCTGCTCCCGCGCCAACTCCGCCATCACCAGATGGCCGATGTGGGGCGGATCGAACGTGCCACCAAAGACGATGACCTCCGTCCTCTATCCCCTCTTTCCTACGCCTGGCTCAGAGCCCCAGCGACGCGCGCGCAGCCTGGCGCATCACTTCCACCGGGGCGCTGACGCCGAGCCAGAATTCGAGCGCCTCCACTCCTTGGCGCACCAACATATCCAGTCCATCCACCCGCTCGGCACCGCGGCGGGCGGCCTGCTGCAACAGACGCGTCTCTAGCGGACGATAGACCATGTCCTGCACAACCTGGCCCGGGTGCAGGCAAGTTTCGTCGTCAATCGGCGACGTGTCATCCTGCGGCCACATGCCCATCGGCGTCGCGTTGACGACCACGTCGGCGGCCGCCACCGCTTGTTCCCGCTCCCGCCACGACACCAGGTTTACAGATATGTATTCCTGAAACGAAGCAGCCGTCTCTGCCGCCTTCTCCAGGTTCCGCGCCGCCAGCCCCACTTCGGCCGTCGGCGCGTACAGGGCCAGCCCGGCCAGAGCCGCGCGCGCAGCCCCGCCAGCGCCAAGGATGACCACACGCTTTGGCATTCGCGGCAACGCCGTCCGCAGGCTTGTCCACCACCCGGCGACATCGGTGTTGTGGCCCATCACGTCGGCCGCTTCCGGGTCTTCCCCATCAGAGTAGGGGTGCAGGCGCAAGGTGTTGACCGCCCCGGCCAAGCGCGCCTCGTCCGAGTGCCGGGGGGCCCACTGATAAGCGCCCAATTTGTGCGGAATCGTGATGTTGACCCCACCCGCTCCGAGCGCCAACAAGCCGTCCAGGGCGGCCTGCAGGTTCGCTGGCGGCACAGCAAACGCCAGGTACACCGCGTCGATGCCAAGCTCCGCGAACGCCGCGTTCATCATCGCCGGCGACGCTGAATGAGCCACCGGCCACCCCAGCAATCCATACACTCTCTTCATACGTATCCTCCCACCCTGGCCGCGCAATCTGCGTGCCGTCGGCATGCTCAACCTCCGGCATCCTCCCATGCGTGAAACTGCAGCACCGCTTGCAGAGCTCCTCCGCACACCCGCAGCCTCACGTCGTGCAGGCGGCTTTCCGCCAGTTCCGGGTGCTCCCGGCGCACCGTTTGCACGCACTTGCGAATCTGGTAGAGAAGCTGGTCCACAGGCAACGGATGATCCCGCATGACGGTCACCACAACCTCCCGGCACCCCATGTCGGTTCACGCTCCCCCCTGCGTACTCGCCCACGGATGGGCTTCGCCCGTGTCCACACAGGCAACTACCGTAGGTGTATTCGCAGGCGGGAACCGTTATGCCGCCTAGGTGCCGGCGTCAGCGGCGGCTGAGTTGACCCAGTAGCCGCGGCCGCACCGTGACGGCCAGCGGCCTGGGCAACCAGAGATTCCCGCACAGCGGCCGGCCGAACAGAGCGAGCCAGCCGATGCCGGCCAGCGTGAGATCGGCGCCCTGGCGGCCAAACCGAATGCCGCCAGCCGTCACCTGTGACTTCTGCCGCGCCGGAGCGGTAACCTCAAGACGCTGCAGCGGACCCAACCGCTGGCGGCACGCCGGACAGGGCACGCGCAGGATGTCGTCGGCGTGCTCCCGGCCGAAGGTATCCGACCGTTCCAGCTTGGTACGGTGCACCGTCAGGCTGTTGCTGACGTAGCAGACGACCGGCTGATGGACGCCTTCCACCAAGTCAAAGCGGGCAAAGTTGCCAATCCACAGCGACTGCCCGGGATCCAGCTGATACACGCGCGGGCGCAGCCGTGTCTCCGGTACCGCGGTGGCCAAACAATCAGAGCACAACTGGTCAATCGCGCGCCGCCCCTGAATCAGGCCTGGGGTGTCGATCAATTGAACCTCGTGGCCGCCCTTGGTCGCATAGTCGGCTCCGACCAGTCCCACCGTCGTGCCCGGCACGCGGGACACGGTGAAACCGGCAGCTTCCGGATAGGTCCCGGCCAACAATCGGTTGACCAGCGTGGACTTGCCGACATTCGCCATCCCCACCACGTACGCGCGGGATTTCGCCTCCGCTTGAATCCACCCGTCCACTGCGTCCAACCCTTGCCCTTTGCGAGCGCTGACGAAACAAACCCCCGCCGGCTGCACGCCGGTCGAGCGCACACGTTCCGCTACCCAGTCGGCCAGGGTCTCGACGCGCACCTCCTTGGGCAACAGGTCCACCTTGTTGACAATAACCACTACCGGGCTCTTGCCGATGTGTCGGGCCAAATTCGGCACCAAGCTGCCCTCCAGGTCGAACACATCCAGCACGTACAGGACCAAATCCGGGCGCTTGCCGACCTCAGCCACCTGCCGTTCATACTCGGCGGCCGGCACCACCACCGGCGAGAATTCACCATAATGCGTGATCCGATAGCAGCGCCGACAGACCGGTTGCAGGCGGGTCAAAGCCGACAACGGCACGAACCCGGGCTCGTCCTCTCGTTCACTCTGCAAGGCCACCCCGCAGCCGCTGCATACCAGCTGTTCGCTCATTCACGCCCTCCCTCCTGAATCGGCCGCACCAATCCGTGGCGTTCCAACACCTTGAAAGCCGCCCGCTCGGCTAAGCGCGTCAAGCGCGTCCCCCACCATTCCCGATGCGACACAGGCAGCACCAAAATTGTGTAAATCCCGAGCCGGCGGGCGCCGCGAATGTCAGTGAAGAGCTGATCTCCCACCATCACCGTCTGCTCGGGCGCAACGTCAAAACTAGCCATGGCTGCCAGAAAGGCCTGGGGTCTTGGCTTCTTGGCCGCCGGGATGGCGCGCGCACCCAGTTGGCGTGCGAACTCTGAGACACGCGGGCCGCGGTTGTTGGACACGATGCACAAATCCATCCCGGCCTCGACCACGCGCCTGTACCAGGCAGCCAAGGCCGCGGGCACAACCTCATCGTTCCACGGCACCAGCGTGTTATCCAGGTCCGACAACAGCAAGCGGCGCCCGCCGTCGCGCAGCTTGTCCAAATCTATCGCATAGACGCTGGACACATATTCGTCCGGCATCAGTTTCATCCACAGGTTGCGCATGACATCCCCCGTCGAGAGCTCGATTTCACTCTAGCACATCTGGCAGCCGCGACCAAGAGGACCCGTGCTTCAATGAGCCCGGCCCGCCCGCATCTGTTCATAGAGACGGTTGAGAGCCTTGCGCTCAATGCGCGACACGTAGGACCTGGAGATCCCCAGCTCCTGGGCAATCTCGCGTTGCGTTTTCTCCTCCCCGTCGGGCAGCCCGAACCGCTTGCACAACACCTCCCGCTCCCGCTCCGGCAGGTTGGGCAGGTGTTCAAACATCTTCTGCTTTTCCCAGGATAAATCGACCGCCTGCACCACGGCATCCGCGTCCGTCCCCAACAGGTCGGACAGCGTCAGTTCGTTGCCTTCCTTGTCCTGTCCAATCGGTTCTTCCAGGGAGGTGTCGCGCCGATGCTTGCGAGTGCTGCGCAGGTACATGAGGATTTCGTTGTCGATGCAGCGAGCGGCAAACGTGGCCAGCTTCGTGCCGTACTTGGGATGGTAGCTCTCCACCGCCTTGATCAGGCCGATGGTGCCGATGGAAATCAGGTCCTCCGGGTCCTCTCCCGTGCCCTCATACTTCTTCACCAGATGAGCCACCAACCGCAGGTTGTGTTCAATCAGCTTGTTTCTGGCCGCCGTGTCCCCCGCCAGCATACGCTCAGCGTACATCCGTTCTTCTTCGCCGGACAACGGTTGCGGAAAGGCGTTGTTGCGGACATATGAGACAAACAGCGAGACATCTTTTAGCACCAGCAGCAAAAGCGTGAACAATCCCGTCACAGTCCGCACCCCCGTTGGCTGCGCGATGCCCCACGCGCTATCCCTAAGGTATGTCGGTGGGACTGTGAAACTGCCTGTACCACGACGTCAGCCTGCGGACCGCCGTGAACACCTGGTGGTGCGCGGGTGCCTCGGAGGCATTGAATACCGCCACGGAAAAGGCGATGCGGGGCCGAGAGGCGGGAAAATAGCCGACCAACCAGGCGTGAACACGCCCGGCCCGCGGCAGCTCTGCCGTCCCCGTCTTTACCGCCACCGGCACCGGGGCGCTGACGAGCGCATGCGCCGTCCCCTGCGGCTCTCGCACGGCTGCGCGCATCGCCTGGCCGATGGCGTGGGCCACTCCCGGCGACAGGGCGCGCCGGCCGGGCCCGGAGGTCAGCTCTCGCCGGCCCGCCCCCGGCGACTCCAGGTCGATGACCAGACGTGCGTCTCGGTACACCCCGCCGCGGGCGATGGTGGCGGCCAGATTCGCCGCCTGCAGCGGGGACATGCGGACGTCCTGCTGCCCGATGGCCGTGTTGGCAAGCAGGCCCACGTCCCGCCGCGGAGCCACGAACACCCGGCCGGGTGCAGCCTCGGCCAGCACGCGCAGCCCGCTGTGCGTCTGCAGCCCGGTCTCGTAGAGACCCAATCGTTCGGCCATCACCTGCAACCCGACAGGTCCGACTGCCGCTCCCACCAGCGCAAACGCCACGTCGCAGGAGCCGGCCAACGCCTGTGCCAGCGTCTCTCGACCGTGCGCGCGCCAACAGTGCATACGCACCCCGACCAACGGGACGACGCCGGCGCAAAAAAAGCGCGCGTCTGGTTGAAAACGATAGGATTCCAGGGCTGCCGCCATCGTGACCAGTTTGAATACGGATCCGGGCGTTTCCGGCTGCACGGCGTGGTTGCGCCAGGGATCATGCACATCGCGGCTGGCCATCGCCAGTACATCTCCGCTGTCCACATCCAACACGACTAAGGCCGCCTGGGTTGCTCCCGATTCGGCCAGGATGGCCTCAGCCTCGCCCTGCCACGCCGCGTCGACCGTTGTACGCACGTCGATGCCGGGGGTCCCCGGGCGCGTATACCAGCCGCCGCGCGTCCGCCCGCGGGCATCCTCCAACCAGCCGACAAATCCCGGCCTCCCCGAGGCCAGCCAGCGGTCAAACGTGTACTCGAGCCCGGAGCGCCCCTGCTCCAATACCAAACGGCCCGCATCCGGCCAATGATCGGGCAGGCCGATGCGGCCGACCACCGGATCGACAAGACCCGAGTGCGCTTCCGTATGCACCCGCCAACTCAATCTCGCTCCGTTCGGGGAAGTGAACTGAATCCACCGCTTCGCCCCCGACCAGGGCTGGCCGCTGCGAAACCGAATCTGTCCCCGCCCATCGTCCACCAGCAACGGGTGGAAGTGCTCGGAGTCCATCCGCCAACGCGCCTCACGCTCGTCGCCGATGCCTGGACTCGCCGTCTCGGGGCGCACCGCGACGACAAACAGCCGCCCCAACAGGGCGGCCACAGCAACCCACCAGAGCGTCACCATCCACAACCAGCGCCTGCCGTTCACGGCTCCCGTCATCAACCTCCTGTACGAGACAGGATGCCCGGCCGGGAACCCATACATTCCCAGACACGTCAAGCGCCTGTCAGGACTGCGCGTGAAGGTTGTGCTGACTGCGGGCCTCGTTGCGCAACTGCTGGGCGTACGTCGCCGCGAAGTAGTGCTCCCCGGAGCCGTCGTTTTTCGCCACGTAGTACAGGTAGTCGGTGTGAGCTGGATGGAGTACGGCCCGGATAGACGCCAGTCCCGGACTGGCGATGGGCCCTGGGGGCAACCCGGAGTGCAAGTACGTATTGTACGGATTGTCGACGTGCGTGTCCTCAACCGTCACCACGTCACGATGCCCCAGTATGTATTCGATCGTCGCGTCAATCTGCAATTTCATGGGCGGCCGGTGGTGCAGCCGATTATTGATCACGCTGGCAATCAGGGGCCGTTCGGCGTCCACCTTGGCCTCCTTCTCAATCAAGGACGCCTCCGTAACGACTTGGCTCAAGGACTGCCCCTGCCTGTGCATCGTCGTCCCATAGACACTCGCCACACGCCGCTGGAAATCCTCCAGCATGTCGCCGACGACCGCGTGCGCTGACTCGCCCTTGGTAAACTCATATGTATCCGGGAACAGGTATCCCTCCAACCGCCACCGAACCTGTGGTCTGTGGCCGATTTCGGCCAAAAACGGCTCCTGGAAGTGCCCGGATTGCACCTCCTGCAAAAACGCCTTTCGCTTGACCACCCCTGCCACAGCCAGCCGGTCGGCAATCTGGGTCACGGTGAACCCCTCCGGGATGGTCACCCGAATCGTGGCCGCCTCCGTGCCTTCCGTCAGCGCCGTCACCAATTGCGGCAGTGTCTGTCCGTAGGTTAGGCGGTATGCACCCGCCTTGACCTCTTGCCCCTTGTGCACGTAGCTCACGTACCAGCGAAACAGGGTGGCGCTGCGAATCAGCCCCTTGTTCTGGAGTTGGTCCGCGACCTCGGCTACGGATTCACCTGGCTGCACCATCACCAATACGTTGCCTTCGTCGCTCGCGGGAGGGCGGAGATTCAGGCCGACCCATCCGGCAAATGCGATCCCGGCGACAACGACGGCCGCCGCCGGCACAAGCCACCACCAACGGTGCCGCTTCGCCTCATCGACTTGGCTGTCCGAACGTCTCCTCGGAAAAAGTGACAATCATGACCCGCTCCCATCATCCGTTGCCCGTTTCCGCCGGCTGTCCAGCCATCCTTGCAGCATCAACGCCGCGGCCAGCTTGTCCACCACCTGCCGGCGTCTTGCTCGCCCAACGTCCGCGTCAATCAGCGTGCGCTCGGCGCTCACCGTGGTCAGCCGTTCGTCGTACAGGTCCACCGGCAATCCGGCGGCACTGGCGACGCGCTCAGCAAACGCCTGACACTGAGCCGCCCGCTCGCCGAGCGATCCGTCCATCCTCCGCGGCAGGCCGACGACAATCAACTCGGCCGCCTGCTCGCGGGCGATGCGCGCAATCTCCGCGGCCGCTGCCTCATCTGTCCGCCTGGGGATGACCGTGAGACCTTGCGCCAACAGACCGGTCGGATCACTGACCGCCACGCCGATGCGGGCCCGACCGTAGTCAATGCCGAGGACCCTCATCCTGTACATGCTCGGCATAACACCGCACCAGTTCCTCTATCAGCTCGTCCCGCTCGATGCGGCGAATGGTATTGCGCGCATCCAGGTGACTGGTGATGTATGCCGGGTCCCCCGAAATGAGATAACCCGCTATCTGGTACACCGGGTTGTACCCTTTCTCTGACAATGCCCGGTACGCCAGCTGAAACGCCCGCCGCGCCTCCGTGTTTTCCAACCGCGACTGAAACCGCATCGTCTCGTCGGATCGAAACACCATAGAACACCTACCCCCCGTCTACCGTTCCCCATACATTGTACTGTATTTTCGTGCAAGACGGGGACCCCTTCCCCATCGCCTTTGCGGCTTGTCAGCCGCTGACCTTGACCGCGTCCGCGACGATCTCTGGCACCCGCTCGATGGCCAGTGGCAGTTTCGCCGCATCGCGACCACCTGCCTGCGCCATATCGGCGCGGCCGCCCCCGCCGCCGCCGGTCACCGCCGCGACGTGGCGGATAATCTGCCCGGCGTGCAGACCGCGCGGCTGCAGGTCCGGAGACACCGCCGCCACGAGCTGCACCTTGCCGCCGCTCTGGCTGCCGAGAACAATCACAGCGCTCGCCAGGCGTTCACGCAGCCCGTCCGCCAACTGCCGCAGGCCCTCCATGTCGGTATCGGCAACCACCGCCGCGACAACCGGCACGCCGGCCACAGTGACCACCTGCTGGGCCAGCTCCTGCGTCCGCGCCTGGCTCAACCGGCTGCGCAGCGACGCCAACTCGCGGTCTCTCTCGGCCGCATCGGCCAACACGCGCTCCACCCGCCCGACCAAGTCGGCCGGCGTTGTTTTCAGCCGCTGCGCCGTCTCCTCCAGCAACCGCTCGCGGCTGAGGGCGTGGCGGTAGGCTCCGCGGCCGGTGACCGCTTCGATGCGGCGCACGCCGGAGCCGATGCCCGATTCGGAGACGATGCGAAACTGGCCAATCAGGCCGGTGCGTTCGACGTGGCAGCCGCCGCACAGCTCGATGCTCCAATCGCCCGCCTTTACCACGCGCACCCGCTTCCCGTACTTTTCCCCGAACAGGGCCATGGCCCCCATGGCCTTGGCCTCATCCAGGTCGGCTTCGAAGATCTCCACCTTGTCATCGCGCCAAATCGCTTCATTGACGAGTTCCTCCACGCGCGCCCACTCTTCTTTGCTGAGCGCGCCAAAGTGGGAGAAGTCAAAGCGCAGCCGGTCAGGCTCGACCAGGGACCCCGCCTGGGCCACGTGACTCCCCAACACCTCGCGCAACGCTTTGTGCAGCAAGTGGGTGGCCGTGTGGTTTTTGGTGATGTCCCGACGCGCGGCCGCATCCACCACCGCGTGCACGTGATCGCCCGTCGCTAACGATCCGGAGTCCACCCGTACCGTGTGCACGTTCTGCCCGTGCGGCGCTTTTTGCACGTCGAGCACGGTCATCTGCACATGCTCGCCCAGGAGCCGACCGGAATCGGCGATTTGCCCGCCACTCTCCGCGTAAAACGGCGTCTCATCGAGGATAACCTGCACCTCGGCCCCGTCCTCGGCCGTATCCACCCGCTTGCCGTCCCGGACAATGGCCAGCACGGTCGCGTCGCACTCCAGGCGCTCGTATCCGACAAAGCGGCTTGGCGCCGTGATGGTCTCCAGCGCCCCGCGCGTCGCGTTCATGCCTTCAACCGACTGCCGCGCAGCGCGCGCCCGCTCCCGTTGGGCTTCCAACTCGGCCTCGAAACCCGCGCGGTCGACAGCCACCCCGTGTTCCTTTGCGATCTCCTCCGTCAGGTCGACGGGGAACCCGAACGTGTCGTACAGTCGAAACGCCTCTGTTCCCGACAAGCGGTCCCCACCGCGCTTGCGAATGTCCTCGACCAGCTGCAAAAGCAGCGCCTCGCCCTCCGCCAACGTCGCCTGGAACCGCTCCTCCTCCGTGCGCACGACACGCCGGATGAGGTCTAGCTTCTCCCGCAGCTCCGGGTAGTCCGCGCCCATGATGTCGGCGACCACCGGCACAAGCTGATGCAAGAACGGCTTTTCGAGCCCGAGCTTGCGGCCGCTGCGCACGGCCCGCCGGAGCAGGCGGCGGATAATGTAGTGGCGCCCCTCGTTGCCCGGCAGCACCCCGTCCCCGACCGCAAACGCGGCCGTGCGGATGTGATCGGCGATAATTTTAAAGTGCACATCCCGCCCCGGGTCCTTGCCGAACGGCAGACCGCTGATGGCGGCCGTCTGGTCAAGAAGAGGCCGGAACAGGTCAGTCTCGAAGTTGCTGTCGACCTCCTGCAGCACCGACGCCATCCGCTCCAAGCCCATGCCGGTGTCGATGTTTCGCTTCGGCAGCGGGGTGTATTCACCGGCCTTGTCCTTGTTGTACTGGGTGAAGACGAGGTTCCAGATCTCCAGGAAGCGGTCACAGTCGCAGCCCGGACCGCAGTCCGCCTTGCCGCAGCCAAACGACTCGCCGCGGTCATAAAAGATCTCCGAGCAGGGCCCGCAGGGACCTTCGCCGATCTCCCAGAAGTTGTCCTCTTCTCCGCGGACAATCCGCTCGTCGGGCAATCCCACCTCCTGGTGCCAGATCTGATAGGCCTCGTCGTCGCTGACATGCACCGTCACCGACAGCCGCTCGGGATCCAGTTCCAGATACTGGGTAAGGAACTCCCACGCCCAGGTGATGGCCTCGCGCTTGAAGTAATCGCCGAAGGAAAAATTGCCGAGCATCTCGAAGAAGGTCTGGTGACGGGCCGTATAGCCGACGTTTTCAATGTCATTGGTGCGAATGCACTTTTGCGAGCTGACGATGCGCGGCCGCTCGGGAATCTCGCGGCCGTCAAAGTAAGGCTTGAGCGGCGCCATGCCGGCGTTGATCCACAGCAGCGTGGGGTCGTCGTGGGGAACCAGGCTGGCGCTGGGGAACACCAGGTGCCCGCGCTCCGCAAAAAACTGCTTGTAGAGCCTCCGAATGTCTTGTCCACTCAACCGTTTCATATACCGAATCCTCCATTCGCCTGTTCACCAAAAAACTCCCCACATCCCGGCAGGGACGAGAGGAGTTGCTCGCGGTACCACCCTGATTACGCGCAACCGGCTCCTCGGTGCGCGTCACTCATATCCCGCGGTAACGGGCGGATCCCGGTGGTTGACACTCCAGACTGGCTTGGGCCGGACGGGTGGGGTGCCTCGCAGCCATGAGCGCCCTCTCTGCGCTGCCCGCAACCCGGCCTACTTGGGTCCTTCATCGCTTGTGCCGATAGACGTATCCGTGATCACGGTAATTTCTGCCCTATTTTACACACTGGGAAAAGAACTTGTCAAACAGACGGCCATCCGCCTCACACCGGCTGGCCGCCGAGCCAGCTGAGCAGGCTGACCAGCGCCTGGCAGCCGGGCGCCAGAGCAAACAGGACGCACAGGGTGGCGGTGCGCAGATGCTGCTGTGGAAAGCGGATGAGCAGGACAAATCCGTACACGCCGAGAACCAGGCCGAGCGCCGCCAACGCCTCGTAGACCGGCATCCACCCGCCGGGCATGGCGTGAAGGGCCCGCCAGATGGCCATGGCCACAAACAGCATACCGTCCGCCAACGCAACCAGCGTAATTGCCCTGTGCATCGACTCGCCCCACTTTCCCGCGCTCATGCTCCGGCCTCACCTGTCCATCCCAGCGACAGGCGCGCCGCGCTGCCCGACCTATCGCAGCCCTGCAGAGTCACGCCCATTTTGCCACGGGCGGGCACCGCGTGTCCAGGAAACGTCCTATTCGGCGCGGTGGCGGTAGGCACGGATCTGCTGCCAGGCGACCTTGATCACGGCCACCAGCGGCACCGCCGCAATCAGGCCGAGCATGCCGCCCACCTCACCGCCGATGAGAATGGCCGCCACAATCAGCATCGGGTGCAGATCCAAGGTGCGCCCCATGATTTGGGGGGAAATCAGGTTGCCCTCCAACTGCTGCACCACCGCGTTGACAATCATCACCTTCAAGGCCATCTGAGGACTGATGGCAAATGCCAACAGTACGGCGGGGGTCGCGCCCAAGAAGGGGCCGATGTACGGCACCAGGTCCATCAGGGCCATCAGCAGGGCCAACAGCAAAGCATACGGCATGTGGACAATCAAAAGCCCCGCGTAGGTCAGAACCCCGACCACCAGCATCACCAACAGTTGGCCGCGCACATAGCGCCCTAGGGTGGTGTCGATGCCGGCGAGAATGTGTCGCACCTCGTCACGGTGCCGGGCTGGGCACAGCCGCACCATGGCGCGCCCAATGGCCCGAGCGTCCTTGAGCATGTAAAACACCAAAAACGGGACGGTGAACGCCACGAACACGGCGTTCAGCGTACCACTCAGCCCGGAGATCAGCCGGCTGGCCCAGCTGCTGACCCGCTCCTCCAGGCGGCCGGTCGCCGCTTCCACCGATTTGCGCAGCGCGTCCGGCAGGTAGCGCGTGTGCGCAGACACGTTGTCGAGCCAGCTGTCGACGCGCTGGGCCAGGGTGGGGAGATGCACAATCAGTTGATTGAGTTGCTGCGACACTAGCGGAATGCAGTTGACCACAATCACCGCCAGGAGGAGGATGAAAGAGATGTAAATCAGGGCAATCGCGGCGGCTCGCGGCACTCTCCGCCGGGCCAGGAGTTCGACAATCGGCTGCAGGATGTAGGAAATGATGAGTGCGGCCAGAAACGGAATCAGGACCACCTTGATGACGTCCCAAATATCCCCAAAGAAGGCGCGCAACTGGCCAATCAAATACAGGCAGAGCAAGGTGACAAAGACGGCGGTCACGAAGCGCAGGTAGCGATCGCTGACGTTCAAGCCTCATCCCCCCTGCCAGCCCAGCGAACAAGCTCTCTCTCCCAGTATATGCATGCTGCTCCACCTTCCATTCCGAGACTGTGGACGATTCCCACGGCGGGTGCGCCAGGCCCGGTCGGCTTGTTCACAACCGCTCTAATTTCGTATACTCAAGCTACGCTCCGGGCGTAGGCCTGGACGGAAAGGGGGCTGTTCATGCCGTACTTGGCGGTCGCTCTGGGAGGGGGCATCGGCGCCTGTCTGCGCTACCTGATCAGCGAATGGGTCGGTACGGTGCACGGCTTCCCGGCGGCGACCTTGGGCATCAATCTGGCAGGCAGTTTTTTTCTGGCGTGGTTTTACACCATCACACTGGAACGCGTCGCCATCCATCCGCACCTGCGGCTGGGCATTGGCACCGGGCTGGTCGGGGCGTTCACGACCTTCTCCACGTTCACCAGCGAGGTGTGGTCGCTCCTGGCCGCGCACGCCTATCTATGGGCGCTACTGTACGTGCTCCTGTCCTTTGTCGGCGGGCTCGCGCTTGCGGCGCTAGGTTTTTTCCTAGCCCATTGGCAAAACCGACTCAACCTGACGGATGATGTGAGCGAGGAGGCGTAAGGATGCCATTTCTCTGGGTGGGTATCGGCGGCGTCGTCGGTGCCCTGCTGCGCTACCAACTGTCGCGCTGGGTGTCGGAACGACTGGTGGTGTCCTTTCCGTTGGCAACGCTCGTCATCAACGTTAGTGGTTCGTTTTTATTGGGGTGGCTGACACGCTGGCTGGGAGTCTGGCTGCCCAGTGGGCTTGCGCCCACTGCCATGCTGTTGCTCGGAACTGGACTGTGCGGGGCGTACACGACCTTCTCCACGTTCTGCTACGAATCGGTCATCCTGCTGCGCGAACGGCGCCTGCAGACGGCCGCCGTCTATATCCTGACATCCCTGGTGATCGGCCTGGCCGCTTCAGCCATAGGACTGTACGGGCTGCCGGCGGGCAGCGAATCCACCCATTGAAAAAGGGCGCACGAGGGATTCCCGTACGCCCTTGTCAATGGGTGTCCGATGGCACCTACACGGCCTCTGAACCCAAGCCCAGCGAAGGCCCTTCCAGCTGGTCCACGGCCACCAACGACCCATCTTCCGCCACCTCGTAAACCCTCACTTCTTCACCGGCGACGTTGAACTCCATGAAACAACCCCAGCAGTAATACTGATTGGCACCAATCCTTCCGACATCCCGACAGTTACAATGTGGACACCTCATGGTTCCGTCCCCTTTACCGAGAATCCTAATATTATCTTATCCACTTGCACCAGCCGGCAAACGGACGAGGAGTCAGAAAGAGAGCATTCTCTTTCAGAAAACTTATACAGATGAATATTTCGTATGCAGAAACATATGCATAGGAAAATCTATTGATATGGTAAACCATCTCCCCCACTGTTGCAATGCAGGAATTGGTACAGTCACGGCAACCTCCAAGCGTGGCAAGGGAAAACACCCTTCTCTGAGAAATACAATCAGACGGTTTCTCGAAGCTCCGAGACCACTCGAGCCACGATCTGCGCCGCCCTTCGCACATCCTCTTCCCTGGTGTCCTCCGAAAAACTGAAGCGCACGGCTGATGCCACCCGCTCCTGCGGCAGCCCGCACGCCCGAAGGACGTGACTGGGCTCCAGACTGCCCGCAGAGCAAGCCGCTCCAGCGGACGCGGCGACCCCTTCAAGATCCAGGCGCATCAACAGGGTGTCATTGCGAACACCGGAAAAACTCACGTTGACGATGGCCGGCGAGGCGTCGGGCGGACTGTTCACCCACACCCCAGGTATGCCTTCCAGCGCGCCCAGGAACTGCTGACGCAGACGCGCGAGGAGACGGAGGCGCTGCTCCCGCGCCCCATCCAGGCGTTTGGCAGCCGCTCCGAAACCGGCGATGCCGGCCACGTTTTCCGTGCCCGCCCGCCGATCCCGCTCCTGGGCCCCGCCGCGCAGCACGGGCGTCCACCGCGCCCCCTGACGAATGTACAGCAGCCCGACTCCCTGTGGCCCGTGCACCTTGTGTGCGGAAAAGCTGGCCAAATCCACGCCCAACAGGTCCGGTCCCAGGTCCACGACCCCCAGCGCCTGCACCATGTCCGAGTGAACCACCACCTGCGGCATCCGGGCACGCACCAGGCGCGCCACCTCACGCACCGGCTGCAGCGTGCCAAGCTCGTTGTTGACGGCCATCAGCGAAACCACGCGCGTATCCGGTTCCAGCGCGGACAGCAGTTCATCCACCTGCACGCGGCCGGTGCGGTCCACGCCGACCTTCACCACGCGGGCTCCCAAGCCCTCTAACCACTCACACGTGTGCAGAACCGCATGGTGTTCCACGGCCGACACCACCACGCTGCCGCGGCCTCCCGCCGCCAAGAACGCTCCCACCAGGGCAGCCTGCACTGATTCGGTGCCACCGCTGGTGAACACCAACTCCCTGGCCTCACAGCCCAGCAACTTAGCCAGTTCGGAGCGCGCCTGGTCAACCGCCTCGCGCATGCGCCGCCCGCCCTGGTGCAGGCTGGACGGATTACCAGGGGGGGCGGTCAGCCACTGCTGTACCGTCTCCACCACCTCCGGATAGGGCTTGGTTGTGGCCGCATTGTCGAGATAAATCACAAACTCACCCCCTGTCTTGCACAGACGAGAAAGCCGCAGCCCCGGGGGTCACGTTCTGGAACCGGGGTGCGGCTCGCGCATACGACCGACGGGCGACCGGACGGACGAGTCAGATGTAGTACATGAAGGTCCCGTTGTATTTATCCTTCATGTTGACCAAGTCTTCCAGCGTCAACCCTTCCAACACGGACAGAATCGCCTGCCGCAGGCGTTCCCACAACTCATCAAAGCCGTCTTCGATGTCGTCGTCCACCAGCTCCAGCGGCCCTTCCAAGGTTAAAATGACATCCTTCACGGTGATCTCATTCTTGCCTTTGGCCAACACGTATCCGCCGTAGGCGCCGCGGATGCTGCGCACCAAACCGGCGTTGCGCAGGGGAGCAATCAGCTGTTCCAGGTAATGCTCGGAGAGCGACTGGCGCTCCGCAATCGATTTGACGGAAACCGGATTGTTCCCTTCGCTCGCGGCCAGGTCGACCATCAACATGAGACCGTAGCGTCCTTTTGTCGATATCTTCATCTCGTCACCCCCCGCCGGTCTGTTGGTTGACTGGCTCGTCCGTTCCCCGGCTGCTCAGGGGCCGGCGGACAAACCGCCTCGGCTTCGTAATACACCCGCGGCTCGACCCCCTCCGGCCAATAATTCTGCTCCACATACCGCTCTGGGTAATCATGCGGGTACTTGTAACCGACGCCGCTGCCCAAGCGCGCTGCACCCTTGTAGCCGGTTCCGCGCAAGTGGGCGGGCACGGTCAAGGGAATCCCGCTCCGCACATCCGCCAGGGCTTGGTTGATGCCACGATAGGCGTGGTTTGATTTGGGCGCCGTCGCCAAGTATGTGGTCACTTGGGCGAGCGGGATGCGCCCCTCGGGCATGCCAATCGCCTCCACGGCGTGCAGGGCCGCGACCGCCAGCGGCAGGGCATGCGGATCGGCATTGCCGATGTCCTCGGAAGCCAGGATGATAAGCCGCCTGGCGATAAACCGCGGGTCCTCCCCGCCCTCAATCATTTTCGCCAACCAGAGCAAGGCCGCATTCGCGTCCGATCCGCGCACCGACTTGATGAAGGCGGAGATGGTGTCGTAGTGCTCGTCTCCATCGCGGTCGTAAAGGACGTGCCGCTGCTGAATCACCGCCTGCACGTCGGCCAAGGTCACCTGCGTCCGCCCGTCAGGGGCCAGTGTCGACGACATGACCGCCATCTCCAGCGTGTTGAGTGCTCGCCGCGCGTCGCCGCCGGCGTAGCGGATGAGCGCGGCGCGCGCGTCCTCCGCCAGCGCGGCCTGGTAGCGGCCGAGCCCGCGTTCCTGATCCGCGAGGGCGCGCTCAATTAACTCCTGCAGGTCGGACGCCGACAACGGACGCAGGCGGAAGACGTGCGATCGGCTCACCAACGCCGGGTTGACATGAATGTGCGGGTTCTCCGTTGTGGCGCCAATCAGCGTCAGAAGCCCCGCCTCCACGTGCGGCAAAAGCGCGTCCTGCTGGGCCTTGTTGAAACGGTGAATTTCGTCGATGAACAACAGTGTCCGACGGTGGTACATGGCCTGCTCGTCCTTGGCGGCCTGCACCACCTGGCGAATTTCCGCCACCCCGGCGGAGACCGCGTTCAGGCTCTCAAAACGCGCCTTGGTCTCGTTGGCGATAACCTGAGCCAGCGTGGTCTTGCCCGTGCCAGGCGGGCCGTACAACAGAACGGACACCAGCCGGCCGGATTCAATCGCACGCCGCAGCGTGCTGCCGGGCCCGACCAGGTGCGGCTGCCCGACCACCTCGTCAAACCGGCGCGGCCTCATGCGGTGCGCCAGGGGCGCGTTCTCCTGTTCTTCCTGTTGTGCCTGCCACGTGAACAAATCCAATGCTATCGACCTGCCCGTATGCGTCGACCTGCATGATGCGGCCGCAGCCCAATCTCAATTTCCAAGTAAGCCACTCAACTTTAACCTATTATAATCAGCCCAGCCCATGGCAGGCAACCTATGTACGCACACACCGAACTTCGGGCCATCGACTGCATAGACTGGTGTACAACATAGCCTCGCCATTCCAGCCACTGTCCGCCCGACTACGGGGCATCGGTCTCGAGCGCATCGGCGTCCGCGTGGCCCAACTTCGCCGCTTCTTGCTCCATGCGCACGCGGCGCAACGCCTTCACAATGGCCTCCTCCAGCACTTCAGCCTGGGATGGTTCGCGCGTCTCTTCGCGACGCACGATGCGAGCCGCCAGGCGGCTGAGCGCGACGGTCACCCAAACCGCCAGCCCGGTGACCAGCACCGCGTACAACAGCGACCACAGCACGCTGGATTTCGGAAAATACTTGGCGATATAATCCGTGATTAGGTTCTGAATCAAAGTATTCCAGGCCAATGCCGCGACCAAGCCAAAGGCGGAGGTCGCAAGGCTGACCATTTTGTCCATCAGTTCACGGTGAATCATGACCACCTCCATATCAATCTGCTGGTCCAGCATCGTACAGTATGGCCTATGCTCGTGCCCGCGCGCATCCGCGCTCAAATCGATGGACTTGCTTGGCAATTGAAAAGGCAACGCGTCATGTCCACGTTGCCGCCTTTGCTATGTATCGCGACGCGCCCCGCTCCTGCCGTGAAACCTGGAGTTTTGAACCTGCTCTCGCAGGTGGGTGTCCTGCTCCGTCGTGAGACAAGTCCTCGTTCCGAGGCAGGTGTTCACGAAAGAGACTCCGAACTCCCTCTCAATTGGGTGTTGGCTCAAAACGAAGAGGCTTGCACCAACAGCGCAGGGCGTCATCGGTTGTGTGACTATCGTATCACCTCGGGCCCGCCTCCGCAAGTACGGTCAGACGCCACACATTCTGGATTCGTTCCCGCTTTTACCCGGGCCCAGCCCCGACCGTGCGCGGGCCTGCCGTCGTGCGCAATCCCAGTACCGCCAACTGCTCGGGACTGACCCCACTGGGCGCGCCGGTGAGCAGGTCCGTGCCGCTGGAGGTCTTGGGGAACGCGATGCAGTCGCGCAGCGACTTGCGCCCGCCCATGATCATCACCAGCCGGTCAAACCCGAAGGCGATGCCTCCGTGCGGCGGCGTCCCGTATTCGAACGCATCCAGCAAAAAGCCAAACTTCTCGTACGCTTTCTCGGGGCTGAAGCCGATCCGTTCAAACATCTGGTTTTGGATCTCCCGGCGGTAGATGCGCATGCTCCCGCCCGCCACCTCGAACCCGTTGAGCACCAGGTCGTAGGCTTGGGCGCGGACGGCGAGCGGATCTGTCCGCAGCAAATCAAGGTCCTCCCACTTCGGCATGGTAAACGGGTGGTGCATGGCAACGTAGCGCCTCTCCTCCGGATCGTACTCCAACAGCGGGAAGTCCACCACCCAGAGGAAGCGAAATCCTGGCTCCAGCAGTTCCAATTCCGTGCCGAGGCGGCTCCGCACGGCGCCCAGCGCCGGCAGCACCACCGCCCGCGGACCGGCGGCGATGAACACCAGATCACCAGGCTCCGCTCCCGCCCGGGCGGCCATGTTGCCCAGCGCCTCGGCGCTGAAGAACTTGCCGATGGACGACTTGATACCGCTCTCCGTCAGGGCGATGGTCGCCAGCCCCGGTAAGCCATGGGCTGCGGCAAACTGGTTCCACTCATCTGTCTGCTTGCGGGTGAAGCCCGCGCACTTGGGGGCGCGCACGGCCTTGACCACGCCGCCCGCGGCCAGCGCGTTGCGGAAGACGCGGAATTCGCTGTCGGCCACCAAATCGGACAGGTCCACCAGCTCCAGGCCAAAGCGCAGGTCGGGTTTGTCCGATCCGTAGCGCTCCATGGCCTCCTGGTAGGTCATGCGCGGGAACGGGGTCGGCAGTTCGACGCCGAGGACGCTGCGAAACACCTCCACCATCATCTCTTCCATCATCGACTGGAAGGTCTCCTGCGGGATGAACGACTGCTCGATGTCAAACTGGGTGAACTCCGGTTGCCGGTCCGCGCGCAGGTCCTCGTCGCGGAAGCAGCGCGCCATCTGATAGTAACGCTCCACACCGGCGACCATCAAAAGCTGCTTGAACAGCTGCGGCGATTGCGGCAGAGCATAGAACTCTCCCGGCTGCAGGCGGCTGGGCACGAGGTAGTCGCGGGCGCCCTCCGGCGTGCTGCGCGTGAGCATCGGCGTCTCGATTTCGAGAAACCCGTGGTCATCCAGGTACCGGCGCATCGCTCGCGCCACCTGGTGGCGCAGCTGCAACATCCGCAGCATCTCGGGCCGGCGCAGGTCCAGGTAGCGGTAGCGCAAGCGCACAGCTTCGTCCACGTCCAGGCCGTCCTGGATATAGAACGGCGGCGTCTTGGACTCGTTGATGACCTCCAGCGCCTCCACCGCCACCTCGATGCGCCCGGTTTCGATTTTCGGGTTGACCGACTGCTCATCGCGCACCACCACGGTCCCGCGCACAGCAATCACATACTCGCTGCGCAGCTGCCCGGCCAGCTCCATGGCCGTCTGCGGAGTGCCCTTTTCGGCGTCGAAGACAAGTTGAACGACGCCACTGCGGTCACGCAGGTCAATGAACACGATGCTGCCGAGATCCCGCCGCCGGCTCACCCAACCGCTCAGGGTGACCACACTCCCGGGCGTAACCTCCAGCGTCTCCCGCACCATGTGCGTGCGAATCAGTGTCTGCGCGCTCATACCGATGCCTCCTCGACCTTCTGTACAGCCGCCACCAGCTCCGACAGCGGGATGGTCGACTGCTCCCCACTCGCCAGGTCCTTTACCGTTACCTGTTGCTCCGCTTGCTCACTGGAACCCACCACCACCGCCAGGCGGGCGCCCTCACGGTCGGCCGCCTTGAACTGGGCCTTGACGGACCGGCCCTGGTAATCGCGATCCGCCCGCACCCCCGCCTCTCGCAGGGTCTTGAGCACCCGCATCGCGTATACGTCCGCCTGTTCGTCGGCCACGGCCACGTACACGTCCAGGTCTCGGCGCGACGCCGGGCTTGCGCCGCCTTGTTCCGACAGGATGAGCAAAATACGCTCCATGCCGGTGCCGAAGCCGACACCCGGGGTCTCGGGACCGCCCAGTTCACGGACCAGGGCGTTGTAGCGGCCGCCGCCGCCAAGGGTACCAAAGCCCTCCACCTTGATTTCCCACGCGGTGCGCGTGTAGTAGTCCAGGCCTCGGACCAGGTGCGCGTCGATCCGGTAGGGCACGCCGAGCGCCTCCAAATAGCGGCGCACGCTGGCGAAGTGGGCTTCGCAGTCTGCGCACAGCGATTCCAGAATCGTCGGCGCCCCCACCTCCACCAGCAGCCGTTGGCAGCGCTCGTTCTTGCAGTCGAAGATGCGCAGCGGGTTGCGCTCGAGACGGTTCTGGCAATCGCTGCAGAGCTGGTCCTTGACCGGGAGCAGTCGAGCCAGCATCTGCTCTCGGTGCCGGGGCCGGCAAACCGGGCAACCGACACTGTTCAGCACCGCCGTGGCCCCCTGGACGCCCAGCTCCTGCAACTGGTAGACGTGCAAAGCGACCACTTCCGCATCCAACGCAGGTGAATCGGACCCGAGCACCTCGCAGCCGTACTGGTGGAACTGGCGCTCGCGCCCCTTCTGAGGCTTTTCGTAGCGAAACATGGGCCCGAGATAGAACAACTTGGCGACGCCGGGCTGTCCGTACAACTTGTTCTCCACGTAGGCGCGGATGACGCCGGCGGTGCCTTCCGGCCGCAGCGTCAGGCTGCGGCCGCCGCGGTCCTCGAAGGTGTACATCTCCTTCTCGACTATGTCCGTGGTCTCCCCGACCCCGCGTGCGAACAGCTCCGTGTGTTCAAACATTGGTGTCCGAATCTCGGCGTAGTGATACTCGGCAAACGTCCTGCGCACCACGTCCTCGATCTGCCGCCAGAGGCCGACCGTGGCCGGCAAAATATCCGAGGTGCCTCTTGGCCGTTGCACCAGCATGTCCTCACCTTCTTTCCTGAACTCGTCCTGGCCGCGAGGCGGCCGAACCATGGCGGCAACAAAAAACGCCTTCCGTCCGCCGCCGTCAACCGGCAGGGACGAAAAGCGTTCGCCTTCCGCGGTGCCACCCTGCTTGAGCCGCCCCGCCTGCTGGCCTGACGTCTGCCCATCAAGACCCAATCCAGGCGCGGCGCGACTCCCCTTGCTGCGCGTAACGGGCGCCTGCCGCCTGTCCTTGGGACCGCTTCGAACGGGTCTTTGAGACAGGTTCTCGGAGGTGTCGTTCCCACCCGCTCCGTAAACCTGCTCGCAGCCAGGACAGGTCTCTCTGGGTACAGATACGGGGGTACTCGTCCTCGTCATCAAATCGGATCGATATGCCTGTGTGAAGATGGTTGTGCTCCGGTCGGAGACAATTAATTGCAAATTATACGCAGACGCTGCGGGAGTGTCAATTTCTTCGCACCAGACCCGAGCGCCCCGGCCGCTCTCCGGGATGCCAGAGCGGTTCCGTCGGCCGCGCGTGAAAACTTTCGGCCTCCGCCTGTCTCTGCGCCCCCGTCGCATCGCATACCTCGGTCAACAGCAGCGCGCTCTGGTTGATTCGCACCTCAGACCTGCGCACATCCCCACCTCCAGCCGCAGCGGCTGCCCCTTAGCGTGCGCGAAGCCCCTTTCCAGCATGCAAAAGTGTGTTACCATCAAGGACGGCTTCACCATCCTTGAACCAAAGGAGAGCATGGCATGAACACTCGCGGTCTCGACATCACACAATCGCGCGCCTGGTTTGACCGCGCCCAGAACGTCATCATCGGCGGCGTGAACAGCCCGTCCCGATCTTTCAAGTCGGTCGGCGGCGGCGTCCCGATTGTCATGGAACGGGGCGAAGGCGCGTACTTCTTTGACGTGGACGGCAACCGCTACATTGATTACCTGGGAGCCTACGGGCCAGGCATCCTCGGGCACGCCCATCCGCACGTCATGGAGGCCTTGCGCCAAGCGACGTACGACGGCATCTTGTACGGGACGCCGACGCGTTGGGAGGTCGAGTTCGCCGAGCGTCTGCGCGCCGCCGTCCCCGATTTGGAACGGATTCGCTTCGTCAATTCCGGCACTGAGGCGGTGATGACCACGATTCGCGTGGCGCGGGCCGCAACCCAGCGCAGCAAGGTGATCAAATTCGCCGGGTGCTACCACGGGCACTCCGACCTGATGCTGGTTGCGGCTGGATCAGGGCCATCGTCCATCGGTGTTCCCGACAGTGCAGGTGTGACCGCCGGGACCGCCGGCGAGGTTGTCACGGTGCCGTACAACGACCTGGAGGCGCTGTCCGCCGCGCTCGCGGCGCACGGAGAGGACGTGGCGGCCGTCCTGGTGGAGCCGATTGTCGGCAACTTCGGCATCGTGCCGCCCAAGGAAGGGTACCTGAAAGCGGTCATTGAGCAGGCACACCAGCACGGGGCGCTGGTCATCTTCGACGAAGTCATCACCGCTTTTCGTTTTCATTATGGAACCGCGGCGCAACTGTACGGTGTCCACCCGGACCTCTACGCGCTCGGCAAGATCATCGGCGGTGGACTGCCGATAGGGGCCTACGGGGGAAGGCGCGAGGTGATGGAACTGGTGGCTCCGTTGGGGCCCGCCTACCAGGCGGGAACGATGGCGGGCAATCCCGCGTCCATGCGCGCCGGCCTGGCGTGTCTCGAGGTGCTGGCGCGGCCGGGATTCTATGACCACCTCTCGCGCCTCGGTGAGCGCCTGGAGCAAGGCATTCTGGCGGCCGCCCGCACCACCGGGATCGATATCACCATCAATCGTGTGCAAGGGGCCTTCACCGTCTTCTTCGGGCGGCACACCGTCACCAACTACGCACAGGCGCAGGCCACCGACAGCTGGCAGTTTGCCCGTTTCTTCCACGCCGTGCTGAAGCGCGGCGTGTTCATTGCGCCGTCGAAATACGAAGCCTGGTTCGTCTCCGAGCCGCACTCGGATGCGGATGTCGACGAGACCCTGCAGGCTGTCGCTGAGGCTTTTGCGGAGATGACCGGACCAAGTCCAGAGGTTTGACGACGCCAGCATGGGCGGTTGAAGGCTCAACATCTCCCGCCCATCTGCCGCGGTTTCAGCATAAATCGGCCACATGCGCGCGAAAAGGTGAATTTGTACAATTTTCGCACAGGCCATATAGGACCCCCATCGGTACCATTGGACCCCGATAGTCTTCGCCGGGTGTGAAAGCGTGCGTGCCAGTGTATGATCAAGTCGGGCAAGAAGGAAACGGGGGTGTGACGCGGTGAAGCACTCTGTCACAACGACGGCGAACGTGCGCGCGCATCGGATGGTCATTCAGGCGGGAGATTGGCGATACCATTTTGACCGCACCGGGAGGTTTCTGTTCGGTGTACGCGCGCACGAGACAGTGCGCCGTGGTTTGGACGACCGCGTTATACAGGTGCGCTTGCCGGCCGAGGGAGGCATCATCGGTCGTACATACCGCACCCTGGATCCGGTGGAAAAGGCCGCCTTCTACCGCAGGGCATACGCGTTGGCCCGTGCGTCGTTGGGCTCCCTTCCTGCCGAGCAGGCTGCCGAGTGGAAACCGCTGCTTGAACGGTGGACACCCGAGGCGCTGGCTGCCGACGCACACGCGTTTCGACAGGTATACCTGCCTATCAACATCCTGCCTCCGGACCAATACCATGCGCTCGTCGTCCAAATCACGCATGGCTGCTCGTACAACCGGTGTCTGTTCTGCGATTTTTACCGGGACCGACGGTTTCACATCAAGTCCAAGGATGAGTTGCAGATCCACCTCGACCGCCTCCAGCGCTTCATGGGTCCGCGCATCGCCGACCGCAGCGGCGTGTTCCTTGGGGACGGAAACGCGTTCGTGGTGCCTACGGACAAACTGCTGTCCATGATGGAACTGGTGCGCGAACAGTTGGGGTCATCGGTCAGTGAAGATTTCTACACGTTCATGGACACGTTCACGCTGGAGCACAAGACGCCGGAGGACCTGCGTCGGATATATGAACAGGGACTGCGGACTGTCTACACCGGTTTGGAAACGGGATCAAACAGATTGCGCGCCTTTCTTCGCAAACCGGGGACAGCGGAAGAAGCCGTGGCTGCGATAAACCGGTTGAAAGAGGCGGGTTACCGGATTGGCGTCATCTTGATGGTCGGAGTCGGCGGGCCGAAATTTGCCCGTGAGCACCTGGCGGCGACCCGGCAAGCGCTGAACGGCATCCATTTTACGCCGGGGGACCTGGTGTACCTGTCCCCATTCGTCGATCCGCATGACACGGACTACGACGAGCAGGCGCGCGCCCACGCGCTGAGCGCATTCTTGGACGAACAGATGGAAGAGGAGCTGGCGCGCTGGAGACGGGCGCTCGCCTCGTTGCCGGCGAAGGTTACGCTGTATTCCATTCGGGAGCACTTGTACGCCTAACCGGACAGGCAGCCGGTCACACGCGACGAGCCGCCGCGACGGATATGGCCTTTGTACAGACGCGCGGCGGGCATGTGGGCCCGCCGCCTCGCTGCTGCATGCGCTCTGGACTCAGAGGACGTCCGCCAGCTGCGCCACCATGTCACTCTTCGGCCGATAGCCAATCAACTGCTTGACCACTTGGCCATTCTTGAAGACGAGCACGGTGGGCACGCTCATGATGCCGAACTTCTGTGTGGTCTCAGGGTTCTCATCGACATCCAGTTTGCCGACCTTGAGTTTGTCGGCGTACTCGTTGGCAACATCCTCTATCACCGGTGCGAGCATCTTGCACGGGCCGCACCAAGTTGCCCAGAAATCGACCAGCACCGGTTGATCCGACTGAATGAAGGAAGCGAAGGTCGCATCCGTCACAACTTCCGGCATGTTCTCACCCTCCACTCAACCGCTGCGCCCTAACCCGCCGCATCCGCCGCTGGGTCAGGGCGCCCGCTCGATGTTTAGCATGCGCGTGTTCACGCGCAAATTATTGTACCACACTGTGGTCCCCCGCTTGAAGAGCCGGCACGCGCATAGGCCCGGGCTAGGGCTGACTGCGGTAACGCGCACTCATGGCCAACGCCAACAGCATCATCACCCCGGCCAAGGCGCCCCCCGCCCAGTAGACGACGTGCGCATCATAGCGCAGCGCCAGCGCCTGCAGGGGCAGCACCCAGTACAGCAACGAGGCGCACAAAAGGACGCTCGGCGACAGCGTCTGGCGCAGGAGAAACATCCCGAACACGAACGAGGCCGCAGCCAGCGTCAGCCCCCCGGTCAACAGCGCCTCCATGTTCAGGCGCCAGGGCGTCAACAGGATGCCGATGGCCGGCACCAGCGTGCTCTGAAATACCATGGCACCAGTAATATTTCCAGCCGCCAGCGCGTCCTTCCCTTGATGTATCCATACCACGCTGTTGAGCGTCTCCGGCAGTTCAGTGGCGAGCGGTATCAGGAGGGCGGAGAGGACGAAGGCAGGAATATTCAACCATTTGGCAATCTGCTCCACGCCACCGCTGAGCAGGTGGGCGCCGCCCACAATCAGGGCCAGCGAGAGCATCAACTGCAGGAAGACAGCCGACAACCTGGGCGCATCCGGCTTGCCCTGGAAATACAGAGGGTGAATCGGACCGGCCCCTGCATCCTGGTTGCGGTCGCGCAGCGTCAGCCAGAGAAAGGACGCATACATGGCGATGAGCACCCAGGGCACCACTCGTTTGAGATACTCCGTATGAACGCATCCGAACAGAATGGCGAGGGAATATGCGATCAAAAAAAAGGTCATATCGCGCTGAAACGAGGCCGGTTCCACCTGCAAACTGGGGAGGCTGCGGCGACGCACGAAAAGCACGGCCACCGCCATGATAAAGGAACCAAGCGTGGCCAAAAGAAACGGCGCGCCAAGGATACCGCCGATACCGACATCCTGCGCTTCACGGGTCCCACCGCCAAAGGTGATGGCTGTGATGGGCACGGCGGTCTCTGGCAGCGCCGTGCCCAAGGCAGCCAGGACGCTGCCCACCGCCCCCTGGCCGAGCCCGAGCCGACGTCCCAGCCACTCGACGGCGTTTGTGAACAGCTCGGCCCCGAACAAGATCATCGCCAGGGACAGCATGATGCTCACACCCACACGCACGCCCATCCCCCCTGCCAGGCATGTCCGTCTCTAAACTGTACGCCCGGGGCAGACGGGATATGACAAGGGGCACGAAACGGCTGGGCTGGACGCCTCGCGCCCGTTCACTGGTAGTTACGTTCATCCCCTGGAAGCAACCGCCACAGCTGCGGCCGTAAACGAAACACCGCCGGTACCGCGAGCACCGCCACCAGGGCGGCGTAAAAGCCGAGAAACAGCACCCAAGCGTGCCGGCTTACGTTGACCACGCCGGCCAGCGACGCCTCCATCCACAGCGGATTGAGCGCCAACAGGTCGTTGGACCAGCGCAGTGCAAAAAACTCCATCGGGCTTTGCGCCAACAGACGCAGGCCATAGCCGACGACGCCGCTGAAAATGACCATGAAGCCGACCGTGGCATAACTGAGCACGGTGCTCCAGCCGGACCTGAGCGCAATGGTGGACCACAGCACACTGAGCGCCGCAATCAGGACGATGTTGAGCACCTGAAACCCAAACACCGCCAGCACCTCTTGCGGAACCGCGCCGCCGAACAGAAAGACAAGGCTGTACAGGGGCAACGAGACCACTAGTAGCAGGGCCAGCAGGGCGCTGGAGGAGAGCACCTTACCCACGAGAATGCCAAACGGCGACAACGGCGTCGTCAAGAGCACGACCAGCGTCCGTCGCTCACGCTCACCGCTGATGGCGCCGGCGGCGAAGGCGGGCGTGAGAAACGCCACCACCGTCATCTGCAACAGGCTCATCAACAGGAATACCTGTTCGCTGCGCGCTGGCAGCACCAGTACCAACTGGCCCTGCACGTTTTCGTACAGCAGAAAAAAGGTCAGCGCCGCCATGGAGACAAAGTACCCGGCCACCACCAGGGGTGTCCGGCGCGCCCGCATCCGCTGCCGAAACTCCTTGTACAACAACGGATTAGCTCGCATCAGTCCGCCTCCCCCCCTTGGTCGGTCAGGCGCAGGAAAAGCTCCTCAATGTCGGTGGGCCGCTCCGCAAATTGATACAGGACCACCCCTCTGTCCATCAACGACTTCATCAACTGCGCCTGCTGTTCGACCGTGCCAGCGTACAGGACCTCGACCGCCGGACTCTTGTCCACGACGTTGAGCACGTGCGGATCGTCCGCGAAGGCTGCCTCCCAGGCTTCACGTGGCCCCTCCCCGCTGATCCAGAGGGTGCGGAACGCGTCCGAGTGGGCCAGCATGACGTTGACCGAAGCGATGGCCGATAGCTCTCCGCCGCGCATGATGCCAATCTCGTCGGCCACCGATCCGAGTTCGTGCAGGATGTGCGAACTGACGAGGATGGTTTTGCCCAGCGACCGCAGCCGCTGCAGCACCGCCCGCATCTCCAGCCGGGACCTGGGATCCAACCCCGAAGAGGGTTCGTCAAGGATGAGCACCTCCGGGTTGTGCATGAGGCAGCGGGCAATCTCCAGCCGCTGCTGCATCCCGCGGGAGAGAGCATTGACGTAGCTGTGCCGCTTGGCGCCAAGGTCCACCCAGTCCAACAGCTCCTTGGCTCTTCTCTCCGCCGTCCTCCGATCAACGCCGTAACAGTCCGCGTAAAAACGCAGATACTCCATCACGGTGAGCTCGTCATAGACCCCGAACGAGTCTGGCATGTAGCCGATGGCCCGCCGCACCTCGTGCGGCTGATGGGTCACCTCGTAACCGGCGATGAACGCCTGGCCGGAGGTGGGCACGGTGAGCGTGGCCAGCATCGACAGGGTGGTTGTCTTGCCGGCACCGTTCTCACCCACGATGCCGAACACAGTGCCTTGGCGCACGGTCAGGTTGAGTTGATTCACGGCAACCTCGCGGCCGTAACGCTTGACCAAATTCTGAGTCTGAATCATGACCGCATCATCCTGTCGGATGTGAACACAGGCGTGACAGGCTGGAACTGGCGTACCACGGTCAGCCGTTGTTCCGACGCGACGTTTTGCAGCGTGTGCAACTCGGGAATCGCCGTTGTATCCGAGGTGCAGGTGGCCACCAGCATCGCCTGCCCGGACGAACTCGGGTCCGCCCTGCCGTTGGCGGCCAATACCTGCGCCAAGGAGCGGCCCACGCCGTGCGTGATATCCGCGTTGTAGCGACCGTACGTGGTCACCCAGTTGCCGTCAAGGGACAATTCCTTTGTCCGGTCGTCCAACACGACCGATTGCCCCTGGCGCAAAGTCCCCAACTCGTAGAGATGATGGTTCCAGATGACCGCCACATCCTCGAGAGTGTAGGGGGTCTCGTTACTTACCATCCCGCTTATCGTGCCCAGGGACGCGTCCAAACTGGCGTTTAGCTGCCCCTGTCCATGAACCGCCCCGATGGTGTACACATAACGCACGCCCCATCGGCCGACCGAGTCAAACCGGGCGCTCACGCCTCCGTCCTCGGCCACGTACGCCTCGCCCAGCGCGCGCACGTTGGTCTCTGCCAACGGCAGCCCATAGAACGCGTTCTCCGTCGTCACCCTGGCGCTGGTCACCAACGGCGACATAAAACCGCGCATCCCGTACGCCTCGGCGCTGCCGTTGCCGACCAACTCCAATACGCCAACCCCTTCCGTCAGCACGCCGTTTGGGCGTTGGGCGATGCCAAAGCCGTAGATCCCGACCGTTGTCACCACACTGAGCAACGGCAACACCACCCACGCCCAACTCTCGCGTTTGCGCCGGCGCAGCACGAAGAACAGAATCGGGCCTATCACCAGCGCATAGACCGCGAACAGGGAGCCCCAGATGCGCAGGGATGGGACCCGCAGCGGCGGCAGCGCATCGCTGGCCGTCGCCAGGTTCAGCGCCCCGCCCGATCCGGTCAGCGGAGGCAAGGCCTGTTGGCTCTGGGCGCTGCCGTTCTTAAGGACCCAGGTCCACAGCGCCGCGTTGCCCGACGACCATCCGATGACGGAGGGCTGCAGCGGAGAAAAGGCGGTCTGGACGACTACGCCGCGTCCGACGGTACGCGCGGCGATGAGCGGCTGCTCCCGCGTGCCCGCCCACACCTGAACATCATCTCCGGCAATCCGGCCCTCGGCGTCGACCTTGCCCGATGGCGGAGGAACACTGCCTTGAATGACCGACGCCAGCGATGCCAAAGAGACCCGATGGCTGGATGAAGGGCGCAACGGTAGTTGCTCCTGCCAGGTGGCGTCCACCTTGCCCACCCCAGTGACCAACAGGAGGCCACCGAGTTTCACCCACATCGACAGGGCCGAGCGCTGCTGGCGGGTCAACTCAGACAAGGTACTCGGACTCAGTGAAACGGCCGTCAGGTCCTCCAGCAGATACGGAAAATCCGGCAAAGCTCGCGGCGTCACACGCACCGGGAGCACCGGCTGTCCATTGCGTCCATTCGAACTGCCGGTCAAAAACTGAGCTGCCTGCGCCCGACCCGAGACCACCGCCACCAAAGAGACGCGGCCCAATGGGTTGCCCCCGAGCGAGGTGGACACACTGCTGCCGCCCGCCTCGCACACAACCTGGGCCCCGTCCGCGATAGCCTGCCCGGGAACCACGATCCGCTTGTCCACCGATTGGTGCGCCGGCAGATGCACGCTCCAGACCAACTGACCGTCCATGACGCGGTCGCTCGCCAACGACTGGTGCACAACGACACGCAGGTGGGCCGTGGACGAGTTCCCGCGATTGACAATGTGGAGCACAACCGGCACAGGCCAGTCCTTGGAATAATAGCCGTTCAGCCCCACCACCGCACTCATTTGCAGCGTGGCCGCCTCCACTCTGACCGGGACGCACACAGCCACGGCGAAAGCCGCCACTGCGCTCAATAAGCCCGCGACTGTCCATCGGCAGAGCCATCTGAACGCACGCACGTCAACCGTCCTCTCCAGAATGATGGCATGTCTGCTGCTCCAACCTTCTCATATTCGCTGGCAAGGACGCAAGTTCCTGCCTGCCAGTGAGAGAGTGGCCGCCCGTCTACAGGGCTTGGAGCTGTGTAAGCGAGGGCAAAAGAGGAAGACAAGGGCGCGATGCCCCCCGGGTCGGCACCCGTCCCGTCATCGCGTATCGATTGGATTCGGAGAAGACCATCCCGGATCAAGTCGTTTGCCCGCCAGCCGAAGCCTCCTCGGGATGCCACTTGACATGCACCACGGTGTGAATGCCGCCGCGGATGGTGAAGTCGGCTGTCACCTCGGCGAAGCGCGGTTTCGCCGCCGCCACAAAGTCGTTCAGGATGATGTTGGTCACATCTTCGTGATAATGCCCTTCGTTTCGGAAACTCCACAGGTACAGCTTGAGAGACTTCAACTCGACCAGGTGTGGGCCCGGCTGATAGTGGATGCGAATGGTGGCAAAATCCGGCTGTCCCGTCATTGGACACAACGTGGTGAACTCAGCCGTCTCCATGGTCACGTCGTATACGCGATCCGGATGTGGATTGGGTACAACAATCAATTCACGCGAAGGGCGGGTGGCCATCGCGCTCACCTCCGTTTCTTGTCTGTTCCGCACCACTATACCCCGGGCAAAGGGGGTGTGGCAAACACTGCGGCCGCCGATGCGCGTGCGCGGACATTGGCGTGCGTGATAAGTTGGGATCATGCTACGTTTGATGCCGGAAAGGGAACACATCACGAGCGAAGGATGAACAGATGTGGATTGGTTACCCACAGATTTTGAACATCTCATGAAGCCGTTGTTGGGACAGGAATGGCTGGATTTTTGCGCAGCCCTCCGGCAGCCCCCCGTGCGGGCAGTGCGCGCAGCGCACCATGCCGGACAGGCCGCCGGCCTGGCTCCACCCCGGGGATCCAACCCTGAAACGGTCCCTCAGCCCACCCACGCGATACCAGTGCCATGGCGGGATGACGCCTTCCTCTTGCCCCCCGGCTCCAGGCTGGGATCCAGCCCCTGGGTGATGAGTGGTGCCTGTTACATTCAGGAGCCGTCCGCCATGGCGGTTGTACCAGCGCTTGATCCCAGGCCGGGGGAGCACGTGCTTGACCTGTGCGCCGCCCCGGGCGGCAAAGCGACCGACATCGCCCGACGGCTGGGCGGGCAAGGAGTCTTGGTGGCCAACGAACCACACCCCATCCGCGTGCGCACCTTGGTCGAGAACCTGGAACGCGCAGGCGCCCCGGCGATCGTCACCCAGGCACTCCCTCACCAGCTGGCCGCGGCTGTTGGCGTCCGGTTTGACGCCATCCTGGTGGACGCCCCCTGTTCAGGAGAAGGGATGTTCCGCAAAGACCCAGAGGCCCGAAGGCAGTGGCAGGCGAGTTCGCCCGCATCGTGCGCGCGGCGGCAGCGGGAGATCCTCGCCTGCGCGTTGTCCATGCTGCGCCCAGGCGGCAGGTTGGTCTATTCCACCTGCACATTCAATCCATTGGAGAACGAACAAATCGTAGCCTGGGCGCTGGATTCCTTTCCGGTTATCCTGGAAGCCATCCCGCTTTGGCCCGGCTGGGAGCCGGGACGACCTGCATGGGTGGGAGACCCTGACCTGACGCGCCGCTTCGCCGCCGATATCGCCCACACGCGCCGTCTTTGGCCCCATAAAGGCGTCGGTGAAGGTCACTTTGTGGCACGTTTTCGGTTGCTGCAAGAGCTCCCCGATGGGGCGGGAGACAGGCCTGTACGACGCAGCGAGTGGCGAGCCGCACGGCGACACTCCTCGCCGTCCGCAAACCTGGCCGAGTGGCGGCGGGCTTTTGCCGAATGGATTGATGCGGGCCAGGTTCCGGCGCCCTGGCACGAGCCCCTGTGGCGCGGTCCGCACGCGTACGCAGCACCCGACACAGAGCTGCTGGTTCGGCTTGAGCAGGCCCGTATCCGCATCCACCGCCCGGGGTTGTGGCTGGCCAGTCAAGAACGCGGACGGTTGGAGCCCCAGCACGCGCTGGCGATGGCCATTCCCCCACACCTGGCCAAACAGACAGCGCCCCTGGACGAAGAATTGGCCGTGCAGTATCTCTCGGGTGCCCCGCTGCCCGACCTGGGCCAGCGCGGGCGGACGCTGGTACACCTCGCCGGCTGGCCGCTTGGGTGGGGGAATGGGATCAGCGGGCGCACCAACAACCTTTATCCTAAGGGGCTCAGGCGCACCGACCTGCTACCGCTCCGTGGCGAAAAAACGTAAATCGGGTATTGCATATGTATAAGTCATTGTTTAATAATATGGATATAATACTTTAACATTATAAAAGGCGGTGTTCTCCCATGAGCCGCACGCTGCCAGTGCAGTGTCCGTCCTGCAGCGAAGTGATGGAGATCAGCGAACTCACGTGTCCCGCTTGTGACACGCGGGTTCAGGGGCACTTCCCCGCTCCCGCCCTGTTGCGGCTGAGCGCAGAACAGATGCAGTTTGTCGAGACGTTCCTGCGCTGCCGCGGCAATATCAAGGAAGTGGAGCGGGACCTCAAGATCTCGTATCCCACCGTCCGCTCACGACTGAACCAGGTTATCCGCACGCTGGGCTACCCGGTCACCCAGGGACCCGAGGATGAGCGGATGGAGCAGGTGCTCAATGCGTTGGACAAGGGTGAACTCACATTTGAACAAGCGATGGATTGGATTCGGGAGGAGAATACGCGTGAATGAACGCCGCAAGATTTTAGAGTTGGTTCAAGAGGGCAAGTTGACCGCCGAACAGGGGGAGCAGCTGCTGGCGGCGCTCGACGAAAAACTCGCGTCACCCCGCGGACGCTCCATTGACCTAAGGTCGCTCAGCGAGTGGAGACAGCTGCGCAACCAATGGGGCAACCAGCTTTCCTCGCTGTTAGGTCAGTCGCTGGCCGAGGCTCGCCGCAACCTGGAGCAGGAGATGCGCCACCTCAACCGCAGCTTCAGCTTCAACTTTGGACAAGGGCCGACCTTGGCCGTCAGTACCGACGTGGAACTGCCGGCAGCGATTCAAGACCTGTACATCGAGACCAAGTACGGTGAAATTCAGGTGGTCAGTTGGGAACAGTCTGTCATCCGCATTCACGTACGCGGCCAGGTTCGGGCCAGTGACCTCGGCGAAGCCCGGCAGGCGCTGGAACAGGCACTGCAAGCGCAGAAAAACGAGGACTCGTACCTGTTGACGGTGGTGAACGACAGCAAGGAGGGAGTGATTGGCGCGCACATCGAGATCTCGGTGCCGGCCGGCATGCGCAAGCTCAGCCTAACATCGAAAAACGGTCCCTTGCACGCAGACGGCGTGAGCGCCGAGGAGTTGCAGATGCGGACCGAGAACGGGGGCGTACGCGTCCTTCACTGCCAAGTGCAGCGGCTGCGCGTAGAGGCGCACAACGGCAGTCTCGACGTGCACGACAGCCTCAGGCCGACAACCCGCAGTGTATACGCGCGCACCGACAACGGCACCATTGTGGTAGACGGCATCCCGGCCGACACGCACGCCTCCGGCATCGCCCGCAGCGGCCTCGGCAAAGTGGAAGTGACCGGCGCGCGCGCCCAGGTGGCGGGCCTGGACGCGGCTGAACCGGCGCGGCAGGCCGAAACCCGCTTCGAAATCGGCGAATCGGCCAGCGACGGGGCGCGCGTGTATTGCGAAAGCCGGAGCGGATCGGTCCGTATTCACGCCTAAGCGAAACGGCGGCAGGTCGGTCCGTTGTCTGAGGAGGAAGCACCGCCATGACGCACCCTGTTTGGTACGACACCGGATGCCTGGTCTTGGCTCTGTTGTTGATGTGGACGCTCTCGCGCGGCCTGCGCAAGGCGCTGGATTCTGCCCGGGAGCGTCCAACCCCCAAGCCGCCGCGGGAGGAGTGAGGCGGCAGCCGCCGCACAGAGCTCGGGGGAACTGTGCCCCCAGAGTCAACCGCGGCGCAGGTCGGAGAGTGCCTGCACCAATCGGAGGATGTCGTCCTCCGTGTTGTAAAACGCGGTCGACACGCGCACCAGCCCCCGCTCCGGGATGGTCTGGATGTCGATATCGCGCAATCGCGCCTCGCGCAGGATGACATCCGGACCCACCCCTTCCAGGGCGAAGTGCACCAGGCCTGCGCGCTGGTCGCGCGGGGTGGCCAGGGTGACACCAGGTAGGTCCAACAGCTTATCCATCAGCATTCCGGACAGCCCATGCGTGCGGCTGAACACGTATTCCCAGCCGGCCGTCACGCGCAGGAAGCGCAAGCTGTGCCACCAGCCGAGCCAGGCCGAGACCTCCCCTTCCGTGTGCTCAAAGCGGCGGGCCGAGGCGGCGGGGAGATAGTGTCCATCCGGCGTCCAAGCCGCCGGCTCGCGCACGGCCGCCGGTCCGAGCAGGGTGGCCTCCAGCTCCTCCAGCCGATCCGCCCGCACATACAGCGCTCCTGTGCCCTGCGGGCCGCACAGCCACCTGTGACCGGGAAAGGCGTACAGATCGACGCCAAGGCTGCCCAGGTCCAACGGCTCGGCTCCCGCGCCCTGCGAACCGTCCACGACCACCCACAATCCGTAGCGGTGTGCCACCTCAACCAGCGCCTCCAGCGGCAAGCGGTGCCCGGTCGCGTAGGAGACATGCGAGCACACCAACACGCGGGTCCGTGGAGTCAGCCGTTGTTCCAACTGACGGCACAGCTCATCCTTCGGCAGAGCGCCGTCAAGCACCCGGATTCGAACGCCACGCCGCTGCCTCTGCGTCGCCACCGGAAGACCCACTTCGGGGTGCTCGACGTTCGTGGTGAGAATTTCATCGCCTGGTTCCAGCGGGATGCCCCAGAGCGCCAGGTGAATGCCCTCGGTGGTGCTGTTGGTCAACACAAACGCTGTCTCTGGCACGTGAAACAGATGGGCCAGTTCATCGCGTACCAGTTCGCGCATCTGTGTCAGCGTCTGCCAATAGCTATCGCCGCGCCGGCCTTCGTGCAGTTGCGCCGCCAAGGCCTCGCTTATCGCCTGCACCGTTTCGTCCGGCAGGGCGCCGGCTCTGCCTGTGTTCAGGTACACCACGCGCCTGAGCACGGGAAAGTGTCGGCGCAAATTATCCACGTGTGCCATGCATGCCGTCCTCCATTTCCTCGCGGCCGCCGAGTTGAAAAGCGGTGAAGTTCCCTTGCCGCTCTCCCGTGCGCACGGTGTATACCGCGTAGCGGTTTTGCACTTTGTGCACGGACTCCACCACCGCCAGGGTCTTCCATGGGTAGACCCAGACTTCTTCACCGACCGAGAACCGACGCTTCTCCTCCACGACGTCCTGTCCATCGTCATAGGCGAGAATGTCGTAACCGCCGGTGACCTCGGTGACCGTACCGCTCACGTACTGGCTCTCCTCCTGGCACAGGAACAATACGACACGGGCGATGTCACCACCAACCGGCGCGCGCACCAGTGGATTGTGCGGGTCCCAAGCCTCGTGGACCAACCGGGTCTTCCACGGGCCCCGCACATCCCCTGGACAGACCATGTTGGCGGTGATTCCGCTCTGCCGCTCCTCGCGGGCAATGCTCCGGGTGAGCGATGCCAAGCCGGCCTTGGCGGCCGCGTACGCCGCCCGGTACCGCCAGCCCGCGGCTCGGCCGGCACCGTCAAACCCTATCGTGATGATACGGCCAAACGCCCGCTTGCGCATGCCGTCTATGACCAGCCTGTACATCCACAGGAGGGCGCTCAGGTTGCCGTCGAGCATCCGACGCCACATCTCATCTGAATAGTCGGCCAACGGAACCCGTTCAAACACAAACGGACCAAAGTTATGTACCAACGCGTCGATGCGGCCAAAAACACTCAGGCAACGACGGACCGCATGTTCCACCTGCCCTTGATCGAGCAAGTCGGCCTGCACCGCCGCCGCGCGCACGCCCAACGATTCGGCCAGGCGCAGCAAGCCATCCGCCTCCGCCCGACTGTGGCGGTACGTGAAGCCGACATCATAACCGGCCTCCAACATCGTCCGCACAATCGCAAATCCCACTCCGCTGGCGCCAGCGCTGACAAAAGCCACTCGCCGCTGCATACCCGTCCTCCTTTGGCACCATGATACCATGAACGCGGGAGATGCAGGGTACCACAGCGCGTCTTACCGTTGAGGTCGGATGGCTCGAAGCCACACGCCAGGAAATTCGATGATGCGTTCCGAAACCGGGTACTTGCGGCAAACGTCCTTGCCGCGGTCCACCAGTTCAGAGATCACCGCCCGGCGGTCGTCCCACGGCAGCTCCATCAATTCGGTCTGAAAGTAACTGACGCCGCGCACCAGAAACTGCACCACCCGCTCCGGGTCCTCAAAGCGAAGCGGGGTCTTCACGTACTCTACTTCCACACTGTGCAGCCCGGCTCCCGCAAACCATTGGCGCAGTTGATCCACCGTGGGCATGTAGTTGGCGGGCCGGTCCGCGTTGCGTCGGCGGGCCAGCTCGAACATCGGCGCAAACCACTCGCGGAAGAAGGGGCGATTGAGGTCCACCTGCAGTCCCTGGTAAATCGAAACGCAGCCACCCGGCCGCACAACGCGCCGCATCTCGGCCAGCGCCCGGGATGGGTCGACAAAGTGGATGAAGTAGCTGCCGCAGCACACATCGAACACCTCATCGGCAAACGGCAAATTTTCCACCGACGCCTGCTGCAGCACCACCTGCGGCGGACTGCCCAACTGCCGCCACTTGCGTGCCGCTTGCTCCAGCATCCCCTGCGACACGTCGGTGGCGGTCAGCATACCCAAACTTCCGACCTGCTCATACAGTCCACTGTCGAACGTCAACGCTCCTGTGCCACACGCCACCTCGAGCACATGGGCGCCGCGCAAATCGCCCAACCAGGCGATGTAGTCGCGCCGCTGCTGTGGCGTCTCCGGAAAGACCGCGTTGAATAGATCGTCGAAATTTTCGGCCTGGTCAAATTGATAGATGTAGGACATCATCACCCGCTTGCCGATGTACCCCGAATCGACGAACACCTGGTGGATAAACTCGTACATTTTCAAACCGCGTCGCGTGATGCCGACCACCCGTTCCCCCTCCCCCTGGCGCACCCGAAACAGGCCTCCGGCTAGCCCCAGAATCAACACCATATCCAAGCTCTCGGGCCGGTACGGGTGGTGACGACGCGCCTGGAGGAAGTCCGCTTCGGCTAGTTCGCGGTGGTAATACAGGGGCTGCAGGATGTCGTGGACGATGACCCAATGGTACAGACGATAGAGCTCCTCCATCCCGTGCTGCGAGAGGAACGCGGAGACCCGGCGGTGGGCTTCCACGAGCACCGCCGGCGTGGGGATGACATTGCCCGTCTGCTCGTGCATGATGGACATCGCGGTCGACAGGAGCGTCTCCAACAAACCACGGCGGGCCAGATTGATGGAAAACGGAATATCCTCCAGTTGCGACATTCGTTCGTAGTGCGTGAAACGTTGAAACAGGCTGTCGGTCATAGCGGAGGCCTGCTCGTAGACGCGGCCAAAGGCCGCCTGCGAGTAGGTGTTGACCAACAGCGGGTCAATCAGAATTCCCGCCTCCATCATGTTCTTGATGCTGAAAACCCATTCCTCGCGCTCCACCCGCATCCCCTCGCAAAGCTCCTGATGTTCATTTATAATATGAATCATAATCTATGAGCTACTTCGTAGTTTTCTTGTCAGCGCCGGCCCAGGAATAAGACCAGACCCGCATCTCCTTCTGCACCCGCCGAAACGGTCGTTGCGAGCGCCGGTTCCTGCCACATACACCCTTTGTCCGCGCCATACACTATACAAACGCCCGGGAGGTGTCGCCATGTACTTTCGCTACGACGACCGCCTGCAGATTGAACTTCCCCATTTTCCGGCGCCGTTTCCCTCTCTGCCGCCCGACGTCCAAGAAGAAGTACTGGTAACGTGGGAAAGAATCCGCGCCCATATCCCTGAACGCATCATTGAACTGGAACACCGCATTGAACAGGTGCTCGAAAAGGTGCACCACGAAGAGGATTGGGACATCATCGCCGCGCACTTTCAGCAGATCTCCGATTATGCCAGCCGCATCAACGAATTGAACACGTGGCGCCGGGTCGACCCGTCCCTGCCCGCGTACTTCTCCGAAGACATCCCACTCTCGAGCGAACATCGGGATCGGGAAAAGTGAACCGAGATCTGGTTTCCGACATCGTGTCACTTAAGATTAGCACATTCAGTCCGGCAAAGTCACGAGTCCTTTGGAGCAGGTTGCAGCCTTGTCATCCCGGTCGGCTCCGGTACAATGATGAATACGGAGGGGCCGGGATGCCGAAGGATTGCGTCCACCCATCACCCTGCCATCCCCCATGTCTATGGGGCGGCCGTCCTGGCCACACTGGGAACAAATACGGCTCCTGCAGCCTCACCGGAGTGACGAATGGACATGGAAGCACAAATCCCCGACGAATCACGCTCCTCCTCGTTGGCAAGCGAAGTGTGGGCACAAGGCCTGGACCTGGCAATCGATTGGGTGCCGTTTCCGAACATGAAGTCACGCCTGCGCCGCCTGGCCCGAGAGTGGCAGGACGAGGCCGACACGACGGCGCTCGACACGCTCGCTCTGGTCCGCTGGGAAGTGTGGGAAGCTGAGTGCGGCTTGGCGCCACACCCAGAGGTCGCTGTGGCGCGAGTGAACGGACGGACCTGCGGCGTCCTGTCGGGATACAGCCACGGCGGATGGCGCTGCTTCTTCGTCAGCCACTTGGCCGTCGCCGCGCGCCCCCATCCGCCGCTGGCTCCGCGCGTCCGCCAGGCGCTGCTGACGGCCGCCATTGACCGCAGCATCGAACTGGGCTGGCACGGCTGGGTAGCGTGCGAGCCGGCTGAAGGAGAGGAAAAGCTGTGGCGGGAACTGGGATTCCACAAATACGACGACTTCACCTACCGCCGCATGGGCTACTTCCATTGAACATCTGAACATCTAGTGCGTGAAAGAAAGCGCTCAAGACCATGCCGTCTGGCATTCACCATGGCGGCGGTCAGGGTGTGGGCGATGAGCCGTCCACCCCCTACCGCCCGGCGGTCCGACGGCCGCGCGCCGTCACGCGTTTAACACGTCTTTACGCATGAAGTACACAAACGCGCCCACCAACGACAATACTCCCCAAACCGCCAATGTGCACAATCCGGTACCGAGGGAGACGGTCAACCCCAGGTTCTGCGCGGTTTGGCCGGTCCAATTGGCTGCCAGGTTCATGTGGGTCGGAAACAACACGGGCACCACACGCGATCCCTGAAGAAATTGGGTCACGACAAAGCCTATCACCACCGCCCCCAGCGCAGCCGCTGTGCTGGCCATGGCCGACTTGAACAGCGTGCTGCAGAGAAAGGCGATGGTCGCCACGACCATCATGGCGACGACCTCCAGCCCGGCCGAGGCCAACAGATACACCCACATCGGCAGCACGTGCGCATGCGTCAAGAGGGGAATGACGACATCCGTGGAACTGCCGTCGCTGGCGATGAAGTGTTTAAACTGGTAGGTCAAGCCGACCACCTGTGGCTGCCGCGCGCCGTGCATCCCGTACTGCAGACAGCCTATCAACCAGACCACCGCCAACAGCCCCGCCGTCAACAAGGCTGTGGCAAGGCACGCAACCAACCACTTGCCCAACAGCACCTTCCAACGCGGGACAGGCCGGACCAACAGGAGTTTGATGGTGCCGCTGGTCGACTCGCCGGAGACGAAATCGGCGGTGAGAATGACGGCCAGCAGCGGAAGAAACACGCTGGCGGAAAACTGCGTGAACTCCATCACCATGGTGTACGGGTCCTGCGACCCACTCGGCAGCGGCCGCACGTTGTGCGTCAGCCGGTATGTATCGCTCAACAGGGCGAGGCGCGTCTGCGCGGTGTCGGACTGGTGTTGGGCCGCGGGCAGGCCGCTGGCCGGCGCGGTCTGCGCCTGAAGTTGCGCCAGGCTCTTCTGCTCCGCACGCACCGATTTCGCCTGCTCCTGGCGCCACTGGGCGTCGCTCTTTGTGGCTTCGGCAATCTGCTTCTGCAGTTGGCGGATGGAGTCCTGCACCTCTTGCATCTGCTGGGCCACGTCTGGGGCACCGGGCTCTGCGTGGCTTTTCGCCGGGTGTTGCTGCTGGCGCCGCAAATCGGCCAGCCGCTGCTTGTCCACCACCAACTGCTGCCGCCAGGCGGCTAACGAGTTGTACTTTTGCTGCATCTGATAGTTGTGATAGGTGGCGTAGGCAAACAGCCCGACCATAGCCACCCCGAGCAGGCTGGCAACCCACAGGCGCCGCCGCCGGACCAACTTCATCCACTCGTTCAGGCACACCCGCACCAGTTCACGCACCCTGCTCGCCCCCTCGAACCGACCGATTGTCGGCCATGCTCTCTACGCCTTGCGCCTCCGTCAGTTCCAAGAACGCCTGCTCCAGCGACTCCCGCTGCGGTTCCACCGCATACAGGTCCACGCCGCCGGCCACCAACGCCCGGACCAAGCGAGGCACGTCCGACTGCTCGGCCTCGACGATGAGCGTCTGCCCCTCCGTCTTTACGTCGGACCAGCCGGCCGCCGCCAATACGCCAGTCGCTGCGACCACATCCCCCACCTGCAGCCGCACCCGGCCGGTCGCCGCCTGAGTCAAGTCGGCCACCGTGTGCTCCCCGACCACCCGGCCGCCCTTGAGGATGGCGACACGGTCGCACATCATTTGGATTTCGCTGAGCAGGTGGCTGGAGACAAACACACTCGTCCCCTGCTTCGCCAGTGCCCGCATCAACTCGCGGAACTCGCGCATGCCGGCCGGATCCAGCCCGTTGGTCGGTTCGTCCAACACCAGCAGCCGCGGACGCGCCAACAGCGCCTGGGCCACCCCCAGCCGTTGCCGCATGCCCAACGAGTAGCGCCTCACTTTTTCGTCCAGGCGGTCTTTGAGGCGCACCATCTCCGCCACTTCGTCAATGCGCTTGGGCGCGTCCCCCAACCCCGCCAAGCGGGCGTAGTGCAAAAGGTTCTGGCGCCCGGTCAGGTAGCTGTAGACCTCCGGGTTTTCGACTATCGTGCCCAACGCCGACATGGCCTGCCGCCGATCCCGCCAGACGTCCTGGCCGAGCAGCCGGATCTGGCCGCGGGTTGGCCGGGCGAGGCCGACAATCATGCGGATGGTGGTCGTCTTGCCGGCTCCGTTGGGACCGAGGAAGCCATAGACTTCACCGTCTTCGACGGTCATGTTCAGGTCTTCGACAATCCAGCGCTTCCCGATTCGTTTCGACACACCCTCAAGCGTAAGAACGGACAAACGATTCTTCCTCCTCTCCTCTGATGGCAGGGCACTATCGGCGATGCTGCCAGGTACCGCGCTGCAAGGTCCGCTGCGCGACGTCAAGGCCCGCCCACAACAGCGCCACGCACACCACAAACACAACGGGAACGAGCCCCCATCGGCCGGTACGCGCGCTGGTGGCTGTGGCCACCACCAATCCCAGAAGGACGCTCACGCTGGGAATCACCAACCGCCACAGAGCGGGCAATCCCAGCAGGGCGTCAAAGTCTTCGGCAAGCATGCGGGCGAATGCACGCTGACCGACGAAATATCCCAACCAAGCGAGAAACAAGAGCCACAGCACAATCAACCACGGGATGGGCACCGCCGCCGACAGCCAGGTCCAAGGGGACAGCGGCGCCATCACGTCGGGCCAGGTGGCAGACTTCATCTCAGGTGGGATGACGAGCGCCACCAATCCCGGCAGCCAGACGGGCACGTCCGCCAACAGGGCGGTGAGCAAGAAGGCCGGGACAGCACCGGACACGACGCAGGAGACCATGAAAGCCAGGCCGTAAAAAGCCATCCACAGCGAAAACTTGTCGCAGGCAAAGGCGGCCATTTGGCCTGCAGAGACTGGCTTTGGCGCCGTGAGATTCAGGATGGTGAGCAGGAAGACCAAAAGGCTGAGCGTGCACAAAATCCAGCCGCAGCCGACGACAAACTTGACGCGCAGGAGGTCTGCGCGCTTGACCGGCCCCATGAGGATTCCCAACAGGTCGCCCTGCGCCCGCTCCCGCGCCACTTGACGGGTGGCCACCGCCATCATCGTCAGCACAGCGACCGCCCCCGTCGTTCCCTCGCTTGACAGTTGCTCTACGCTGCTGGAGACGTAGGACCAAAGCCCGGCCCAGGCTACCCGTGGCGGCAAACCGCTGTCCGACGCCAACTGCAGGGCCACGACGAGCAGGCGCAGCCACAGTTCGCCTAGGATGAGCACTGTGCCGCCGATCAGCCAGGAGCGCTGCTCCTTCCACTCTCTATAGATGAGTGCTCTGGGTAAGTACGAGTCCATCCCGCGCATACCCCTCCCGTTGCATGACATGCTGAAACAACTCGTCCAAATCGAGGCGGACCACTTCCAGCGCCTCCGCCCCCTGGTCGCGCAGGTAGGCGGTCACCGGTTCCGTCGGCCCTTCCACCGTGAGCGTGCACCAGCGTCCCGATTGCTCCAGATCCCAAACGCAGGCGGCCAAATCCGGAGGCAGGGGAATGGGCAACGGGGCGCTCAACACCGCCCGCACTTGGCGAACGCGCTGCCGCAAGTCGTCCAGTCCACCGGCATACACGATGCGGCCTTGGAACATGAAGGCGATATGGTCCACCATGCGCTCGACGTCGGTCAGGTTGTGCGTCGCCATGACCAGCGTCGCCCCGTCCGCCGCTTCCTGCGCCAGCAGCTGCAGGAACTGATGGTGCAGGACCGGATCGAGCCCGTTGGTCGGTTCGTCCAGGAGGAGAATCGATGGACGCGCGGACAAGGCCACGGCGAGCTTCACCTGCATCCGCATCCCGGCCGACAGGCGGGTCAGTCTCTGGTGCGCCGGCAGCTCCAAAGCGCGCGCCAAACGCCGGCACCGCTCTCCATCCCATCTTTCGTACAGTCGGCTGGCGTAAGCAAACATCTCGGCGACGGTGAAGCGAGAAAACGCGTTCCCATCCTCGCCCACGTACACCATCCGCTGGCGCACGTCCGCCGTCTCGCCGAGCATGGGCTGGCCCGCCACCGTCAACTGGCCGGCGTCCGGCCGGTACCACCCCATCAACAGCCGCAGCAGCGTGGTCTTGCCGGCGCCGTTGGCACCGACCAAGCCGAATACGCTGCCTTGCGGCACCCTCAAGTCGACCCCACTCACCACCAGGCGCCCAGCCAATCGTTTGCTGACGCCGACCGCTTGGATGGCCAGCGTCGGCAAAGTTTCGGTCCCCTTCACTTCTCCCCCTCCCGCTGCTCGCGCCACTGTGCCAACACACGTTGGAACAGCCGCAAAAGATCGGTCTCGTTCATACCCAGATGATGCGCTTCGACGACCAGTTTGCGCATGGTGTCGACCATGGTCTGCTTGCGCGCCTGGACATCCGAGGCTTGACCGGTCTCGCTGATGAAGGTGCCGCGTCCGCGTACCACCTCAATGACGCGCTGCCGTTCCAACTCCTGGTACGCCTTGGCGATGGTGTTGTGGTTGATGGTCAGCATCCCAGCCAGTTCACGCACCGACGGCAGCCGGTCCCCCGGCTTCAGCAGCCCTTGCGCCACCCGAGCCTTGACTTCGTCCACAATCTGTTGGTACATGGGCACAGATGAGCGCGCGTCCACACGCAACCACATGGGAATGAACCCCTATCATACAAGGTTGTCGCACTGGATTGTCCGTGTGTACCGGTACATATGGTACACCTTCAGTATACGGGAGCTCTCTCTCAGGCGTCAACGGCTCCCGTAGCATTTTGCTACCTTTGGCAATCGCGAATCGCTTGCGCTAGTGCCGCTCGGAAGGCGGCCAGTTCCTCGCCTGGTTGTTCCAGATCCTGTTGACGAAACCGGTGCAGCCACGGCCCGCCGCGAAACGGGGCCACACTGTGGGGCGCGACCCGCACCTCGTACCAGTTTTCCGCATCCCCCGCGCCCATGGGCGGCCGTGGCAAATGCCGTACCGTGCGCACCAGCACATTGGCAGTCCGGGCGTCGATGGGCGGCTGCATCAACTCGATGTCGGCCAGGGGAAAGAGTGTATGCAGCCAGGTCCACTCTCCCATATGCTCACCTCCCCCCTGTGGACGACCTGAAACCCCAACCTTAAGAGTGACCTGAACCTGCCCATGCAGGAAGGGAAACACGGGCGTAGCGGCTGGTCCGATTCTTCCGCCAGTACCTGGGCTGACCCGGGTCAGCTACGCTCGCATGCCCAGACGTTCGCAGAACCTGGCCAAGAACCGGGCCACGTCCAGGTCGACGCAGACATCCGCGTTCGCCGCGGCGGGCGCGGCGGGACGCCAGTCCACGACCGTCATGCCAGCGGTCAAGCGGCCTTCCGTCTCCACCGCCACATGCCGACGCTCAGTGCGGCACAATGTCGGGTCGGACACCATCGCGACCGCGAGCGGATCGTGCAAGGCGCACCAGGCCTGCTCCGACTGCTGTGCACGCTGGTACGCGTTCATGTAAAACCCGACCGCCTCACGCAACAAAGGCGCATAGGGCGTGGAATCGGTCAAGGTGTCCAGATGGGCGTGGGTCAGGCGCGCCTGCATGGTGACATCCAGCCCGACCATTGTGATGGGAACCCCGGACGCGAACACCAGTTGCGCCGCCTCCGGGTCCCCCCAGATGTTCGCCTCCGCCACCGGCGTGACGTTGCCCGGGCAAGCGGCGGCGCCGCCCATCATCACGACGCGCCGGACCAGGCGCGGCAGCTCTGGATCAAAGGTGAACGCTTTGGCCAGATTGGTCATCCGTGCCACAGGCACCAAGGTGACCTCTCGAGGGTATCGGCGAATGGCCTCGCGGATGAACGACATCGCGTCCATCGCCTCGGCGCTCCGTCCGTGGGCAGGCCGGGGCGCGCCGCCGATGCCGTTGTCCCCGTGTATCCAGGGCACAGGCCCCTCCCATTCGCGCAGCAGCGGGGCGGCCGATCCGCGGTAAACCGGCACCCTGGCGCCGGCCAAGTGAAGGACGGCAAGGGTGTTGTCGGTCGCCGTGTCGACATCGACATTGCCAAAACACGTCGTTATGCCCAACAGCTCTATGTCTGGATCGGCAAGGGCGTACAGAATCGCCAGCGCGTCGTCCACTCCCGTATCCACATCGAGGATGACCTTGTGTTTGGTTAAGTTCGTCATCATATAATCCCTCCGTCCCATGCTATGATGGATCATAGCGAAAACCGCGCCAATCTCCAATCGCGTTGAGGGGGCCCCATGGACCAGCGACTCGGCGATTTTGTGTACGACTTCAACGAACGCAGGGACTACTTCGCCTGCCACGAACACCTGGAATCCCTCTGGTTGGACAGCGGCCGCCCGGAGGTGTTGAAGGGATTGATTCAAGCGGCTGTCTGCTTGTACCATCTGGAGTCGGGCAACGTGCGCGGGGCGATCCGTATGTGGTCGCGCGGGAGGCCACGACTGGAAGCGGCGGGGCCGACGGCCTGCGGGTTGGACATTGAGCGGCTCGCGCGCGATGTGTGTCGCACCTTCGCGCAGGTACCGGAGAAGTGGCGCACGAAGACCCTGCCCCCGTCACAGGTGCAGACGCTCCACCTCCCGCCTGTCCGCCTGCGTATTCTGGACCCAGAACTCGAGGCGTACGTGAATCGGCGCAAGCAGGCAGGAGAGTGAACCCGCACCCGGGAATGTGATAGTATAATGAAAGTTAGTTTGGCAGGATATGATGAGATCCATGCCCGCGCATGTCATCCCACGCAGTGTCGATTGAGTGTCCAAAGAGGTGACTTCGATGAAGGTCCGCAAGGCCGTCATACCGGCCGCCGGTTTCGGCACAAGGATGCTTCCAGCGACCAAAGCCGTACCGAAAGAAATGCTGCCCATTCTCAACAAGCCCTGCATTCAGTACATCGTTGAGGAGGCGGTGTACGCCGGCATCGAAGAAATTCTAATCATTACCGGCCGGACGAAAAAGGCGATTGAAGACCACTTCGACCGCTCGCCTGAGCTGGAACTGCATCTGGAACAAAGCCGCAAGTCGACCATGCTGACCGAGGTCAAGGCGATATCGGACCTGGTTGACATCCATTACGTCCGCCAGAAGACGCCGCTTGGGCTGGGGCACGCTGTCTTGTGCGCGAAATCGTTCGTCGGTGACGAGCCGTTTGCGGTCCTTCTCGGAGATGATATCATTCAGTCCAGCACCCCGGTCACAGAGCAGTTGATGAACGTGTACGACGACACCCAGACGGCCGTAGTCGGTGTCCAGCCGGTGCCGGAGCACCACGTGTCCAAGTACGGCATCGTTGACCCCGGCAAGGGCAGCACGTCCAGCGGAAGCCGCATCCGCATCCACAACGTGATAGAGAAGCCGACGGAGGCCGACGCGCCGTCCAATCTGGCCGTGCTCGGACGGTACATTCTGCCCAGCACCATTTTTGAGGTGTTGGAGCAAACCCCGCTCGGACACGGGGGCGAGCTGCAGTTGACGGACGCGATTCAGCGCCTGGCCCAGGACGGTAAGGTGTACGCGTACAAGTTTGAAGGCATGCGCCACGATATCGGCAACCTCGAGGGATGGCTGCGCGCGAACATTTCCTTTGCCATGGACAATCCAACCCTCGCCGAGTCGGTGCGCAAGCAAATTGCCGAACACGACAGCGGCGCTCGTCGCAGCGCGCTGTGAGCGGCCGTCGCCAAGGCGCTGGCAAAGTGAAAGAGGAGGTCGAGAGCGAATGGAGCGGACTCTGATGGTTTCCAGAGGAACCCGTACGCACGCGCAAGCCGCGGTCATTCTGGCCGGAGGCGCGGGCGAACGCCTGTTTCCTTATTCCAAGGCAGAACTTCCCAAGCAGTTTCTCCCCTTGGTCAGCAATCGTTCGATGCTGCAGGAGACCTATCAGCGCCTGCGTAAACGATTCCCAGCCGACGACATCTTCATCGTCACACAGGACGCGTTTGTCGATACCGTATTGGAGCAATTGCCGGCGGTCACGGGCAGCCACATCCTTGTGGAACCGGCGCGGCGCGACACAGCTGCCGCCATCGCCTTGTGCCTAGCCGAACTCGGTCGCGACTACGACGTCATCTTGTTCTCGCCAGCCGACCATCACATCGTCGACAGCCCGGAGTGGGACGACGCGCTGTCCATAGCGCTGCATACTGCGGAGAGCGAACGCCGTATCACCCTCTTTGGCATTGTCCCAAACTACCCAGAGACCGGATACGGGTACATTGAATACGAGCGCGACGATCGCCCGGTCTGCCCGGTCGTACGCTTCCACGAAAAGCCAGACCGCGAGACCGCCCTGCGCATGGTCCGATCCGGCCGCTACTTGTGGAACTGCGGCATCTTCGCGATTCCCAGCGATACCGGCATTGCCGCCATTCGCCGCCACTTGCCGCAGCACGCGGCCCTGTTCGAACTTGGCGACCGGCAGGCTCGCAGCGAGGCATTTTTGTCCTTGCCCAAGTTGTCTATCGATTACGGCCTGCTCGAACGCGAACACGCCTCCCTGGCCGTGGTGCCGGCGTTCTTCGCCTGGAACGACCTGGGCTCCTGGACGGCGCTTGAACGCGTGCTCAATCGGGACGAAAACGGCAATTATCTGTTCGGCCGCGTCAAATCCCTCAAAGCCAACAACTCCATCGTGTTTGCGCCCAAGCACGAGGTGTTCCTGTACGATGTGTCCGACCTGCTGGTGGTCTGCCACGAACAACAGGTATTGGTCACCAACAAGGCTGCCAGCAGCAATATGAAGCAGTGGCTGCCCGAGTTGACCAACGGATCACCCTCCTGACGTGCTTCTGGCGAGACCCATCTCGCTCCACTCCTTTTCCGGGGCCCATCGCCCTCTATAGCCAAAATACGCCGCACGTACACGCGGCCTGTACAAAGCCCGCCTGTACGTGCGGCGTCTCGTTTCGTGAGATTCTCACAGAAAACTCCTCACACCGGCTTCATGGCCTCAAACGGCTGCCGGCAGTGTTCGCAGTAGTAGAGAGAGCGGCAAGCGGTCGGACCAAATAGGTTCTCCAACCGAGTTTCCTCGGATCCGCAATAGGGGCACGCTGGCTTTGCGAGTTGAGCCGAGGCCAGCACGCACGGCGGCGGAGCGATGCCAAACTCCCGCAATTTCTCACGCCCCACGGGGGATATGCGCTCCGTCGTCCAGGGTGGAGTGAAGACAAACTCCACCTCCACCGAGTGTATCCCCTCCACCTGGCGCAAACGCCTCTCAACTTGATGCTGGATGATGGCCAGCGCGGGACAACCGAGGAAGGTGGGCGTCAAACTCACCGTCACGCGCCCGTTCTCACAGCGCATGCTGTTGACCATCCCCAGGTCGACGATGCTGAGTGCAGGGATCTCCGGATCCTGAACATCCAACAAAGCTTGCTCCACACGGCTGCGAAGGTCCTGTCCGTCCGGCCCGAGGTTGGGTTCCGTCTCCGTTCTGCTCAATCCATGTCCCTCCCCCTTGCGCTCTGGCGAGATGGACCGCGCCGGCACACTACCAAGTGGCCTGTGGGTCGGTGTGGTACACCTCCGCCATCTCCGACAACAGCTGCTGCAATGCCGCCCCGTGGACTGTCCGACCATCCGCCGCCGGCCGCACGGTGCGCAGACCGGCGGGCACCGGCAGGCCCCAGTCTTCCAGCTCTGCAGCCACCTGTTCACACCAAGCGGAAGCGATGTCATTCCCGGAGGCTCTGAGAATCCTCAGGTCCGTCAAGCGGGCGTCCTGCAGGCTTCCGGCGAACAGGCTGCCCACCTCGTCCGCCAGCGCGTACAGCGCCCGTTCCACCCGCTCCCGCGCTTCACCGCCGCGCCCCAGCCGTGCCAACACGGTTTGCATGTGCAAGCGATGGTAGTACTCCTCACGGAGCATCTTCACAGCGCCTTCGGCGAGCGGCCGATAACTGCTCTCGACCAGCGCCTGCAGGCGCAGTCGATCGAACGTGTCGTAGAGGTAGTGACGTACAATCGTCTCGGCCCAATCGCCGTTCTCACGCTCCAGCAGGCGAGCGTTGCGGCGCTCCGCCGCCGACCGCGCAAAGGCCAACACATCCGCCTCCTGCCCGGTCAGTTCAGCAATCCGGTCAAAGCAGAAGGCCGCATGGCCGACCTCATCCTGAGCTATTGAACTGAACGCGATATCCCCTTCGATGTCCGGCGCCAATCCCAGCCACTCGGAGTCGCGGTGGCCTAACGTCAACTCGTCGTCCGCCAGCTCGGTCAGAAATTGCACCACCACTTCCCGATAACCTGGGTGCAGAGCAACCTCGGCCGGCTTGCTCACAACAGGTGCCATCCCCACATCAGTCCCCCAACATGTCTTCCAGTTCCAGCGCCCGCTGCTTGAACTGTTTCCACTTGCGCGCGTTATCTGCCGAATACCCATCGACGCGGCGATACGAGCGGTCAAACTCCTGAGCGAAGAAGTCGCTGTCCCCATAGGCCGTGGCGTGAATCTGGTCCTTTCTCACAACCCACACGTTCACAGCCCGCTCACGCCGCAGGAGGTTTTCCCTAGCCATCAGCAAAGCAACCTCCGGGGATGGCGCCAAGACGCTCCCGACGTGCTGGTGGTGCTGCAGGTGCTCGTACTGAACAAACACTTCATACGGATGGTACAGGCCCTCAGCCTCTTGCAAACGCATCCGGTTCACCTCCCGGCTCGCTTCCCGCCGCCTCATCCAACGCCTTATCAAACGGCCGCCCTTTGCGGCGACTCCACCATGGCTTCGCGCACCCAGCGCTGGCCTTCATGCGCCTGCCGGCGCAGCGCGATGCGCTCCTTTGACTTGGGACCGGAATTGTCCCTGACCATGCGCCCCCAGCGCTCCCAGTCCGGTTCTGTGTAGGACCAAGTCTGGGTCGCCTCGTCGTAACGCAGATTCTCGTCGGGCAGGGTCAAGCCCAACGAACGCACGCGGGGCACATAACGCGACAGGAACTTCTGGCGCAGCTGCTCGTTGGTCTTCTCACGGATGCGGTACTTCATCATCAGTTCAGCCGAACGCGAGATAGTCGGCGGTCCGAAGAAGAAGTACAGCGATTCCCACCAACGGTTGACCGCGTCCTGAAGCATTTGCCGCTGCTCTTTCGTACCCTCGGCCAGCGCCAGGATGATGGACTCGCCGTGCTGCATGTGGAAGCTTTCCTCGGCGCAGATGCGTTTGAGCACCCGTCCATACGGCGCGTAGGAGGTGTCGAGCAGGGCGGTCTGGGCGATGATGGCGGCCCCGTCCACCAGCCAGCCGATCACGCCGGCATCCGCCCAGGTCGGGGATTCCATGTGGAACACGTTGTGAAACTTGGTGCGCCCGTGGAAGATGTCCGTGATCAGGGACTCGCGCGTCACCCCGAGCGGCGCTCCCAGCTCCTCGGCCACCCGCAGCAACAGCTGGCCGTGGCCGACCTCATCCTGCACCTTCGACATCAGCCCCAGTTTGCGGCGCAGAGTCGGCGCCTTGGGCACCCACTCCTTTTCGGGATACGCCCCCATGATCTCGCTGACGCCGTGCATCTGAATAAACTTCAGCAAGATCCGCCGATACTCGTCCGGCATCCAGTCGGTGGCCTCAATCTTCTCGCCGCGTTCGATACGGGCCATGAATTCTTCGAGTTTCGCCTCGTCCTCTGGCTTGACCGCCTCGGTCATCAGCCTTCCCTCCTCGACAATCCGTTCAGGATGACGTCAGCCAACGCTTCAGACACCTGGTCTGGGTTCAGATCTCCGTCCGGATGGTACCACTGGTATAACCAGTTCGCCACCGACAGCGTGACGATGCGCGAAAAACGCGCCAGTTCCGGGGCGAAGTCGCCTCTTGCCACACCCTCCCGGATGATCTGGTCCCACAGGCGTTCGTAAGCGTCCCGCTTGGCCTGAATCACCTGCCGCCGCTCGTCGCCGAGCGCTCGCCATTCGTGGCAGAAGACCGCGCCCGCCGGCAGGTTGTCGCTGACCACCGCCACGTGCGCAGCCAGGGCGGATCGGAATTTCTCCTCGGGCGCGGCTTGGCTTTCTACAATCGGCGCCAGCCGTTCCAGGAACGCGTCCGCCACCGCATCCGTGATCTCGAATAGTAAATCCTCTTTCGTTCGGATGTGCGCGTACAGGCTGCCCGACAGCAGACCGCTCTCATCCGCGATATCCCGGATGGTCGTGCCGTGATACCCTTTGGTGCTGAACAGTACACTCGCCGCCTCGAGAATCTGTTGGCGGCGGCCTCGTCCCGCCATCGGACCACCTCTCGTCCCAACAAACAAGCGCTTGTTCAGTGTCATTCTATACGGACATCCGTAGACTTGTCAAACGCGGACAGGACGCTGCCGTCCTCCCCTGCCGGCGCTTGGAACACGGCCGACAGGTCCACATCCGCCATCGGCACGGCGGCCCGCGCCTGGACAAAGTACAGCCAAGCGCTGACCGGTCGGCCTCCGGCCGCGCTTCGCACCACGCGCAGGTAGGCAGCCACCTGGGCCGCGTACTCGGCCGCTTGCCGCTCCACCGCCTGCCGATCCACCTTGTCCGTCTTGTAGTCGACCAGCACCAATCCGTCCACATCCTCAAACATCAGGTCGATGACCCCTTGGACGACGACAAACGGCGTTTCTCCCGGCGTTCCGCCGGTCGGTGCATCGGCCACCTCGAGGCGGGCGAAAAACGGCTGTTCCCGCCACAGGCGCAGCGCCCGCCGAGCCCGCTGCCCCAGTTCGGACTGCAGGAAGGCCACAATGTCCTCGACCTTCACGGCGGCCCGCTCCTCCGCTGTGATGCGCCCGCTGGCCCACAGCTCGTCGACCGCGGCGGCCACCGCTTCGGGGGTGGCGGGGATGCGCAGGTCCAGGTGCTGCATCACCGCGTGGTAGGCGCTGCCACTGGCCCGCCCAGAGGCCGGCGCCCCGGTAAAGCGCGGCGTCTCCAGCAGGCCTTCCGCCGCGCTCTGGGACAGCCCGGGCGCCTTCCCGTGGCCACGGGTCTGCGCCACCCACAAACGACGCAAGTCGGTCGCCGAAACCTTCCCGGGTACTTCTGTGAGCCCCCGCCTGGCGTTCGCCCCCGCGAGCGCCGCCGCCACCGCCGCTTGCGCCGACGGCGTCGTGTGCGTGTAGATCCAGTCGGAGAATGCGGCCAAGTCCGGCCAGGGCGGCGCTGCCTCCCCGTTGTCGACCTGCCAAGCGTCCGCCGGCACACGGTCTGATGCGTCCGGCGCCGCGTTCCACAGCCGCACCTGAAAGTGGGCCGGGTGGTCATAGACACCCGCCAGTGGCCGCAGGTCCCCCTCGTCGGCCTCGGTTGTCGATTGCCGGAGCGTCGCCCCGTCGCGATGGCGGAGAAGCGCCGGCAGTATCCAGTCGAGATACCCCGCCGCCCGCAGCAGCCAGAAGCCCGGCAGCGTCCGCCCGGCCTCGGGTACGCCTTGCCGCGCCCACCGGATGCGGCGCCGCAGGTCGGTCGCCGAGGCCACCAGGATCAACCGCTCGCGCGCCCGTGTCAGGGCGACATACAGCACCCGCGCCTCCTCGGCGAGAAACTCGCGTCGGTTGACCTCCGCCAGAGCCACCGAAGCCATGGTCAGCCAGCGCCGACGCCCACCGGCGTCGACGAACTGCGGTCCCAATCCTAAATCCGGGTGCAGCGGATATGATTTCTCCTGCGAGTCTTGGTAGAACGACTTGCCCAAATCGGCCACAAACACGACCGGAAACTCGAGCCCCTTGCTCTGGTGGATGGTCATCACCCGCACCACGTCTTCGCCCGCCGCGATGGCCTGAGCTCCACCAGCATCCAGTTGGTGTCTTTGCAGGTCGCCAAGCCTGCGCACGAAGCCGAACAGACCGTCACTCGAGGTGTGGTCAAAGGCGCGCGCCTGGTCCAGGAGCTGCTCCACGTTCGCCTTGCGCGTCTCCCCACCCGGCATCGCTAACAAAAACGGCATCAGACGAGTATCGGCCAATATTCTCCGCAGCACCGCCTCCGCTGAATCTTGGCGCGCCAACTGGCGCCAGGACTGAAACAGGCTCCAGAAATCGGTGAGGCGCGCCGCCAAGTCAGGAGCCAGCACGCGGGCAGCCTCTCCGTCGCCACGGTGCCGTGCCGCCGCCACCGCCCGGCGCAGCGCCTCGTAGTAATTGCCCCGCGCACACAGACGGATCTGAGCCAACTCGTGATCCGAAAAACCGCCGAGCGGCGAACGCAGCAGCGCCGCCAGTGCCACCTCGCGACGCGGATTGTCGACCGCCAACAGGGCGCTGGTCAACCAACGCACCTCCAGGGCCCCGTAAAACCCGGTGGACGTCGCCCCATGGGCCGGAATCCCGTGGCGAGCCAACACGTCCAGGAGCACATTGGTGCGGCCGCGGGCGGATCGGAGCAAAATCACGATGTCCCGGTAGCGGAGCGGACGATATTGACCGGCGGCCGCATCCCAGACAGAGCGACGGGCATGCCCCTCCACCAATCCCATCAGCTCCTGAATGCGACGGGCTATCACGGCGCCTTCGCGCTCCAGCGCGCTCAGGTCCTCAAGCGAAGGGGCGTCCGCCTCGGCCCCGCCCGCATCCGCCTCCCCGTGTGCCGGATCACGCCCGGTTGCGGTCTCCGCCTCCGGCTCGTCCTCACGGGGACGGTCCGTGTTCGCGCGCTCAATCAGATGCACCTCTATCGGACCGGCCAGGACGGGCTGCCCCGTCGGCGGAGGATACTCGGCGCCGGCTTTCATCCACGTGTTTTCGCTGTAATCGATGCCGCCCAAATCGGGGACGAACAGCTGCATGAACAGGTAGTTGACCGCGTCGACCACCTCGCCGCGGCTGCGGTAGTTGGCGGTCAACTCCACGACCTCGCCCGGCTCGCTGCGCCCCATGGTGTGGTAGCGGTGCAGGAACAGCCGGGGCTCCGCCATGCGAAACCGGTAGATGCTCTGCTTGACATCTCCGACCGCAAACAGGTTGCCCTCCGGGCGGCTGACAGCGGTCAACAGCGCATCCTGGATGGGACTGGTGTCCTGATACTCATCAACGAACACCTCCACAAACCGCCGCCGCAGCCGCTCCCGCTCGCCACTCTCCGGGTCGCTTAACACCCGCAGCGCCAGGTGCTCCAGATCGCTGAAATCCAGCGCCTGCCGACGCCGCTTCGCTTCGTCGCAGCGCACCTGCAGGTCCTTGACAAACTGCAGCAGTCGCTCCACGCTGGGCGCCAGCTCCACGATGTCTTGGCGCAGCGCCGCCTCACCGCGGCCCGCGATGGCCATCACCTTCAGCAGCGACTTCTTGGCCGTGTCGCGCAGCCGCCGCACCTCCTCTTTGTGCGGGTGGTCCTTGCCGCGCACGGTCGCTGCCAGCAGACCGGACAGGGCGGCGGCATGCGGCAGAGACGCATCCAGCCCTTGCTCGGCCAGGGCCCGGCGCCACTGGTCCACTGCATCCCGCACCGCCGCCAGGTTGTCCGCGTAACGCGCCAGTTCGTCCGCCTTTGCAGCCAGGTTCAGGGCGTGCGTGCAGAGGCTCGCAGCGTACGCCAACTCGTCGTCGAGCCACTTGAGAAACACCGGCGACCAGGGCAATTGCGAGAACGATTGATTGCGGGCCTGTGCGTACATCCGGCTCACGCCCTCCAGCCACCCGGACGGATCCGGCTGGCTGCGCGCAAACTCGTCCAAGCGAAACACAAGCTCCATCAGGCGCAGCGGATCGGCCGCCCGAAAGCGGACCAGCATCTCGGAGAACCGGCCCTGCTCGTCGCCCTGCAGACGCTGCTCCAACAGCTGTTCAAACTGCTCCCGGCGCAAAATCGCCGCCTCGTCCTCGTCCAGCATGCGAAAGGACGGCTCCATGCCCAACGTGAGAAAGTTGCGCCGGACAATCTCCAAGCAAAAGCTGTGCAAGGTGGAGACCTGCGCCTGGTCGAGCAACAACAGTTGCCGGGACAGGCGCCGCACCGCTCCCTGCTCCCGGCCACTGCGCGCCTCCTCCAACAGCTGCTCCAGCCGCGTCGCGATGCGATTGCGCATTTCGGCCGCCGCTGCCTCGGTGAAGGTGACTATCAGCAGCCGGTCGATGTCTACCGGATTCTCCCCGGCCACCCGGCGCACCACGCGCTCGACCAACACCGACGTCTTGCCTGATCCGGCCCCCGCCGAGACCAACAGGTTGTGACCGCGCCCTTCTATCGCCCGCAGCTGCGGGCCTGACCAGCGTTCATTGCGAACCTCCATCGCTTGCTTCCCCTTCCCAATCCGCGTATGCCGACCACTCCCGTAGCCGTTCGCGGGAAAACGGCTCCAGCCGGCGCAGCGGCCGCGTATCCCAGCGCACGTCCAGGTGGCACAGTGCCGCGTACGGACAGTGCTCACAGGCGTTCTTGCGCCCCGTCTCGTAGGGGGAGACGGAGATCTCGCCGGCCGCGATGCGCTCCCCCAACTCTGCCGCATGGCCCACCGCCCGGCCAATCAGCGCCCGCCATTCGTCCTCGGTCAGCACCGGCGCTGTCTTGCGCCAGCTTCCGTCCTTGTTGTACAGGACCGGGAACAGCTCGGTGCCCCCCTGGCGCAGGCGCTCATCCATCGCCAGCACCAGGTCGTCGTGGGCGAGCAGCCAGCCGCGGCTGCGCATCTCTTGATAGGCCCGCTCATTCGCCTCCGTTTCCGCCACCGGCACCATATCCGCAGGCAGCGTGCGCCGGATGGGCAAGTAGAGCAGCCCCGCCGCCGTCAGTGGCTGGCCAAACAGCGCCTGGCTGTGCCGGGCCACCACCGCCGTGTAGATGGGCAACTGAAGGCGCAACCCGTGCGCGACCTCCGTCAGGTCCAAGGTGTGCACGCTCGACTTGTAATCCACCACCCGAAACCCTTGCGCCTGCCCGTCGCTGACCACGTCCACACGGTCGATCCGGCCGCGCAACCGCACGCAGAGTCCGTTCTTGCCGCTGACCTCAAACAACGGCAAAACGTCATCCTCGTGATCCCCAAAGGACAGTTCCATGAACGCCGGCTGAAAGCGGCCGTGGCGCATGTGCCGCGTCAACACGACGGCGGCGTCCTCGATGACGGCCAGCGCCTCCGCCGCCTGCTGCCGCTTGATGGCCCTGCGCCGCCACAGTTGCGCCTGGGCGCGCCCCAGCACTTCGGCGAACGTCTCGCGCGCTGCCGCCCGCGCCGCTTCATCGGTCATCCGCCGCCAGGCCGCGATGTCCCCCTGCAGTCTTTGCACCAGCGCATATAAGGTGTCATGGATGAGGGAACCGCGCAGGGCGGGGGTGGGGTCCTGAAGCTCCTGCTCGCGCAAGCGCAGTCCGTACTCGGCAAAGTGCCGGTAAGGGCAGGCGGCGAATGTCTCCAACTGGTAGACGTTGACGGTCAGCGGCTGCCCGTACAGTTCCCGCGCCAGGGCGGGAGACAACGGGGCGGCACTGGCTCGTTGCGTCAGGCCCCCGAACACCTTGACCACGTCCTCGGCCCAGCGGGGCCGCTGCAGGTGCCATTGCAGCACAGCGCAATCGATTGCGTCCGCTGCGCCCCGGCGTATCCGGCCGATGGTGTCCGCCAGCGCGCTCGCGGGCGTCGGAGGAATGGGGGGGAGGGAATGTGCGTCTGCGGTCAGGTACTCCGCTCCCGGCCGACGGGCCGGCGCGTCGTCCCCTTGCGGGCGCTCCACTCGCACGCGCACACTTCCCTCCTGAAACATAGACAACAACCGCTCAAGCAGGCGGGCGGGCCGCAGCTCCCGGCCGTCGGCGTCGCTCTGCGGATAGCTGAGATAGAGACGCTCAGAGGCGCGGGTGAGAGCAAAATACGTCGCGGTGCGCGCCTCTCCCCGCCGGTCGGCCAGCGTCCCGCCCAGCCGTCGACCAAACCATTGTTGAAACTGCTCCCGCTCCTCCTGCCGCAGCAGTCCCGTCTCATGCACGCGCAGCGGCAGCGCACCGTCGTACGCGCCGGCGACAAACACCACCTTGCGCTCCCATCCCGCAGCGTGGGCGTGATCGCTGATGAACACCCGGTTGAGCCCGGTGGGAATGGTGGCCAGTGTCTCCCCCTCCAACGAGGCGCGGATGAGGCGAAACAGGAAGCTGCGCGGCAGCATCCACCCCGGCAAGGTGGCGGTGAAATCATCGAGCAGGCTGAGAACCTTTTGCCACGCCTGCTCGTGCACCCCGGCCGCCACCGGGTTTTCCTCCGCCACCCGGCCGGCGACAAGCCACCTGGCCATCTGTGCGCGGGCGTGCACCCGTTCCAACAGCTCCCAGAGCTGGCGGGCCACCGTGTCTGGGCTGACACGGGACGGCGCCAGGGCCGTCAGGAACGGCAACAAGAAGCCGCCGATGCGGCGCCGCAGCTCGTCCGCCTGGGCGTCCTCATTCGCCAACGACTCCGGCGGGCGAAAACCGGCTTCCGACTGCTGGGAAAACCGCCACGCCTCCGCCTGCGCCCACACCTGCACGCCCTCGATCTCGTGGCGCAACAAGTACACTTCCAGCCAATCCGCCTCCGCCATGGACAAGGGGCAAAAGGAGGTGCGTAACAAACGCTGCATCGACTCCAGGGAGCAGGACTCCTCAACGGCCGCCAGGACGGCCTGGATGAAGCGGGGTAGCGGATGGCTAGCCAAGGGCGGATAGACGTCGCTGTCAGAGGGAATCTGGTGCTCGGTGAAGCGCTCTTCCAACAGGGCCGCGTACTCGTCCAGGCGGGGCACAATCACCGCAATGTCGCCGTATGGATATCCTTCCTGGTGCACCAGGCGCGCTATCTCGGCGGCGATACCGTCGGCCTCCACGCGCCGACTCTGCGCAGCGGCGACCTCAATGTGGGTGGCCGCCAGCTTGGTCTCCGGGTGGTCATCCGCCAGCGCGTAGCGCTCCACCATCGCCAGGTCCGGACGGCGCTGGTAGCGGCGGCTGGGGACCGGCATGGAGCGGACGCAGAGCGGCAGCCCCAGCTCCCGCGCTCGTTCGCACAGCTCCTGCAGCACCCGTTCGGCGGACGCACAGATGGCCCGCTGCGGATTTTCCCCGTCTAGCGGCAGCGTGAGCACGGCCCGCTGCGAGCGCTCCGCCAACGCCAGGACGAATTCCCGCTCCGCCGGCGTCAGGTCGGTAAACCCGTCGACGAAGACTTCCGCGCCAGCAAGGTGCGTCCACTGCGGCAATGCCGCGGCCGCCCGCAGCAACAGTTCATCGTCGTCCGCCAGTCCCCGCACGTCCAGCTCCTGACGGTAGCGCACGTACAATAAGCAAAGGTCGCGCAGTTTGCCGAACAGCGAGCGGCTGGCGGCCAACTCGTCCGTCGGCGGCGCAGGGTGCGTAGGATGATCCAGGACGCCGGCACGGCCTGCCGCCTCCTCCAGACGGGCGGCAATCTCGCCAGGAGAGGCGAGGTGTTCGGTCAGCTCTCGAAACGTGTCGAGAATCGCATCCAGAAACGGCACCGACGGCTCCACCCGGTGCAGCACCTGCAGCTCCTGCACCGACTGTTGATAGACAGCAGCCAACAACAACCGCTTGCCTGTGCGGTTGATCGGCACCATTTCCGGATCCACGTCTTCGAGCAGCCGTTTGGCCAGGCGCCGCAGACTCAACACCTCGGCCCGCAGCGACGCCGGCACGGCGCCGAGCAAGGCGCGCTCGGCGGCATAGGAGCCGGCTTCCGGCACTAACCAAAACAGGCGTGGTCCCAACGGGTCCTGCTCAATCCGACTCCGGATGGCGTCGGCCACACGCCAGCTCTTGCCGCTGCCAGCCGGTCCCGCCCAAATCTCCAAACTCGCCATTTGCCCAGCTCCTTTCCATGGCACACATCCCGTTCTGCGATGGGACTTTATGCTTTCGTCCTGCCCACAACGGCACACCCCATCTTGCCGCACCCTCGCCGAGTCGTCACCGGTCCGGGCCCGCAGCCACAGCCGGTCTAGGGGCCGCCGGCAACGGAAGGGACGACATCATCCGCACGTCCACACCCTGCTGGCGAGCCCACTCTACGACCGAAGGATGGCATGTCAAATAGAGAATCTGTTGCTGTTCGGAAACCTCCAGGATCAGGCGGAGCAGACGCGAGCGGCGCAGAGGATCCAGATTGACCAACGGATCGTCCCAGACGACAGGCAGGTGAACGCCGCGCTCTCGATAGTCGGCAATCAGCGCCAGCCGAATGGCGAACGCGGTCAGTTCCCGCGTGCCCCGCGACAGGGCCACCGGATCCCACCTCTGTCCCTGTGCGTCCACCACGAACAGACGACGTTGGCCGTCAGCGGATTCCTCCACCCGCAGCTGCGGGTATCGCCCGTCGGTGGCGCGCGCGAGAATCTCCCCAGCCCAGCGCAGGGCACGCGGCTGCCGGAGAGCCTCGTGACGGGCTGCCGCCTCCTTGAACAGCGCCTGCGCCAGCCTGTACACCGCCCACTGTTTGGCCAGCAGGTCTTTTTGCTCAGACAGAGCCGCAACCTGCCACTCCAAATCGGTGCCGCTCGGCCAGTCGCGCAGACGCGCCTCCAGCTCGCCCATCTGTTTGACCAAGTCGTCGTGCCGCTCCGTCAACCTGCCCACGGTCTCCAGGGCGTCGTCCAAGCGGGCTCGGATGGACTCCTCTGTCTCCCCGCGAAGCTGCGCGCTGGCGGCCACCCAATCCTCCTCACCCCCGGCGCGTCCCACCGCTTCCGCGTGCGCGCGCCGCCAGTTGAGGAGCGCCTCCTCCAGTTCGCGCAGCTTGTCTTCCTGTTGGCGGCGCCAGGCGTTAAGCCGCGCCTGGGCCCGGTTTACATGCGACCGCAGCGAAGACGCGTCTTCCGCGTGGACCGGTGGTGGGTCCGCCAGGCCGCGCGCCGACCACCACGCCGCCAGCTCTGCCAGCGTTTTCCGCGCTTCGTCCAGGTTTCGGGCGGACGCCTGGCGGCGCTCCCACAGTTCTGCCCAGCGCCGGAACTCCTCCAACACCTGGCGCGCGCGCTGCGGCGGCGGGTCCCCAGCCCCGCCGTGCTCCCGGCACCAATCTGCCAAGGCCCGCCTATGGGCGACAAGCGCGGCCCGGGCCGCCCGGCGCGCCTCGTCCATCCGCTGCACTTGCGCGCAGGCCGCCTGCCAGGCCCGCACCAACTGTTCATTGCTCGCCGCCTGCTGCATCACCTGTTCCTGTTGCCGCAGCTTTGCCGCAACCGCTGCGCCCGCATCGAGCAGCAGTGGTTCCTCCAGCCGCTCCACATCCACATGCACGAGCCTGGCCGCCAATGGCTCCAGGTCGGCCTCCACGCGAGCCAGGCGTTCGTCCAGCTCAGCCAGCCGCGCGCCCGGCTCGGCTTGTTCCCGGTCGGCGGGCGCCCGTCCGGCACCAGCCCGGGCCGCTACCCACAGCGCCAACAGGGCGGCCAAGAGGGCGCTGCCGGCCGGTGTCCACTCCTGTCGCAGCCCAACCGCCACGGCGGCCGCCAAGGCTAAACCGCCGGCCAACCACAGCACCCCCCGCCTGGCCACCGGCCTTCTCCGCCGCGGCGCTTGCGCCAACGCAGCCCGTTCGCGCTCCAGCGCCGTCCGCTCGCGCACCTTCGCCAACATCACCTGCACACGCTCGGCGTCAGCCGTCAACTCGGCCAGGCGGCGCTGCGCCTCCGCCTGGCGCCGCGCCAGCTCCTGGACCGCGTCCGCCTCGACGAATCCCCGCTCCAACAGCTGTTTGCGCCGATCCGCCTGGACAACCTGCGCTTCTTGCCACGCCCGCTGGTTCGCCTCCAGCTGCTGCAGCAAGCGGTCCTCCTCCTGCACCAGCGCCTCCAGCGCGACCAGGTCGTGTGTGGGAACGGGCAGTCCGGCCAAGGCGGGCTCCTGAAACCAGGTGAAGGTGGTGGCCGTGGCGGCCGCTGCCGCCGTCTCCTCCGACACGCGGGCGAGCAGATCTTCGAGCTGTTGCAGGCGCCAAGACCACTCGGCGGCAGCGGCGGCCCACGCGCGCAACCGCTCCAGGGCGGCTTGGGCAACCGTCCCCAGGTCAGCGCCGTCCGGAGCGGCGACTCCGTTGGCGGACGTCGGGTGTCCGCCAGTCTGAGTCCCATCCGCCGGGCTCCCCAGCCCTTCGGGCCTCGGCTGGATGCCGCTCAACACGGCCTGCAGTCGAGCCGCGGCGCGAACGTTGGCCAGGAACAGAGGATAGAGTCCGAGCAGCCACCGTTGGCGCTGGCAGCGCTCGGTCTCCACCGCCCGTTTTTCCGCCACTTCCGCCAGCGCGGCCCGCCGCCGCTCCAATTCGGCCTGCACGGCCTGGTACGCCGACGCGGAGTCGTCCGCCCGGCTCCTGGCCTCCATAAGCTCCCGCCACTCCTGCAAGCACTGAGTCAACCGGGGCCGGCGCGCACGTGGATCCGGATTGAACAGCGCCTTTGTCCGCCGAGCCAGTTCGTCCTCCACGGCCGCCGCGGAGCGCAGGCCAAGCCGGCCGACCGTGAACAGTTGATCGCGAATCTGGCCCTGATCCGGGGCCAGCGCCACCAAGTCTGCCAATTGGAAGGTGAACACCGATTGGTAGGCTACATCTTCCACCAATCCCAGCTCGGGCAGGGCCCGACGCAGGGCGTCCTCGCCGCTCAGCCTGCGGCCGTCCGGGCCCTGGACGAGTGGCCGCCGCCGGCGGTCCAGACTGCGCTCGATGCGCCAAATCTCGCCATCGCGAACCACCACGGCCACCCCGTGCGCCCCCTGCCGCCAGGCGGGCTTCGGCTCGGCGCTGACCACGAGGCCGAACAAGACCCCACGCAGCCCGGCCAGCAAGCTGCTCTTGCCTGCTTCATTCGGTCCGCACACCACCGTCAAGCCATCGCCTACGTTCTCCAGCACCAACCCGTTGTGCGGCCCGACCTGATACAGTTCCAGACGCCGCAGCTTCATCCCGCACCCTCCTGCACAGCCCATGTCGCCAGCAAACGGAAGGCCGCCGCCAGCAGTTCCGCGACCTCGGCGTCAGACAGACTGTCCACAGACAGCTCGTTGCCGTGGTGAAACACGTCCGCCAACTCTTGCCGCAGCAAATCTCTCGCCGCTTCCGGCTGCTCCCGATAGCGGCGGTATACCCGGACCAATTCCCCCAACAGCTCCGGGCTGTGGGCGAGCGTCTCCAGGTCCAATGGGGGAGCGACCTGAGATTCCAGCGCGACCACCCACAGCGGCCATGCACGCGCCGCGACCTCCTGACGCAACGCCTCCAACACCTCGGCCGGATCAGCGAGCGCCGCGGCCACCCGGCCCTCTCCAACCAGCCGCACCCGCACCAGCAGCCAGTGACCTGGGCAGCGTTTGCACAATGCGCCCAGCTGCTCCAGGACAGACCGGCGCAGGCTGGCCAGCGAGTCTTCTTCTATCCTGACCTCGCACTCCATCCAGACCAGGTCGGCAGTTGGACAGAAGCGGGTTTGTACCGCCCCCTGCGCAGACACGTCCAGCAAGATGCAGCCGCGCGGCCCGGTCTCCTGCAGGCCGCGCCCCTGGGGATTGCCTGGGTAGACGATGAGCGGTCGCTGCCCGCGCAGCACCTGGGGCTGATGGATGTGGCCGAGCGCCCAGACGTCGAACCCACGCTGCGCCAGTTCCGCCTCGCTGGTCGCGCAGTAAGCCGCGTGCCCGTGCGCCGAACCGACCGCGCCGTGGTACAACGCCACGGCAAAATCCGCGTCCGGGTCGCGCACGAAGGCATAGGCCAGAGACGGTGTCAGGGCGCGGGCGGGATAGGAAAAACCACTCACCTGGATCCTCGTGTCGGGCGCCAGCGACAGATACACCGAGGGAGCCACGTACGATGCGTCGGGAAGAACGGGGGCGGCCGGCAATACGTGCACCAGATCCGGCCAGGGGACAGGGGGCGGTGAGACGAGCGGATCGTGATTGCCGTGGCAGAGCACGACCGGGATGTTGGCCGCGGCCAGCCGCTCGAAACCGCGCAGCCACTCGAAATGGACGGCCATCGGTGCGTCCGAACGGTCGAACAGATCACCTGCGATGGTCACCACGTCGACCTGCTCGGCCAGCGCCAGATCAACAATCCGCTGCCAGACACCGTCTGCGGCTTTGCGGATGCGCTGGCGCCAAGCCTCAGGCAGTTGCTGCGTCCAGCCGGCCATGGGTGAACCCAGGTGCACGTCGGCCGTGTGCAGAATGCGAAATGAACGCACGCTTGTCCCCCCCCCCCGTTTCCTGCGGCACCGGGTCTGGGCCACCGCCCCATCCGTCGGATGCACAACCGTGCCCATAGCGGCATATGTCGGTACCAATCTCGCCCCTTGGGCGGGCGCCAAAAAACTTGATGAGAAAGGAGTGACCGCGATGAACGACGTCACCGTGTCGTCCCCTGTGGCCGGTGAGCGGCAGCCTTCGGCAGCGCGCCTTCTGTCCGTATCCGGAATCGGCCTGTTGTTCGATTCGATGGACAACGCCCTGCTGTCGTTCGTGCTCACGTCCATTGCCGCCCTGTGGCACCTGGGCCCCAGCGTCATGGGCGTACTCGGGAGTGTCAGCTTCATCGGTATGGCGATTGGATCGGCATTTGCTGGGTCCCTGGCCGACCGCTTTGGGCGTCGCACTGTATTTATGTGGACCATCCTCATCTACAGCCTGGCCACGGGGTTAACGGCGTTTGCTGGCGGCCTGGCCGTGTTCATCGTCCTGCGCTTTCTCGTCGGACTCGGCCTGGGCGGTGAACTGCCGGTGGCGACCACCTACGTTCTGGAATCCTCGCCCGAGCCGGTCCGCGGCCGCAGGGTTGTGCTCTTAGAATCGTTTTGGGCGGGCGGATCGCTGTTAGCGGCGCTGATTTCGTTCTTTGTCGTCCCCTGGACCAGTTGGCGCGTCGTGTTCTTAATCGGCGCGATTCCCGCCTTGTTCACGCTCGTCCTGAGACAATCGCTGCCGGAGACACCCAAGTTTCAAGCTCTGCAGCGCAGGTCGATGGCCCACTCCATCGCGACCCTGTGGCGCCCCGGGATTCTGCGCGGGACGCTGGTCACGTGGGTGCTGTGGCTGGTGATGAACTTCGCGTATTACGGCATGTCGGTGTGGCTGCCGTCGGTGATGACGATGAAAGGCTACAACCTGGTGCACAGCATCGGCTACGTGCTCATCATGACCATCGCCCAGATCCCCGGCTATCTAACGGCCGCCTGGTTGGTGGAGAAGTGGGGCCGCAAGCGCATCCTGGTGCAGGCCATGCTGCTCACAGCCCTGTCCGCCCTTGGATTTGGGTACGCGCCGAATACATTCTGGCTGATCCTGTTTGGCCTGTGTCTCAACTACTTCATGCTGGCCGCGTTCGCAAGTACCTATATATTTACAGTAGAGCAATTTCCCACCTTCGCTCGCGCCTCCGGGATCGGCTGGGCCGCCGGTTTTGGCCGCATCGGCGGCATCATCGCCCCGTTCTTGGTCGGTGCGCTGTTGGGCAGCGGCGTCAGCATCACGGCCGTATTCACGATCTTCTTCGCCGCGGTCATTGTGGGTTTCTTGGTGGTGCTCATCTTCGGCCGGGAAACGCTGGGACGGTCCCTGGACGCGGTGCAAGGCGGAGAGTGAACCGCACGCGTGGAGGGTTCAGACCGCTGATGCTTGCCGGTCCGACCAGCGCTGGTGCTTCACCGGCCACACCAGCGGCGGGCCTATGGCCTGCCGCCCAGCGCGTCAAGACGCCTTCGAGAGCATGTCGTCCAAAAACGACTCAAGACAGCCCCGCATACCCACCAGGGTGGTCTGCTGGTTGATGACGCCGCGCATCTCCGCGCATCCGGGAAGTCCCTTGAGGTACCAGGCCGCGTGCTTGCGCATCTCCTTGACCCCGATGTCTTCGCCCTTGTATTCGACCAGCAGCTCCAGGTGACGGATGGCAGTCTGGATGCGCTCCTCTACACTGGGAGGCGCCAGTTTTTCACCCGTGCGCAAGTAGTGGACGACCTCGCGGAAAATCCAAGGATAGCCCAGCGCAGCACGCCCAATCATCACTGCATCGCAGCCTGTCTCGTCGAACATGCGCTCGGCGTCCTCGGGACTGGCGACGTCCCCGTTGCCGATGACCGGGATGCGCACCGCCTCTTTGACTGCCCGGATGATGGACCAGTCGGCGCGGCCGCTATACATCTGCTTGGCGGTGCGACCGTGCACGGCGACTGCGCTGGCCCCGGCCGCCTCCACCGCCTGCGCCACCTCCACCGCATTCACGTGGTCGTCGTCCCACCCCTTGCGGAATTTGACAGTGACCGGCTTGTCCACGCGGTCGACCACAGCCCGCACAATCGAGGCGGCGTAGTCGGGATTGCGCGCCAACGCCGCGCCCGATCCGTTCTTGTAAATCTTCAACACAGGACAGCCCATATTGATGTCAATCAGGTCCGCATTGGTTTCGCCAACCATCTCGGCGGCGCGAATCATCGACTCCCGATCATACCCCACCAATTGCAGACTGACCGGGTGCTCGTCCGGCAGGATGGTCAGCATCTTGTGCGACTTTTTGTTTCCGTGTACCAGCGCCTTGTCGCTGACCATCTCGGCACAGACCATGCCGGCCCCAAGCTCCTTGGCCAGACGGCGGAAGGGCGGATTGCACACCCCGGCCATGGGCGACAAAATGACCGGGTCCTCGATGCGCACGCCACCAATCGTCAGCTCGCGCATACACGCATCCCCCCATGGCTGCATCATCGTTCCAATATGCGCGGTCATACATCTATCCCCAAAGCATAGCAGACCGGCACCGGGACGAGCAAGGTGACGGCCGCACCATCGTCAGCGCCGAGACTCCTGCGCCATCCCAGCCGTCAAGAACAGATCCACCAACCACCACACGCCGACAATGAACATCAGCAGGTGGCCAATCAGGATAGGGAACGTGACGCCGCCGAGGATGGTCAGGGTCAACATGGCCACGCCGCTCACCACCCGCCCGCAGTACATCCGGTGGATCCCGAGGTACCCCAAGAAAAACCACAGCACATACGCCAAGGCAACCGACCGCCGCATGGTGTCACCCCCATCGCTCCGCTCAAGCAGCTTCCTTTCGCAAGGCGCGAAATCCGTCCTCCGCCCCCGCGCAGCGTCGTCACCCCAACATATTCGGGGACGGCTTGTTTCGATGTGGCACACACCGCAATCGGTTGGCAGACGGTGAATGAGCAAGGGGGTGGGAGAGGCGAGCGTATGAAACGGTGGCCGCAGACCGGGGGTGTTGACCCTGGCTGCCTGCTTGTGCATCAGCCGTTCGACCCGATGCGCGGGTCCCTACACAAGTTGGACAGCTCGGTTATCCGCCGCAAAGCCCAGCAAACGCTGCGTCTCCCGGTACATCGCGCTCTTGCGCGGCGCCCCGAGCACGACCGAAATCCGCAGGCGTCCATGTTGGCGCACGGCAAACGCCAAACAGTACATGGCTTTGGTGGTGTAACCGGTCTTGCCGCCCACCACCTCGCCAAACGGGGTATCGCGCAGATAGATCAGGCGGTTGCCGTTGCGAATGGTCTTGTCGCCTATGGTGTACTGCTGCGTCTGCATGGCTTGGACAATCTCGGGATGGCGGACCGCCTCGCGAAGAATCAGCGCGATATCGCGGGCCGAAGCCTGGTGTTCATCCTCGTGCAGACCGTTGGGGGTGACAAAGTTGGTGTGCGTGCAGCCCAACAGCCGTGCCTTCACGTTCATCATGCGGGCAAACCCCAACTGCGATCCGCCCACAGTCTCGGCAACAGCGTAGGCGACGTCATTGGCGCTCTTCATGATGAGGGCGTGGAGCGCCTGTTCGGCTGTGATGTACGTGTCGGGACGCAATCCGAGCCGTACCCGCGGCTGGTGGGCAGCCGCCTCGCTGATGTACACGGGATCGTTCAGATGCAAATACTCCACCAGCAAAATCGCCGTCATCAATTTGGTGGTGCTGGCCGGGTAACGGGGCTCGTCGGCGTTTTTGGCGTACAGAACCCGCCCACTCTCGGCATCAAGAACGACGGCGGCGCGGGCGTTGATGAAGACACGCTGCGTAGCCTCCTCTCGCGCCAAGGCCACGCTTGCCGTCCACGCCACAGTCGTCAAACACGCCGTCAGGCAGCGCAACCAGCCCCAGAATGTACGTTTCCCAGCAAAACTCACGGGCAAACACTCCTCCACCTTGCAGGTCGCAGTGCCGGTGCAGCTTGCTCCGGGGAACAGAGCCAGCTCTCTGCTCGCGCCCTGCCACGCGCATAGGCTCCAGAATCGGATACCCTCGTTAAGGTGGACGAAAGGTTTGCTGGTTATGCCCAGGTTAGGCGGGCTGCACCAACACACGGCGGGCCACAGTCTCGTCCAAGGCGTAGGTGGTCCCGCCGACCACCACTTCAATGCCGGCCTCGTACGGATTGATCCCGCGCGCCAAATGCAGCCGGTTGCCGGGGATGATGCCGGCCTTGTGCAAGAAGCGCAGCAGGTCGAGATCTTCCTCCGCGATCTCCACAATGCGGATGACCTTCACGTCCGCGGGCGCCGCGACCTCGGACAACGGCTGCCCCGCCGGCTGCGAAGCGCCGGACCCGGGAATGACGTTGCCGTGCGGGCAGGTGGTCGGGTGCCCCAGCCGCTCAAACAACTGGCGCTCCACCAGGGGAGAGATGCTGTGTTCAAGCCGCCCGGCCTCCACGTGGGCGTCAGCCCAATCGAGTCCGAGTTCGTCCGTCAACCAACGCTCCAGGAGGCGATGCCGCCGCACCACCTGTTCGGCCCGCTGGCGTCCGGTCTCGGTCAATTGAATTTCCTTACCCTCGCCCGTGTGCACGTAGCCAGACTGGGTCAGACGCTGGACGGTCTGCGTCACGGTTGGCCGAGCCACGCCCAGGTAGTCGGCCAACCGGGAGGGGATGACCGTTTCCCCTTCTCCTTCCAGGACATAGATGGCTTCTAAATACTCTTCCATTCCGTGTTTTCGAGCCATAGACGCCTCCTCAGGTGCGACATCCGCTCCACGAGCGTGAGTGGGACTCGCGGCCCGATTCTATTTTAAGTAAGTAAGAAGGAAACCGACCACCCGAGAGTCGGGTGGTCGGCACCCCGGACGCGGACCGACCGCGAGCCCAGCCGTCCCGTACAGCCGGTCAGGCACAGAATTCGTCAAACAGGGATTTCAACTTGCCCGCCACGGTCTCGGCATCGGAACCCTCGATGTCGTGCCGGTGCAGGGCCCCGACCAACTTGCCGTCCTTGAACAGGAACATCGACGGCGAGGAAGGCGGCAGTCCCTCGAAATATTCGCGGGCCCGCGCCGTCGCCTCTTTGTCCTGACCGGCGAACACCGTCACCAAGTTGTCCGGTCGTTTGTCGTGCTGCAGCGCCTGTCCCGCGGCGGGACGGGCAATGCCGCCGGCACAACCGCACACCGAGTTGACAAACACCAGCGTGGTGCCCTCCTGTTTCTGCAGAGCTTCGTCCACCTCTTCGGGTGTACGCAGTTCACGAAAGCCAATTTGCGTCAACTCGTCGCGCATCGGCTGGACCATCATCGCATAGAAATCCAGTTCCATCGCCATCTCCATACCTCCTTGGGAAATTGTTCCCAAATGCAATGAGGAGACCGAAAGGGTCGTCTTCCTTATTATAGCTCATCATGGTTGTGACCGTTAAGCGACAGTTGCACGCGGGCGTCCTATGTGCGCCTGGTATTGGTTGCAAGCCTGTCCGGGGAATGAGTATAACTGGGATGGAACGGATACCAAGCTGCGCGCACCGCCGCGCCTTTTGCAACCATCTCAAGCGGCCGTGGACGCGTTGGCGGTGGGCTTGTTAGTGGGCTTGCACAGAAGAAAAGAGGGTGCTCATGTCGAGGTCAAGTCGATTTCTAAGGGCCTGTTGGCGCGAACCGGTGGACGCCGCGCCCGTCTGGTTCATGCGTCAAGCGGGGCGCTACCAGCCGGAATACCGGCAACTGCGGGAACGGTATTCGCTGCTGCAGATCTGCCAGGAGCCGGAATTGTGCGCCCGGGTCACACGCCTTCCGGTGGAGCAGCTGGGTGTGGATGCGGCTATCCTCTTTTCTGACATCTCGCTGCCCATCGGGGCGATGGGAAGGCAGTTCGAGATTCAGGAACACATCGGCCCGGTGCTGGCCCAACCGCTGCGGGACCGCCACGATGTGGAGTCCCTGCATCGGTTTGAACCCGAGGAGGCACTGCCATATGTGTTCGAGACCATCCGAGAATTGAAGCGAACGCTGACCGTTCCGCTCATCGGCTTTGCGGGGGCGCCATTCACCCTGGCGAGTTACCTCATTGAAGGCGGTCCATCGCGGGACTACCGCCTGACCAAGCAGATGATGTGGGCCCAGCCTGATCTGTGGCAGGACCTGATGGACACCTTGGCGGACGTCACCGTTCGCTATCTGAGGGCGCAGATTGAGGCCGGAGCCGACGCAGTCCAGGTGTTCGATTCTTGGGTCGGGAGTTTGGCGCCGGAGGATTACCGGAGCTTTGTGCTGCCGACGATGCGGCGCATCATGGAAGACCTGCGGCCGTTGGCGGTGCCCTTGATCTACTTCGGCGTGACGACGGGAGAACTGCTGCCCATCTGGCGCGAGACCGGGGCCACCGTCATCGGCGTCGATTGGCGCGTGGACATGGCGGACGCGGCGCGCCGGGTGGGGGATGGAATTGCCTTACAGGGCAATCTCGATCCAACCCTGCTCTTCGCTCCCTGGGAGGTCATCGAAGCGCGCGCCCGGTCCATCCTCGATGCCGGACTGTCCCATCCCGGATTCATTTTCAACCTGGGACACGGCGTGCACCGCCTGACCGATGGCAGCAAGCTGCAGCGTCTGGCGGCTTTCGTCCACGAATACAGTCGGCAAAAGCTGGCCGAGGTGGGGGTGAGAGCATGAACGCGCGCATCGGTGTCCTGCTCATGGCCTACGGCACGCCGCGCAGCCTGGACGAAGTCGAGGCGTACTATACGCATATCCGCCACGGACGCAAGCCCACACCCGAATTGTTGGCCGATTTGCTGCGCCGCTACCAGGCCATCGGCGGCGTCTCGCCGCTCAACGAGATCACCCAAGCGCAAGCGCAAGCCCTGCAGCGGCAACTGGATGCCGACGGCAAGGTGGAAGCGCAGGTGTACCTCGGCTATAAGCACACCCAGCCTTTTCTCGCCAACGTTACGGGCCGCATGGTCGAAGACGGAATCCGCGATGCCGTCGCCATCGTCTTGGCTCCCCACTACTCCCGTCTCAGCATCGAAACCTATCTGCAAGATGTCAAGCAGGCCGCCGCGGACACGCCGCTCACCGTCCATGCCATCCGCTCTTGGCACCTGCATCCGGGCTTCATCCAGCTTTTGAGCGCGCGTGTGAGCGAGGCGTTGGCCAAGACAGTACACCCAGAATCCGCCGTGGTCATCTTCAGCGCCCATAGCCTGCCGAAAAAGATCCTGGAATGGGGCGACCCATACCCAGAGCAGCTGCGCCAGACGGGAGAAGCGGTGGCGCAACGGCTGCACCTGAAGCAGCCGGTATACGCGTGGCAAAGCGCAGGGCGCACCCAGGACGAGTGGCTGGGTCCGGACATCCTTGAGGTGCTCCGCCAGTTGGCGCGAGCCGGTGCGCGCGAGGTGGTCATCTGCCCGGCTGGGTTTGTGTCCGAACACCTGGAGATTCTGTACGACATCGACATCGAATGCCAGCAACTCGCCGATGAGCTGGGAATCCGTCTGGTACGAACGGCCGCCCTCAACGACGACCCGGCATTCATCCGCGTGCTGGCAGACCTGGTGTACAGGCGAGGGTCCGAATCGGGGAGGGCTGAGAAATGAACGGGCGTCGACGCGTGGTCATTGTCGGCGGTGGCATCAGTGGCTTAGCCAGCGCGTTTTACCTGAAACAGGCCAGCCAAGCGGGGTCCGCACCTGAAGTGGAGTGCGTCCTAGTGGAATCCGACAGCCGTCTGGGCGGAAAGCTGCTCACGTACCGTGAGGACGGGTTTGTCTTGGAAGGCGGGCCGGACTCCATGCTGGCGCGCAAGCCGGCGGGTATGGCGCTGGTACGGGCCCTGGGAATTGAATCCGAGCTTGTGCCGTCCGGATCATCCGTGCAGCGCACCTACGTGGTCTCGCACGGACGATTGGCGCTGCTGCCAGCAGGTACGTACATGGGCATCCCCCATCGTTGGGAAGCCCTGTGGGGCAATGACGTCATCTCCGCGCGCGGCAAGTGGCGCGCGCTTCGTGATTTGACCCTGCCGCCGCTGGCGGAACACGGCGACGTATCGGTCGGCGCCTTTCTCCGCCGGCGGCTGGGTGATGAGTGGGTGGACCGGCTCTGCGAACCGCTCCTGGCTGGTATATACGCGGGGCAGGCGGATGCGCTCAGCCTGGACGCCACGTTCCCGCACTTCCGCTGCATGGAACAGCAACACGGCAGCCTCATCCTGGCGGCGGCCGCGCTGCGTAGACAGCAGGCTGAGTCCGCTGCAACGCAGAACAGCCGCAGCGTCTTTGTCGCCCTGCGTGGTGGCTTTGCGACACTGGTTGAACGCCTGTACGACGAACTGCACACGTGGGCCCAGCTGCTCACTCAAGCGCAGGCTGTCGACCTGACCCGGACTGAAGCCGGCTACCGAATTCGGGTTCGGCTACCGAACGGCGAACGCGTTCTTGAGGCCGATGCGGTCATCCTGACCACACCTGCGTTCGTGACCGCACAACTGCTCAAACCCTGGCTGCGGACGGCTGACCATCTACTCTCCATCCCGTACGCTTCCACAGCGACGGTGGGATTAGCATACCGGGGCGAAGACATACCGCAACTGGACGCATCCGGCTTTCTGGCCCCCCGCGTTGAACACCGGTTTATCACGGCCAGCACGTGGATTTCGAGCAAGTGGCCTCACACCACACCGCAGGGCTATAGCCTCATTCGCGGCTACGTGGGCCGTGCCGGAGATGAGCAGGGCTTGACCCTGGATGATTCGGAGATCATCCGGCGGGTGCGCCAAGAACTGGCCGATCTCACCGGCATCACCGCCAAGCCGCTGTTTGCACGCGTGACCCGCTGGGACAAGTCCATGCCCCAGTACACCGTGGGACACTTGGAGCGGCTCGCTGAGGTCGAAAAGGAGTTGGAACAACAGCTCCCTGGGGTTTTCCTGACGGGAGCGGGATACCGCGGGGTCGGCATCCCCGATTGTGTCGCACAGGCGCAGACGGTAGTCGAAGCTGCCGCCACTTATCTCAAGCAGCCAACGCCCGTCTCCACGCATTCCCGACGGGCGACTTCGAGTTGAGGCAGAAAAGGGCTCCCGTGAGCCCTTCTCGCGCCACATGTGTTGCGGGTGCGCGGCAATTCAGACATCCCTCTGTGTGGACATGATCACTCCGTGAGCTGGGTCGAGCACATAGTTGATGTCCAAGATGCCGACCGCCTCCCCGTTCACGTTGGCAACGGCCCGCACCGCCTGGTTGCGGGATCGCGCATCCTCCTTGTCGAGGTCCGCGTCCGCAATCTCCCGCACCTCCCGCGCGTATTCCACCAACAGCCCCAGCGTCACGTCCGCCGATTCCACCACGACCACGCGGGCCTGCGCGGACTGCAGCGTCTTTCCCAAATCCAAAAACTGCGCCAAGTCGATAACCGGGGTCAACTCACCCCTCAGGTTCATCAGCCCCTTGACGAACGGCTTCGTGTTCGGCACCTTCGTCAGCCGTCCCACACGCTCGACCGACTTGACCGCGTCCATGGCTATGGCGTACACCTGTCCAGCCGGTCGGCAAAGAATGTATTGCACGCTCCGTCACCTCTGCCCCGCGGCCTGTGCGACCCAGGCGGCCGCGTCAAAAATCAGCACCACCGCTCCATCACCGAGGATGGCAGCGCCCGAAATGCCCGGAATCCGTCCCTGCAGATAGCCTCCTAGTGGCTTGACAACGATCTCCTCCGTGTCCAGGAACTCGTCGACGATGACCGCCAAGCCTCTGTCCGCCCGGCCCAACACCGCGACTTGTATCACGTCCTGCGCGCGGTCGGCCGGTTCCAGCCCCAGCCACTCCCGGGCGTCGACCAATCGGAGCAGTCGCCCGCCCAATTCGATGTACCGGCGACTGCCGTTCTCCTTGACCTGCTCCGGCTCCACTTGATAGATCTGGACCAATGAACTGAGCGGGATGGCGTACCGCTCATCCTCGATGCGGACCAGCATAGCCTGAATAATCGACAGCGTGAGGGGCACTCGCAAAATGAACGAGGTCCCACGCCCAGGCTCTGATTGGACATCCACCTCTCCACCGAGGCCGACAATGGTGTCACACACCGCGTCCAGGCCCACGCCGCGACCGGAGACGTCCGAGACCGATTCGGCCGTGCTGAACCCGGACGCAAAGAGCAAGCCGTACACTTGCTCGTCCGACAGCTTGGCCGCCTCATCCGCCTGCAGGAGGCCCATCTCCACCGCCTTGCGGGCAATCTTCTCGCGGTTGAGCCCGCGCCCGTCATCCGTCACCTCGATGAACACATCGTCTCCCTGCTGATAAGCAGACAATCGGAGAACGCCCGTCTCAGGTTTCCCTGCATCGCGCCGCTCGGCCGGTGTCTCCAGTCCATGGTCGAGGGCATTGCGGATGAGGTGGACGAGAGAATCCCCGATTTCGTCCATCACGGTCCTGTCCAACTCGGTCTCCTGGCCTTCCAGCCGGAGTTCCACCTGTTTGCCAAGAGACTTCGCGAGGTCCCGCACCATTCGTGGAAAGCGCTGAAACACCGTGTCCACCGGAAGCATGCGGATGCGCAGCAGCAAACTCTGAAGCTCATCGCACACCCGTTCGAAATGGTGCACAGCGTCCTCCAGGTCCGCGTCCTGGCGCTCGGACGCCAACTGGCGCAGCCGCGTCTTGTCCATCACAATCTCGCTGAATCGGTTCATCACATCGTCCAGGCGCGACAAGTCCACACGGATGGATTGGCTGGCACGCTGGTTCTTCTTGGGGGCCTCCGTTGTGGCACGGGGCGCGCCCGCTGCCGGCTGGGATTCCTTACCTGAAGTGCTCTGCGCCTGGCCGGAAGCGGTCCCCGGCAAGGGAGCGGCAGTGGACGCCGCAGCGGCCACCTCTATGACCTCCACGCTGTCCACCTCGGCTACCGCCAGGGCTTGGCCGCGCACAGCCTCGACGTCCACACCGGACGCTGAAAAGATGTGGAACTCCAAGCCACATTCGCCAGCCATCACCCGCTCCAACGCGGGATCCGTCCGCGTGACCGACAATCCTTCCTGCAACGCTTGATACACCATGTACGCGCGAACCGCCGGCATCGAACAATCCGCAGCAAACCGCACCTGAATGTCCCATTCGCCAGCCGCAGGGGTGGCCGCGGCCACCGGTTTTGTTACCGCCGGTCCCCCAGCCGCCGCAGCCTCTGCGCTGGCCGTCGACTGCAGCGCCGCTGCCAGCCGGCGGCTGGCCTCGTCGACCGATGCCGAGGCGTCGCTGCCTTCGTCCATAACCGCCTGCAGACACCCTTCCAGCGCATCCACGCAGGCGAACAAGGCGTCTATAAACGCTTCAGAAAGCGTGGCACGTCCAGAGCGAATATCGTCCAGCCTGTCCTCCATCTCATGCGTCAGATGTGCCATGCGCTCAAAGCCCATGCTGGCGGCCATACCCTTGATGGTGTGTGCGCTGCGAAACATGGCCTGAATGATGTTGGCATTGCCCGGATCTCGTTCTAGCTCCAGCAGATTGTCGTTGAGCGCCTGCAGGTGCTCGCGGGCCTCCTCAATAAAGAGGTCGACGTATTGCGTCCTATCCATAGTCTCAAGACCCCCTGGTCCAGCTTCGGTTTGAAACCCCCGGAAGGCCGTGGCGGGCTACACCCGAAAGTGAGCGATA